>NZ_JBSGDR010000019.1:0-213488 GCF_053602455.1 Amycolatopsis sp. NPDC004378
GATCACCGCCCACGCCTTCTCCGTCAACTCACCGCGACCAACCACCGGGCACAACTACCAGAGGTCCAGCTCAACCGCTTACAGGACACGCCCTAACTCCGCGAACGAGGTCGGCAAGAGACACCGTCACGCCGGATACGAGCTTTCTGCGCGCCGGCGGATGCCACTCGCGGTGCACGTCCGAGCAGGTCCACCGCCGGATCAGGACGGGCGATTTCGCGGGCGGGTGGGCAGGGGTGACATGCCTTTGAAGCGGTCTTGACACGCCTCTGACCTGGACTTGAAGCGGTTTTGAGGCGCCCTGACGGGCTTCCTGGCGACGTCACCTTCCGCTCGTTCAGGAGTGCCGCCATGGATCAGCCCTCGTCACCGGAACATCCCGCATACACACCGCCGCCAGCGCGTCCGCGTGGCGAGCCGGGCGTGTTCGATACCGCTCGCACCGCGTTCGCCTGGCTGGTCACCGGACCGCACCCGGTCGCCCTCGACGGCCGCCAGGTCCGCGGATTGCCGCCGCGGCTGGTGCCGCTGGACGAGGTCGGCAAGCTGACCGTCGCGAAAGGATGTCCACAGCAGACGCGGGACGCGGTGTGGACGGCACTCGTGACACGGTCGCGTGCCGAGGGCGGCGCGTGGACCGTCGCGTGCGTCGGGCTGGCACTGCCGGTGCTGCTGCCGGTCGCGGCGAAGCTGACCAACAGGTTCCGCGGCGACGTCCACGACATCCACGCCGCAGTGCTTACCGGGTTCCTCGAGGCCCTCACCGACGTCGCCCTCACCCGGCCGGCGATCCTCGTGCGGCTGCGCTGGGCCGCCTACCGCGCCGGCCACCGCGCTCTGCGTGAAGCGCTCGATGCTGCTTCCCCGGTCGCCGACCTCGGCGCACGCGCGCCTGGGCCGGAGCAGCGCGGCGGACATCCGGATTTTGTTCTGCTCGCCGCCGTCGAGGCCGGTGTCCTGACCGTCGCGGACGCTGCGTTGATCGGTGACACGAGGTTCGGCGAGCTGTCACTGGCTGACGCCGCGCAGGCACGCGGCCAGACGTACAAGGCGGCCCAACAGGCCCGGCACCGCGCCGAGCGCAGGCTGGCCAATTACCTGAGCGCCCTCCGCGACGGCGAGCTGGAACCGCGCCGGAAGACGCGGCGCAGCGTCGCGCGTGAGCCCGAGAAGACGCGGCGTCCGGTGTCTCCCCGCCCGCCGAAATCCGGAGTTGGTGATCGCGGGGCGCGACTGCCCGCGCGCCCTCGCCCATCCCGGTCCACTTCGGAACCGGGCGCCGTTCAGGAGGCGTCCTCATGCGACTGATCTCGCACCGCCGCGGTCACCACAAGCCTGTCCGCCGGCCACCGAACCGTCGCAACGTCCACCCGAACGCATCGGCTCCGGCCCGTGCAACGAGCTGCCGGCGCGCCGTTCTTGTGCCAGATGCTCCGATGTCTTCGGTGCGATCGCGCCGTCGCTCGGTCGTTCTGCTCGGCTGCACGCTGGTCGCCGCGGCGCTGCTGCTCGGCGGGTCCGCCGCGCAGGCCGAGACGGTGCAGTACGTCGCGCTCGCGCAGTCGGTCGACCAGGTCCTGTCGAACATCCGTACGTGGATCATGGGCATCCTCGCCGGCGTCGCCCTCGTGTTCCTGACCATCGGCGGGCTCCGCTACCTGATGGGCGCCAACGACCCGGGCGAGATCGAGAAGGCGAAAGGCGCGTTCAAAGCGTCCGGCATCGGGTTCGGCCTCGCCGCGCTCGCACCGCTCGTCGTCGAAATCCTCAAGACCATCGTCGGCGGGGTGTAGACGATGCCCGCCCGCGCAACATCCCCGGCAGACGCGCCCCGGCGCACCCGCCGCGACCGACGCGTCTTCTGGCTCGTCGTCCTGACGGTGCTGCTGGCGACCGTGCTCAGCGCGATCACGGTTGGCTCGGCTACGGCAGGCCCGCAGGAGGCCGCGGCCCAGCTCGATCCTGCGCAACCGCCGCTGCCGCTACCACCCAATCCGGAGTGCGCGCCCGGTTCCGCCGAACCGGCCTGTCACCTTCCGAGTGCGAGTTCGGTGCCGTCGATTCCGGCGACTCCGTTGCCGCCGATCACCACGCTTCCGGCGCCGCCCTCGTGCTTTCCCGGCTCCCTAGCCCCCCAATGCACGTCACCGGACAGTAACGATTCGCCGTGTCAGGGACCGAACTGCATCCCGCAGCCCTCCACGCTCGTCCCGAGCACGCCGCCGCCGTTTCCAGTACCGAACGGCGTCGGCGACGCCGCCGAGTGCGGGCTGACCAACGTCACCGGCTGCATGGTCGTCGCCGCGAGCGCGATGTTCGCCACGATCGTCGCCACCGGCCTGAACCCTCTGCTCGAACTGCTGGGCAAAACGCTGCTGACCACCCCGGAGCCGGATCAGCTGCCTGGCCTCGGCGCGGTGTGGACCGGGTCGTGGCACATCCTGCTCACCGCCTACGTGATCCTCGTGCTGCTGGCCGGGCTGATCATCATGAGCTACCAGACCCTGCAGGCCCGCTACACGGTCAAAGAACTCGCGCCCCGCCTCGTCACCGGTTTTCTCGCCGGGACGCTCTCGCTGTTCCTGGTGACGAAGGGCATCCAGGTCGCCAACGCGCTCTCGGCCGCGGTGGTCGGCGAGGGCACCGACCCGGCTGCGATGACCCGCAGCTTGATCACGATGATGCAGAGCTCGCTGCACGGCGGCGGGATCTTCTTCGGCATCCTCGGGCTCGGCCTGGTCGCGATGCTCCTGGTCCTGCTCGTCGTATTCGTCGTCCGGGTCATGGTGACGATCCTGTTGATCGCGGCCGCGCCGATCGCGCTGATGTTCCACGCGCTCCCCCACACCGAAGGCATCGCCTTCCTCTGGTGGAAAGGCTGCGGCGGCGTGCTGGCCATCCAAGTCGGACAGTCACTCACTCTCGTGGTCACGGTGAAAGTGTTCTTCGCGCCGGGCGGGTTCACGCTTTTCGGGCCGACGATCTCGGCGTTGGTGAACCTGCTGTTGTGTATCGCGCTGATGTACGTGCTGATCAAGATCCCGTTCTGGTTCCTCGCGCCGCTGCGTTCCGGGCGGCCCTCGATGCTCGGGCGAATCGCGCGCGGCGTCATCGCCTACAAGACGATGGGGCTGCTGGCCGGCGCTTCAGCCAGCCGCGGTGCTTCACGACCTCGCACCGGTGGGCCTCGCTCACTCCCGGATCCGCCGGCGACGCGGTCCGGGCAGTTCATGCTGCCGATGAAACTGCGCCGCTCCACCAGCGCGGCCCGAAATCCACGCCGCGGGTGGGACGAGCTCTCCCGCGCCGGCGCGTTCGACGGAACACCCGGCCCCGGTCAGCTGTCGTTGTTCACGACGCGCGCCGGTGACTCGCAGGTTCGGGCGAATCCGCGCGCGCTGCCGTTGAAGGACCCGCCGAACGCGCTGCCGGCGGACCAGCTCGGGTTGCCGATGACCGTGCGACGCGATCCCGACCGAACTCCGCGCCGCACGCTGGCCGACGACCTCGCCGCGCCGCCTCCGACCGCTCCGCGGCGGCAGCCGGGTCTACTGACGCCGGACGGACGGGTCAGCCGCAACGCACGTCCGCCGGCGAAGCTGCCGAACGCGCTGATCGCGCCGAGCGCGGGCATGCTGCCGATCCACCTGCCACCGCAGACTCCGCGGCCCGCGCGGCACAGCCTCGCCGACGAACTCGCCGACCCCGCCCGCACCCACCGCACACCGCATACCGGACCAGGCCTGATCACACCCTCAGGGCAGATCAACCGCGCGGCCCGCGCTCACCGCCGTCCTGCGCCCGACGCGTTCAGCGGGAACCGGCCGCTCGCGTCCGGGCAGTACCCGCTCCCGCTCGGCGTCCACCGCCAGCCGAAACCCGAATCTCCAGCGGCGCCCGCTCCGGTGCGGAAGCCAGCTGGCAAGCAGCTTCCGCTGCCGCTGGATCTGCCGCCACGCCGGCCCAAGAAGTGAGGAGCGAGGTCATGTCCCGTCCCGTGCGCATTCCCGCCGACGTCGACCGCCCCGACCGCGTGCTCGGCCCGCTCACCGCGCGGCAGCTGACGATCCTCGGCGTCACCGGCCTGCTGCTCTACGCCCTCCACGGCGCCACCCGCAGCTTCCTACCGCTGCCACTGTTCTTGCTCGTCGCGGTCCCGGTCGGGCTCGCGGTCACGGTGGTCGCGCTCGGGCGCCGCGACGGCGTTCCGCTCGACCGGCTGCTGCTGGCGGCGATCCGCCAGCGCTGCGTCCCGCGCCGTCAGGTCTCCGCCCCGGAGGGCGTCGGGCCGGTCCCGGCGTGGCTCGCCGCCGACGGCGCGCGGGACGACGTGGCGCCGACGCCGCTGGAGCTGCCCGCGCGCGGCGTGGACGACGGGACGAGCGCAGGGGTCGTCGATCTCGGGGATGACGGTCTCGCGGTGATCGCCGCGTGCTCGACGGTCAACTTCTCGCTGCGCACGCCCGCCGAGCAGGAGGCGCTGGTCAGCTCGTTCGCGCGCTATTTGCATTCGCTAACCGCGCCGGTGCAGTTCCTGGTCCGCGCCGAGCGGCTCGACCTCGCCCCGCAGATCGCCGAGCTGCGCGACCGCGCCGGCGGGCTCCCCCACCCCGCCCTCGAAGCCGCCGCGCTCGATCACGCGGACTATCTCGCCCAGCTCGGCCAGCACGCCGACCTGCTGCGCCGCCAGGTGCTGCTCGTGTTACGCGAACCAACGCGTCCCGCAGTCGTCGACAGCGTCAGCTCGGCCCTGGACCGACTGCGACGCCGTCCCGCTGCCCCCGCAGTCGATCGGGCAGCGCGGCAAGCCGGCGAGCAGCGGCTCGCCCGGCGCCTCAACGAAGCAGTCGAGCTGCTCATCTCGGCCGGGATCGTCGTCACCGCCCTGGACGCCGCAACGGCGACCGGAGTGCTCGCTGCGGCCTGCAACCCCGACACCTTCCTCCCGCCCTCGGCCGCGCTGGCCGGTGCTGGCGACGTCGTGACCGCCGCGCCGGCCGCCGACTTCTACGACGACTTCGAAGGCAGGTGAGCGGGATGTCCCGCGCTCAGCACTCCGGCTCGGCGGCCGCGACGTTCACGCCAGACTCGCTGTCGATCGGCGCACGGCATCTCGAGGTCGGCAACGAATGGGTCGCCTCGTTCGGCGTTACCGGCTACCCGCAAGAGGTCTACCCCGGCTGGCTCGCCCCGCTGCTGACCTACCCCGCACGGCTCGACGTCTCCGTCCACGTCCAGCCGGTCGACCCGGTCACCGCGGCCAGCGGCCTGAAGAAGCAGCGGGCACGGCTGGAGTCCTCCCGCCGCCACCACGCCCGGCACGACCAGCTCGACGACCCGGACCTCGACGCCGCGGCCGACGACGCCGCCGACCTGTCCCGCCGGATCGCCCGCGGCGAGGGCCGGCTGTTCAAGTTCGGCCTCTACCTGACCATCCACGCCGCCGACGAGCAGGCGCTCGCCGAGGAGGTGTCGGCGCTGCGGTCGCTGTGCGCGTCCCTGCTGCTGGACGCCAAGCCCGCCACGTACCGATCGTTGCAGGGCTGGGTCACCACGCTTCCGCTCGGGCTGGACTCCCTAGGTCTGAAAAGGACGTTCGACACTTCCGCCGCGTCCGCGGCATTTCCTTTCACATCACCGGACCTGCCCGCGGTAGATCCGACGTCGACCTCGCCCAGCGGCGTGCTCTACGGCTACAACGTCGGCTCCCAAGGCCTGGTGCACTGGGACCGGTTCTCGTGCGACAACCACAACTCCGTTGTCCTCGGGCGGTCCGGCTCAGGCAAGTCCTACCTGGTCAAGCTGGAGACCTTGCGCAGCCTGTACCGCGACATCCAGGCGTTCGTCATCGACCCCGAAGACGAATACGCCCGCCTCGCCGACCAGGTCGGCGGCGCCTACGTCCACCTCGGCGGCGGAGGCGTCCGGCTCAACCCCTTCGATCTGCCCATCCACACCACCGCCTCCGGCAGGCGGACCGCGCCGCAAGACGCGCTGAACCGCCGAGCCCTCTTTCTGCACACCGTGCTCGCCGTCTGCCTGGGCACCGAGCTGACCTCGGGCGAACGCGCCGTCCTCGACACCGCCCTCATCACGACCTACGCGAACACCGGGATCACCGACAACCCGCGCACCTGGACAAGGCCCGCACCGCTGATGCGCGACCTCCGCGACACCCTGGCGGCAGCCCAAGACGGCGCGGACCTCGCCGCCCGGCTGCACCCGTTCGTCGACGGCGCCTTCGCCGACCTGTTCGCCGGCCCGACGACCACCACACCGGACGGCCACCTCGCCGTGTTCTCCCTGCGGGACCTTCCCGACGAGCTCAAAGCGGTCGGCACGCTACTGTCCCTCGACGCGGTCTGGCGACGGGTGTCGAACCCGGCCGACCGCCGTCGGCGGCTGGTGGTCGTCGACGAGGCGTGGCTGCTGATGCAGTCACCGGAAGGCGCGAAGTTCCTGCACCGGATGGCGAAGACGTTCCGCAAGCACTGGGCCGGACTCACCGTCGCCAGCCAGGACATCGAGGACTTCCTGGGCAGCGAGCTCGGCCGCGCGATCGTGGCCAACTCGGCAACGTCCGTGCTGCTGCGGCAGTCCCCGCAAGCCATCGACCAGATCGCGGCGACCTTCAACCTGTCCGAGGGCCAGCGCCAGTTCCTGCTCACCGCCGACCGCGGTCAAGGGCTGCTCGGCTCCGGCACCGAATGGGTCGCCTTTCAGGCGCTCGCGTCGCCGACGGAGAACGTCCTAGTCACCACCGACCCAGCCGAACTAGCCGAGATCGCCCAGGACCTCGGCGACCCGGCGTTCGAGGACGTCGTCGATCTCGGCCCCGCGAACACGGAGGTCGGCTGGTGATCAGGCACCAAGGATGGGTCGGCGGCTATCTGACGGATCCGTGGCACGCGGTCCACCAGCTGCTCGCGGGAGCTATCGGGGTGACGATGAGCTGGGGCCCTATCGCCGTTCCCGGGCTCGCCATCCTCATCGCGGGTCTGGACGTCGGCCGACGCTGGTGGCGAGGCCGCTGCCACGCCGCGCTGCTGGCTGACGCGCGGTGCGTCACCGTGCTCGCGCCGCCCACCGTCGATCCCGCCGGCGGGATCCTGCTGTGGTCCAACCTCGTCGGCCTGCTGCGGCCGAGCTGGCGGCGATGGTTAACCGGCCAGCCGCACCTCGCGTGGGAATACCGGTTCTCCGAGCACGGCGTCACCCTGCGGCTGTGGGTTCCGGGCGTGATCCCGCCGGGCCTGGCCGAGCGGGCGATCGAAGCCGCCTGGCCCGGCGCCCACACCCGCACCGTCGCGGCCGACCCGCCGCTGCCCCAGCCGACGCCCGGACTACGCGCCGTCACCGTCGGCGGCCAGCTGCGCCTCGCACGGTCCGAAGCCCTGCCGATCCGCACGGCTTTCGATGCCGACCCGATCCGTGCACTGCTCGGCGCGCCCGTCGGGCTCGGCCGCGACGAGTACGCCGGCGTTCAGATCCTCGCCCGGCCGGTCACGGGTCGACGGGTCCGCCGAGCCCGTCGGGCAGCCCGGCGAGTCCATGCCGGCGGGTCCGGCCGACTTGCTGGCCGGCTTCTCGACCTCGTCACGCCGGGCACCACGGCAACTCGCTCCGGACGTGTCCGCGATGCCCGGCGAATCAGCCGAGATCCACAGCTGTCGCTGGAGTACTCCGCGCAGAACCGCGCGATCGTCGGCAAGCAGCGCGGCTCCCAGTACGAGGTCGTCGTCCGCTACGCCGTCACCACTCACCTGCCGGACGAGTTCGCCGAAGCAGACATCCGGCGGACCCGCGACACCGCCCGCGGCCGCGCACACGCCCTCGCCGCAAGCTTCGCCGCCTACACCGAGCACAACCACTTCCACCGCATCCGCCTTCGCCACCCAGCTCTCGCGCTCGGGACCCGACGCCTCGACCACGGCGATCTGCTGTCCGTTCCGGAGCTGGCCGCGCTCGCCCACCTACCGGTCGACGCCGAGATTCCAGGCATCGAGCGCGCCGGCGCCAAGGCCGTCGCGCCACCGCCGGGCATCGCCGTTCCCGGGCCCGAGGTCAAACCGCTCGGCGTCGCCGATTCCGGCCACGCCCGCCCCATCGGGCTCCGCGTGCCGGACGCCCGTCACCACCTGCACGTGCTCGGCGCCACCGGGTCCGGGAAATCGACGCTGCTCGGGAACCTGATCCTCGACGACGCGGACGCCGGCCGCGGCATCGTCCTCATCGATCCCAAGGGCGACCTCGTCACCGACGTCCTCTCCCGGCTCCCGCGCGAGGCCGCGGATCGCGTCGTGCTCTTCGACGCCGACTCCCGGCAGCGCCCGCCGTGCCTCAACCCACTCGAAGGCGGCGAGATCGACCGCGAGGTCGACAACCTCGTCTCCGTCTTCCGCCGCGTCTACTCCGCGTTCTGGGGCCCACGCACCGACGACCTCATGCGAGCCGCCTGCCTGACCCTGCGCGCTCAGGACGGCGTCCCGACGCTCGCGGACCTGCCCAAGCTGCTGACCAGCGCGGCCTTCCGCACCCGGGTCACCAGCGGGCTGACCGACCCGGTGCTGGCCGGGTTCTGGGAGTGGTACGACGAGCTCACCGAGTCCAGCCGCAGCCAGGTCATCTCCCCGCTGATGAACAAGCTCCGCGCTTTCCTGCTGCGCCCGTTCGTCAAGGACGCCATCGCCGGCGGCCGCTCCACCGTCGACCTGAACGAGGTGCTCAACGAGAGCGGTATTTGCCTGGTCCGGATCCCCAAAGGCTCGCTTGGCGACGAGACCACCCGGCTCGTCGGCTCGCTGGTCGTCGCCCGGACCTGGCAGGCCACCACGGCCCGCGCCCGCGTCCCGCAACGCGAACGTCCCGACGCCTCCCTCGTCATCGACGAGTGCCACAACTTCCTGAACCTGCCGTATCCGCTCGAGGACATGCTCGCCGAAGCCCGCGGCTTCCGGCTGGCCATGACGCTCGCCCACCAGCACCTCGGCCAGCTCCCCCGCGAGCTCAAAGAAGGCATCTCGACCAACGCCCGGTCGAAGATCTTCTTCAACGCCTCCCCCGAGGACGCCCGCGAGCTCGCCCGCCACACGGCACCACGGCTGTCCGAACACGACCTCGCCCACCTCGGCGCCTACCACGTCGCCGCCCGCCTGGTCGTCAACGGCGCCGAAACCGAGCCCTTCACCATGACGACGACACCGCCGCGCCCCGCGGTTCCCGGGCGGGCCCGAGAAGTCCGGGCAGTCCTCCGCCGTAGCCGGTCCCGGCCCGCCGACCGGACGAACCGTGGCAGCTCGAGGCCGCCGGCCCACAGCCGCAAGACCGATCCCCGCCGCGCGCAGGGCTCCGATCACGGAGGTGCCCGTTGATCACCACCACGACCAGGCAGCATCAGCTGCGCCAGCACCTTCCCGGCGGAACCGCCGCCCGCGCCGCCAACCCGACCGAGCACCAGGCGGCGCTCGCGGCGCGCCTCACGCGGCGGGACAAGTGGCTGCTGGCCCTGCTCTACGAACACCGCGTCCTGACCTCCGCCCAGATTCAAGAAGCCGCCTTCCCCTCGGGCCGCTCGACCCGCCAGCGTCTGCGCGAGCTGTACCTCTGGCGCGCCGTCAGCCGGTTCCAGCCTTTCCGCCAGCTCGGCTCCGCGCCGATGCACTACGTCCTCGGGCCCGCCGGCGCCGTCGTGCTGGCCGCCGAGCACGGCCTGGAGGTGAAGGAACTCGGCTACCGGCACGACCGCGCGATGGCCATCGCGCACAACCAGCGTCTCGCGCACACCGTCGGCGTGAGTGGCTTGTTCACCTCGCTCATCGCGCACAGCCGGCGCTCGCGGGGTGGCGACGGAATCACAGCTTGGTGGTCGGAAACCCGCTGCGCCCGCCACTTCGGCGACCTCGTCATCCCTGACGCCTACGCCCGCTGGGGCGAACTCGAGTTCTTCCTCGAATACGACACCGGCAGCGAGTCGCTGACCAAGCTGTCCCGCAAGCTACTCGCCTACGCCCGGCTCGCCGACTCCACCGGCATCGCCACCCCGGTCCTCTTCTGGCTGCCGACGAGCCGCCGCGAGGCCAACGCGCGTTCGGCGCTCGCCCGTGTCCACGCCGACCTCGATCAGCGCGCCGACGTCCCCGTCGCCACCGCGGCCGCCGACCTCGCCGCTTCGAGTTTAGGAAACCCGGCCGGCGAGATCTGGCTCCCGCTCGGCGAGAGGTCCTCGAACCGGACCGCGTCCCCGCGGTACTCGCTCGGCGAGCTGGCGCACGCCTGGCCGGCCCTCGCACCAACCACAGCCGACCTCGACGCCCCGGCAAGCCAAGCCGTGGCTTACCGGCTACCGCCGCCGTGTCCCATGCCCCCGGAGGCCACGCCCGTCCGGACTCGGCGTCCCGGGGCCTGATCGCGCGAGGAGTGCCTGATGGGATCCAAGATCGCGGTCGGCGTCGCCGTCGTGCTCGCAATACTTCCGCTGCTGCTGGGCGCGGTGCCGCAAGCCGTCGTCACCTCGCTCACCGGCGTCGGCAGCACGACTTGCACGCCCAGCAGGACCGCCCCGGGCACCGTGCCTGGCTACGGACCTGACCAGCTCGGTAACGCCGCGATCATCACCTCGACCGGCAAACAGCTGCAGGTACCCGAGCCGGGGTGGGTCATCGCGGTCGCGGTCGCCATCCAGGAGTCCGCGTTGCGCAACCTCGACCACGGCGACCGGGACAGCCTCGGCCTCTTCCAGCAGCGCCCGTCCCAGGGCTGGGGCACGCCCGAGCAGATCATGAACCCGACCTACGCGGCGACGCAGTTCTACCGGCACCTGCAAGCCGTGTCCGGATGGCAACGGATGAGCCTCAACGACGCCGCCCAGGCTGTCCAGCGGTCCGGGACACCCGACGCCTACAGCCGCCACGAGACGGTCGCCGGAGCCATCGTGGCCGCTGTCGCCGGAGTGGCCTGCGAGCACACCGGCGGCGGGGACTGCGCGAACATCGCCGCGCCGACGCCCGCCGCGCTCACCGCCATCAACTACGCGTGTGGGCAACGCGGGCTGCCCTACGTCTGGGGCGGCAACGGACCTGTACACGGTGACGCCGGTTTCGACTGCAGCGGCCTGACTCGAGCCGCCTACGGCGCAGCCGGCATCGCGTTGCCGCGGACCTCTAGCGAGCAGTACGCGGCCGGGCCGCGCGTGCCGTCCGGCGCACCGCTTCTGCCCGGCGACCTCGTTTTCTATGCCACGGCCGGACGCGTCCACCACGTCGGCCTGTACATCGGCAACGGGTACATGATCGACGCCCCGGACTTCGGGCAAGCCGTGAAGGTGGAGCCGTTCCGCCATCCTGGCGACGACTATCTCGGTGCGACCAGGCCGACCGTACCGGGTTGACCCTGTCGGACAACCACTTCCGGGCGATACATATGTCTTGTTTGGACGATGGCTTGACGCGAAACGGTTGATGGAGCGTCCATAGACATGTAGCCCGAACCACCGGATGCGCACCGGCGGGCGAACGCCCCGGCCGGGGCATGACCATCCACCGCTTTCACCGAAACGGAGCCCGTCATGCCCGCAGCTTTGGACACCACAGCCAACGACGCCAAACCCGAAACGGCGGAAACCAAGGTTCGTCGAGCCCTCGAAGCAGCAGCCCCAGGCGCGACTGCGGCGAAACTGGCCAGCGCGGCCGGAATCGGCCGCTCCACCGCTACGAAGATCCTCTCGCGCTGGGCAGCCGAAGGGCTGGTGACCCGGACGGCAGGCAAGGACCAGTCAGTCGCCGTCACCTGGGCGTTGATCGACGAACAGAACGACGACACCGACGAAGTGGAGACGACCGAAGACGCGGCAGATCCGCACGTGGACGCTCCGACCGCTGAACCTGACGCACAGGAGCCCGACGCTTCACCCGTGGCCGACGTCGGCGACGCCTGCGACCCGGCGACGCCGGGAGCCGCAACGGTGGGCGCGCCGAAAAAGGAACGACTGCCAAAGGGTGCGCTGTACGACATGGTGCTGAATTTCCTGAAGGCGCATCCCGGCGAAGAGTTCGGACCCGCCAAGATCGGCACGGAACTGGTCCGGTCCAGCGGCGCAGTGAACAATGCATTGGAGAAGCTCGTCATCAATGGCCTGGCAAGGAAAACGTGCGAGGCACCGAAGCGCTTTACCGCCAACTGACCTGCTGCCACGGACAAACTCGGTCCGGTCGCCATCCCAGCGACCGGACCGAGTTCGTTGCCATCCGCGGTCGGCGACGAACCCAACTTCTCTCACACGAAGAAGTCGCCTTCGTCGTCGAGATCGTCAGGCTCGATGCTGGGCAGCCCGACGGCTGCGGCTACCGCGTTCAGCGTGCTCACAGCGGTTCCGTCAACGTAGGTGGCGGAATACACCTCATCGACCGCAACGTTGTCGAGTCCCCTCAAGGCAGCAACGACCGCAGCCCTGAGCTGGTCGACCGTGCAATCGCTCAGACGCTCGACGATCAGATGAGCGGGAAGGGTGGACATGGACACTGTAGCGGGATTCATGTCTGTTCCTTTGTGGACGGTAAGAGTGAGCGTTCGGTGATCACGTCGCGCGAAGGTGGTGTGCGCGGTCATATTGCGGATTTCCGTTTCCGTCAACGAAGAACAGCCGACCGGCGTACCGGTCGACCATGTCGAGCGGCACCTGCTCACGGCCGCGCCTGTCCAAGCTAGCGATAGCCTCGGCCGTCACCTCGGCGCGGGCAGGAGCGCTTAGCGAGTCGGCGAGTCCGGTGAATCGGATGTGCACCAACCAGACGGGAGGCTCGTCTCCCCACAGAGGACTGATAACGGAAGCGCTGATCGTGGTCTCGACGTGTGCGGCAACGCGTCCGGTAGCACGCGCGGCAAGCAGATCGTCGTGAACGAGGTGAACGAACGTGCCGATGGCGTCGTCGTTGGACGCGCTGGAAGATCGGTCACCGTTGATCCACACGCCCGGCTTCCAGTTGTCTTCGATGAGCACGGATTCCTCCCTTTTGAGGTTCCAACATTTTCCCTTTTCAAAACCAGTCAGGACGGCACGATCCCCAACAGCTTGGCCAGATCATTCGCAATCTCGGCGGCGTGATCACGGGAGACGACGATCGAAAACCTGACGTCGGGCGAGCAGGTACGCAGTTCGATACTCGATCGCCCATCCGCCAGCGTGCACCGTGTAGCGTTGTGCATACCCGGTACGACACGCACGGGTCCGCCGAACGCCTGCGCCAGGCTCAATGTCACGTCGCGTTCTTCCGCCAGCCGCTCGCGTCGCCGGATGTTCCGCTCGCGAATACGACCAAGCCAGTTTCGATACGAGGGAAGTACGTCCTCTTCAAGACGGTCAGCGACTTCCCTCGGCAGCGTCCGGGTCTCGATGAGAACGGGGCGTGGGCGCTGGTCGTCCGGGAAGAACCAGCCCGCCGGGTACTTCAGGCGGTGATCGACATATTCGCCGCAATCCGTCCAACCGGTCGAGAACTGGTCCTCGTCGTAAGGCAGGACTGGCCTGATGGTGTAGGCCAATGGCCGGGCGCGCTTGACCGGCTCGACGCAGAGGGCCTCGCCCGCGGGGCCGAACATGACCAAACGGCCGTACAGGCTTTGTTCGTAGCCAGCATTGCCCCTGCAGACGGCGAGGCCCCACGATCCGGCCAGTTCGGATGCCAGGTCGAATGCCGTGCGGACGATACGTTCTTCGCGTGTAGGTGCCATGGCGGTTCAGTCCCTTTCGATTGTCAACGCTGGTAACGCCCTGTGGCGCAGAGGTCACGTACAGGCCCACACATCGCGGCGGCGAGCGTCAGCGCGAGATGGAGCTAGCGGCGGGCGGCGGCACGGAGTGCCTTGGTGGCGGCATGCCCGATGGCGCGAGCGGCCGAGGTGGGGTCGTTCAGCACGTGGACGGTCGCCCCGTCGAGCGGGGTGTCGGAATCGCTGGTGGCCAACCACAGCACCGCGCACCCGGACGCGCGCAGCCGATCGAGCTTCTTCTGCCCGTCGCGGCGGGGATCGGCGCGGAAGTTGCCATCCGACACGATCACCACCAGCCGGGCCGCGCCGGGGCGGGACAGGCCGAGGGCGCCGTCGAGCGCGTCGAGCGCGCGGGGGATGTCCTCGTAGTTGTCGTTCGAGCAGAATTCGGTGACCTTGGCGGGCGGCTTGCCCGGGTGAGTCAGCGGGCGCACGTGGTGGCCGAAGATCACGCTCGCGGTGTCGGCGGGCACCCGGGTGTGGCGGGCGGCGTTTGCCAGGATCCAGGCCGCTGACGCCACGTGAGCACTTACCCAGTCCATTGAACCGGACACGTCGCACGCGATCCCGACGCGCAGCGGCGGCACGGTGACCGGCGTGCGGATGGTGCGGGTGAACGGCTCGGCAGTCACCACGGCCCCGGCCGCACGCTGGGCTTCGGCCGCGCGCACACCGCGCATCCGCAGCCGTCCCGGCGGCACCTCCGAGGTCGAGCGCACGGCCACTCGTTCCGGGGTTCCGGCGGTGTCCAGCGCCCGCGCGAGCACCCGCGTGGCCGTGCGCTCCTCCGGTGTGGGCGAGCGGGTGCCCGACGTCCTGGTGTCGCCGCTACGGGGTCCGCCGGTGCCGAACACGCGCCGTGCCACTGCGCCCGCCTTCTTCTCAGCAGCCTCTTCGCGTTCCTTCGCGGCGGCAGTGACGGCGGCAGGGTCCTCGGGCGCCTTCTCCCCCGCGACCTTCGCCGCCACGCCGCCCAGCACGGCGGCGATGGCGTCCGCCAACGGTGACGGGGCGGCCGGAGCTCCAGGGCCGGGCAAGCCGCCCAGCGGGTCGGAGGTCCCGGGCGAGGCCGGCGGCGAGGTCGGGTGCGGACTGTCGAGGTCGGTGCCGAGGATCTCGCACCATTGCCGCCCGAGGTCAAGCATCTCCTCGCCTGCGTGGTCGGCGGTCCGCAGCGCTTGCCGCCACACCTCCCGCAGCTTGTCGAGGACGTCCTTGCCGAGCACGTCCTCGACGACCCGGGCGACGGGTTGGACCTCGGCCGGGGTGAGCACCCCGCCGTCGGCCCGTCCCAGCAGCAGGGCGGCGGAACGCGCGGCGTCGGCGGCGGTCATCTTCGGAGCGGTGTCGGGGTCGGCGTAGAGGTCCAGGTCGGTCGCGACGATGCCCTTCACGCACGCGCGCAGCCAATGCCGGTCGTCCGGACGGCGGCGGATGTGCACCGCTTCCATACGCGGCTCTTCCAGCAACAGCGCGGCCGCGACCACGGCGGGCGGAGCGTCGTCCGGCGGTTCCCACGCTGTGTGTTTGGCGTGTCCGCACTCGTGGGTCAGGGCACCCCATGCGGAGGCGTAGCGGGGACGGTCGGACAGGTTGGCGGGGTCCACGGTCGCGGGATCCACGCCCAAGTGGTCACCGTCGACCTCGATCAGCGCGCGGTGCGGGTAGAAGCACGCGGGGGCACCGCCGCCCGCGCCGGGGGCAACGCTGACCACGAGGTCGTCGCGGTCGGCGATCACGGGGACCTCGTCGGCGAACGCGGCGGACAGGCTCAGCCACTCCGGACGGGCGGGGAACACGGCGGCACCGGTGGCGGCCGGATCGGCGGTGAAGTGGGCGCTCATGGCGTCAGTCCTTTCGCGACGGTTCGCCGGGCGGGTTCAGGGTTTGGCGGTGACGCGGGCGCCGAGGGCGAGCGGGGCGACGGTCTTTCCGAACACGTCGCGCACCACGGCGGCGACGGTGACGCGATCCTCTTCCGGCGCGATGCCAACCAGGTTCCCGGCGGCGGCGTCGAGGTCCCACGCGTCGGCGAGCTTCTTGAACGCCAGAAGCTCGCGCAGCTGGGGCGCCCACCCGATCTCGCCCTTTTCCTGACGGGTCGCAAGGTTGCGCGCCACCCGCACGGCCTTCTTGTCGACTCCCAGTTGTTCGGCGAGGGCGTAGTCGCTGGAAACCTGGATGTGCACGGAGAACCGGGAAGACAGCGCGTCGGTGAGGATGGCCCCGTGCACGCCGGGGTTGTGCCCGGCGACGACATAGAACCCTGGCGCAGCCTTGACGACTTCGCTGCCGTTGGGCTTGACGACGATCTCGCGGCGTCCGTCCATCGCCGGATAGACCACGGCGAGCACGGTCGGCGGAATCAGCGTCGCGTCGTCGATGAACAGCGGCAGCCCTTCGCGCATCGCGCGGACCAGCGGGCCGTGAACGAACACGAAGTCGCCGCCCGGGATTTTGGTGAAGTCGCCCACGAGATCGGCGACCACGGTATCGCAATCACCTTGGACGGTGAGGCAGTCGTTGAAAGCCGCTTCCACTACTGACGTCTTCCCGGTGCCCGGCGGTCCGTAGAGGAGCGCGGCCACCCCTGCGTCGCGCAACCGCTGCAGCGCGGTCACGTCCGGCATCCCGGACAGGAGCCGGGGGTGGTAGTCCATCCCGTTAGGACGTTTCACCGTGCCAGTGACCGTCGTCGCCGGTCGCGTGGTGACACCGGCGGTGCTGGAAGACGCGGACGGTGTCGAAGACGCGGCGGGGGCCGTCGCGGGCGGCTTACGGCGGGGTGCGCGCGGCGTGCATGGCGGCGCGGGGGTGATGACGGGCGCAGCGGCGGCCGCCGTCATCGCGGTCGCGCGGTAGCCCAGCGGCGCGGTGCTCGCCAGTTCGGCTGCCCCGGCGTCCGCCAGCGTTTTGCAGGCGTTGCCGACCGCGCCGGATGAGCGGTTCAGGGTACGCGCGATGCTGCCCGGGCTGTGGGTGGTTGCGGGGTCGTCGGCGAGCACCTTGGCAACCATCGCGCGAAGTTCGCCGTTGCGGAGCCGCGTCGCTTTCGCTCCGGCCGGGGTAGTCGGCCCGGTAACGGATGCCGTAGCGGGCGGGGTGGGCCTGGTCATCGCGGTTTCCTTTCACGCGTAGGCGGGCGGGTGGCTTGACGCAATCAGCGCGGCAGTGGGGTCGCGTAGCAAAACACGTCGTCGGTGCCGTCAGGGCACAACGCGAACACGTCGTGGTAACCCATTTCCCGGAGCGCGGCGGCTTGCGCGTATCCACCGCAACGGCGGCACGTGCGGGTCCGGGCGCCGTCCGGACCGTGAACGGTGATTTTCCGGCCGTCCATCGTGACCCGGTAGGCCAGTTCGGCGACACCCTCACCGTTGCGGCTGACAATGGGACCGGTTCCCGGGTCGTTGGACATGAGGTTCCCCGTTTCATTGACGGCGCCCGCCCCGGGCGGCCGTTGGATTTGTTTCCGGATTTTCCGGTGACACGACAAACGTAACTCGACAAACCAGCGCCGCACAATAGGTTTTCGCACCCCGTTCAGGTGACACATTTGACACCATTCAAGGAATAGAAGGCAATTACCAGCGGAATGCATTAACACAGGCCGGCGGACATCTCGGCGGTCAACAACGCTTCCGCACAGATAGGCGAATGTGCATTCCTCTTGCAATGAACCAGATAGGAAGGCACCCATCGGCACAAGGCGAGATAACCATCGAAGTAGAGCCACGGGCACATGAACACGTGAGCCTGGCAGACAAGACGGGCCCGATGTGCTTACCTGCTTGTCGCCAAGCGAGTCTGGGATATCAGCGGATCCCTCAGCAGAGCCTCTGACCTGCACGTATGCGCACCCACGGAGGATCCACCTTAGGCGGCCCGCAGAGCGGCAGGGCGATCGGCGGGTGCACGGGAACCCCCGGCGGCAGCCCGGTGAAGACGGGCCCCCCAAGCCGATGAACTCCCGAGGTGCCGGCAGCACAACACCATGCACACACCAGGAAAGAGCACCAAGACACCGGTGGCGAACCCACGAATTGCAACGACTTCGAACGAAAGCACCACGAGGCTTTTCTTGTGCGACGACGATCAGCACGTCGACACTAACATCCGTCTCTGCGAATCAGCCATTTCAGCATCGAGGTATTTCGAAGGCGCCGACACGCGCTGAGGCAGCAAGCCTTCTCGATAACCCGGTGTCATCGCGGGATCAGGGTGCAGCAGGTGCGATCCCGACGTGAAATTGTCGGAGGCGCTCGGCGAGCTCGACTGTCGCGGGTGTCGGAGTCTCGTCGATCTCAGCGAGGCGCGCTTCGAGCAAGCGCAGCGTTCTGGGGATCGCGTCGTGCCGGCCGAGGTTGTGTTCGAGGCGCATGATGTCGCGGTAGAGCAGCTCGTTGTGCGGGTCGAAGTCCCGCGCCGATTCGAGTAGCTCCAAGGTGGCCTCGGGATCATTCTGGACCTGTGCGCGAGCAAGTGCTGCAACGGCGTCGAGGGCGTCGCGGCGGACTCCCTCGCGCAGCGCGGTCAGCCATTCGGCCTCGACGCCGGCCGCCAGCTCGCCGCCGTAGCTGGAGACGATCGCGGCGTTGGCAGCGGCTCGCTGCTCGTCTTCGGTCGTAGCGCGGCGGCGAGCGAGCGCTTCGGCGAAGGACCAGTAGTCGACCTCGGCGACAGCGGGGTCGAGGCGATACCGGCCGTGCTGGGCGATCACGAGGTCGCCGATCTCGGGTGAGGTCGCTTTGTGGATGGTCCCGCGAAGGCGCGAAAGGACGGTGCGCAGCACCGCGGCCGGGTCCTGCGCTGGGCGATTGGCCCACAGGCTGTCGATGATCGCGGCCCGTGGAACTCCCTGTGAATGAAGGGCGAGGTAAAGCAGGAGCTCCCACAGCCGTTGCGACACGCTGCCCGTGATCTCGACGACGTGGTCCGGGCGGCTGGCGTCCGGTCGCCACAGCAACCTCGGCGGCCCGAAGACCGACAGCACCAGCGGTGCCGCGAGATGCCGAGCGTCGACCGCAAGCACTACGCCCGGTTCAGCCACTGATTCTGGTGGTTCGGGGGCCGGCGGACCGGCGATCTCCAACCCATGCGTCAGCTCGAGCACAGAGTCGTCCGGAGCCCGATGTCCAGCGTCGAAGAGAGCGAACAGTTCGCGGGTCGCGGATTCGGGAAGGGAGAAGGCTCGCCTGCCGCGAAGTCCCTCTCCGGGGCCGGGTGAGGTCGCGGTGATGACCCCCGCGGCATCGACGTAGGCAGTGACGCCGGAGCGCCACTGCCCGAGCAGCAGTACGGTCGTCTTGGCGCCAGCTTCGGCGAGGATGCGCTGCACACCGGTGTGGTCGGGTTCGCCAACTGGTGCACCGGCCACGAGGATCAGGTGGTTGCCCGCAGCGCTCCCGAGGTGTGCGAGCGCTGCAGCGAGGTCGTCGGCAGCGTGGACGCATTCCGGCAACTCGGCGCCGGGTTCCGGGAAGCCGAACAGGTCGCGCAAGTCCGCGGCCGGCGCGGCGACTTGCGCTTGGCCGGTGGATGTCATGGCCGTGAGCAGCAGCGCGCGGGCCGCGGCGTGGCTGCCGGGGCCGACCAGTCCGAGGCCGTGCGTCGCCGCGGCGTTCAGCGCCAGCTCTGCGGCTGCCTCGTCGCCGGGCTCGCCCAGCTCGATCCCCGTATCGGGTTCGTCGTTCAGCTCGTCGGGTCCGCTTTGGGCACGCCGGTGTGCCCGGTCCAGCTCGGAGACGACTGGGGCGACGGGTAGCTCGTCGCGTCGGCCGCTGCCGGGTCGGTAGCCGGCGCGGTGGCGTCGTCTGGCTACGAGCAGCGCCGCGCTGATCGCGCCTGCCAGGCCCAGCCCAACGTAGACGCCGGGCTCCCATGACGAGCCCGAGCTCGGAGTACCGGCGGACGGTGCCGCCGGGCTCGGCGGGGAGACAGCCGCGGGCTCCGCTGGTGGCGACCGCCGCTCCGGTGGTCGGGGATCGACGGGCCTGGTCACCGACGGGAGGTGGATCCGATCGCCTGGGTGGACCAGGCTGGGCGACGTCAACGTACGACCACCGGGCTGGCGGCTCCCGGTGTTCAGGCGCCAGATCTCCGGCCACCGATCACCGTCGCCTATGCGGCGTTGCGCGATCCGATACAGCGAATCGTGGACGCCGTCGTGGGGTGGACGCACCAGCTCGACGTCCTCGGGCGACGGCGGGGTGGCCGAGGAGGCCGTGTCGGCCGGGACCGTGCTGTTTCCGCTGGGCGCGGCGAGGGCAGTGCGGCTGACGCACGAGACGATGACAGCGGCGATGAGTGCCACGGCAACCCGACGGAGCGGACCACCACGCCGAATGAGATCCGGATTGCCGACGGCGAGGACGAGATCCCGCACGCACCCGAACAGCTCGACAAGGAACGCGCCCCACAGCAGCCACGCGCCGCAAGCGAGCCCGTTGAGCAGCAGGCCTGTCGACGGCGCGGCCGTTAGTACCTTGCCGAGTTCCGCCGTGGTGGGCAGGTGATCCGGGAGAGGCCAGCCGATGAACCGCACTAGTACCCAAGGCAGCCCGGCGCACAACCCGGTCAGCAACGCGAGCGCTACTCCGGCCTGCGCTAGCCGTCCCACGCCGAGGACGAGTGCGTGACGAGCGAGCACGACAGCGTCCGTGGCTCAGGTTCGCTGGCCGTGGACAGCTGGGGGCTGCATTCCGGGCGCCGGCGGACCTGACCGAGGTTCCAGCGGAGTGGTCGCGGGCTGGGTTTCCGGTTTCGGTCGGCGGCTGCCGGGTGGCCGACCGCGGCGAGCGCGGGGTTTGCCGGCGGTGAGCCACCCGGTGAGGTCGGCGGCCGGGACGTCGGTGAACTCGGCCAGCTCGTCGACGCCGATGACGTCCGCCGCCGCGGCGAGCACGGTGCCGAGCGTGCGTTCGACCTCCGACAGCTCTTCGGCCAGCGCGGCTCGCCGGCGTGCGAGCTCCCCGACCTCGCGGGCTGCTGCCGTCCTCCTGGCGCTCTTCTCCGCGTCGGCCTTCTCGACGCGCCGTTCGATCTCGTCGGTCGTGATCATGGCTTCTTCCTCCGGTGTTCAGGGCTCGAGCGCGATGACGCCACGCTGGGGATGGGCGGTGCCGCTGCCGTGGGCGCCGATCGCCTGGATGCCGATGAGCGACAGCAGCTGAGTGCGCTGGCTAGTCATGACGGTGACGGTCACGGCGTCGAGGGTGGCGGTCACCGTGCCGGTCGCGCTGACCGCGGCGAGGTACCGGCGGGCCAGCGCGTCGGCGTTCGCCGGTACCAGCCGGAGTGCTCCGGTTTCCCGGTACGCGGCGAGGTCGATCGCTTGCGCGCCGGCGCGTGCAGCGGACTCGGCCTGGCCGGTAGCGCGGACTTTGGCGGCGAGCGCGAGGCCGCCGTCGAGCCCGAGGCCCGCCAAAGCCAGCAAGCCGGCCATCAGCACGACAACGAACGCCGAGACCTGGCCCCTGTCGGCTCGCCACCACGCCGCGGTGCGGGCGTCCATCACGCGCCTCCGACCGTGGGCTGGGAGCGGTAGGTGTCGATGACTTCGCTCGCGGTGGCGCTGAGGGCCCGGGATCCGGGCACGCCGAGCAGCAGGGCCTGGCCGAAGTCGACGGTGCAGCGGACGCTGACGACAACGGTGCTGCCCGGGATCGAGGACGTCCTCGTGCTGACGGCGGCGTCGCGGCAGACCGGCCCGGCGTGCGCAAGCGCCGAGGTGGCGGTCGCTTCTGCGGCAGCCGCGGCGGCTGCGGGCGTGCGCTGCAGGCTCGCGGCGCGCGCCGCCTGGTGGGCAGTGTCATCGAGCCGGAGTTTCGCGTCGACGCCGCGGTGGACCACCACGGCGACGAACACCAGCAGCATGACCACGACCGGAGCGATCAGGACCGCTTCGACGGTCACCGACCCGCGCTCGGCAAGCCACCAGCTCCCTGCCCGGCCGCGCCGGATAGCGTTCACCGGACCGGCTCCGCCGGCGAGCGTTCCCACGGGAACGGGCCGGCTCCGGTCAGGTCCCGGGCCGCGGTCACGAAGGCGAAGACCGACCTCGGCAGCTCCGCGGCGATGTCGACCACCGGACGGATCGACACGGCCTCCAGCTCGGCGCAGATCGCGGTGGTGTGGTCGAGCAGCTCGGCGCGCCGAAGCTTGGCTTCCCATTCCCGCGCGAGCGTGACGCACCCCTGCAGGTGGAAGACCAGGTCGTCGAGCAGCGCGTCGAACTCCGCGATCGCCGCCGCAATCGTGGCCGCGAGGTCGCTCTCCCCCGCTGTCGCGACCCGCGCGGCATGCCGGCGAGCAGCGTCCGTCGCGAGCAGGCGGGTCAGCGCCTCCCAGACGATCTGGTGGACTCGCCCGGGCAGCTCGGGGTCGAACCAGTCGCGTGCCGATGTGTCGTGCAGCTCGCCGGTGAGGTCGGCCAGGAGTCCTGCGGTTCGGAAAGCGGCCTGGTCCAGGTTGGCGAAGTCGCGGCTCCGGAGAAAGAACTCTCCGGGCGTTCGTTCCAACCGGCAACGTCGGGGCTTGTGCTGGTGCTCGCTGGCCAGACCGGCCGCGGTGATCAAGGCATCCAGCAGCCCGCTCAACACGAGCACGATGGCCCCGCCGTTCATCAGCGCGCCCAAGAGGGTTTCGCCGCGTCCGGTGCCCAGCACGAAGGAGAAGACGAGCAGCCCTGCTCCGCAGCGGATCGAGAGGACTCGCACCAGAAACGTACGAAGCACCTCCGTCCGCCAGCGTTTCGTTGTGAGGGCTGGGTTCCACAGCATCGTGTCCGATCCGTCGACGAAATCTCCGACGGTCACCGGCTCCGGCTTTTCCAGCAATGGCATGATTTCTCCCCTTCGATCAGGCGTCGGGAACGAACCTTTCGACCGCGCCTGTGGTTTCGGCGTGCACGTGCAGGTGCAGGCCGGGCAGAACAGCAACGACCTCGCCTTGCACACTCGCCGACGCCGAGGTCGCGGTCCGCTCGACGTCCACGTGCGACGACCGGAGCGGACCGTTCGCGAGGTCGTCGATGAGCCGCTGGGCGGCGGCGTGGCCGGCAGTGGCGGTGCCGTCCTGGGAACGCGCGGTGGCCAGCCCGGCGGCCGCGGCCGCCTGCGCGACGTGGGTCGCGTGCGACCAAAGGGCGAACTGGACGATCGCCAGCAACGCCAGCAGCAGCAACGGCGTGGCGATCACCAGCTCGGCGGTGGCGGCCCCTCGGTCAGCCGAATCAGACCGCATGTCAGCCGCCGAGGTCGATGCTGTTGGCCTTCGCGGTGAGCTTGGCGGCGATGATGGCGATCAGCGCGATGGCGAGCACCGCCATGAGCGCGGTGACGATGACCGTGGTGGTGATCTCGCCGCGGCTGCTGTCTTTGCGCAGCAGAAGAATCCTTACGGTGAAGAGGTTCCAGAGGGTTCGGCAGTGGGTCAGCATGGTGTCTCCTGTGGACGGTCAGAGTCCGTTGAGGACCTGGGTGACGGCCGGGTAGGCGATGAATCCAAGGAAGCCGAGGAACAGCAGGGTGACCGGCAGGGCCATGCGCTCGGTCGCGGCTTGGGCATCGGCCTCGGCGTCGGCGACCAAGTGGGTGCGTACCGCAGCGGCTTTCGCTGCGAGGGAAGCCCGGACCTTGGCGCCTTCAGTGCCGGCGAGGGAGATGGACGCCGCCAGCTCGGCGAGTTCGGCGATGTCCAGTTCTTCCCCGAGCCGGCGCAACGTCGACCATGGTGCGCTGCGGGTCAGCTGGGCGGCGTCGAGGGCGCGGCGCAGCTGGCCGAAGGCGCCGCCGCGCCCGACGTCCGCGGCTGCCAGGAGTGCCGCCTCGACACCGGAGCCGCCGGCGAGGCTGATCCAGACGAGGTCCAGGAAAGCGGAGAGCGCGGCGCGGAACTCTGCACGTGCACGCGCGGCTTTCGCGCGGACGTCGAGGTCGGGGACGATGAACCCGGCTGCCGCGAGCACGAGGGCGAGTACCAGCGGTACCTCGAAGCCGAGCGGCACGTCGACGACAGCGAGCAGACCTTTCAGCAGGAGAGGAGCCAGCAGACCGGCGCAGGCCAGCAGTGCCTTCATGGCCAGGTGGGTGTCGGTGCCGCGGCCCACGACACGGAGATCCGGGCCCAGCCGACCACCAGGCAAGCCGAGGGCGCGCAAGCTGGGAATGACGGGCCGGGCCAGTGCGGTGGCCCACGACGTTTCGGCCACCCCGGCGATCGGGCCGACGTCGTCCTTCGGGCCGGCGAATCGGCCACGAAGCGCGGCCTGCGGCGGGATCGCCCAGATCATGATGGACCAGAGACCGATGCCCGTTCCGAGGCCGAAGAGGATCGCGACAGTCATGCTCGCCCACCCGCCCACGCCGCCGCAGCTGCGGCAGTCGGCTCGGGCTCGGGCGGGTCGCCCAGCGAGAGCACCCTGGCAACCGGATGGCCGGCGGCGATCCGGGTCAGCCAGCCGAACCCGCTGCCGAACAACACACCGACGGCGAGTAGGACAGCTTGGCCGAGCGGGCTGTCGTAGGCGATGAGGTACTCGCGGTTGAGCACCACGACACCGATGGCGAACGCGATCGTGGTGGCGACGACGACCCGGACGGACGTTCGGGTCCGGGCGCGGCCGGTTTCGACCCGCATCCGCATCGCCGCCTGCGCCCGCGCGGTCTCCGCCAGCGAGCCGAGCAGCTCGCCGAGCTGGCGAGCGTGGTGTTCGGCCGCCAGGACCAGCGAGGCGATGACCAGGTCTGCGGTCGGATCGGCCAGCTCGTCGGCCAGGCGCCGCAGCGCGGGGGCGAGCCGTTGTCCGCTTCGCAGCCGCGCCGCGAGGCGGCCGACGTCCTCGCGGATCGCCGTGGGTGCGAGCGGCGCGGTCGCGAGGATCGCCTGCTCGAGCCCGGCCGCGGCCGAAAGGATGTCGCGCAGCATCTCCGTCCACGACGCCACGGCCTCGATCCGCGCAACCCGGCGGACGTGCGCACGGTCGGGCCCGACCAACGCAGGCAAGAACCACACGGCGGCCGCCGCAAGCACTCCCCCGACTATCCAGCCGGTCGCCGCGCCAGCCACCGAGCCGGCGCCGAGTGCTACGCCCAACCGGAGCGGGCGCGTTCGATCGGTTCGCCGCCGCACGTTCCGGAAAGCAAGTACCCGAGCCGGTGGTCGACGGAATCCGACGATGACGAGCAGCAGACCCGCGGCGGTACCGAGTCCCGCAGTACAACCGATGAGAGCGCTGGTCACCTCGCCCACCACCCCTCTGGCGCGGCCAGAAGACCCGGGTCGAATCCGGCGTCGACCAGGTCGTCGAGCGTGTCGGCGCGCAGCGCGCCGCCAACCGGACGCGCACGCAGGTCGGGGCCCGGGCGGTAGACCTCGTTGGAGACGACGGTTCCGCCGTCGGCATCGACGACCTCGCGGATCGAGGAGACGACCCGGGTCGTGCGGTCGGCGGCCTTGGCCAGGTGTACGACGAAGTGCACGCTGGACGCGACCAGCAGGGCCGTGGCTTCCAGCGAGAGCCGTTCAGCGCCCTGGGCGGCGTAGGACGCCAGCCGGGTGAAGGCGATCTTGGAGCTGCTCGCGTGCAACGTGGCCATCGAGCCGTCGTTGCCCTGGGACATCGCGTTGCACATCGGGATGACCTCGGGCCCACGGATCTCGCCGACGATCACGCGGTCCGGAGACATCCGCAGGCCCCAGCGGACGAGCTCGGCCTGGCTGATCGCGCCCACGCCTTCGACGTTGGCTTCCCGGGCCTGCAGCGCGGTGACGTCCGCGTGCAGCTCGTGGTCGAGCCCGAGGCCGAGTTCGAAGGCGTCTTCGACGGTGACGATGCGTTCGAGCGGGTCCATCTCCGCCGCCATCGCGCGGAGCAGGGTCGTCTTGCCGAAGCCGGCGCCGCCGGTGATCAGGATGTTCTTCCGGGCGCGGACGAGAGCGCGCAGGAATCGCTCGAGGCCGACGTCGAGGGTGCCGCGCCGACGCAGCTCGGTGAGGCTGGTGGTCAGGAAGCCGTGCCGACGGATCGAGCACGCCGTCACCCCGTCGGCGGTGAGCCCGAGCACCGCGAAGAGGCGCTCGCCGCCGGGCAGCTGGAGGTTCAGCGCCGGCGAGCCGCGGTCGAAGCGCCGCTCTTCCGACGACGCCCTGGCCGCGAGCGTCCGGACCAAGTCGGTCAGCTCGTCGTTCGAGGCCGCGACCGGTGCGACCTGGGCCCGCGAGCCGTCCGCGTACTGGACGAAGACGCGGTCGAAGCGGTTGACGTTGATCGTCTCGACCTTCGGATCCGCCAGCAGCGGCTGCAGCCCGCCCAGCCCGAACACCTCGTCCAGCACCGTCTCGACGAGTTGTTCTTCGGCACCCGGAGAGAGCAGCACCCGACCTGCCTGCAGCTCGGCCTCGCTGTGGGCGGCCACGGCACCGCGGAGGACGTCGCGAGCCCACTCACGGCGCCGCGCCGGGGTCAGGGGCTCCGCGGCGGTAACGGTCCGGCTCGGCAGCTCGTCGGCGAGGGTGCGCCTGAGGAACTCGCGCAGGCGTACCTGGGGACCGGAGTCGGCTTCCGGGTCGGGTCGTCGGTGTTCGTCGAGCACGGTCATGACCGGACGTCCTTCCCCAGGGCAGGTGGGCGCAGAACACGAACGCCGGAAGCCGCGGTGGGCTGGGCAGGTACGCCTGGCACCTGCTGAACGGCATCCAGCTCCGGCGGGGACGGTTCGCGAGAAGGCCCAGCGGCGAGGGCCTGGGCAACGACGCTCGCGACCCGGACGAGCCCACCGGCTCGGCGGCGATGAGGCGCTGCTCGCCCGGTGTAGTTCGCGGCCCCGCTCGGATCGTCGGGAATCCTCGCCATGACAGGGATGCCTAGCTCGCGCTCGACCGCGTTGGTCGCGTGCCCGCCGCCGGCGAGCACCAAGCACGCGCGAGCTGCGATCCGGCCGAGACCGTGGACCCGGGTGGCGAGGTGGGCAAGCTCGTCGCTGTGCGACCCGGAGATCACCAGCAGGACGTCCGCGTGACGGATCACCGCCTCGGTGGGCGAACCGGGGTCCAGCCGCCCGCAGTCGGCGAACACCGCCACGGCCGGACGGTGGGCGAAGAGCGGTGAGGTCGCGGAGGTCAGGGTGCCCAACGCGGCACGCGCTTGGTGCGCGCCTGACGGTCCCGCCATCACCTGGATGCCACTGGGAAGCGGCTGGGTGTGGTTCCAGACGACGTCCTGATCCACCGGCTGCCGGGCGGCCGCCGCGAGGCTGAGCAGGCCCGGCGATGCGGCCAGGCCGAATCGTTGCGCGAGGTCACTGCCTGCGGGATCGCATTCGACAACCACCCGACGGGCGCCCGCCGGCCAGCTCGCGGCCAAGGCGACGGCGAAAGTGGTGACGCCCGGCGAGCCCTTCACGCTGGTGAGGGCGATCAGCATCAGCGCTCACCGCCCGCGAGCATGACCAGCGACACCTGGCCGACGGGGACCCGCGCGAGCGCAAGCGCGGCGTCGCCCACGAGCTGCAGCGAGATCACCGTGGTCTGGTCGGTCTCCGCCTTGGCCAGCCCGGTCACCGTGGCCGTCCACATCTGCCCGCTCGCCTGGGCGGGCGCCGACACGGCGGTCGAGGGCGGCGCGGTGACCGCGACGAGGACCGATGTCCCGGGCGTGGTTTCCAGCGGGAACTGCCCCGGCTTCAGCGCGACTGCCACGATGGCGTGCCCGGCGGCCGGGACCGATGCCGGGCCGACGCTGCCCGGGGTGAGCAACGCTCCCGGGCTGAGGCTCGTCGCCATCCGCCGCCCGAGCACCGCGGTCGCCTGCTCCACCGGGACTATCGCGACGGCGTCGGCCGGTGAAATCCCGACCTCACGAACGTCCGCTCGTTCGAGGACGTGCCCGACACTCACCGGCCGAGCGACCGCCAGTACCGTGACGCGGCCCTGCGCGCTGGTGGTCCACCACAACGCGCCACCGACGCACACCAGCACGAGCAGGACGCCGACGAGCAGGTGCGGCAGCCGACGTCCGGTTCGTCGACCGGTCGGTACTGCTGCCGGCTCGCCTTTCTTCCCCAGCCACGAAACGGAACCGGCGTCGGTTCCCGTATCGCGCTCACCGGTACGGATGCTGGTCACGAGATGCCTCCAGGCATGGTTCGGCCGCGCCGCGTGCCTCACGGAAGCTGGCGCACAGCGGAGATGGGAATGTGCGAGACGGCTGTCGAAAGCCAGTTGGTCAGCGGAGCCCGGTGCCGAGCGCTTGGATCTCGGCGACGCGGAACGCTGCCGCCGCTGAGGTCGTCAGGCCGGGGAACGTGCCGCTCGCCCCGGCTCCGGACCAGGTGACCGTCCAGTGGATCGTCGCGCCTACCGAAAAGCGTTGGTCCGGGGCCGTCGCCGACGACCGGCGATAGGTGTGACCGCAATCCGGAGAAGGTGCTGAGGCGTCTCCGCCGGTTGTGAACGGCGTTCCCGGGCCCTGGCAGCTCACGGTCCCACCGTCGCCCGTCACCCAGGAAACGGACTGCGGCGTCGCGACCGCCGTCACCGAAACCCCGGGAACGGCCGCCGTCGCCTGCCTCACTCCCCAGCTACCGCGGTCGAGCCACAGCCACGTCGGCAGGTTCACCAGCTTGTCGCCGGCCGGGTTCGCCTCGATAATCGGAGCGGGCAAGCGCAGCCGAGCGCGAGCTTGCTCGGCCAGCTCTTGCGGAGAGGGCAAGGCTGCCTCAGCAGGAGCCACCCCGTCGGGGAGCCAGATCGGCGCTCGGTACAGGCCATCACGAAAACCCGGGCCGGTACACCGATAGACGTACCAGCCTCCACCGGGCTGCGGCTGTCCACTGCGGACCGAGGCCGTCCGATGCATCACCGTTTGCACGCCATTCGTCGGCGGCTGATAGCCGCTGCGGACGTACGAGCAGTTCGCCGACGTGTCGTCACCGCCGATGATGCTGTCGCCTGTCGGTGGCTCTTGCCCGGGACCTGGGCGCGGTGCCGCGGGCCTGTCCGGCGGCCCGGGTGGCGGTGGCTTCGAACCACCTCCGCGGCCGGCACCCAGTTCGCACGAGGGGTTTCCGTTCTGTCCACAGTGCACATCTCCCCAGCCGTCGCCCGCCAGAGCGGCGGGCGTCACGGCCAAGAGCAATCCGAACGCGACCGCGGAAGAGGCCGCGCACCTCGTCACCCGGCGCATGATCCGACCTCGTGTACGGCGAAGGTCGTGACCTTCCAGGAGCCGTCGATCGCCTTCTTGACGAGAGCTTCGATCCGCCGCTGGCCTCCGGGGCCGTCGTCGGCGAGCTGCCCGTTGTCGGCGCGGTACTTCAGCCAGCTCGTGGAGTCACCGCAGTCGGCGATCGTCACGGACGTCGGCTCGGCTGGCGGGTCCGCGGCCTGGACGCGCGGGTGGTTCACCGGGCGGCCTTTGGTGACCAAGCCGTTGTAGTGATCGGCGTAAAGGCTGCGCGAGATGGTCTGCAGCGCTTCCGAAGTGGCGTTCTGCGCGAGCTTCGGCGATTGCCAGTCCGAGGTCGTCGCAGCATCGGCCATGTCGCTCCACATGCCGAGGTACGCCGCGGTCGCCTGTTGCTTCGCGAGGTCGCCGGGTTGCATCGTGTTCGTGGTCGCCGGCGCGGCCGACGACGTCGTGGCCCGATTCGGCTCGTTCGTGCTGCAGCCCGCGATAAGGATGACTGCCGAGCAGGCAACTGCGGCTATACGCGCGTTCATGAATCCCCTCCAGTTCAATGATCAGCTGCGCGTCCGACCCGAAGCACCGCCTCGGCGGAGGTTCACTCGTTGGAAGGACGCGCTGTTGCTCGCCAAACGTTGATGCCGGCGCGGCGGACGCCGCAGAGGGGGCAAGCGCACCCGCCGCGCCGACTGGCCGAGGACGGGGAGTCGTCCTCGAGTGCGTGGGTCAGGCCGGTCCCTCGTAGCCCGGGTAGCAGCCGACGCCGCCGTTCCACCAGGCCCCGCTGATCGCCCATCTGATCACCGGCTGCAGGTTGGTGGTCCCGGGTCCGACGCAGTAGCGGTAGAGGTTCCCCCAGATGTCTTCGACGTCCAGGTCGACTCGCGAACCGGTGCCGCCGTCGCAATGCCGGTACTCGCCCCAGCCGAGGTAGCCGCACTGCGCGCGGATCGGAACTTCGGTCGCGGCGACGGCCGGGCTCGCGGCGACCACACAGGCCGCCAACACCGAAAGCGGAACGCACGTCGCGCGGACGACCTTGGATCGCAGGTTTCGCGAAGTCATTCTTCCTCCATGGATTCGCTCGGAGCTGGCCGGAAGACCATCTGACTTGATCCACTTTGAGCGAAGATCACTTCCATGGGAATTCGTCGCGAGACACAGACTTGTGCTGATTCCACCCTGCGACAGTGCCGATCAGGTCAAGATGAAAACCGTTGGCACGAACGGACGAGAACCAGACCACCCGGAGAGACCAGCCGAATCGCGTAACAAGAGAGACCACGAAATCGACCGACTCGTCATGGCAGAACCCGACGGCTACATCTCCGTTGAACAGGTCGGGACGCTCCGGGTGCGCAGGGTCGTCCTCTGGCTGTTCACCGGCGTGCTCCTAGCGGCCTTTCCCATCTACACCGAGGTTTTCCGAGGCCTGCACAGCGGACAGGTGTCCTTCGACGCCATCTTGTCCAAGGGCGAGCAGTTCGTCATCGGTGGAGCGCTCACTTTCGGCAGCGTCAGCGAAGTCTTGGCAGCGACGATTCCACCGAAAGAGAAGAACTGGGCGATCTCCGCAGCCATGTTCGCACTCTCGGTGGGCCTGGCCAATCTACTCGCGTACGTCTTCGTACCCACGGGAGACCAGCTGATCGTCATGACGATCAGCTTCGGCGTTGCCGCGTTGCTTTCAAGCATCGTCTGCGTCCTGATGGCGGCCGGCCGATGATGGTCCAGATAATTGCCGTCATCCTCGCGAGCACGGGCGCCCTCGGCTCCGCGGCTTCGGTCGTCTGGCGCTGGATCGCACGACGCGGCAAACCCGGCGAGGTCCAGGCGCGCTTCACCGGCGCTGACGGCAAGGAACGACTACTTCTGGCCGGCGGCACTGACGACGTCGCAAATGACGCGGTAGACACCTTGGGCAGCATGCCTGCCAGAGGTGACCGAGCACAGATCTCCGATGCCGTGGACGGGCTTTTCGACCGACAAGCCAGCTTTCCTGCCATCGAAGCACGACGACCGAGGAAGGAGCTGCCCGGATCCCCGCCGTGACCGCTTCACTCAGCGACACCTTCTCATGGCGCCCGCATCGATAGACGCCAAGCGCGCACGAACGTCCACTCCCCTCGCGTCCCGAAGACCGTCGAGGATTTCAAGGCTCCGGGCGTAAGTCTCGCGTGCCCGGTCAACCTGCCCGAGCCTCTGCAGTGTCTCGGCCCGCGAGATCAGCGTCTCGGCAGCTCCCCAGCTCTGCCAGCTTCGGCCGCGAACTGCGAGAGCGTCGTCGAAATGCTTCAGCGCGGCGCGATGTTGACCGTGCCGGCTGAGCAGGACGCCGATTCGTTGATGGGCGATGCCGAGAACTGCCTTGGAACTGAACTCCTGCGCACGGTTCAGCGCGTCGAGCGCGTACTCCATCGCCGTGTTCGCGAGGCCGAGGTGGTCGCAGACCTCAGCCAGCGCGGCCCGGTTGACCGCTACGCCGACCTTGACCGCGGCGTCCGAGAACAAGCGATCGGCAAGCTCGTGGAGCTCGCGCGCTTCGGCAAACCGCTCACGGCCGGCGTACGCGAAGCCGAGGCCGTATGCGGTCCAGGCTCGGGATCGGTCGTCTCCGAGCTCGTCGTGTCGACGCAGCGCCTCCTCGAGGTGCGCGATGCCGTCGTCCGTCCGGCCGAGCTCGTACTCCACCCAGCCGAGGGCCTGCAAGCTGCGCGCGACTCCGGCGTCGCTACCGGCAGCACGTGCGGCGGCGAGCCCGTCGTGCGCCGCGACCAGCCAGGTGTTCCAGCTGCGGGTGAGCACGAAGTAGGGCAGGAAAGACGTGGGCAGCAGCCACAGGACGTCCTTTGCCCCGTACGTCCGCGCGTTCCGCGCCACCTGGAGAGCGGTGGCCACTTCTCGCTCGCACCAGGCCATCGCCGCCTCGAAGCCGCCTTCCTTGAACGACATCGGCTCGACGCCTGCCAGGTTCTCGGGCGTGATTCCGCTGTTCGCCCAGCTGGGGATCAGCGTGTTGTTCGCGTTCCACGCCGTCGCGGCATACCACCGGAGGGCGCAGTCATGGGCGCGCTCGACCTCACTCAGCCGTTCTTCGACCAGCGCGCGCTGGTGGGCGTAGGCGCGGAGCAGGTGGCTTATCCGGTACCGGCCGTCGGCCAGCGGCTCGACGAGGTGAGCCTCCGCGAGCAACCGCATGGCTTCGCCGGCGCGCTCGAGGTCCAGGTCGGTGAGCACGGCGACCGATTCGGCCCCGACGACGTTGGCCGGGCCGACCCCGAGATACCGGAACACCCTCCTTGCCATGGCGGGCAGAGCCAGGTACGAGACGTCGACAACGCCGTGGATGTTCACCGCGGGGTCGCTGGAGGTGAAGAGGTCGAGACGGGTCTTGTCCGAGCTGAGGCGGTCAGCCAGCTCGTCGAGCGTCGTCTCCCGGTGGCGCTGCAGGTGCTCGGCGGCGATGAGGACCGTCATCGGCAGGCAACCGCACTGTTCGACGACGAGTTCCGCGGCGGCCGCGCTGGCTCGCACACGAGCCTCACCCGCCCGGCGGCCGAGTAGCTCGATGGCTTGTCCGGGGCGAAGCGGCGGCAGCTCTATCGCGGTGCCACCAGTACGCGCAAGCAGACCGGATTGCCGTTCCCGGCTCGTCGCCAGCACCACGCTGCCGGCACCGGGGAGCAGCCATTCGGCTTGGCGGTAGCCGGCGACGTTGTCCAGTATCACGATCGCCGGACGTTCGGCGAGCAGCGATCGATAGCGGGCGATCCGGGTCTGCAAGCTGGACGTGCCCAGCTCGGCGGCGCTCACGCCGAGCGCCGCGAGGAATCCGTCCAGGACGTCCTCCGGTTCGGCCGGCGCGCCGGGTGCAAGGCCGCGAAGGTCCGCGAAGAGGCAGCCACCGGGAAAGCGAGCCTGCACGCTGGCCGCCCAGTGCACGGCCAGGGCCGTTTTCCCAACCCAGAACCCGCCCTCGATGACGATGGTGACGGTCGCGCCCGGCCGTCCTTGGGTGATGAGCGCGTGGTCCATCGCCTGCAGCTGTTCTTCGCGGCCGACGAAATCGGCGGCAGCCGCCGGAAGCTGGACGGGACGGGTGACCGCTCGGGAGTCGCCCCGCTGCTCCGCGGCGATCTTGTCCAGCTCGCCGTCCGCCGCCAGCACGGTGTCGAGGTCGTGCACGACGGTCGGCAGGAGGGTGCGGTGGCCGTGCAGCAGCTTGGAGAGGTAGCTCGCGCTATAGCCCGCTTTCGCGGCTACTTCTCCGAGCGTCAAGCCGCGTTCTCTCCGCTTGCGGTGCACCGCCGCCGCGAAGCTGTCGATGGTTCGCATCGCGCCTCCCCGCGCGTCGAGACGCGCCGGTGGGCACGTCGGCGTGGGCGGGGACCCGGATCTCTGCGGGACAGGTGGCAGGCACTCGATCGGGCGGTTCCTGCACAGCTCCGCGTCCAGTAACTTGGAATGATCAACTTCGACAGTACGAAAGCATGGACGCAGAGTCAAACAAATCGGACGCATTACGATCGGAATTCCAAAAAGTTGGAATTCCGATCCGGAGGGGGTGACCGTGTCCGAGCCCGTTGATCAGCCACCTGAGCCCTTCGGGCGGCTTCTCGAGCGGCTGATCAACCTCAAGAAGCACGACGACGGCCGCCCGTACACCGTGTCGGAAGTCGCCGAGGAAATCGGCATCTCGAAGAGCCAGCTGTACAACCTGATCAAGGGTGCGAACGAACCAAAGCTGCGCTTCGCCCAGGAACTCGCGGCCTACTTCGGTGTCGAGCTGGAGTACTTCGGAACCAGCGAGCGAGCCCGCGAGATCCAGGGGCAGTACGCGCTCCTCGAGCAGCTGTCCCAGCAAGGCGTCCGCGATGTCGCGTTCCGGGCAAGCGCCCTCTCCCCCGACGTCCTGTCGAGTGTCCTGGACTTCATCGACTTCCAAGCCAGCCGCGGCGAGAACCACACGTCCGGGTGACTTGCCGTCCAACCCGCCGGACACCGCGTCTGATCTGCGACGATCGTTCAGAGGTGATCGACAACGGGCTGGGAGGACCGTCGTGAGCAGCCTGCTTCAACGCGTGCGCCGTGATCGGCGAATCGCCGGCCTCCGCCGTCGGCTGCGATCCGAGCTGAGCGCCGCGGGCATCGAAGGCCCGACGCCGATGGCCGAGATCTGCGCCCGGTTCGGCGAGCGCCGCGGCAAGCCCATCCGCCTGTTGGCCGTGCCGATGGAGGTCCCGGGCCCGTTCGGCCTGTGGATCAAGACGACAGCCGCCGACGTCATCCTCTACCAGAGCACGGGAACGACGCGGTTCCACCAGGAGCACATCATCGCCCACGAGCTCGGCCACCTCCTGGCCGATCACCCGTCGGACGAAGGCGACGACGAGATGTGGCGCCAGCTGCTGCCCGACATCCCACCCGCCGTCATCCGGAGCGCACTGCGGCGGCGCACGACCTACGCGAACGAGTACGAGCAGCAAGCCGAAGCGCTCGCGACCGTGCTGCTGGAAGCGACGACCAAGGCGCAGGAGATCACGTTGCCGAGCCGGTCACGCCGCGCCCGCCGCGCGCAGGCGTCCCTCGGCGACCCGGTCGACGTCCTATGAACCTCACGAACTTCCTGTTGCTCGTGCTGGCGTGGTTCCTCTACCGGCTGGCCCGCTCACCGCGCGACCCGGCGCTTTGGGCAGTCGTGGTGAGCATCGCTTGCCAGCTGCTCGGCGCTTCCACCTTCGTCGCGTTCGCGAGGACGGTGTTCGGCGATCTGCCGTCGTCCAGCACCGTGAAGCTGCTGACGAACGTCGCGCTGAACACCTCGCGCTACGCGCTCCTGCTCTTCTTCCTGATCTCGGCAGGTGGGTCGTGGCGGCGAGTGCGCGTCGAGACCGCGATCCTCGTCGGCGTCTGCTCGGCGATGGCCGCCGCGGTTTTCGTGCTCCCGCCAGGCGCCCGTGACACCGCCTACCCGCTGTCCGGGAATCTGCCGAACGACATGAGCCATCCCGGTGTCGCGCCCTTCTACATCATCGGCGGCAGCTACATGTTCTACGCCGCCGTGCAAACGGCGCGCTGGGCTCTGCGGTATGCCGCCGAGTCCAGCCGCCGCGCTCGGTTCGGGCTCCGCCTGGTCGCCGCCGCGCTCGTCGCCACGGCCGTCACGACCGGAGTCCGGACCGTCGTCACGGTCATCCGCTGGGCCGGCAACCCCGGCTACGGCGCTCCGCTCATGCAGGTGACCACACGACTGGTCCCGATCTGCACCTTCGTGTTCCTCCTCGGCGTCTTCTCCGTCGGGCTCGCAGCTCGATTCGCCGCGTTGAGGACGTGGCTTCGCCGACGACGCGCCTACGCCGAGCTGTGGCCGCTGTGGCGCGAGCTGCACGCGGTGTTTCCCGCCGACGCCCTCGACCACGCACCGACCCGGTCTTGGCTGGACACGCTGCTCCCCCACCGGATCGGCCACCGGTACTGGCGGCGTGTGATCGAGATCCGCGACGGCCTCCTGCAGCTCAGCCCCCAGCTCGTCGACGCGGGCTTCGACTCGAGCCGCCCCGCCGAGCAACAGCTCGACACCTTCCGCCGCGCACTCCAGCTCCAGGCCGGCGGCCACACGCCGACCAGCCGGGCGGGCGTGCTCGTCGCAGCTCCCGAAGACGTGGACATCAACTCCGATGTCCGGCAGCTCATCCACCTCTCGCGGGCCCTGGCCCGGGAAGGAGCCTCGTGACCACGGTTTCGAACGCCGAGATCCGCGACCGGAACCTGCAGATGCTCGGGCGGATCCGCTCGCAGGATCCGCAGCCGCACCGCGAGGGCTACTACGCCCTGCGCGTTTTGACCGTGACCGGCCGGACCAGCGGCGAGCCGCGCGCCGTCCCGATCGCGCTCGTGCAGCTCGACGGCGTCCAGTACGTCTGCTCCCCCGACCGCCGCCGCGACTGGGTCCGCAACCTGCTCGCGGCCGGGCGGTGCACCGTCGCACCCGACGAGCACGAGACCCGCGACGCGCTGCTCGTCGAGGACGCCGCCGGCGCGGCAGCTGTCGCCCAGTACCTCAGCCGTCTCCCCCGGGTCTCCGACGAATGGCCGTTCCCCGGTGACGCACCGCCGGAGCAGGTGCTGCCCTTCATGCGGCAGATCGCCGTGTTCCAGCTCTGCGTCCCCGCCTGAAAGGTCCCCCGTGCTCCAGCAGCTCTACACCGCCGACCAGGTTCTCCCCGGGCCGGCCGGCGAGCGGATCCCCGACGGCGCCGTGCTCGTCCAGAACGGCACGATTCTCCTCGTCGGACCGCGCGCCGACGTCGAAGCCCTCGCGTCTCCCACCGCCGAACGCCGGGACTTCCCCGGCGCCACGATCCTTCCCGGCTTGATCAACTGCCACGTCCACCTCGTGTTCGACGCCTGCGGCGACCCGGCGCAATCAGCCGCCGAGGCAACCCACGCGGAGCTGGCGGGCCGGGCGGACCAGCTCCTGCGCTCCGGTGTGACCACCGTCCGCGACCTCGGCGACCGCGACGGTCTCGCCATCCAGTTCCGGAACCAGAACCCACAGGGGCTACGGATCGTCGCGTCCGGCCCGCCGGTCACCGTCCCGGACGGGCACTGCTGGTTCCTCGGCGGCGCCGCCGACGGCGAAGCCGAGCTCCTAGCACGGGTGCGGCAGAACGCCGAGCTCGGCGCGGACGTCATCAAGGTCATGGCCTCCGGCGGCCAGATCACCCCGAACTCACCGAAGATGTGGGACACCCAGTTCACGACAGCCGAGCTGGCCGCCATCGTCGACGAAGCCCAGAAGGCCGGCCTGCCCGTCGCCGCGCACGCCCACGGCACGGACGCCATCGCCGCGGCCGCCGACGCCGGGGTCTCCACCATCGAGCACTGCACCTGGCTCCGCGAAGGCGGAGGCGGCTACGACCTGCGCGACGACGTCGCCGCCAAGATCGCCGAACGCGGCATCTTCGCCTGCGTCGCCTGGCCCTCGGACTGGCGCGGCTTCATGGACCGCCTCGGTTCCGCCCGCGCCGACCAGGTGGTCAGCCGGTTCGCCTGGATGGCCGACCACGGCATCCGGATGATCCCCGGCACCGACGCGGGCGCCGGGACCTCGGGCTTCGACGACTACCCCGGTGCCCTTCAGCTCTACGAGCACCTCGGATTCGACCGCGCCGACATCATCGACATGGCCACGACCACGAGCGCGGAAGCCCTGGGCGTCGGCAATACGACCGGGCAGCTCACACCCGGTCTTTCAGCGGACCTGCTGGTCACCGCAGGCGACCCGCTCGCGGACCTGGCCAACCTGCGCGCGCTCCAGCTGGTGGTCGCCAGGGGGCAGACCGTCTCGGTGGCGGCCGAGTGACAGACTCGACCGCGGAACGTCACCGACAGAGAGGAAACGCCATGCCGGTGAGGGCTGTCGTCCTCGACATCGGCGAGACCGTGCTCGACGACACGCGCGAGTGGCACGCCTGGGCGGACTGGATCGGCGTCGGCCGGCACACGTTCTCGACCGTGCTCGGCGCGGTCACCGCAGCGGGGCGGGACAACGCCGAAACATTCCGGTACTTCAAGCCGGACTTCGACGTGGCCGCCGAACGGCAACGCCGGGAGGAGACCGGTAACGGCGAGCGGATCGAGGAGTCCGACCTCTACCCGGACGTCCGGCCTGCGCTCGCCGAGCTTCAGGCCCGCGGGTTCTGGGTTGGGCTGGCCGGCAACCAGACCGCCAAGGCAGGGAGCCTGCTTCGCAAACTCGATCTCCCGGTCGACGCCATCGCCACCTCCGCCGATTGGGGCGTCGCCAAGCCCGATCCGGCCTTCTTCCGGCACGTCGTCGACCTGGCCGGCGTCGCTCCCCACGAGCTCCTGTACGTCGGTGACCACCGCGACAACGACGTCGTCGCGGGGCACGGCGCCGGGCTGTGGACGGCCTTGATCCGGCGCGGCCCATGGGGACGCCTGTGGGCCGACGACCCCGCAGTGCAGGCGAACGCCGACTGGGTCATCGACTCGCTCACCGAGCTGCCTCAGCTCGTCGCGAGAACTTGATCAGTTCACGTCCGCCCAGGCCGCGAAGGTCGCCAGTTCGTCGCTGACCGTCCGCTGGCCGCGCAACAGCGACTTGAGCACAACCTTGACGCGCGGATGCTCTCGCGTGTGTAGCGGCGCGACCCGCTTGGCCAGCTGGAGCGACACGAAGGCTTCTTCGGGACGGCCGACTTCGAGCTGGGCCGGGGCGAGGTCGATGTAGAAGTGGGAACGGCGCTCGGCGGGGATTTCCCGCGGTGGGTGCCAGCCCGTACCGCGCTGGACTGCCGTCGGGCTGTCGCCCAGCTCTTGGGCGACAGCGACTTCGTGGATGCGGACGGACGCCGGTCCGAACGCGGTGCCGAGGTAGACACCCTCGGGTGCGTGCTCTGCGGCCCGGTAGGCGCCGGCAAGGTGGTCCTCGGCCTCGTCCGGCTTCCCGGCGCGGGCCGCGACGACAGCCGCCCGCATCGAAAGCGACCCACGGGCGACAGCTGCCTCCAATGTGGACTTTGAGACCGGTACGCGATCAATTGCCCGAACCAGTGACCGCCCGGCAGACTCCAGATCCTGGGTAGCGAAGAACGTTTCGGTGCGCACATAAGCAACAGCGGCGTCAAGGAACGGCCGGTCGATCTCGGACGCCGCCAGCCGCATCGCGGTGATGATCTGAGCGGACAGATCTGCGTAGCCGTACTTGAAAGCGAGGCCATCCGCGGCCCGATAAGCGAGAACCAGCAACTCCGCGACGTCCGCTCGCGCCCGCTCGTCGGCAGCCAGCTGGCGCGCCCGCCCCAGCTCCAGCAGAAGAGCGGGCAGATCGGCGATCAGCTGCGCGTAGCGCGCTTCGACGCGTTGTTCCGTCGCCTGCGCGACAGCCGTCCGCAATTCGTGCTGTGGTCGCACGGGACCGTCGTCCGGCACATCGCACGCCAGAAGTGCTCGACGCAACGCCGGCATACCAGCCCGGACCGCGTCGTCCCGCAGCTGACTGGCGCGCTGTGGCCGATGCTGACGCCGCAGAGCTGCCTGCTCTTCCTTCGCCGCCCGCCAGAGGCGGCGCAACTCGCCACCCGCGTTCAAGCCGCGTTCCAGCGCTTCGATGAGTTCGTGCGAAGGGAGGTTCTGGCCCGCCCGTTCCGCCATCGACACGTAGTTGCGGGTGTAACCGATTCGCCGGGCCAGGGCCGCCTGGCTCAGATCCGCGGCGCCGCGGATCTGCCGGATCTCCGCTGCGAGTTCGTCGGCCGCGGGCCGCGCGTCGCTCCGTTCGTCGGTCACATCCGTCTCCGGTTCGTTCGGCGGGGGGTAAATCGAAGCGGTCACCGCTTACCCCCTTACCGAATCATAGCTGGTCAGGGTCCCATGGTGATCGTTCCGACGTCACGATGCAGGAGGGAACCGGTGACCACAACCGCCAAGCCGGTATCCGGCGAAGCACTACCTGATTTGAGGAACGCGGAAGGACGGATCCGATGATGCCGGGAGCCGTCGAACGGCCGCTGACCATCGCGATCATGGGACCGCACCTGACGGGCAAGAGCACCTTCGTCTCCCGCTTGGCTTTGGAACTACGGCGAAACGGCTTCCAGGTCGCCACGATCGCCGCGCTCGTGGAGCGGGCGCAGCGGCTCGGGATACCGATCCTCCACAACCATTCCTGGGCATCGACGATGTGGTTCATCACGAGGGGCATCAGCGACGAGCTGGAGGCCTGGCTGCACGCCGACGTCATCCTCGTGAACGGCGCGGTCCCCGACGCGCTGGCGTACTACCGCGCCGCGCTGCAGCACCGTGGCGAAGAACCCGACCCAGCGAAGATCGAGCAGCTTGAACACCTCGTGCGGAACCACAGCTCGAACTACAACCTGCTCTTCCGAACGACCCTCGCGCCCGATACGTCTCGCGAGGACGAGCACGACGGAGGGTTTCGGCGCCTTGCGGATCACTGGGTCTGCCAGGTCGCCGAGCGCCTGGAAGTCGCCAACATCGCCTTGGCTCCGTCCGACCACGACTCCGCTCTGGAATTCGCGGTCAACCACGTGAGCGAGCACGGATAACTCCCAGACCGGCGGCGGCGTTGCGTCCCCGACCGCAACGCCGCCGCCACCGACCAGGCAGCGCCAGATCCGAGGTGGACAACCATGACGCCAACCGAAGTCCGATGGCCTTCCGCGGCCGATCTGCTTCTCGCGGAGGACGCCGAGTACGTGCTTCTTTGCCGCGTGCTCAACGGGTTGCGCCGTCTGCCCACTTCAGAACCACCACCACGATCGACCGGAGTCCGGATGTCCCGGGAAACCACCCAGCTCGTCGAAGCGCTACGGACAGGGACCGCAACGACGGACGATCAGCGTCAGGTCGCCGACAAGCTCGAAGAGCTGCTGGACTTCCTTCGGGTCCGTTCCGCTGCCGGTGATACGGGCAGCGCGCCGACACCGCCTCACCCCGTTCTCACGGACCGGGACGCGGCATGACCGACGAATGCCTGAGCCACCCCAGTCTGTACGTACTCGGCGGAGCACTGCGGCAGCATCGACAGAACCGAGGTTGGAGCCTCCGCGATCTCGGGCGGTTGATGGGTATCGGTCCGAGCACCATTTCCGGCTGGGAGAAGGGAGAGCGGCGCATCCCGGCGGTGCCGCTGGGGTGGATCCTCGGCCTTCTCAAGGTCAAGCCCGATGAATGTCAACTTCTGATCCGGCTTCACGAGAAGTCCGATCGCGCGATCTACGTCGAGAGCGTCGACGACGGTGTGACCAGCCTCCAGCAAGCCTACGACCGTCACACCCTTCGCACCTTCGCGTGGGCGCCGAGGATCGTCCCGGATTCCCTGCAGACATACGACTACGCACACGCGGTTGCAGGCCCGCGCACCGCCCTGCCGGACGATGTCGACCAAGCGGTTCTGGCCCGGCAGGTACGGCAGCTCGACCGGGATCCACGACACCGGCACTTCCTCCTGCTGGGCGCGGGCGCGTTGGCACTGGAGAGCGTTCCCCCCGAGGTTCTGCGCGCACAGCTCAACGAGGTCACCAATCCGGGCAACCGGCGACGGGTCGAAACCCGGATCGTCCCGGCCGAGGCACGTGGTGCTTCCTCGATCGAGCCGTTCATGATCTACGAAACGGCGGAGAAGGTCTTCACCGTCGTCCTGAAGCACGAGCACGCGACCATCTACCTGTCCGACCCGGCGACGGTCGCGGGCTATCGGGCGACCTTCAAGGCGCTCCACCAGAAGGCTTCCGCGTACCTGGCGGAGGAAGCGTGCTAAGCGCCGCGGCCCGCTGGGGCAGCCTCGGCGAAGGCGTTCCAGAGCAAGTTGAGCGGATGATCGGCGGCGTACCGCTGCCGCTCGCCGGCGCGGGCGAAGATCCCGGTGACGATCTCGAGCGCCGGTTCGTAGCCCGCTCCGAGCTCGATCTTGCGAAGGTTCGCGCCGGGCAGCCGTCCTTCGACGGCCGCGTCGGCGACCCGCTCGGTCGTGAGCAGGCAGCCGAACATCAGCTTGCTGCTGAGCAGGTTGAGCCCGTAGTTGAGCGCGTCGATGTCGGCGACCACGTGGAGCTTGCCCCGGTATTCCGGGCCGTACCACCGGATCAGAAAGTCGGCGAGGAGACCCGCGGTCGGCGCGAGCAGCGGCAACCTGGCCAGCACATCACGCGCGACCGGCCGGTCGGGAAGCTCGCGGGTGCTCAGGTTGGTCAGCAGTGCAACGCGTTCGCGGTGCCACTCCAGGAAGTCGTGCGGCACGTCCGGGCCGCGATCGTGTTCGGCGGCGAACGAGCCGCAGACGAGGTCGACCTGCTCGGCGTCCAGCTTCGTCCGGAGGTCGCGGGTCCGGACGTGCTCGATCTTGAGCTGGATGCCCCGGCGTTCGAAGGTCTCGCGCAGCTGCGGCCAGACCTCACCGAGGAACTCGACCGTGAACTCGGTGGTGCCCACCGTGACGGTGGACCCGACCCGCCGACGGGCGCCGTGGACGCGTTCGGTCCAGGCGCGCAGCGTGCTCGTCGCCAGGGCGACGACCTCTTCACCGGAGCCGGTGAAGAGGAAGTCCTTCCCGCGCCCTTGTTTCGCGACGAGCGCTTCGCCCATGAGCCGCACCGCGAGCTCGTTCACGGTGTCGAGCTGCTTCTGCACGCTGGACTGCGACCGCCCCAGCACCCGGGCGGCGCGCTGGGCGCTGCCGGTCGCGTGGACGAGGGCCAGCGTGCGCAGCTGGTCGAGGCTGGTGTCGAGCAGCTCCGCCGGGAAGCCCAGCAGCTCGGCGACCTCCGAGTCCGTCACCAGCATCTCCCTCGCTTGTTTTCCACACGGACAGTTCCAGTTCTAGTTCGAGCAAGTGTAGCCAGAATGCTCTGAAGTTTTCTTTCGAGCACTTCAAGCTTATTTATTGTTCCAGTGAGCAACAGGTGGTCTACTCGGTTCACCGCCACCAGCTCGCCCGACTTGGAGGTCCGAACGATGACCGTCCGTCCGATCGCCGTCGACGAGCAAGCGGCGAGCTGCTACTTCCGCACCACCGTCGACGCCCCGTACCGCAAGGCTCTCGTCCAGATCAACGAGGACTGCAACCTGCGGTGCGCCCACTGCTTCGTCTCCGCGACGAAGCACGGCAAGCGCATGCCGCTGACCGAGGTCGTGAAGAAGGTCGTCCCCAGGCTGGCCGAAGCCCGGGTCCAGCGGGTCACGCTGACCGGCGGGGAACCGACCATCCACCCGGACTTCCTCGGCATCGTGCACGCCTTCCGCGACGCCGGTATGGACGTCGGGATCTGCACGAACGCCACCGAACTCACCGACAAGCTCATCCAGCAACTCGCCACGGCCGACGTCCACGTCAACGTCTCCCTCGACGGGTTCGCCGCCGACTCCCACGGCCGATTCCGCGGCGACCGCGACTCCTTCGACGTCACCGTGGCCAACACCCGCAAACTCGCCGCCGCCGGCCTGCTCCAGGGCCTGCTCTGCACCCCGAACTCCCTGGCCGCCAACAACGAATACGTGCAGCTGTGCGCGTTCGCCCGCGAGAACGGCGCCCGCTACGTCCTGCTCAACCCACTCGGCAGCATGGGCCGCGGCGTGAAATCCCAGCGCAAACTCGCCAAGACCGCCATGCACATGCAGGAAATCTTCGAGCTGACCGCGCCGTTCGACGGCCCCGACCTCGACATCGCCCACATCCGCTTCCCCAACACCGACCGCAAACCCCTCGCCGGCTGCGAGGCCGGAACGATCATCTACGTCTTCACCCCCGGCGAGGTCACCGTCTGCCCCTACCTCGTCTTCGCCGCCCGCACCCCCATCTCCCGCCACCCCGACACCGACTTCATCGTCGGCAACATCTTCACCGACCGCGACCTCGCCACCCGCCTCGACAACTACCGCTTCCACGACCGGTTCAAGGTCGGCGCGAACCCCACCTGCTTCCACTGCAGCCTCGAGCCCGCCTGCGGCAAAGGCTGCCCAGCCGCCGTCGTCGCCAGCGGCAACCGCATCGGCGACGTCGACACCGAGCAGTGCCCCGTCACCGCCGACGACGAGCACCGGCTGCTGCCCCTGGACGTCGCGTGAACGCGCGACTGCCCGGCAGGTTGGTGACCTTCGAAGGCCCCGGCGGTGTCGGCAAGACGACGATCACCAAGCTGGTGGCCGGCCTTCTCACCGACGACGGCGTGCCCGTCCATGCCGCCGTCCAGCCCTCCCGCGCTCCCCTGGGTGAGCTGGCACGGCATGGCACCGACACCTACCACGGCATGGCTCTGGCCTGCCTCTGCGCCGCCGACCGTCACCACCAGCTGGCCAGCGAGATCCTCCCGGCCCTGGCCGAGGGCAAGATCGTGCTCTGCGACCGGTACGCGGCATCGTCGCTGGTCCTGCAGGGGCTCGACGACATCCCGCTCGATGTCGTCTGGGCGCTCAACCACGACGTGTACCGCCCCGACCTCGTGTGCGCGCTCAACGCTCCCCCCGAGGACGTCGAACAGCGGCTGCTCGCCCGCGGCGGACACAGCCGCTTCGAGCGCACCCCTGGCAGCAGCTTCCGCGAAACCCTCGGCTACCTGGCGGCCATGACGTTCCTGCGCGACCAGGGCTGGCCCGTCGAGATGGTCAAGTGCGCCGACGATCCCCGCGCCACGGCTGGCACCATCGTCGACCTGATCCACCGCACCCTCACGGAGAGCCCGGCATGCCCCTGACCGTCCTCACCCTCAACGTCGGCAACCCCGCCCTCGAACGAGCCCGCCACCAACGCGACTGGCTCGCCCGCCGCACCGAGGACGTCTTCGTGCTCACCGAAACCGGCTCCGGACCCGGCACCCACCTCATCGCCGACTCCTACCGCGACGCCGGCTGGTCGGTCACCTACCCCGACCACCCCGACAAGGAACGCGGCGTCATGCTGCTCGCCAAGTACGAGTCCACAATGGACCCCATCGGCGCCGCCATGACCCACCTCCCGGCCCGGCTGGCCGGCATCATGGTGCACACCGACCGCGGACCGCTGCGCATCCTCGGCGCCTACGTCCCCTCCCGCGACGCCACCGAAGCGAAAACGACCCGCAAGCGAACCTGGATCGACGCGTTCCATCAGGCGTACGAGGCCACCGTCGACGACGTCCCCGTCCTTCTTCTGGGTGATCTCAACGTGCTCGAACCCGGTCACGTGCCACCTCATCCCGGGCAGTTCGCGCCGTTCGAGACGGCGTTCTATACCGCGCTGACCCAGCGCCACGGCCTCACCGACGCCTTCCGCGCGCTGCACCCGATCGCGGTCGAGCACAGCTGGGCCCGCCGCGCCGAGCTCGGCTACCGCTACGACCACGCCCACACCTCCACCCCGCTCCTCGACCACCTAGTCAGCTGCTCCTACGTCCACGACACCCGCCACGGCCACCCCGCACTGACAGACCACTCGGGACTCGCCGTCCAGCTGACGCTCACCGCGACCGCGCCGCTGATAACGTCCGACCCGGCCGCGGACCGCGAGGCAACGCTCTTCTGAACCTGGGGTACTCGTACCCGGCCGCCACCATGCCGCCGAGCACGAGGACCCACCGGATGACCGTCGCCAGCGAACCGGCCCTGCGGGTCGGCGCCCGCGTCCTGCTCCTCAACCCCGCCGACGAAGTCCTGCTCATCCACGCCCGGGACCCGGACGCACCCGGACATCGTTGGTGGGAGCTACCCGGCGGTGGGCAGGACGCCGGCGAGAAGCTCGAGGACACCGCACGACGCGAGATCGCCGAGGAAACCGGGCTCGTTCTGGACGCGATCGGCCGAAAGCTCTGGACCCGCGAAAGCCGCTTCACCTACCGCGGCCGCGATCACCACCGCCTCGACCACGTCTACCTCGCCCGCATCGACGACACCGCCCCGCAAGTCGCCCTCCGGCACTCGCCCAACGAGCGCGCCGGCCTCATCGAGCGACGCTGGTGGTCACCCGCCGCGGTCTCGGCCTGCCGCGACAAGCTCTTGCCCGCCGAGCTGCCCGACCTCCTGCAGGCACTCCTCGACGACCGCCTCCCGCCCACACCTCTGACCCTCATCGCCTGAACTCCGCGCCCCCGCCGGGGACACACGGCGGACCGGCGCGACGCATCGCAATCCGGGCACGGAACGACCGCGCCACCGGTCCGTCCGGCAGCGGCGCCGTCCACCGGTAGGACGGCGTCCGAGCCACCGCGGCCGCCACCAGCGTGCGGCCGAAGCCGAGGAGCCGGTATTCGGCGGCGACGTGGACGTAGTCGAGGGTGGCCGTCCGGCACCCCCTACACGCGCTCGCGGTCACCGAGCCGACCTCGACGCCGTCGAGCCGAAGTTCGAGCCGGTCGGCCAGCGTCCCGGCAACCGGCGGCCAAGCGACCAGGACGAGCCCGCTACCCGGCGCCGCGTCGGGTGCGTGCTGGACGGTGACGTCCAGGAGCGCCCGCACGGCGAGGCGCCGAGCCCCCGGGTCGCAAGCTTCCTGACCACGGCAGACCTCGCACAGCCAGCCGTGCAGCCCGTAGCGGTGGCTGAAAGGCGCGAGCTTGCCGTAGAGATCCAGGTTGAGCCAGTGCCCACGCAAGCACGTGTCGATCTTCTCGGCCGCCGGTCGCACCGGAACCAGGGCACCGAACTCATTCCGCGCACCCGACCGGGCGACTCCACCGATCACCTGGCACCTCCCGACGACCCCGGCCCGCTCGAATGCCTTTCCACGTTCGTCATCCGGCGACCTCGCGCAGTCCACGGTCAGCGGACTCCACAGCGGCGACGACGCCGGCGGGGCCGGGAAGCCGCAGCGCGACGCTGTGTGGGCGAACTGCGGCGCCACGGCCATGGCGGGTCGCGACGACGTCCCGGAACTTCAGGTGACCGAAGCCGTCGTCGGTGAGCCCGCGCCATCGACGGTTCGACACACGCAGCTCGAGGTCGGCGCCCGGCCACGGGCCCGCGGCCAGCAGGACCGCACCCCGGTTGCGGACGCGTCCGGCCAGCCGGCGCGCCAGCTGCGGGTGCATCCCGCGGGCGACGGCCGGGCCGAGCACGACCAGGTCGAAGCCGTCGATCAACGCCGAAAGCACTGCGGCGACCTCGGCCCCCGGATCGGGAATGAGCGCGAGCCGCTCCAGCTCGACGCCCAGCTCAGCGGCCGCGGCGACCCCCACACCGGGCATGCCGGTGATCGCCGCCCATGATCCTTCCCGAGTCGCTTCGGAGAGCAGCGCCAGCACCAAGGCGGTCGAGCCCGAGACCGACAGGGCACTGCCACGCTTCAACCCGCCCGGCATCAGGCTCGCCAGCGCGGGCAGCACCGGTAGCGACCCGGCGGAGGCCGAGGCATCCACGCTCGGTTCGCCGAGCTGCGCGGCGGTCCGGACGCCCGGGATCGCCGCGAGCCCCGCCACTGCCTCCGGCACCGCCACCACGCACCTCCAGCACGACGATCACGCGCCGCAGACGCCCACGTGGAGAAGCCGCGAGCGAACCGAACTCATCGAACACCTGTTCGGATCCTGCGAGACAGCGAGAGCGCTGTCAAGTCGAGAACGAGCGACGTTCCGCCGACCCAACGGGCTTTGCGAACGACGAGCCGGCGACTAGCAGTCGCCTCCCGTCCTCACGCGCTAGGTCAGTGTTTCGCGATACGGTCGAGGACGACGAGTTCCCAGCCGGCTGTAATCATGAGCTCACCGCCCGGCCCAATCGCTACGTCGCCGATACAGCGGAAGTCAAAAATGGCGACCTGGTCGCCGGTGGTGAGATCCCAGACCCGCACGGTGCCGTCGTCATCAGCAGTGACCCCGACCGGATGTCCGCCAAGGACAGCGCATGCCACAGCCTTCACGGAGCCGGTGCGACCGGTGAATGTGGCGACTTTATCGCCGCAACCTCGGGCGGCTGCCCACTGCTGCGCGTGCCTCCTGGCGTGACCCGCGAACGGCCGGTAGGTGCCGGTGTAGCCGAACGTGCGACAGACGTCGTGACCCACGATCGGGACACCGTGGTCGGCCGCGCCGTGTCGGACGGCCGGCTTCAGGCCAGCGCCCGCCAGCCAGGCCCGCTCGGTGACCTCGCAGATCGTCATGGTCGAGCGCAGCCTCGGCGTCACGGTCGTCCCCGAGGCGGCCATCGGGCAGCAGCCCGCAATTCGGTTCCGCCCGGTCACCGAGGACACCGCCGGACTCGCGCTCACGGCCATGATCCGTACCGCCTCGACCCGCTGTGCCAGCGCTTGACCAAGCTTGCGAAGGGTATCACCCGCTGGCACATTTCACTCGCGATCTCGGGGCCAGTGACGTTCAATCGGTCCCGACAGCAGCGTGACGCAGGTGGGTGACGAACATGAAGGCGGCAAATTTCTTCCTGGAGTCCGAGGAGAACCCCTTCGGCGACCCCATCGCTCCAGTACTGGACGAGGACCTCGTGACGGCACTGCGCGCCGGTCCAATCGATGGCGTCGCCGACGTCTCCGCCGCGATCGGGCTCCTCGACCTGGTGTACGACCAGCTGAGTCGGTTCGGCACCGACGGAAGCCACACCCTGACCGACCCGCAGATCGAGCTGGCGATCAACACCTTGGTGTCCGTGACGAGGCGGGCCGGTGTCCCGGTCCAGCTGCCGTTCCGGGACTTCACGAGATTCCGTAGCTACTGGCTCAAGAGCGGCGGCTACGGGTCGTGGCAAGCCCGACGAGACCTGCTCGACGAACTGCTGGAGCCCACGAGAGCCAAGCTGGTGCAGATCGAAGCTCGACCACTCGACGCCCGGCTACCTGTCGAGTCCCTGGCGGATCTCAAGGACACATCCGCGATCCTCGAGCACCTCGACCGGATCCAGCGCGCGATCGTGACCGATCCGGCGCAGGTCATCGGCAGTGCGAAGGAGCTCATCGAGAGCACCGCGAAGGTGGTCCTGAGCGAGCTGGGCCAGCCGGTCGACGACAAGGCCGACGTCCCGGCGCTTGTGAAGGACGCCCAAACCGCCTTGGGGCTGCACCCGAGCTCCCACACCCCCGGTCCTGACGGCAACGACGCGGTGAAGAAGATCCTGGGGTCGGTCACCGGAGTCGCCATCGGCGTGGCCGAGCTGCGAAACCGTTACGGGACCGGACACGGCGCGGCCGGCGCTCGCGCGGGGTTAGGCACCCGACACGCCCACCTCGCCGTGAACGCCGCCTTCACCTGGTGCCAGCTGATGCTCGACACCCTCGCCGACCAGCAGGCACCCTGGCGGAAGACCTCGTGCTGATCACCGGAGACCGCGGACTAGAGTGACCGCGCCGCACGGCCGGCAGGCGGGAACCTTCAAGCGACCGGCGCGGCAGCTTGATCGCGTCCTGAACTGCTTCCGGCCTCCACGCACGGTGGACGGATCGTTCAGGTTGAAGAGCGCCCCGCTCTGCCCGCCCTCTGTCGCGGCTCCCCTTTCAGCTTGACCATCAGCTGACCGCTGAGCGTGAGGTTCATGTGGTAGCAGTCGATCATCGGCGGCACCAGCAGGTCGGCGTCCGCGCCGCAGGGCAGGTGGCCGATCGTCAGGCGCTCGGAGGCGAGATAGCGGAGTGTGAAGCCGAGCGGTTGTCGCGGACGGCCGTCCTGCCGTTATCGCGGTCACGCGCGTCATCCTCCACGACGGGGGCAGCCTGAACCGGCCCTCATGATGCGAGCCAACGCCTCACCACACGGTTGTGCGAATCCAGACACCATCCGCGAACCGACACCCTCAGCCGCGAAACGACGGCCGGCTCCTAGGAGTCGAACTCGGATTCGCGTTCGGCCAGTGCAGAGAGGTCGAACCGGTGGACCGTGCCCTCGGCGTCCCGGAAGGTGTAGGTGTTGCCGCCGAGCTCGGCCGCCGCCAGTTCATGCTCGTCCCCCAGCTCCAGGCCGCCGACGTCCGGCATGGGCAGATCCAACGCGCCGGTGACGTAGCTGACCACCTTCAAGACAGTGTCCGTCATGATCGGCATCGCGCTGGCGAGCGGGCGAAACTCGACAGGGTCCTCGCTGATCTGTATCGACGGTGACAACCCGAACGTCGGAACCACGTCGATCGGACCGCTACCCGCAGGACGCTTGATTTTCACGGAAAGCAACGTCTTGTTGTCGCCCTCGACCGGCCCCTCCTGCCGACGCTCCTCGATGACGTCCACCGGCGGGTCCGACTGGACGTGCACCGGCAGCAGATCGACCGAGCTGAAGACGACGAACCGCAGGCTTCGATGCTTGTCCATGTTGGACAGCCAGCGGACGATCTCCAGCGGCGCGGTGTGAGCGCGGTCGCCGCCGTGAAACGGCTGCAGCGACTCGATAACCGCCCACACCTCCGGCGACACCAACGACTTCAGCTTGCGAGCTGCGTCGTTGAAGGAGACAGCCCTCGTGGCGACGGGAAACTGCACCTGGTTCGGCTTCGCCGGCGGGCCCGAGTGGTTCAGGACGGCCGTCCACATCGTGTGGTCAAGAGCGGCACGCAGATTCGTGAGCACGTCGCCGAGCAGGACACCCCACGCCTCGGGAAGAGGCCTCTTGATCTTGAGCCGCCACTGCATCCGGACTAGCGGATCCGTCAAGTCGCCCGCGTTGTCCCATCGGACGTACTCCCAGGGCTCGCCAGCGAGGTATTCACGAATGCCGCGGCTCAGGACTCGCTGGTGCTCGACAGCCCGTGCCCACTTCAGCCAGGCAGAACGCATCTCCATCGGATCATACTAGATCCCGGCGAGCGGACACCACACCGACGTCAGGCGATGACCCAGCAGATTCACGGGGTGAGCCAGCGGCTTCGACGCTCTTGAGCGGGAAGGCCGTGTCGCCATGCGACCTCGGTGAAGTTGATGCCGAGGTTGGCAGCAACGCCGCGTGCAGCGGCGGCCCGACGACGGTCTCCGGGTCCTTGGTCGTCTTGCCCCGCAGCGCGCTGGGAACGCGCCCAGCCGGCGAGTCGCTAAGGTGGCTTGATGTCCTGGTCGTTGAGCTACCAGAGTGTCCGCAATCCCGAGCTTGTCGACGCACTTCTCCTCGCCGCGGGCAAGGCGTTGTACCTCGCCAATGCCTTCGAAGAGAAGTGCAAGTACGTCTTAAGGATGTCCAACCTCGCTGAGGCGATCGAAGCCGACCCCGTCTTGACCCTTGAACAGGCGGTCGCCGCCCTCCCAACCGAAAAGATGCTCGGCGGGACTATACGGGACATTCTGCGGCGTGACGTCGGGGGCGAACGCTCGATGGCGACGCTCCTCGATGAGGCAAGAACCGCACGTAACTTCATCGCCCACGAAGGCGCCGCGGTTGGGACGATCTGGGGCCTCCGGAGGCAACGCGTCGTCCAGCACACGACACTCCTGCGCTCGGCAGTCGGCGATCTCGCCACCGGCGACAACCTGGTCTCCACCTGGTGTTACGAGATCGACGAACGAGAGCCGGCGCCGGAAATGTTCAAGGCAGACTACCCAGCCATGGTCGACGAGTGGGTATTCAGCGGCCTGGACGCTGCGCTCGCGTCCGCCGATCTCGTCGGCGACCACCAGCCGACGCTGCGTGAGTATCTTGGTTGGCTGAAGAAGTGAGCCACGACCCGCCGACGATTCAGCGGGTCTTCAGCGGAAAGTGGCACCGCCTCGACTGGACGGAATCCCGCAAACTGGGAGAGATGCTTACCCTACCTGCGGCATCTTCGGCACCATGGAGAGTTCACGCCATACAGCGAGCGCCGGAGCAAGCGGATTAGTCATCCATGCAGGCCCTGCGACGAGGTAATCCGCGAAGAACAAGGAATCGAATCCCCCGCGCAAGGACCGAATCACCCAGGCGAGTTGCTAGACAGCGGGCGAGAGCAGGCCGCGAAGACATTGTAACGCAGGCTGACCGGACTCGGCGATGGCCGGCAGATTGCCGTGCTGGGCGACGCGGGCCGCCCGCTGCGGCAGGCCATCGCGAATCTGAGTAGCGACGAGCGAATGCCACCTTGTCAAGGTGGCATTCGGTCGCTCCGTCGTCGATCGACGAACGCCCCTCCTGCAGGAGACCAGGCCGAGTAGTTTCGATCTCCGCAGCAGCAAATCGGTGATGAGGTAGACCGACAGTGCAAAGAACAGGTCTAACCCTGAGAAAGCCACCCGCTCCAGATGGCTGGTGTGGAACGAGAGCACCCCAAAGCTTGCAACCCGTCCAACCCGAGCAGATGCGCTTGCGGCCATTGGCAATCCCCGACGGGCCCAGCCAGCTGCACTTCCTTCATGACACTGACTTGTGCCGGGCCTGTGTCGGGATGCCGTCCGCGTCCCGTCGTCACGTCGCGCTCCTGTCGCAGCCGACGGGGGCCGATAGTCGGCATGGGCACAGCATGGGCTATGCCCATAGTCGCGTTCCGCCAGGTCGGCATGGCCGCCAAGGCTACGCGCCACCCACGGAGAAACACTACCCAAACGGGTGAAACGCACGAGAAGTAGCCACTCCGACATTGCGACGTCGGTACGAAGGCGAGGTGACAACCTGGAAGGCTTGCGGTTGCTTCGTCGCCGCGCTGCTCACCCTCACCGCGTGCACTACTTCTCTTCCGCAGCCTCTTCCCCATACCTCGCTCACGACGACCTCGCCCCCATCAGTAGTGCCGCCCAAACCACTTGCGGACATTAGCTTGCCGCCCGTCCCCGGCAGCAGCGCCGCCGGTCACCCGCCGCAGAACGCGACCACCCCGACAGGCCTGGTTGGCGCCCCGGCTCCACCAGCGCCCCCAGACAGCGGAGGTCACTTCTCGCCGGTATCGATCACACCCGCCGAACCCGACCACACCCCGGCGCGCGAACCGCAACCACGTCCGCCAACACGCGACAACGGCTTCTCGATCATCGAAAATTGGTGGCACGATTGATGACGGGCTCAATCCAGACCGGCTCACGCCCGGCCGACACCGATCACAGCACACGCCTCACACCGAAAAGCGTGTGGGGAACCGTTCTCGCCATCTCTGAAGCCGCGATCCTGGGCGTGCTGCTCTACCGCATCGGTTGGGTGCGCACCAACGCAACCGCTGAATACTACGGTGTCAAAACAGGATTGCTCGACCTGTCGGCCGCCGAATACCTCCAGCGCAGTGCAAACTCGGCCCTGCGCCCTGCTCTCGTGTTCGCGCTCACCACGTTCGCGATGCTGAGCCTGCACCGGCTGATACGCCGGGAGCTGGCACAGCCGCTCCACCGGCAGCGGCGAATCGTCCGGCGTGCGTTACGGCTCGCCGCTCCGACCGGCACCTGCCTGCTAGTTGCGGGCTCGGTGTCGTTCCTCGCCGACGACACCACGGCCTGGCCAGCCGCCATCGCCGGACCGCTGAGCATCCTTCTCGGCGCGGCGCTCATCGGCTACCGGCGCGTCCTCGCTCCGGCCGTCACGTCCGCCGACGGGACCTCGGACAGGCTAGGGACGCTCGTCCTCGTCAGCCTCGGGCTACTGGGCTTCCTGATGGTCACCGAGAAGTACGCCGACCACGTCGGGCGCGCCATCGCCGCCCACGACGCGGCCACGCTCCGCGCACAGCCGGAGATCCTACTGCACAGCACCAGAAAACTGGACATCGCCGGCGGCGGCGTAACCTTGAGCTACGACCCCTCACCGGACCAGTACTTCCACTATCGATACCGAGGCCTGCGCGAGCTGATCCCCACGCGCGGCCTCCATGTCCTGGCTCCCGCGGACTGGGGCCGCACCAGCTGGACCGTCTTCACCGTCCGGGAAAGCGACTCGATCCGCATCGACGTCATCAACCCACCGCCGTAGTGAGCTGCCGGACTGACCAGCCACAACGCCCGAGGACAGGACTTGGCCCGTCCCATTCTCACACATGATTCCTGAGCGCGCCGGATGTTGTTATTGGAAGGACGCTAGTCACTGTCAGCGAAGTCGATAAACTCCTGGTGTTTTGTTCTGTTCTCGTCCCACTTCTTCGTGTAGCCAACAGGACGTTCGCGGTGTCTGGCCCAGGTCAGCACAAGGTGGTTTTTGGCACGGGAGATTGCTACGAAGAACGCGGACATGACCTCTGTGGGGTCATCTCCCCAGAAGAGCTGCTCTTCGACGCCGAGTACCACGACCTTCTCGAACTCGAGCCCCTTGCACTTGTGGATCGTCACGATCTTTACTGAATCCGATTCGGATAGACGCTTCAGAGCCTCGACCGCGTCCCCGTCGACGGCGAGTGCCTTGCTGAAAGCTTCGAGCGCTTGACTGAGGACGCCGCCGAGACGGTCGGATTGCTGGTAGCTCGGCGACAGCGCGATCAGCACCGGACGGGAAACCAGATCGAGGAACTCGGTGACCAAGGCGATCCACGATGCCGCGGCAGCCCCGTCGAACGCCGGATCGCGAACCTCGGCCCTCGACTTGCGCAGCAGCCGCTTTAGCCGGCTATCGAAGCGCGACGCTTCGTCTTCGGAAGCGCTCGAACGATTGACCACCCGCATCAGCTCGGCGTAGGCGTCGGGTTGCCGATCATCCGCGACGACCCGGATGAAGTTGAACACGAGCGTCGCAGCCGGTTCTGCCCAGAGGTCCTGGCTCTCCTGCTCGTTGCGAACCGCGATACCGCGTTCGGTCAGCTCCGCGCTAAGCGCCATGGCGACGAGGTGGGGAAGGTTGCGGACCAGGACGGCGATCTCGCTCGGTGGAACCCCGTCGCCGAGCCAGCCCTCGATCAGGTCTGCTACTCTCTGGGCCTCGTCGAATTCGCTCTCGAAGTCGAGCACGTCGATGGTGCCGCCGTCTCCGGCGAGATCTTCGGCAGGACTAACGGCGCCTGGATCCATCTGCGCGATCATACGGTTCTGCATCCGTCGCAGGACTGGTGCGGACCTGAAGTTCTGGTATAGCGGGAGAGCTTGGGCCGCGAAATCATCGGCGTAGGTTCGCATCACCCCGTCCAGTGCGCCGGCCCACGCCATGATCCGCTGCTTGACATCGCCGACCGCCGTGAGCACCGCGCCTGACTCGCCAAAAGCCACCTTGACCAGCTCGTACTGCTCCTTCGTAGCGTCCTGGAACTCGTCAAGGAACACGTGGCTGTACGTCTGGCGGATACCGCCACGGGCATACTGGTTGCTCCCGAGGATCTCGAGCGCGAGCGGAACCAGGTCAGCGAACGTGATCTGCTCACCCGGGATCCGGTCATAGGCATCAATACGGTAGTCCGGCGCGAGAGCGTCAGCCCCTGTCAGCGCCGGCCTGAAGTTGTCGATGAGGCGTTTGGCGAACGCCTGGAAGGTGAAACTGTCGAACCGCGCGGCGAGCTGCGCGCCAGCACGCAACCGTACCCGGCTCCGCAGGTTTCGGGCGGCGTCGACCTTGAAGGAGACGGCGAGGACCCGGCGCGGGTACGGGCACTGACCCGTGCGCAGCAGAAAGTCTGCGCGCTGCGCGAGGAGTTCGGTCTTGCCCGCCCCGGGCCCGGCAGCAACGACAACGTTCTGTCCGGCTGCCGTGACGGCAGCCAAGGCGTTGGGCTCGAGGACCAGTCCGCCCGCTGGCCGCCAGTCTTGGCCGCGGATCATTCCGGCAGCTCCGCGAGCCGTGCGCGAACGCGCTCCGAAAGCCTGGTGAGCACCCCGGGGAGCTGCTCCATCAACGCATCGTCGGTCAAGTTCGAGAGCGCGGAGAGATGAGTCGCAGGTTTGCTCCTGAGATCAAACTTCGTGTGGTATGAGTCGAAGAGCTGCAGCAGCCCCTCACCCAAGCGTTGCTCGTTTATATGCTTCTTGCCCAGCACAGCCACGATCACCTGGGGTTCCGGCTTACCGGCCTTGACTCCGTAGGCTTCGGGGTACGCTTCAAGCATCATCAGATCGAGGTCGACCGGGCTCGAAAAAAACACCTCACAAGCTTCCAGCGACCGGACCGCACCACGTCCATCCGGACGATCCGCGTCGTTGTAAGCGGGAAAGTCCTGGTCAGCGTCCCATTCTGGAAGATCGTCGATCTCCTCGTCGGTGTAGGTCCCAGGCTTGATCGCGTTGATCTGCTTGTACGCGTTTCGCACGCGCCCCCAACCGCCTTGGTGGCGACCGCTGTCGAGGTCGAGCAACGTGACGTGCGGGATCTCCAGCTCGTTTAGCAGTCGCCAGAAGTGGTTGACGTGACGCCCGCCAAGCGGCACGACCGCAACCGACGCGTCGTCTTCGGCGATTCCCTTCGCCGCCAGAACTCGAGGCAGGACAACCTGCTCACTGTCGCCTTCACCCAGCACGACCAGCCTGGCGAAGTAGAGTTCAGGAAATGCCTCGACCGCCTCGCGCACGTACTTGGCGGCGGTCTGGTCGTCTTCGGGCAACACGATGTCGCGCACCGTCGTCCGGCGGTTCGCGTCCAAGCGCAGGAAGCGGATCGAACCGGGATCGACTCGGCGCAGCAATGTCGGCGCGTGCGTCGCGATCAGAGCCTGCACGTCACCTTCGCCGCACGCCCCGCGCAGCTGACGGATGATGCGGCCTAAGTACTGGGGAGCGAGGCTGTTCTCGGGTTCTTCGAGCGCTATCACCGTGTGCACCGGCGGACGAAGACGATCGGGCTCGATCGATGCCTCCTCACCTGCGAGCACTCGCCGCGCAAGCGTCTGCCAAGCGAGGACCAGCGAGATATACAGCAGCGACTTCTGCCCGTCGCTCAGCCGCTCGAACGGCAGTGGCTCCCCGTCGTGGGAAGGCGAGAACGTAAGGGTGAGCTGGCGGAGAACTCCATCCAGGTCCCCACGGCCGAAGGCGATGGCCGGGTCCTTGAAAAGGCGCCGCGATGCAGCCCGCGCCACTCGTCCGCCAGCTGCACTCCGATGCTCGCCACGGTCGTGTTGGCCACCAGCGCGCTCGTGATCTCCTTCGTGAGTTCACCGAGCGTCGCTCGCTCCCGTGTCCAGTCAGTCGCTCTGAGCGTGCGGCCGATCAACGACGCGCTGGTGTAGGCGACGTGCTCGGCCGGGTCGCGACGCGCCGGCAGGTAGTGCACCTCGATGTGGGCACGGTCGTAGCGGGACATGTCGGCCCGCTTGACCGGCTCACCCGATTCGTCCGACTCGAGGATGTACTCGATTCGCTCGTCGATGACACCGTCCGGCGCGAGCACGGCGGTGAGGCGGACGCGGATCCGCGGAACTTCATCGGCGGCCTCGATCGCCATGTGCGAGAAGCTCGGTGGCACCGAGGCGTGCTGACCATCGGCGCCCGACTCCGGAATCTCGAAGTCCACCTCGAGCCATAACGTGGGGCTGCCGTCCCGCACGTCGGCCTCGTTCTGCCCAACGGGCACGTGGAAGTCGTCAAGGCAGACCTTGCGTTGTGCTGCGAGCGGACTGAACAGGCGCGAAAGCGCCTCCAGCACCGCCGTCTTTCCGGCCCCGTTCGGGCCGAGAATGTAGGTGACGTCCTCCAGTATGACGGTGGTCGGCTCCGGGCCGAACGACTGGAAGTTGCTCAGTCTCAAAGTGGTAATTTTCATCGACCGAAGATCCACATGCGAAGTACGCGGCTGCCACGTGCCTTGGCAGCCAATTCCGAGTTGTCCACGTTCTCAGCATCCCTCCGGGAGCACGACTACTGACGAGTAGGCCGCAGACGGTCAGCTGGACGCGTTTAGGGGTTGACGGCACTTCGTTAGCACTTCTGGTCGACATTCACTCGATGGTGTCTGATGAGATCGCCGGCGCCCGACTCACGACCACGCCGTAGTTGATCCACTCGACCGAGCGAGAGGCGAACCTGTCGTCGCCTGAAATCCAATCGATCCTGTCCTGGGTGCCGTCGGCGGCGCCGAATGTTGGCGATTCTCGGCGACGGCAATCGGAGGTAAAAGCACCGAAGCTACCCCTCCGGAAAGGAACCTGCGCCCACGACCTGCAGAAGTACATGTTTCACCAGGTCAAGCCATGTGCCGCACTTCCCTGACACGGAAGAGGTCCCAGGTAGCGATAGCTACCTCCCACCAGCTGAACACGCAGGTCAGAGGCCCAGTTCGTCGTTGCGGGGAGCACGAGGCTTTCGTGGTCGGATGGCAACGAAACGGCGATGCTTCTCGACTGGTGCCACCCAGCCAGCCCTTTGGCGGCATCGTCGAACTAGATGACCTTTGCAAAATTGGTCTCGTGGTGTCTCCTCGTAGGTCATTGAGCGGAGTTGGTCGTCGAGACGCGCTCCGTTGAAGTCGACCTGAGCGGGTACTTCCCCTCTGGCCGCTACGACGGTGTCGTGGACGATCCGTGCACACCAACCAGGCCTGGGGCGACCATGACGATTCCGCCGAACACCTCTCCGCGATCAAGCGCGGCAACCCATCGCTCGCGACCACCGGCACGCCAGGACAACGCTGGTAGTCGGCCTCGATCTGACCGTCGACGCCCCGATGTCGCACCCGCAGTGCTGCTCCCGACGTCCCCGCCGACGCTGTCGCAGGGCGCCGCCGGCGCCCTGCTACGGCTGCTCCTCGACGCGGACAAGGCGGCCTGACTATGCGGTTCGCGTTCTACGGCCGGGTTTCCACCGAAGACCAGCAGGACCCCGAGGCGTCGCGGAACTGGCAACTGGCCCGAGCGCAGGCGCTCGTCCACAAGCACGGCGAGATCGTCGCCGAGTACTTCGACATCGGACAATCCCGCTCGATCCCCTGGAAACGCCGGCCCGAGGCGACCCGGCTGCTCGCGGCGATGCGCGACCCCGACCGCGGATTCGACGCCGTCGTCATCGGCGAACCGCAACGCGCTTTCTACGGCAACCAGTACGGCCTGACCTTCCCCGTCCTCGTCCACTACGGGGTCGGCCTGTGGGTGCCCGAGGTCGGCGGCGCGATCGAGCCGGAATCCGAAGCCCACGACCTCGTCATGTCCGTCTTCGGCGGGATGAGCAAGGGCGAACGCAACCGGATCAAGATCCGCGTCCGGGCCGCCATGGCCGCCCAAGCCTCCGTCGAAGGACGGTTCCTCGGCGGCCGGCCGCCCTACGGCTACCGGCTCGCCGACGCCGGACCACACCCCAACCCGGCCAAAGCCGCTGAAGGCAAACGGTTGCACCGGCTCGAACCCGACCCCGCGACCGCGCCGGTCGTGCAGCGCATCTACGCCGAATACATCGGCGGCCGCGGGAAATTCGCCATCGCCGAAGCACTCACCCAGGACGGCATCCTCTCCCCCTCGAGCAACGACCCCGCCCGCAACCGGCACCGCACCGGCGTCGCCTGGGCTAAAGGCGCCGTCGGGGTCATCCTGACCAACCCCCGCTACACCGGCAGGCAGGTCTGGAACAAGCAGCGCAAGGACGAAGTCCTCATCGACGTCGAGGACGTCGGCCTGGGCCACGAGACCAAGATGCGCTGGAACGCCCGCGACAAGTGGATCTTCTCCGAACAGATCGTCCACGAGCCGATCATCGACGTCGAAACCTTCCAACGCGCGCAGGAGATCGCCGCCGCCAAGGGCGCCGGCCGCAAGACCCGGGAACGGACCCGCACCCGCCACCCCTACGTCCTCAGCGGCCTGCTGCACTGCGGCGTCTGCAACCGCCGGATGCAGGGCCAGCGCAACCACGAACGGCCGTTCTACCGCTGCCGCTACCCCACCGAATACGGCCTGGCGAACAAGACCGAACACCCCCGCAACGTCTACCTCGCCGAACGCGACCTCCTCGGCCCCATCGACACCTGGCTGGCGACCAGCTTCGCGCCGCACCGGATCCACGAGACCATCGACGCCCTCTATGCCGCACAGCCGGAGCTCGACGTCGATCCCGCCGCAGCAGCGGCCGAGAAACTCGTCGCCGAATGCGACCGCGCCCTGGAACGCCACCGCGCCGCACTCGAAGCCGGAGCCGACGTCCAGCTGGTCACCGGGTGGATCACCGAGACCCAGGCACGACGGGTGGAAGCGAAGGCACGCGTGAGGGTGAAGCCGAAGGCGGAGCGGCTCAGCAAAGACCAGATCCGCGACCTCGTTGAGCAGCTCGGCGACATCCGGAAGGTACTGGCCGCGGCCGACCCCATCCGCAAACGCGAGGTCTACCGCCAGCTACAGCTGCAGGCCACCTACCACCCCGGTAAACGACAAGTGCGGATCGAGGCTAATCTCGATCCGCACATGTGGGGTTATGGTAAGTGTCCGAGGGGGGACTTGAACCCCCACGCCCGTTAAGGGCACTAGCACCTCAAGCTAGCGCGTCTGCCATTCCGCCACTCGGACCTGCTGAAGAAAGAGTATACGGCGCCCCGTTGGCCTTGTTCAGGGGGGTCTGGATCCGATGCCTTCGGGGTCTGGGATGATCAGCTGTTCTGCATCGATTCAGCTACCTGACCGCGGGCGAAGGTGCGGAGGGGCTCCTGGTAGCCGTAGCGGTCTGGGCCTGCTGGTTCCAGCAGGTGGGCGTCCACCAGGGACTCCAGCAGCATTGCCGTTTCGGTCAAGGGGAGGCTTAGGGTCTCGGAGGCCGATGCCACCGAGAAGTCCGGGTCGGCCCAGGCCAGGGTGGTGAACGCTCGGGCCTGGGGTGGGGTCAGCTCGGCCAGGACCGACTCGTACGGCTTCTCGATCGCGCCGCACTCCGGGGGTGTCACCGGGGCGCCCGGGGCCGGGCGGCCCAGGCGCTGCAGGGCCGTCGCCATCGTCCAGTCCGGGCGGGATGCCAGACGCGCTCCCACCGCCTGGACCACCTGGGGGAAGCCTGCCGTCCGGGTGGCCAGTTCTCGCGTCTCCGCCGGCTCGGCCGCCACCCGGGCCGGGCCGACCAGGTGGCCCAGCAGGGTTAGGGAGTCCGGGACGCTCAGGCCGCTCAGTTTGGTCCAGTGGGCGTGTGACAGGCCGTACAGGCGCCGGCGGGCTGTGATCACTACGGCTGAACCGCCCGCGGACGGGAGCAAGGGGGCTACCTCGTCGGCCGTGCGGGCGTTGTCCAGGACGGTCAGCAGGCTGAGCGTTGACGTGCGGGTCCGCCACAGCGCCGCGCGCTCGCTCGGGGACTCCGGGAGGCTCTGCACCCCGATCCCCCGCAGCAGCTCCGACAGCGGGTCCGCCGACGCCGACAGGTCCAGGAACAGCTGGCCGTCCGGGAAAGCCGCCGCCACGCCGTGGCCGATGTGGACGGCCAGCGTCGTCTTGCCGATTGCCGCCAGGCCCTCGATGCCCACCACCGGGACTCGGGCTGCGGACGGCGAAAGGGCTGCGGAGAGGGTCGCCGTCTCCGATGTGCGGCCGACGAACTCCGGGAGGTCCGGGGGTAGCTGGGTCGGGCGCGCCACCGGCGTCAAGGACGGGTCGGCCGCGAGGATGCGGCGTTGCATCTCCCGCAGCTCGGGGCCGGGGTACAGGCCCAGCTCCGCCTCCAGCAGGCGCTGTGCCTCCGCGAAGACTTCCAGGGCCTCGGCTTGGCGTCCTGCGCGGTACAGCGCCAGCATCAGCAGCTCGCGGGGACGTTCGCGCAGTGGGTGTTCGGTGATCAGGTCCGTCAGCTCGGTGATCGCGGGCCTGCCCGCCTCGATGTCCGCGGCGGCCAGGTTCTCGCGGGCCGTCAGGCGCAACTGCTCCAGGCGGACGCGCTCCGCCTCGAAGCCGTTCAGGCCTGCCAGCGGGGTCCCGTGCCACAGCTGCAGGGCCTCGCGCAGAGCAGAAGCCGTGCCCGTGGTAGCCAGGCGCTGGAACTCCGTGACGTCCAAGGCGTCGACGCGCAGGGCGTATCCGCCGCCGATCGACTCGATCGGGACGCCCGCGTGGCGCAGACGGGACACGTACGAGCGGACCATGCCGGCCGCCGCCCTCGGTTCGGCGCCGCTCCACAGGGCCGAGACCAGCTGGGCCGGGGACAGCGGGGTGCCCTCCTGCAGGAGCAACGCCGCCAGCGCCGCGCGTTGCTGGGGCGGGCCCACCTCGACCTCGGCGTCGCCGCGCCACGCGCGGACCGGGCCCAGCACTTCGAACCGCATCGCATCGGTCACGCACAGCGCAACCCGCCACCGGGGACGGCTATTCCGGCGGGCCGGCCGGGACGTGCGCCGGGCGCAGCCGCTCGAACTCCTTCCGCAGCACCGGGACCACCTCCGCGCCCAGCAGGTCGATCTGGTCCAGGGCCGCCGCGTGCGGCAGGCCCATGCCGTCGACGTTGAACAGCTGGCGCTGGTAGTCGCCGAAGTCCTCGCGGAAGCGCAGCGTGCGGTCGATGACCTGCTGCGGGCTGCCGACCGCCAGCGGCGTCTGCGCCATCGTCTCCTCGAGCGACGGCCCGTGGCCGTAGATCGGCGAGCGGTCGAAGTACGGCCGGAACTCGGCGATCGCGTCCTGGGAGCGGCGCCGCATGAACACCTGGCCGCCGAGACCGACGATCGCCCGGTCGGCCGGGCCGTGGCCGTGGTGCTCGAACCGTTCGCGGTACAACGCGATCATCCGCCGGGTGTGCTCGGGCGGCCAGAAGATGTTGTTGTGGAAGAACCCATCGCCGTAGAAGGCCGCCTGCTCGGCGATCTGCGGGCTGCGGATCGACCCGTGCCAGACGAACGGCGGCACGCCGTCCAGCGGCCGGGGCGTCGAGGTGAACCCCTGCAACGGCGTCCGGAACCGGCCCGACCAGTCCACGACCTCCTCGCGCCACAGCCGCCGCAGCAGCGCGTAGTTCTCGACGGCCAGGGCGATCCCGTCGCGGATGTCCTTGCCGAACCACGGGTAGACCGGCCCGGTGTTGCCGCGGCCGAGCATCAGGTCGAGCCGGCCGTCCGCGAGGTGCTGCAGCATCGCGTAGTCCTCGGCGATCTTCACCGGGTCGTTCGTGGTGATCAGGGTCGTCGACGTCGACAGCGTGATCCGGCTCGTGCGCGCCGCGACGAACCCCAGGAGCGTGGTCGGCGACGACGGCACGAACGGCGGGTTGTGGTGCTCCCCCGTCGCGTAGACGTCGAGGCCGGCTTCCTCGGCGCGGACGGCCATCTCGACCATGCGCTTGATGCGCTCGTGCTCGGTCGGCGCCCGCCCCGTCGCGGGGTCGGGGGCGATGTCCCCGACCCCGAAGATCCCGAACTGCATCACAGCCCCTTGAAGGCGTCTCGGTGCGCGGCGAGCCAGGTCGCGAAGTCCTGCAGCCGCGGGTTCAGCTTCCGCACCGCCTCCGGGTCGCGCGCGCCGGCGAACGCGCTTTCGTGCTCGGCGTAGTAGAAGAACATGTTCGCCAGGTCGTCGGCGCCGGGTGCGCCGGACGAGCGCACCGCCTCGACGTCCAGCGGCCGGTAGACGACCTCGGTGCCGAGCTCCTTCGCGAACGCCGCCGCGTACTCCTCGCCGGTCAGGTTCTCGCCGGAGATGCTGATCGTCTCGCCGACCAGGGACAGGCCCTGCGCGAAGACGCCGAACGCGGTCCGCCCGATGTCTTCGGCGGCGATGCCCGGCAGGCGGCCGGCCGCCATCGGCAGGTGCAGCGCGAGGACGCCGTCCTCGTCGCGGACCGGGCGGAAGAAGTCCGCGAAGGCCTCGAAGTAGAAGGTCGTCGAGAGGAACGTCGCCGGCACGCCCGCCTCGACGAAGAACGCCTCGGCCTCGGCTTTGCTGTCGAAGTGCGGGACCTTGTAGTGCTCGTGCAGCGTCGGCACGCGGTCGTCGCGCAGGTGCAGGCGGGTGTCGGGCAGGGTCGACCAGATCACGTGCCGCAGCCCGGCGGCCTTCGCGGCCGCGGCCATCGCGCGGGCCTGCTGCTGCTCGCGCTCGACGGAGTTGTACTCCCAGAACGCCGTGACCAAGTACGCGCCGTACGCGCCTTCGAACGCCTTCGTCAGGCTCGCTTCGTCGTCCAGGTCGGCGGACACGACTTCGGCGCCCCGGGCGGCGAGCTCGCGCGCGGCCGCGGAGTCCGGGTTGCGGGTGAGAGCGCGTAGTGCGAAGCGGCCGTCCGGGTCGTCGAGGATCGCGCGGGCCACCCCGCCGCCCTGCTGCCCGGTCGCGCCGACGACAGCGATGATCTTCTTGTCGGACATCGGTTCCCTCCTGGGTTCCGGGCCGGCTGCTCCGGCCACGGCTCCAGGTAACCGCGGCGGTGTCTGCGTCTTGTGCACACCGGGTGCACGCGCCGTGCACGCGGTTTACAAGACCGCCGCGGATTCCTAGGATTCGCCGGTCGGGCCGCAGAACGGGAGGTTCCGGATGGCGCGCGCCGATCGGCGGCGGGACGACGAGATCTCCGTCGCCGAGCTGCTCCGGGAGACCGGGGCGACGCCGCGATCGCTCGGCGGGCCTGCCGAAACCGGGCCGGTTCGCGAGGAAGACACCGGCGACGGCTACCGGGAGCGGCTCGAGCAACGGGCCCGCGAAGCCGCGGCGGACCAGCAACGCGCGGGACGGCGGATCCGGTGGTTCTCGGCGTTCGCCGGCGCCGTCGTGGTGCTGGGCAGCCTGGTGCTCATCGCGGTCACGTCCGAAAGCTCCCCCGGACGGCAGGCGGCCGTGCTCCCGGACTCGCTCGCGCCCGCGACGACCCCGCGGCCGACGACGCCCACCTCGGCCCGGCCGAGCCCGACGCCGATCCCGACCGTGCTGCGGCAGACGTCGTCGGCCGCGCCGCCACCCCCGGCCACGACCGAGCCGCCGAAGGCCGCGACGTGCGCGGTCCGGTTCACCGTGCAGGACCAGTGGAACGACGGCTTCACCGCCGAGGTCGCCATCACCAACAAGGGCACCGCGACGCTTTCGCCGTGGACGCTCACCTGGACGTTCCCCGCGGGCCAGCGGGTCACCCACGGCTGGGACGGCCGCTACGACCAGAGCGGCGCCCGGGTCACCGTGACCGCGGAGTCGTGGAACACCACCCTCGCGCCGGGCGCGACCGTCACGACCGGCTTGAACGGCGCCTTCGACCGCGGGAACCCGCAGCCCGGCGGGTTCACCCTCAACGGCTCCCGCTGCGACGCGACCTGACGACCTTCACGTCGGCCAGCTCCAGCAGGCCGTCGAGCTCGACGTGTGCGCGGGGGCGGCGCGGGTCGGGCACCAGCCCTTCGGCGCGGACGACGTCGAGCAGGCGGCTCGCCAGCGGCAGCACCAGGTGCCGGCCCCAGCAGCGCTCACTGGCGTGCCCGAACGGCAGGTAACCGGGGTGGCGGTCGGCGTCGAGCCCGGCCCAGCGCCGCGGGCGCCACTCGTCCGGCGCGTCCCACAGCTTCGGGGAGCGGTGGCTCAGCAGCGGCAGCAGCAGGAGATCGTCGCCCGCGGTGATGCGGGCGTCCACCTCGGCGTACTCCGGCGAACGCACGCGCAGGATGTTCCACGAGGGCGGCAGCAGCCGGAGTGCCTCGTTCAGGACGTGCTCGTTCGGGACGTCGTCGTCGAACGGCGCGCCGAGCCACACGGCGTTGGTCACCAGCGCGGCGACGGTGAAGCAGATCGGCGCGGCGACGCGGCGGTAGAGGTACATCCGGAAGCGCCGTTCGGCCAGGGTCTCGGCGGCCAGGACCTGCCGGGCGAGCGTCGACAGCTCGGCGTCCGGCGCCGGACGGCTGGCCAGCGCGGCCCCGGCGGCGACGGCCGACCAGGTCAGCTTCGGCGTCAGCTCCAGGCGGCGGTCGACGAGCACGCGGAACCGGCGCGTCTCGGGCCCGAAGACGAACCGGCGCAGGTAGTCGTGCGGCACGGCCGGCCACGCACCGGTGAGGTCGGGTGTGTCGGCAGGCCGCTTCAAGGCGGCCCGGACGTCGGCGCCGAGTGCCTGCATCAACGAGGCCGATTCGGCGCGGGTCACCGCGCGGCCCAGCACCGGCTTGAAGGTCGGCCGTTCTTCGGCGTTGGCCGGGCGGGCGCGCAGGACGGCGTCCATCAGCTCCGGGTCCGCGATCCCGACGGTGTCCGGTTCGAGCCGGAACAGGCCGCCGTCACCGTGGTCACGCAGCAGGTCTTCCAGGCGGGGCGCGAAGACGACCTCGCGGTGGGCGGGGGCCATGACCACGTTCGGCACTCCTCCGGGGGGGAACGGGCCGGTCCCGGTGACCGGGACCGGCCGCGCGATCAGATCCAGCCGTACCAGGCGTACGCCTTCAGGCTCTTCTTGGGAAGCGCTTTCTTGACCAGGCGGACGAGCCTCACCGGATTCCTCCCTAGCTCGGGTGTCAGGACCGTGACCGACATTAGGCAGCGCGGGATCCGTTCGGCACGAAGCACTACACGTTCGGCCCAGATCTTTCGGCGTGAAATGGGCGCGAGGAAAAATGTGTGTTAAATCAGCCGAGCACTTCGCGCATGAATGTCACCAGCCACTGCTGCGCGGGGCTGCGCGCGTGCGTGTGGCGCGTGTACACCGACACCTGCGCCGGCTCGACGTCCATGGGCAGCTCGAACAGCCGCACCCGGTGCTCGGCCGCGAACACCTCCGCCACCAGGCGCGGCACCATCGCCACCAGCTCACCGTCCTGGACCAGGTACGGCAGGGCCGCGAAGCGGGTCACCTCCAGGACCACCCGGTCCAGCAGACCGCGGCCCTCCAGGGCGCGGCGGGGGCCGTCGTGGCCGGTCGGGCCGAACACCGTCACGTGCCGCTCCGCCGCCAGCTCGTCGAACGAGACCTGCGCCCCCAGCCGCGGGTGGTCGAGCGCGACCATCCCCAGGTAGCCCTCCGAGAACAGCGGGACCCGCGCGACGCGCTGGGAGCTGATCAGCGGGGACGCGATGAACGCGTCGATCTCGCCGCGGCCCAGCTGGTCGGCCGCGCGGTCGACGTCGAGCGGCCGGACGGTCAGCGTGACGCCGGGCGCCCGGGCGGGCAGCGCCGCCATCAGGCGCGGCAGCAGCGAGATCTCCCCCAGGTCGGACAGGCAGAGCGTGAACGCCGCCCGGGCCGTCGACGGGTCGAACGTCCACGCGCCGCTGACCGCCGTTTCGATGCCCGACAACGCGCTGTGCAGGGGTTCGTAGAGCGCGCGGGCCGTGGTCGTGGGCACCAGGCCGCCGCCGGTGCGGCGGAAGAGCTCGTCGGAGAACCGGCGCCGCAGCTTCTGCAGGCTGTAGCTGATCGTCGGCTGGGTGACGTGCAGGGACTCGGCCGTCGCGGTCACGCTGCGCGTCTCGTAGAGCAGCACGAACGTGCGGACCAGGTTCAGGTCGAAATCGCGCATCATCGATCCCATCTATGAACGCCTGAGTCAACATTTATTGGAACACAGACGGGTGCGCTCCTTAGGGTCTGGGCCAACCCGCACGAGGAGGACCCGCGCATGCCCACCGCCCGCCGGCTCGCCCACGAGTTCCTGGACCGCCGTGGCCTGACCACGATCTTCGGCAACCCCGGGTCGAACGAGCTGCCGTTCCTCGCCGGGCTCCCCCGGGACTTCCGCTACGTCCTCGGCCTGCACGAGGGCGCCGTCGTCGGGATGGCCGACGGGTACGCCCAGGCGACCGGCCGCCCGGTGCTGGTCAACCTGCACGCCGCGGCCGGCTCGGGCAACGCGATGGGCGCGCTGACCAACGCCGTCTACTCGCGCTCTCCCCTGGTCCTCACCGCCGGCCAGCAGGTGCGCGCGGCCATCGGCATGGAGGCGATGCTCGCCAACGTCGACGCGACGCAGCTGATGCGCCCGCTCGTCGGCTGGTCCGGCGAGCCGAGCTGCGCCGGCGACGTGCCGCGGTCGCTCGCGCAGGCCGTTTTCGAGGCCGAGCTGCACCGGCGCCCGACCTACCTGTCGGTGCCCTACGACGACTGGGCCGCCGAACTGGACGCCACCGCGGCCGTCACCCTGGACCGGAACGTCCAAAGAGGACTGACGCCGTCCGCGGCGCAGCTCGACGACCTCGCCGACGCCGTTGCCGCGGCGAAGAACCCCGCGCTCGTCCTCGGCGGCGACCTCGACTCCCTCGGCCTGTTCGACCGGGCCGTCGCCCTCGCCGAGCACCTCGGCCTGCCGACCTGGGTGGCGCCGTCGCCGCACCGGCTGCCCTTCCCCAACCGGCACCGGCTCTTCCGCGGTGTGCTGCCGGCCGGCATCGCGCCCGTCTCGGCCGCGCTGACCGGCCACGACCTCGTGCTGGTCCTCGGCGCGCCCGTCTTCCGGTACCACCAGTACGTTCCCGGCGCGTACCTGCCGGAGGGGACGCGGCTGGTGCAGGTGACCGACGACTTCGGTGCGGCGGCCCGCGCGCCCATGGGCGAGGCGCTGGTCGCCGACCCGGCGCCGGTGATCCAGGCGCTCCTCGCCAAGGTGCCCGCCCGGACGGCGGCAGGCGGCCACCTCGAGAACCCGGAGCCCGAGACCGGCGACCACGCGCTGCACCCGGAGCAGGTCTTCGCCGCCCTCCGCGACACGCAACCGGACGACACCCGGTACGTCGTCGAATCGACGTCGACGAACTCGGCGTGGTGGCGGCAGATGGACCTGCGCCGCGAGGGCTCGTACTTCTTCCCCGCGGCCGGCGGGCTCGGCTTCGGCCTGCCCGCCGCGGTCGGCGTGGCGATGGGCAGCCCGGACCGCCCGGTGGTCGGCGTGATCGGCGACGGCTCGGCCAACTACGGCATCACGGCGCTGTGGACCGCGGCGCACTACCGCGTCCCGGTGACGTTCGTGATCCTGCGCAACGGCGTCTACGGCGCGCTGCGGTGGTTCGGCGAGCTGCTCGGGACACCGGACGTGCCGGGCACCGAGATCCCGGGCCTCGACTTCACGGCCATCGCGGCCGGTTACGGCGTCCCCGCGACCGCCGTCACCGACCTCGACCACCTGCGCACCGAACTCAAGACGACCTCGGACGGCCCGCGGCTGCTCCAGGTCGACACGGAACCGACCACACCGGAGTGATCATGACCCTGCTCGAAGACGAGTTCACCAGCGGCACCGGCGGGACCCACCCGGTCGTCGAACCGGCCACCGGGGAAACCCTGGGCCACGTCGGCGTCGCGACTCCGGACGACGTCGCCGCCGCGGCCCGCGCCGCCGCGGAGGCCCAGCGCGACTGGGCCCGGCGCAAGCCCGCCGAGCGCGCCGCGGTGCTGCGCCGCGCCGGCGAGCTGTGGGAGGCCCACGCCGCCGAGGTGCAGGACTGGATCGTGCGCGAAGCCGGTTCGACGCGCCCGAAGGCCGGGATCGAGACGGAGATGGCGGCCGGGATCTGCTTCGAAGCCGCGGCCCTGCCGACCCACCCGCGCGGCGAGGTGCTGAGCACCGGCGAACCGCGCTGGTCGCTCGCCCGGCGCGTCCCGGCCGGCGTGGTTTCGGTGATCTCACCGTTCAACTTCCCGCTGATCCTGGCGATCCGGTCGGTCGCGCCGGCCCTCGCGCTCGGCAACGCCGTGCTGCTCAAGCCGGACCTGCGCACGGCGGTGTCCGGTGGGGTGAGCATCGTGCGCGTCTTCGAAGAGGCCGGACTGCCGGACGGCCTGCTGCACCTGCTGCCCGGCGACGCCGGCGTCGGCGCCGCGGTGGTCGACGCGCCGGAGGTGTCGGTCGTGTCGTTCACCGGCTCGACGGCGGCCGGGCGCAAGGTCGGCGAAGCCGCCGCGCGGGCGCTCAAGCGGGTCCACCTGGAGCTCGGCGGGAACAACGCGCTCGTCGTGCTGCCGGGCGCCGACGTCGCCAAGGCCGCCTCCGCCGGCGCGTTCGGCTCGTTCCTGCACCAGGGCCAGATCTGCATGACCACCGGCCGCCACCTGGTGCACGAGTCCCAAGTGGACGAATACGTCGAGGCCCTGGCGGAGAAGGCGCGGCGGCTCCCCGTCGGCAACCCGGCCACCGAGGAGGTCGCGCTCGGCCCCATTCATCGACGACCGGCAGCTCGCGCACGTCACCGACGTCGTCGACCGCGGTGTCGCGGCCGGCGCCCAGGTGGTGGCCGGTGGCAAGCCGGACGCGCCGTTCTACCCGCCGACCGTCCTCTTCGGACTGTCCGAGGAGAACCCCGCGTGGCGCGAAGAGATCTTCGGCCCGGTCGCGCCGGTGCGCGCCTACCGCGATCTGGACGAGGCCGCGCGGACCGTCAACGACTCCGAGTACGGCCTGTCGGTCGGCATCCTCGGCGACGTCGGCACCGCGATGACCCTGGCCGACGAGGTCCGCTCGGGCAAGGTGCACATCAACGAGCAGACCGTCGGCGACGAGCCCACCGCCCCGTTCGGCGGCGTCGGCGACTCCGGCAACGGCTCCCGCTTCGGCGGCGCGCAGGCCAACATCGAGGCCTTCACCGAGACCCAGTGGCTGACCGTCCGCGCGGACATCGCGGGCTACCCCTTCTAAGGAGCACGGCAATGACGACGTCTCCCGCCCGTCCGATGTGGACGGCGGTCCTCTGCTGGCTGACCGTCCTGCTCGAGGGCTACGACCTGGTCGCCCTCGGCGCCACCATCCCGACCCTGCTGAAGAGCCACTACCTCGGCTTCACCGCGGCCGGCGCGACGCTGGTCGCCACGGTCTCGCTCGTCGGGGTCGCCGTCGGCGCCGCGTTCCTCGGCCCGGTCACCGACCGGTTCGGCCGGCGCGGCATGCTCATCGGCTCGGTGCTGCTGTTCTCGCTCTTCACGCTGCTCACCCCGCTGGCGCCGAACGTCGCGACGTTCGGGGTCTTCCGGTTCGCCGCCGGCCTCGGCCTCGGCGCGTGCATGCCGGTGGCGCTCACGGTGATGTCGGAGAACCTGCCCGCGAGCCGCCGCGCCAGCGCGAGCACGTTCACCATGACCGGCTACCACGTCGGCGCCGTGCTGACGTCGATCCTGGCCCTGGCGGTGAAGGGCGACTGGCACTGGCTGTTCTACGGCGGCGGCGTCGTCGGGCTGCTGGCCGTGCCGCTGATGTGGTGGCGCCTGCCCGAATCGGCCGCCTACCTCGCCGCTCGCGAAGACGCCGAGCGCGTCGGGCTCCGCGACCTGCTGGGCACCCGGTTCCGGCGGATCAGCATCGCGGTGTGGACCGGCTCGTTCATGGGACTGCTGCTGGTCTACGGGCTCAACACCTGGCTGCCCCAGTTGATGCGCACCGCGGGCTACCCGATCTCGACGTCGATCACGCTGCTGCTGGTGCTCAACATCGGCGCGGTGCTCGGGCTGGTGCTGGCCGGCACGATCGCCGACCGGTTCGGCATCCGGCCGATCGCCCGGATCTGGTTCGGGGCGGGGGCGGTGCTGCTCGCGGCGCTGAGCCTCAAGATCGGGAACGCGTTCGTGCTCAACGCGGTCGTGCTGCTCACCGGCGTGTTCGTGTTCTCCGCGCAGGTGCTGATCTACGGGTACGTCGCGCAGGCGTTCCCCGCGCAAGCCCGGGGCACCGCGCTCGGCCTGACGTCCGCGGTGGGACGGCTCGGCTCGATCCTCGGGCCGTTCGTCACCGGCGCACTGGTCACCGCCGGCGTCGCCTACCCGTGGGGTTTCTACTTCTTCGCCGTCGTGGCCGCGCTCGGGCTGGTCGCCGTGCTGTGGCTGCGCGGTGGGCGGCCGGCGGAAGCACCGTTGACGTCGGTTTCGGCCGGCTAGGCCGTTTCCTCCTGGCGGCGCCGCATCGTGGGCTCGGGAGCCTCGGTGCGGCGGTCGGACTCCCGCAGCACCTCGCGGGCCTGGCCCTCGGGGTCGGCGCTGTCGGCCGCCTGCTCTTCGGGCAGCAGTTCGGCGCGGGTCTCCGTCCGGTCGGGAATCTCGTCGTGCTCGTCCATGAACGCGACGTACCCGTTCTCGGGCGGTCTCAGACACTCCCCTTGGGACGGCGGTTGCCGGCCGCGGCGCGGCGGAGCCGGTCGGTCTCGTCGGCGATCTCGCCCAGCTGGTCGGCCAGCCCGGCGTGGTCGCCGGTGAGGTGCGTCCGGGCCGCCGCCAGCGGCGGGAGCAGCGTCGCCGGGTCGTCGTCACCCAAGGCCGCACTGAGCCGGTCCGCGTTCTCCTGGGCCGCCGGGCCCAGCCCGTCGAGCTCGCTCACCCGCCCGGCCAGGCGGCGCAGGATCGCGGAGTTGCGCCGCGCCCAGTCGGCGACCGCCCGGTCACCCGCGCGGCGGTCGCGCTCCGCGTCGACCCGGGCCTCGCCCGTCGTCTCGCCCGTTCCCGAAGGCTGAAGCCGCAGGTAGCGGCGTTCGGCAGCTTGACGGCTCGCCACGCCCAATGCCGGGGCCAGCGCCACCCAGCTGGCGCCCGCCGCGCGCGCCGCGGTGATCAGCTCCGGTTCCCAGCCGGCCAGCTCCTCCCGCAGCACGCGGAGGCCGCCCAGCGCGTCCAGCAGCTGGTTCCGGCCGGCGGTGCCGGTGCGAGCGGCCGCGATCACCTCGTGAATCCGGCGTAACCCGTCCGCGGGGTCCGTATGGTGCATTCGTCATCCTTTCGATGACCTGACACTTGTCGTCATTCGGATGACATGCTAGAACAGGAACGCGTGTTCACACCAGTGTCGTCCCGTCCCCTGGAGGTGCAGCCCGATGGTGAACCCGATGATCCCGGCCGGCGTGCTCCTCCGCGGACTGTGACGGGGAGAAGCAGGTGTCCTCCGAAAGACCCCCGGCGAACGTCCGCGCGCCCGTGACCGCGTTGCTCGAAGAGCTGCTGGACCGGATCACCGCCGACGTTCCCGACGCGGTCGGCGCGGCCCTTTCCCAGTACCACGGCGGAAAGCCGCGCGTCGCCGCCGCTCGCGGGCTCTCGGCCGCCTTCGTCCCGGCCCAGCTGGACGGGCTCGGCGGCCCGGTCCCGGTCGCGGCCGGCACGGGCGAGCCGGTCGTCACGGCCGACGTCTTCGCCGACGAACGCTGGCCGTCGCTCACCGTGGACGCTCTGGCCGAGCGACACTCCGCCGTGGACTGGTCGCGCATCCGCGGCGCCGCGGCGTGCGACGTGGGCGGCGCGGTGCTGTCCATGACGCTCCGCCGCCCTGCCACCGAAGAGACGCTGAAGGTGTTGCAGCGCTACGCAAAGCTGGCCGCCGCGGCGGTGGCCGTCGCGGAAATGGACGGGACCGGGCAGATGCTGGACCTCCTGCAGTCGCGGGCCGCGCTGGAGGAGGCGAAGGGGATCGTCATCGCGCTCCGCCGGTGCGACCCCGAGGAGGCATGGGAGACGCTGCGGCGGGCGAGCCAGCAGTTCAACGTCAAGGTGCGCGAGCTCGCCGTCGCGCTGGTGGAACTGCTCGCCGGCGCGCCGGCAACGCAGCCGGACGGCGAGCGCACGATTCACCCGGGCGTGGCGGCCCGCGCCGCCGCCGAGCAAGTGCTGCAGGCGTTCGAGCGTGACGTCGAATTGACGTCGGGCTGACCGGCTGTAACGCTCTGGGCATCGCCGACGACCTGCGTGCATCGGGATCGCCGATCCCGATCGGCCCGAGGAGGTCCGATGCCGGGTTCCGGTCCCTGGCCCGAGATCCACCGCGAGCGCGCGGCCCTTGCCGACGACCTCGCCGGCCTCCCCGCCGAAACCTGGTCGACGCCCTCGCTGTGTCGCGAGTGGACGGTCCACGACGTACTCGGGCACCTCGTTTCGACGGCGAAGTTGACCCCGCCGGCGTTCTTCGCCCGGCTGGCCGGCGCCGGGTTCCGGTTCACCGCGATGACTACGAAGAACATCGCCCGCGAGACCGCGGCCGGCCCGGAGGCGACGCTCGCCGAGCTGCGCGCCCACGCCGACGACAGCACCGGCCCGCCGGGCCCGGCCGATTCGTGGCTCGGCGAGGTCGTCGTGCACGGCACGGACATCCGGTGGCCGCTCGGGCTCGACCGCGCGTTCCCCACCGCGACGCTGGTCCGCGTCGCCGAGTTCTACCGCCGGTCGAACCTGCTGATCGGCGCGAAGAACCGGGTGTCCGGGCTGACGCTCCGAGCGGACGACGCCGAGTGGTCGACCGGCAGCGGCCCCGAGGTGACCGGCCCGATGCTCGCGCTGGTGATGGCGATGACCGGCCGTGAGGCGGCGCTGGAACGGCTTTCCGGCGCCGGGCTCGAGCTGTTGTCGGCCCGGTGCCGGACGGCCTGACCTGGCTGTCGCTTCGGTAGGTCTCCTACGAACCGCGCCAGGTCAGGCCGGGTCGATGCGAAACACGGCGATGCGCTCCGCTGCGGCCGCGGCCGCCTCCGGGGTGGCCGCTTCCGCGAGACCCGTTGTCACCAGGCGTTTCCCCACGCTTGCCGGACTGCTCGCGACCAGCTCGTGCAGCAGCGGGCGCCGCTCCTCCACCGGGACCTCGGTCAGGCGGGCGGCCTTCGTGCGACGGCCTCGGGTGAGCGTCACCTCGGCCGCCGCCCGGGCGTTCGCCACCCAGGCCGCCTTGGGGTAGGCCTGGAAGATGTACCGCTCGCCGTCGATCGGGATGACCGCGATGGGGAACGTGCGCGGGACGCCCGTCCGCCGGCCGGGCACCGTGAGCAGCTGCATCGGGCCGAACGCCACCCCGAGCCGCTGGAGGCCCACGACGATCTTGTTGCCGGCGTTGACCATCCGCCGGTAGCTCTGCGCTGTTGTCATGCCCCGACCGTACACCAGATCATATGAAACTCATATCATCTGTGATCCGTAATCAATGGCGTTCCGGTGCGGGCTGCGGCTCCGGCGGCAGCGGGTCCGGCACGGGGACGCCGGGCTCCGGCGAAGGCCGGTCCGGCCCCGGTCCGGGCGATCCCGGATCGGGCACCACCGGATCCGGCGGGACCGGGTCCGGCGGAACCGGCTCGGCGGGCACCGGAGGTGCGGTCATGCAGGCTGCGGTCGGCATCGGTCTCCCTCCGCCACGCCGTCCGCGGACCGGACGGCCGTTACCGCTGGTTACCACCGCAGCCCGAAACGGAAACCACGGCCCACCCCCGGCGGCTCAGGAAGGCGAGCAGCCGGGTTTGCTCGTCGACGTCGCGCGCCGGTACCGGGTCGTCGTGTTGACCCTGACACCGTGTCAGGCCGTATCCCGGACGCATGACGTTCTTCCGCACCGCCACCGAGGTGGCCGCCGAGATCCGCCGGGGCACGCTGTCGTCCCGCGAACTGACCGAAGGGCTCTTCGCCCGCATAGACGTCTCCGACGTCAACGCCGTCGTCGCGACCCGGCGCGAGTTCGCGCTGGCAGCCGCGTCGAAGGCCGACGCGACGACCGGCGGGCCCCTGCACGGCGTCCCGATGACGATCAAGGACGCCTTCGCCGTCGCCGGGATGGCCACGACCTGGGGCGAGCCCGCGTTCGCGCACGCCGTCGCCGGGGAAGACGCCGAGGTCGTCCGGCGGCTGCGGGACGCGGGCGCGATCGTCGTCGGCAAGTCGAACGTCCACCGCATGCTCGCGGACTTCGGCCAGACCGCCAACCCGGTGTACGGGCGGACGCTCAACCCGAGGGACCGCACCCGCACACCCGGCGGTTCGAGTGGCGGCGCCGCGGCGGCGATCGCGGCCGGGCTGTCCTTTGTGGAGTACGGCTCGGACCTGGCCGGGTCGATCCGGATCCCGGCGGCCTACTGCGGCGTCTACGGCCTCAAGCCGACGCCGGGAACCGTGTCACTGCGGGGTTTCCAGCCGCCAGGACCGGCGACACCGCTCAGCCGCGAGTTCCCGTCGGCCGTCGGGCCCCTCGCCCGCTCGGCCGCCGACCTGCGGCTTGCGCTGAGCGTCACGGGCGGCGCGATGAAGCGCTCGCGACGGTCGAAGGTGACCGGCTTCCGCGTCGGCGTCGTCCTCGACGATCCGGCCTGCCCCGTGACGTCCGACGTCGGCAAGGCGCTCTCGGACGCCGTCGACGCGCTGGCATCCGCCGGGGTCGACGTCCGCGAGGGCTGGCCGGACGACGTCGACCCGGTGGCCCAGGTCGAGGCGTTCGGCTTCCAGGTCGAGTGGTTCTTGGCCGCGCAAGCGCCGGCGCGCGCGGACGAGGAGGAACAGCGGCGGCTCGCGTTGACGGCGGCGTGGGCCCGGTACTTCACCGACGTCGACGTCTTCCTCTGCCCGACGGTCTTCACGACGGCGCCGCGCCACGACGACCGGGACCGCTACGAGGACCAGGTGTTCTGGATCGCGCAGGCGTCGCTGCCCGGGCTGCCGGCCGTGAGCGCGCCGCTCGAGGACGCCGGGCTTCAGGTGGTCGGGCCGGCGCGCGAAGACGACACGGCGATCACGTTCGCGGAGCTCGCCGCGGACGTCGTCGGCGGGTTCGTGGCGCCTGCGGAATGATCGGGCGGTGTTCTCCATCGGCGACTTCGCGCGCCACGGCCGCGTGTCGGTCCGGATGCTGCGGCACTACGACGCGCTCGGGCTGCTGCGCCCGGCACGCGTCGACCCCGCGACCGGCTACCGCAGCTACACGGCGGGCCAGCTGGCGCGGCTCAACCGGATCGTCGCGCTGAAGGACCTCGGGTTCACGCTCGAGCAGGTGGCGACGCTGCTGGCCGACGAGATCCCGGTGGAGCAGGTGCGCGGGATGCTCGCCTTGCGGCGCGCGGAGCTGGCGGCCTCGCTGGCCGAGGGCGCGGCCCGGCTCGCGCAGGTCGAAGCCCGGCTGCGGACGATCGAGGAGGAGGGGCACGCCCCCGACGTCGTGGTCAAGGAGCTGCCCGCGACGCGGGTGGTGGAGCTGACCGGCGTGGCGGCGGGGTTCGCGCCGGAGGCGATCGGCCCGGTGGTCCGGCCGCTGTGCGCGGAGCTCGGCCGCCGCCTGCCCGCCGCGGACGTCACCCCGGCCGGCCGGCTGACGTGCTACTACGAGCCGCTCGCCGAGGACGAGGTCGTGGTGCACGCGGCGGTCCCGGCGTCGGCCGGCCCGGGCGACCTCAACGGCCTGACGGTGGCGGACCTCCCCCCGGTCCGCGCGGCAACGCTGGTCCACCACGGCGCGATCGACGGCGTCCTGCCGAGCTGGCAGGCGCTGGTCCGCTGGACCACCGACCACGGCTTCAGGTCGGCCGGACCGCAGCGGGAGCTGTACCTGGACTGCCCGGCGGACCCGGCGGGCTGGGTGACGGAGCTGCAGGAGCCGATCGGCTAAGGGCGGTGGGCGTGCTCGGCGGGCAGGTCGCGGTCCAGGTGGTCCGCGTGGTGCAGGGCCTGGGCCAGCAGGCCGCGCACGTGGTTGTCCGCCGCCGAGTAGTAGACGAACGTGCCTTCGCGGCGGCCCTTCACCAGGCCCGCCAGCCTCAGCTTCGCCAGGTGCTGGCTGACCGCCGTCGGGGCCGCGCCCGCCAGTTCTGCCAGGCACGCCACCGAGGACTCGCCCTGCAGCAGGGCCCACAGGACCTTGATGCGGGTCGGGTCGGCCAGCAGGCGGAACGACTCCGCGGCCAGGTGGACCTGCTCGTCGGTGGGCATGTCGAACTCCGGCAGCGACGCGTGCATGGCGATTACCCTACTACTTGCGTATCTGCGTGTGTGCGCAGATAGACTCGCAACATGACCGACGAGCACCACGGGCACGGACACGGGCACCGGCCCTCCTGGCGGCACCGGCTGCGCCACGCGTTCACGCCGCACAGCCACGACTCCGCCGACCGCGTCGACCACGCCCTCGAAACCAGCCGGCGCGGGCTGCGCACACTCGGGTGGTCGTTCGCCGCGCTGCTGGTCACCGCCGTCGCGCAGCTGGCGCTCGTGCTGGTCACCGGGTCGGTCGCGCTGCTCGGCGACACCATCCACAACTTCGCCGACGCGCTGACGGCCGTCCCGCTCGCGGTCGCGTTCCTGCTCGGCCGGCGGGCGGCGACGCGCCGGTACACCTACGGTCTCGGCCGGGCGGAAGACCTGGCCGGCGTGGTCGTCGTGCTCGTCGTCGCGGCTTCCGCGGTCGCCGTCGGGTACGAGTCGGTGCGGCGACTGCTCGACCCGCAGCCGGTCGGGCACCCGTGGGTGGTCGCCGCCGCCGGGGTGGTCGGCTTCGCCGGCAACGAACTCGTCGCGCGGTACCGCATCAAGGTCGGCCGCGAGATCGGCTCGGCCGCTCTGGTCGCCGACGGCCTGCACGCCCGCACCGACGGCTTCACGTCGCTGGCCGTCGTCGCCGGGGCGGCGGGCGTGGCGTTCGGCTTCCCCGCCGCGGACCCGATCATCGGGCTGGGCATCACGGTCGCGATCCTGTTCGTCCTGCGCGACACGGCGAAGGAGGTCTTCCGGCGCCTGCTGGACGCCGTCGACCCGGCGTCCGTCGAGCTGGCCGAGCGGACGGCGTCCGAAGTGGACGGTGTGCTGGGCGCCCGTGACCTGCGGATGCGGTGGATCGGGCACCAGCTGCGGGCCGAACTGGCCGTGACGGTCGCGGCGGAGCTGACCGTCGGGCAGGCCCACACGCTCGCGCACCAGGTGGAACACCGGCTGGTGCACACGGTGCCCCACCTGGCGGCGGTGACCGTCCACACCGAACCGGTGCCCTAACCGCCGACGGGTTCCTCCACCGGCGCCGGCTTCGGGCTCAGCACCCCGGCGAACACCGCCGCCAGGACGCACAGCACCACCGGCAGCGCGAAGGTGACGTTCAGCGGCATCCACCGCGTGAGGCCGCCGATGAGCGCCGGGCCCGCGAGCAGGCCGACGTAACCGAGCCCGACCACGCGAGCCATCAGCGCGCCCGACGCGCGCGTGTCCAGGTTGCCCGCCGCGGTGAACAGCTGCGGGACGCCGCCCGACAGGCCCAGCCCGAACAGCGCCCAGCCCACCAGGGAGACCGGGACCCACGGCGCGGCCGCCGCGATGGTCAACCCGATCGCCGCGAGGGTCGCGCCGTAGCGGACGATCGCCGCCGGGCCCGCCCACGCCGCGACGCGGTCGGTCAGGAAGCGGCCGGTCGTCATCGCCACCGCGAACGCGCCATAGGCCAGCGCCGCCGTCGAGGCGGACGTGCCGAGCACCTTTTCCATGTGCAGTGCGGCCCAGTCGTTCGCGACGCCCTCCGAAAGCATCAGGGCCAGGGCCAGCAGGCCGAGCAGCCACACCACGCGCCCCGGTGTGCGGCGGCGGGCCGCCGGCGAAGGCGCCGACGACGCGACCTCCGCGGGGGCGTCGGACGCCTCCATCAGGAACCGCGCCGAGGCCAGGGAAAGGACCACGCACAGCAGCCCGGTGCAGGTGAGCGTGACGCCGGTCGGCACGCCCGCGCCGAGCGTCGCCGCGCCGATCACGGCGGCGAACGCGCCGCCGATCGACCACATCGCGTGGAACGCCGCCATGATCGGGCGCGGGTAGGCCCGCTCCACGACGACCGCGTGCGCGTTCATCCCGACGTCGATCGCGCCGTTGCCGAACCCGAAGAGGATCAGCGAAAGCCCCAGCGTCCACCACGAGTTCGCGAACCCCGGCGCGCACAGGGCGAGGCCGAGGAACACCCCGGCCGCCGGGACCAGCCGGCGGTGGCCGAGCCGGTCGACGAGCGGGCCGGACACCTGCATGCCCGCGAACGCCGCGCCGCCGAGCACCAGCAGCAGCGCACCGAGCGTGCTGTGGGAAATGCCGGTCTGGCGCTCGACGTTCGGGATGTGCACGACCCACATGCCCATCCCGAACCCGTTGAGGGCGAAGAACATGAAGGTCGCGAACCGGGCGGCGCGCGGGTGGGACGGAGCGGTCGTCATCGGCTCTCCAGGGGGACGGCGACGTGGACGAGCACGCCGAGTTCGGCCAGCGCGGCACGCTGGTCCTCGGGCGCGCCGGGGTCGGTGATCACGACGTCGGCCCGGTCGGCGGGACAGACGTGGGCGAGCGCGGCGCGGCCCCACTTCGCGCCGTCGGCGAGCACGATCGCGCGCGCCGCGACGTCGAGGGCCGCCCGCTTGACCTCGGCATCGCCGAGGTCGAAGGCCGTGAGCCCGGAGCCGAGGTCGAACGCGCACGGGCTCAGCACGGCGACGTCGAACCGAAGGGCGCGCAGGGAAGCCAGCGTCAGCGGCCCGACGAGCGCCTGCTCCCCCGGCCGCGGTTCGCCGCCGGGCAGCAGGAGCCGGACTCCCTCGTCGTCGGCGAGTTCGCGGACCGCGTGCAGGGAAAGGGGCATGACCGTGACCGCGCGACCGCGCAGCAGCCGGGCCAGCTCCAGCGCCGTGGTGCCGCTGTCGAGGACGATCGTCTCGCCGTCGCGGATCAGCTCGGCGGCCGCGGCCGCGATGGCCCGCTTCGCCGCCGTCTCCGCCGTGGCCCGGGCCGCGAACGGCGGCTCGATCCCCGACGGCGACGCGGGGACGGCCCCGCCGTGCACCCGCCGCAGGACACCCCGCGACGCCAGGTGGTCGAGGTCGCGCCGCACCGTCATCTCCGACGCGCCGGTCGCCTCGGCCAGCTCCGCGACGGCCACCTGGTCGGCGCCGCGCAGCCGCTCCACGATGACCCGTTGCCGTTCCGCGCTCTTCACGTCGCGATGCTCGCAAGCCGCTCGCGTTCGCACAACCAATTTGTTCGACCGCTCACGCCGCTTGTGCGAAACACCGCTGCGGCATGATGGTGCCGTGCACGCCGCCGAGACCACCGCGACCCCGTGACCGGGGGCTACCTGAAGGGCCGGATCCGCCGCGAGGACATCATCACGGCGGCGGCCGCGGCGTACGGCGAACTCGGCTACCACGGCTCGTCGCTGCGGGAGATCGCCAAGCGCGTCGGGATCTCCCACGCCGGGCTCCTCTACTACTTCCCCACCAAGGAAGCGCTGCTCGCCGCCGTCCTCGAACGGCGCGACGCCGAGGACTCCGAGCGCGAGCAGCTGACCGTGCCGCCCGGGCTCGACGTGCTGCGCCACTTCGTCGCGCTCGCCGAGCACAACGTCCGCCACCCCGGGATCGTCGACCTCTACTCGCGCCTCGCCGCCGAAGCGGTGTCGGCGGACCACCCGGCGCACGAGTACTTCGTGCGCCACTACCGGGCCGCCCGCGACGGCGTCCACGAGTCGTTCGAGGCGCTCGCCGCCCGCGGCGAGCTGCGGCTGGGCGTCGACCCCGGGATGGCGTCGCTGACGTTCATCGCCCTGATGGACGGCCTGCAGGTGCAGTGGCTGACCGTCCCGGGCGACGTCGACCTGGTCGGTTCGCTGCGCTTCTACCTCCAGAACCTGCTCACCGTCCCGCTCTAGAGCGTCTTCGCGTACGGGTCCCAGCCCGCCGGCAGCGCGGGCGGGACCTCGACCGTGCTCGCGACCTCGACGGTCTGACCACGGGTCAGGGACTCGTCGATGGCGAGCATCGCGTCCAGGACGTGGTAGGCCAGCTCGCCGGACGCGCGTTCCGGCACGCCGGACCGGATCGCCCGGGCCAGCTCGAGCGCGCCGGTGCCGCGCGACGCCCGGTGCCCGCGGGGCGTCAGCTCTTCCGGCTCCGCGTGCCCGAGCAGGTGCAGCGCCGTGGAGCCGTCGAACCGGTTGGGGTCCGGGAGCACGGCGGTGCCGAGCGTGCCGGTCAGCTCGACGAACCCGGTCCGCTTGAGGGCCGAGTCGAAGCTCAGCACGAGCTGGGCGGAGCCGCCGCGCTCGAACTCGGCGAGCGCGGTGACCGTGGTCGGCACCGTCACCGGGAACTCCGTCCCGGCTCGCGGCCCGGAGCCGATGACGCGGGTGTCGCGCGCCCGCCCGCCGGCCCCGGTGACGCGGCCGATCGGGCCGAGCAGCTGCACCAGCGTCGTCAGGTAGTACGGGCCCATGTCCAGCAGCGGGCCGCCGCCGGCCTGGAAGAGGAACTCCGGCGCCGGGTGCCAGCTCTCCGGCCCGGGCACCTGGAACAGGGCGAGCGCGGAGAGCGGCTGCCCGATCCGGCCCGCCTCGACGGCTTGACGCGCGGTCTGCAGCCCGGCGCCGAGGACGGTGTCTGGCGCGCCGGCCACGCGCAGGTTCTTCTCCCGTGCCCGGTCCAGCAGCTTGCGGCCGGTCTGGCGATCGAGGGCCAGCGGCTTCTCCGTCCAGACGTGCTTGCCGGCTTCGAGCGCGGCCAGCCCGACGTCGACGTGCGAAGCCGGGATGGTCAGGTTGACCACGAGCTCGACCTCGGCGTCGTCGAGCAGCTCGGCCACGGTGCCCGAGCGCGGCACGCGGTACTCGGCCGCGCGGGCCTCGGCGCGGTCTGCGTCGAGGTCGGCGACGCGGACCACGCGGACGTCCGGGAAGCTCGTCAGGTTCTCGAGGTAGGTGCCGCTGATGACGCCGGCGCCGACGACCCCGACGCCGACCGGGCCGCCGGTCACCGGCCGGCCAGGAACGCGCGGCTGGCGGCGATGGCCTCGAACAGGTCGCCGTCGTAGGCGTCGAACTCGACCACGCGCAGCGCGTCCGGCGCCGCGGCCAGGACCTCGGCGACCGGCACCCGGCCCTGCCCGGCGGGGACCTGGCCGGTGGCGTCGGTGGCGAGGCCGCCGTCCTTGACGTGGATCGCCCGGACGCGGTCGCCGAGGCGGCGCAGCAGCGCGGCCGCGTCCTCGCCGCCCGCGGTGGCCCAGTAGGTGTCGACCTCCAGCGCGACGGCCGGGTCGAGCTGGCCGGCGAGCACTTCGAACGCGCTGCGGCCGTCGATCCGGGACTCCAGCTCCCACCAGTGGTTGTGGTAGCCGACCCGGACGCCGTGCTCCGCCGCGACCTTGGCGGCCGCGTTGAGCGCGTCGGCCGTGGCCGCGACGTCGGCCGGGTCCTGCCACTGCTCGGGCTTGACCAGCGGGTCGATCACCAGGCCGATGCCCAGCTCGGCGGCCGCGGCGAAGACGGCCGGCTGGTCGGCACCGAGCAGGCGGGCGTGCGCGGTCGGTGCCGACAGGCCGTTCGCGGGCAGGCCCGCGCGCAGGGCTTCGACGTTCTCGACGACGCCGTAGGGCTCCACGTTCGTGAAGCCGATCGCGGCGAGCCGCCGCAGCGTGTCGGCGGGATCGGCCGCGAACGCGTCGCGGACCGAGTACAGCTGCACGGAAAGCTCGCTCATCGCCGGCTCCTGGGTCACGGGGCAGATGCTGAATTTCTACCACTTGGTCAAAATTGACACCAGGGATTTGCCGGCCGCTCCACCGGACGGCGGAGGCCGCGTGCCCGACATCACCACCGGGGGTGTTTTGGCAAGCGCCCGTTGGGGCAGTAACGCCTTGAACGGTGGTCAGAGCTGATCCGATCCGATCCGGGAGGTGCCGGTAGTGGACAGGGCAGGGGACGAAGTGGACACGGGCGCCGTCGGGCACCCGGGGTCCCGTCGCGACCTGACGGAACTGTCCGAGGCCGCACGCGACCTCGACCGCCGCATCGAGCAGCACCTCGCCCGCCTGCGCCGCGAACGCGCCGAACGCGCCCGGGACGACATCCCCGACCAGCGCCTTCGCCCCAGCGGCTGACCTCGCGTTTACCGCGCGGACCCGAGCTACTACTCTGGGTGGCGCACCACCGCCCGTCCAGGTCCTGCGAGGTCGTCATGTCCGAAACGCTGTCCCCGAGCCAGAAACCCGTGGGCGTCGACCCCGACCGGCCGAGCATCGCGCGGATCTACGACGGGTTCCTCGGCGGCAACAACTTCTACGAAGTCGACCGCGTGGTGATGGAGAAGATCCGCTCGGCGGTCCCGGAAGCCGTGGACGTCGCCCGCGGCAACCGCGGCTTCCACAACCGCGCGCTGCGGATGCTGGCGAGCCAGACCGGGATCCGGCAGTACCTCGACTGCGGATCCGGGCTGCCGACGGCGGAGAACACGCACCAGATCGTCCAGCGCATCGACAAGGACCACACGGTCGTCTACGTCGACAACGACCCGGTGGTCCTCGCGCACGGCCGGGCGCTGCTCGTGGAGAACGACTTCACGCACATGGTCGAAGCGGACATCTTCAAGCCGGAGGCGGTGCTCGAGAGCGACGAGGTGCGGCAGCACATCGACTTCTCCGAGCCGGTGGCGCTGCTGCACGTCGGCACGATGCACCACTTCGAGGGCGACGGCGCGGTCGACGTCATGCGCGAGTACATCGACGCGCTCGCCCCGGGCTCGTACGTGGTGCTTTCGCACTTTTTCGACCCCGAGGTGCCGGAGCTGACCGAGATCGCCAAGCGCATCGAGCAGATCCTGGTCCAGGGCCCGCTGGGTGCCGGTCGCTTCCGCACCCGCGTCGAGATCGAGGCGATGCTGCCCGGGCTGGAGTTCGTCCAGCCGAACGCGACGTCGGCGCCCGGCCTGGCCGTGTGCGACGAGTGGTGGCCGGACGGTCCCCGGCTCACGCCCCTGTCGGGTTCGGCGAAGTGCGTGGCCGGGATCGTCGGCGTCAAGCACTAGCGCAGGCGCCACAGGTGGTCCGCGGTCCCGCTGTCCGCGAACTGCACCACCTGGGCGCTGTCGGCCGTGGACATCCGGTCGACGCCGAGCACCTTGCCGGAATTGCGGTTCACGATCCGGAACCAGCCGCTGCCGTCGTCGCGCAGCCGCCACAGGTGGTCCACGGACCCGTTGTCGGCGAACTGGACGACGATCGCACTGTCCACTGTGGACATCTGGTCCACGCCCAGGACCTTGCCGGAGTTGCGGTTCTCGACGCGCAGCCGGCCGTCCGGGACCAGCCGCCACACGTGGTCGGCCGTGCCGTTGTCGCCGAACTGCACCACCTGCGCGCTGTCCGCGGTGGACATCTGGTCGACCCCCAGCACCTTGCCGGAGTTGCGGTTCTTCAGCCGCCACCAGCCGTCGCCGTTGTCGACAAGCTGCCACAGGTGATCGGCGGTGCCGTTGTCGGTGAACTGGACGACCTTCGCACTGTCGGCGGTCGACATCTGGTCGACGCCGAGGACCTTGCCGGAGTGGTGGTTGCGGACGCGGTACCAGCCGTCGCCGTTCGCGACGAGGTGCCAGACGTGGTCGTCGGTGCCGTTGTCCGCGAACTGCACCACCCGCGCACTGTCCGCAGTGGACATCTGGTCGACGCCCAGGACCTTGCCGGAGTTGCGGTTCACGATCCGGAAGCCCGCTCCCCCGCCGCCGGGCACCCACGGGTGGCCGTTCGGGTCGGCCGTCGGGAACGACGTGACGCGCAGCCGGGCCGCGCCCATCGGGATCAGCGTGACCGTCTCGACCGCCGCGTCACTGCGTGCCGGTGACGCCTGCAGCGGCGTGACGACGTTCTGGTCGTCCGCCGTCCATTCGGCGATCTTCCGGGCGGTCGCGGTGATCTTGACCGGCGCGGTGTCCGGGGTGAACGGGTTGGCGGGCAACGCCCCGCCCGCCGCGGAGAACGTCAGCGCGGCGCCGACCGTGAGCCCGTAGTTCCACGGCGTCGTCGCGTGCACGGCGTATTCCGGGAACTGCGCGCTCCCGCCGAGGCTCTGGTAGCTCTCCCCGATCTTCAGCGAGTAGGTCAGCGGCCCGTGGTCGACCGAGACGGAGTCGTGGTTGGCCGGCCACGCCCGCGTGGTCGTGCGCTGCGGCAGGGTCAGCGTGACGACGTCGCCGTCGGCCCAGGTCCGGTCGACCTTCACGAACGTCGGCCCGGCGCTCGCCGCCACCGTCGCCCCGGCCACGACCAGCCGCGGCGCCGAGCACCAGGCCGGAATCCTGAAGTACAGCGGGAAAGCCAGCCGCTTCGACGTCCGGACCGTGAAGGTGACCTGCTCGGAGAACGGGTAGGTGGTGTCCTCGGTGATGGTCACCGAGGTGCCGTCGCCGACCTTCGCCGTGACGCTGCTTGCGGAGTACATCGCCGCCGCGAGCCCGTTGTCCGGCGTCGCGAGCCAGAGCTCTTCGGTGAAGTACGGCCAGCCCATGCCGTAGTTGTGCGGGCAGCAGCGGTACTGGTCGACCCCGGGCAGGTAGGCCTGCATCGCGAAGCCGTTCTGGAACTGGCCTTCGCTCTTCGGGACGTTGTCGAGGTCGACGCTATTCGCACTGGTGATGTAGTGGACGGCGCGCCCGGCCGGGTCGAGCGCGGCGGGCAGCGAGTTGAAGGCGAGGTCCTCGCAGCGGTCGGCCCACACCGGGTCGCCGGTCAGCCGCGTCAGCAGCTGGTGGCTGGCCATGAACTCGACGATCCCGCACGTCTCGAAGCCCTGCCGCGGGTCACCGAAGCCGGGCCGCGCGTTCTCGTCGCCGGCGAAGCCGCCACCGGCGAACTGGCCGTAGGTGGCCATGATGGTGGCGTAGTCCTGGTAGGTGGCCTGGGTCAGGCTCGCGTTGCCGGACCGCATCGCGTACTGGGCCGGTTCGCGGAAGCCCTGGGCGACGTTGACGTTGTGCAGGCTCGGCAGGTTGTTCACCCAGTCGGCGCCGTAGGAGTGGATCTTGTCGGCGAGGTCGAGCAGGAACGTGTCGCCGGTCCGGTTGAACAGCCAGAAGACGCTGTCGAGGCCGTCACCCCAGCGCACGGACACCCAGCTGGAGTCGAACGCGCTCTTGCCCTGGGCGTTCATGTACTCGAGGAACCGGGTCAGGAACGGGATCACGCGGGCGTCGCCGGTGTACTCCTGCCAGGAGCGGAGGGCCTGCAGCAGCGGCAGGTACGGCCAGAAGTCCGGACCGTTGTCGAGCGCCGTGCGCAGGGCGGTCGGGCCGAAGAAGCCGTCGGACTGCTGGGTGGCGAGGATGCCGTCGATCCACCGGGCGGCGGTGGTCTTCGCCGTGGCGTCCCCGGTGACGGCGGCGAGGTCGACGTACCCGCGCAGCCAGTAGGGCACCTCCTCCCAGCCGGTGCCCTCGGGGTGGATCCAGCCGGTGGTGGCGAAGTCGAGGAAGTGCGACGTCTCGGGGTAGTGCCCGCAGAGGCCGTCGAGCTGGAGCTTCAGCTGCCCGGCGAGCCAGCCCTTCGCCGTGACGGCGCCGGGCGGGAGCTTGAGGAAGGCGGCGGGTTTCAGCGGCGCGGCGTTCGGGGTGTAGAGCCCGCCGCCGGCGGGAGCGACCTTCCGGCGAAGCGTGGCAGCGGTGGAGACGTTCGCGCCGGACACCAGGGTGGCGGCAACGGCTCCGGTGACGAACTGCCTGCGGCTCAGCGACACGGGACCAGCCTCCGCTCGTCTTTACAACGTTGCAAAAACAGTCTTACCGTGCTGATACAACGTTGTAAATCCGCCGTTCGTCGGTGCTCGGCCAATGGGCACGAAGGGCACCTTCCTGGCTTCGAAGTCCATGAAGGTGCCCCTCGGGGCCGGTCAGGCGAGGGTGCGGAGGCGGCGGAGCGCGAAGTACACCAGCGCCGCCGCGAGCAGGACGAAGATGCCCGTCTCGATGGCCTGGAACGTCCAGAACCGGTCGCCCGGCTGGAACTCCCGCCAGTCGTACGCGCCGGGCCCCGCGCCACCGGTGTCGCCGCAGCCGCCCGGCGGGCACGGGCCGACTTGGGCGTCCGGCAGCACCATCTCCCCCGCCGCGTTGCGGACGCCCTCGGACAGCACCCAGTCACCCGACGCCGGGTTCGGCGTCTGCCCGCCCGTCGGGGCGAACGACAGCGTCTGCGCCGGGAGGTACCGCGGCCGGGCCAGAACCTCGACCGCCACCCGGACCGCCGCGAAGCCGACCAACGCGATCCCCATGGCGGGCAGCACCTTGCGCCAGAACGTCCCCGCGAAGATGCCCAGTGCCAACGCGAACAGCGTGTAGGCGATCGGGACGACGCCCTGGACGTCGAACGACAGGTACGTCAGCCGGCCCGTCGACGCGGACACCAGCGGCTGGAACCACCACGAGACGCCCAGCGCGTACCCCACCGCCAGCACCGCGGTGATCGCGCCGACCAGGCCGAACTTCGCCAGCGCCCACTGCAGGCGGCTGACCCCCTGCGTCCACACGAGACGGTGGGTGCCCTGCTCGACCTCGCGGGCGACCAGCGGCGCGCCGAAGAACACGCCGACCAGCACCGGCAGCACCACGAACAGGACCGCGACGAACACCATGCCGCCGAACTGCTGCTGGAACTGGTGGCCGAGGCGCTCGCAGTTCCCGGCGGCTTCGGTCGCCGTGACCATCGACGCGCTGCCGAGCGCGGCCTGGCAGGCGGGCAGGCCGAGGCCGTCGAACTTCGTGTGCATCGCCAGGCCCGTGGGCACCATGACCGCGGCGAGCGCCACGAGCGCGCCGAGGGTGAACAGCGCCTGCCTGCGGTGCTGGCGCCAGGTCAGCCAGATCATGCCGGCACCTCCCACGCGGCCGCGGCGACCCGGGTCTCCGCTTCGGCGAGGTGGGCCAGCACCAGGTCCTCCAAGGTCACTTCGTGCTCCGTCCACAAAGGATCGATCGGGCCGTCGCCCCGGCGGACGAGCAGCGTCGACTGGCGTTCGGTGTGGCTCGCCCGGATCACCTTCGCCACGCCGGCGATGGACTCGCTGCCGGCCCGCGGGCCGACGAGCGTGCGGTGGGTCTCGAGCAGCTCGTCCACCGACCCGGTCAGCTGGACGCGGGACCGCTGCAGGACGATCAGGTGGTCACAGCTGCGTTCGAGGTCGGCGAGCAGGTGGGAAGACAGCAGCACCGTCGTCTCGCTCTCCGCTACCGCGCCCATCAGCGCCTGCATGAACTCGCGGCGTGCCAAGGGATCCAGGCTCGCGATGGGTTCGTCGAGCAGCAGCAGCCGAGGACGCTTGGCCAGCGCGAGCGCCAGCGCGACCTGTGCCCGCTGCCCGCCGGAGAGCTTGCCCACCGGCTTGTCCGGCGGGATGCCGAGCACGGCGAGCCGTTCGCGGGCCAGCGCGGCGTCCCAGCGGCGGCGGTTGAGCTTGCCGCCCATGGTGACCAGCTCCGCCGCGGTGAAGTCCCGGTACAGCGGGGTGTCCTGCGCGACGAACCCGATCTCGGCGAGCATCGACCGCGGCTCGCGGCCGAACACGCGGGCCTCCCCCGCGTCGGGCCGCAGCAGCCCGACGGCCAGGTGGAGCAACGTCGTCTTGCCCGCGCCGTTCGGGCCCACCAGCGCGGCGATCCGCCCGGCGGGCACCTCCAGCTCGCAGTCCCGCAACGCCCACGTGCGCCCGTAGCGCTTGCCCAGCGCCCGGGCCTGTACGGCCGGTTCCATCCAGGAACTCCCTACGCAAGGTCGCGCGGCACCGGCGTGCCGCGCAACGTGGTCTCGAACAGGGCGGCGATGTCGTCGGCCGACATCCCCGCCGCTTCGGCGCGCTCCAGCCAGGCCACCAGCTCGTCCCGCAGCCGCGCCTGGCTGCCGAGCGACGGCCCGGCCAGGCTGCCGGTGACGAACGTGCCCACGCCCGGGCGGCCTTCCGCGAGGCCCTCCAGCACCAGCTCGCGATACGCCTTGAGCACCGTGTTCGGGTTGATCGCCAGCGCCTGCGCCACGTCCCGCACCTTCGGCAGCTGGTCGCCGGGGCGCAGCAGGCCGACCCGCAGGGCCTGCTTCACCTGGACCACGAGCTGCATGTAGGTGGCGACCTTGGAGCGGCCGTCCAGGACGAACTCGATCACCCGACACCCTTCTATTGTCTTACGACATTAAGACAACACCGGGAGCCCGGCGCTGTCAAGAACCGGTCCGGCGGGCATAGGGTCTCGACCGAGACGCACACCGGCACCGGGAGGCAGGCATGTCGTTGTTGGACGGGCTGAGCAAGGCGATCACCGGCGGGGCGGTCGAAGTCGTCGACCTCACCGCGCCCCTGAGCTCGAGCACGCCGATCCTGCAGCTGCCGGAGCCGTTCGCCAACACCATCCCGTTCCGGCTCGAGGAGATCAGCCGCTACGACGAGCGCGGCCCGAGGTGGTACTGGAACGACATCCACACCGGCGAGCACACCGGCACCCACCTGGACGTCCCCGTGCACTGGGTGTCCGGAAAGGACGGTCACGACGTCTCGCGGGTGCCGCTGAAGACGCTGGTCGCGCCCGCGGTCGTGCTGGACTTCTCGGCGAAGGCGGCCGAGAACCCGGACTTCCTGCTCTCGATCGACGACGTCCGCGCGTGGACGGCCGAGCACGGCCCGCTGCCCGACGGCGGCTGGCTGCTCTACCGCACCGGCTGGGACACGCGCAGCGAAGACCAGGCGGAGTTCCTCAACGCCGACGACACCGGCTCGCACACCCCCGGCGTCTCCCCCGAGTGCGCCCGGTGGCTCGCCGAAGAAACCCCGATCACCGGGCTGGGCGTCGAAACCGTCGGCACCGACGCCGGTCAGGCACCCGGGCTCGAGCCGATGTTCCCCTGCCACGAGCTCCTGCTGGGCGCCGGGAAGCACGGCCTGACGCAGCTGCGGAACCTCGCGTCGCTGCCGCCGACCGGGACGCTGCTGATCGTCTCGCCGCTGCCGATCGTCGGCGGCTCCGGCAGCCCCGCCCGGGTGCTGGCCCTGGTGGAGCGGTGAACGTCGCGGAACTGGTCGGCCGGACCTTGGCCGGCCTCGGCGCCGGCACGGCGTTCGGCGTGGTCGGCAGCGGCAACTTCGAGGTGACGAACGCGCTGCGCGCGGGCGGCGTCCGGTTCGTCGCCGCCCGCCATGAGGGCGGCGCGGCGAGCATGGCCGACGCCTACGCGCGGATGAGCGGCCGGGTGCCGGTGCTGTCCCTGCACCAGGGCTGCGGGCTGACCAACGCGATGACCGGCATCACCGAGGCCGCCAAGAGCCGGACGCCGATGATCGTGCTCACCGCCGACTCCGCGGGCGCGTCGGTGCTGTCGAACTTCCGGGTCGACCAGTCCGGCCTGGCCGCGGCGGTCGGCGCGGTGCCCGAGCGGGTGCACTCGGCCGCCAGCGCGTTCGCCGACACCGTGCGGGCCTTCCGCACCGCCCGGCAGCAGCGCCGGACGGTCGTGCTGAACCTGCCCCTCGACGTCCAGGCCGCGCCCGCCCCCGAGCCGGCTTCCCTGCCGGACGTCCCGGGCCCCGCCGTGGTGCGCCCGGACGCTTCGGCGGTGGCCGGGCTGGCGGAGCTGCTGGCCGCCGCCGAACGGCCGGTGTTCATCGCCGGTCGCGGGGCCCGCGGGAGCCGGGAACCGTTGCGGGAACTGGCTTCGCGCAGTGGCGCGCTGCTGGCGACGTCCGCCGTCGCGCACGGGCTCTTCCACGGCGACCCGTTCGCCCTGGGCATCTCGGGCGGGTTCGCGTCGCCCCTGGCCGCCGAGCTGGTCGTGGGCGCCGACCTGGTCGTCGGCTGGGGCTGCGCGCTGAACACGTGGACCACCCGCCACGGCAAGCTGCTCAGCCCGCACGCGAAGCTGGTCCAGGTCGACGTCGAGCAGCGCGCGCTGGGCGCCCACCGCCCGATCGACCTCGGCGTCGTCGGCGATGTCGGCGCCACGGCCACGGACACGCTGGCCGTGGCGAAGGAGCAGCAGGGCTACCGCACGGAGGAGGTCGCCGCCCGCATCGCCACCGGCCGCTGGCGCGACGTCGAGCACGACGACCTGTCCGCGGGCGGCCGGATCGACCCGCGGACGCTCAGCAAGCTCCTCGACGACCTGCTGCCCGCGGAGCGGATCGTCTCGATCGACTCCGGCAACTTCATGGGCTACCCGAGCGCGTACCTCTCGGTGCCCGACGAGCAGGGGTTCTGCTTCACGCAGGCGTTCCAGAGCATCGGGCTCGGCCTGGGCACCGCGATCGGCGCCGCGCTCGCCCGCCCGGACCGGCTGCCCGTGCTGGGCACCGGCGACGGCGGGTTCCACATGGCACTGTCCGAACTGGACACCGCGGTCCGGCTCGGCCTGCCGCTGGTCGTGGTCGTCTACAACGACGCCGCGTACGGCGCGGAGGTCCACCACTTCGGCGACGCCGACATGACCACCGTCCGCTTCCCCGACTCCGACCTCGCCGCCATCGGCCGCGGCTTCGGCGCCGAGGGCGTCACCGTGCGGTCCGCCGAGGACCTGTTCGCGGTGCGGGAATGGGTCGCCGGCCCGCGCAGCGCGCCGCTGGTGATCGACGCGAAGATCGCCGACGACGGCGGTTCGTGGTGGCTCGCGGAGGCGTTCCGGCACTGACCCGCCCTTGACAGCGGCCCGGGCGGAGCTGGATGCTGGCCGAGTTGTCTTATAGTCGTAAGACAGTGGGGGAACTAGGAGCCGTCATGCGCATCTTCCGTACCGTCCTCGCCGTGCTCGCGGCCGCGACCCTGGTGGCCGCACCCGCCGACGCGGGCCAGACCCGGCAGCCGGCCGATCCCGTCGGAGCCGTCCTCGCCGCGTTCGGCACGCACTCGATCGTCGCGAAGTCCAGCCCGGAGCCCGGGACGTTCGTCTTCGACCTCGTCCGCGACCCGCGCTTCCCCGCCACGGTGAACGACATCGCCGTGGAGTGCGGGAACTCGCTCGACCAGCCGCTCCTGGACGCCTACACCGCGGGTGGCGACGTCCCGGACGTCAGCAAGGTCTGGCGGGACACGACCCAGCCGAGCTGCGGGTTTTCGCTGTACTACGAACAGCTTTTCGCGCTCGTGCGGCAGGTCAACACGACGCTCCCGGCCGCGCGGCGGATCCGGGTGCTCGCGTGCGACCCGCCGATCGACTGGAGCCGGATCCACCACCCGGCCGACGTGGAACCGTTCGACGACCGGGACGCGTCGATCGCGTCCGTGGTGAAGACGCAGTCCCTGCAGAAGCACCGCAAGGTCCTGATGCTGTTCGGGCTGGGGCACCTGAAGCACGACGGCGGCAGCGCGGCGGTCGCGCGGCTGGAGCGCGAATACCCCGGCGCGGCGTACGTCATCGCCGACCACTACGGGTTCACCTCGGACAACGCCCGGCTCGAACGGCGGCTGGGCTCGTGGCCGGCATTGGTGCCCCTGCAGGATTCCTGGCTGGGCGCGCTCGACACGACGTACTTCCCGACCGGCCGCGAATACCCGCCGGGCACCAAGGGTTTCCCCGGCGTCGACGCGTACCTGTACACGGGCCCGGCCGACCTGCTGCTGCGCGAACCACTGTCGGCGCGGGCACTCCTGGACACGGACTACATGAACGAACTGCGCCGCCGCGCGACCGCCATCGACGCGCCGCCGGACGCGCTCGCGTGGCCGGAGTTCTTCTTCGAGCGGGAACGGACGTCCGGGGTCCTGCTCCACGGTTGACCCACGCGGTGTGACACCCAGACGTTCGGTTCGACGTAGACCGCGAAGTCCTGGGCCAGACAGACGAACACCGGCGCCAGGGCACCGGGGACGAACACCGCGCCGTCGTGGTCGAACGGCAGCCCGGTCCAGCGCCGCCAGGCTTCGAGGGGTGCCTGGACGGTCGCCGAGCAGGGCGCGACGGCCGCGATGCGGCCGCCGGCGCGCACGTGGGTGCGCAGCCAGCGGTCGGCGGGCAGGCCGTCCGCCCGGGTCTCGGCGGCGTACTCGCGCATCGGTGCCGCCGGGACCCGGGCCTTGTCCGGTGGCCGGACGGGGATCACGAGCGACGTCAGCCCGGCCGCCGCGTCGCGCATTCCCGCCAGCACGGTGCCGGAATGGCCGCGGCCCTGGTGGTCCGGGTGCACCGCGATCTCCAGGGCGCACGCGGTGTCGGGGGTGACGGCGTCGAGCGCGTCTTCCGCCGCCCAGACGGCCACCTCGTCCCAGCCGCGGTCCGGGAGCGAGCCGCGGCCGCGGAACGGCACCATGATCCCGCGCGCGACGGGTTCGCCGTCTTCGAGGAGCACGACGACCAGGTGCGGCCAGCGCCGCGCGACCCGGCGGCCGCGCACCAGCAGGCTCGCGAGGCTGCCCGCCATGAACTCCGGCGAGTCCGGCGGGTACGGGATGGCGTAGGCGGCCTCGGCGAGGTCCGGCCGCTGCGCCAGCGTGACGAGCACGTCAGCTCCCCCGCGACCAGGACTCCAGCGCGATCAACGTCTTCGTGCCGGTGACCTGGTGGTGACGGCGGATCTCGTCGATGGTCTTCTGCAGGTGGGCCATGTCGCGCACCCGCAGCCACACCAGCGCGTCCGGGTCGCCGGCGATCGTGAACACCGCCTGCGCCTCGGGCATCCGCGTGGTCGTGCGCAGGATCTCGGCGACCTTGGTGTTCCCGACGAACCGCAGCTCGGTGAACGCCTCGATCCCCCAGCCCAGCTTCGCGTGGTCGACCTGCACGGTGAACCCGGTGATCACGCCGGTCTCGCGCAGCCGGTCGATGCGCCGCTTGACCGCGGCCGTCGACAGCGTGACGCGGCCCGCGATGTCCGACAGCGTGCGCCGGGCGTCCTCGCGCAGCAGGCCGAGGATCTCGTGGTCGGTCGCGTCGAGTGGCTCTTCGGTCATGCGCCTGAGCGTAACCTCGCGCAAAAATCCGGGCCAGCGGACGCGAAATTCCGCCGAAGTTTGCGTCTGGGATGCTGAACCGGCATCGCCTGTTGCGTCGCTGTGGTCGGCGTCGCAGTGTGCCCGGAAGCACATCGACGCGAAGGAGGCCCGCGCCGTGGAGACGTTCACGCTGGAGGACCGCTACCTGCGGGAAGCGGGGACCGTGCACCTGACCGGGGTGCAGGCCCTGGTCCGGCTGCTGTTCGACCGCGTGCGGCACGACCGCGCCCTCGGCGGCGACCCCGCCGTGTTCGTCTCGGGCTACGAAGGCTCGCCGCTGGCCGGCTACGACCTCGAGCTCGGCCGCCGCGCGAAGCTCCTCGAGAAGCACGACGTCGTCCACCGCCCCGGCCTCAACGAAGAGCTGGCTGCGACGTCGGTGATGGGCAGCCAGCTGGTCGCGGGCGCCGGCGGGCGCCGCGGCGTCACCGGCTTCTGGTACGGCAAGGCACCCGGTCTCGACCGCGCGACCGACGCCCTCCGCCACGCCAACCTCGCGGGCACCGACCCGCGCGGCGGCGCGGTCGCGCTCGTCGGCGACGACCCGAACGCGAAGTCCTCGACCGTGCCGTGCGCGTCCGAGCTCGCGCTCGCCGACCTCGCCATGCCGATCTTCTTCCCGGCCGACTCGCAGGACGTCCTCGACCTCGGCATGCACGCGGTCGAGCTGTCGCGCGCGGCCGGGCTGTGGACGTCGCTGAAGGTCGTGGCCAACGTCGCCGACGCGTCCGGCACCGCCGTCGTCGATCCCCGGTGGACGGCGCCGGTGCTGGACAAGGGTTACCGCCACCAGCCGACGTCACGGCTGCTCGGCACCAGTCTCGCGGAGCTGGAACGCAGCCTCTTCACCGTCCGGCTGCCCCTCGCCCTCGAGTACCTGCGCGTGAGCGGCGTCAACAAGATCGTCACCCGCGGGCCCGCCGACCGGATCGGCCTCGTCGCCGCCGGAAAGTCCTATCTGGACCTCCAGCAGGCGCTGCGTTCCCTCGGCCTCGACGCGGAAACGCTGTCCCGGTACGGCATCCGCGTGCTCAAGCTGGGCGCGATCCACCCGATCGAGCCCGCGATCGTGCGCGAGTTCGCCGACGGTCTCGACGAGATCGTCGTCGTCGAGGAGAAGCGTTCCTTCGTCGAGGCGGCGCTCAAGGAAGTCCTCTACGGCGTTCCCGGCGCCCCCGCGATCACCGGCAAGAAGGACCGCGACGGCCGGACGCTGTTCACCGAGCTGGGCGAGCTGGACCCGGACGGCATCGCCACCGGCCTGGCCCGGCGGCTGCCCGCGGACATCCCGTCGGTCGACGCCTACCGGGCGCGCCGTCGCCGCGAGCGCATCCCGGTGCCGCTGCTCGCGCGGACGCCGTACTTCTGCTCCGGCTGCCCGCACAACTCGTCGACGAAGGTCCCGGAAGGCACGCTGGTCGGTGGCGGCATCGGCTGCCACACCATGGCGTTGTTCATGGAGCCCGACCAGGTCGGCACCGTCCTCGGCGTGACGCAGATGGGCGGTGAGGGCACGCAGTGGATCGGCATGGCGCCGTTCGTCGAGGCCGAGCACTTCGTCCAGAACATCGGCGACGGCACGTTCACCCACTCCGGCAGCCTCGCGGTCCGAGCGGCCGTCGCCGCCGGCGTCAACATCACCTACAAGCTGCTCTACAACTCGGCCGTGGCGATGACCGGCGGCCAGGACGCCGTCGGCGGGCTGCCCGTGGAGAAGATCGCCGAGCTGCTGCTCATCGAGGGCGCGAAGCGGGTCGTGATCACCAGCGACGCGCCCGCGAAGCTGCGACGCCGCAAGCTGCCCGCCGGCGTCGAGGTGCGCGACCGCACGGAACTCCTCGCCACGCAAGAAGAACTGGCCGTGGTCAAGGGTGTCACCGTGCTGATCCACGAGCAGGAGTGCGCGGCGGAGAAGCGGCGGAAGCGCCGACGCGGCAAGCAGGAGACCCCCGCGACACGGGTGGTGATCAACGAGCGCGTCTGCGAGGGCTGCGGCGACTGCGGCACGAAGTCGAACTGCCTGTCGGTGCAGCCGGTGGCGACGGAGTTCGGCCGCAAGACCGCGATCCACCAGTCGTCGTGCAACGTCGACTACTCGTGCCTGGCCGGGGACTGCCCGTCGTTCGTCACCGTGGTGCCGACCGGGAAGAAACAGCGCCGCAAGCTCGGCGAACTGGCTGCTGACGCCGTGCCCGCACCTCCGCCGGGCGCGAAGGACTTCACCGTCCGGATCACCGGGATCGGCGGCACCGGCGTGGTCACCGTGACGCAGATCCTCGCGACGGCCGCGGTGCTCGACGGGCGGCACGTCCGCACGCTCGACCAGACCGGGCTCGCGCAGAAGGGCGGCGCGGTCGTCTCCGACCTGAAGGTGACGGCCGAGCCGGTGGCGCAGGCGCCGAAGCTCGCGACCGGCGAATGCGACCTCTACCTGGCGTGCGACGCGCTCGTCGGCGCGGACGCGGCGAACCTCGGCGTGGCCGACGCCGCCCGCACCACCGCCGTCGTCTCGACCACCGAGGTCCCGACCGGCCGGATGGTCGTCGACACGACGGTGGCCTTCCCGGACCCCGGCAGCGTTCTGGCGCCACTGGAGGCCGCGGCGGCCCGCACGGTCTCCTTGGACGCGCGCGGCCTGGCCGAGGAGCTGTTCGACGACGACCAGTTCGCGAACGTGCTGCAGCTCGGCGCGGCGTTCCAGACCGGCGCGATCGGCCTGCCCGCCGCGGCGATCGAGCGCGCGATCGAGCTGAACGGCACCGCGGTGGCGGCGAACCTGCAGGCGTTCCGTCGCGGCCGTCAGCTCGTGGCGAACCCGGAAACCCCGACGGCGCCGAAGACCCCGGCGCGCCCGGTCGCGCAGCCGGCCGCCCGCGAGCTCGTGCACGCCGAGCCGGGGTCCGAGCTGGCCCGGCTGCTCGACGTCCGGATCCCGGATCTGGTGGCGTACCAGGACAAGCGGTACGCGCGGGCGTACGCGGCGTTCGTCGAGCAGGTGCGGGTGCTGGAGGACGGGCCGACGGAGATCACCGAGGCCGTCGCGAAGCACCTGTACAAACTGATGGCGTACAAGGACGAGTACGAGGTCGCGCGGCTCTCGCTCGACCCGGCGTTCACCGAGGGCCTGTCCGAGCAGTTCGGCGAAGGCACGACGTACGCCTACCGCCTGCACCCGCCGGTGCTGCGCGCGCTGGGGATGAAGCGCAAGATCAGCCTGGGCCCGTGGTTCCGCCCGGCGTTCCGGCTGCTGCACGCCCTGCGGCGGCTGCGCGGCACCCGCCTGGACCCCTTCGGCCGCGCGCACGTGCGCAAGGTCGAGCGCGAACTGATCGAGGACTACCGCGGCGTGGTGCTCGACGCGTTCCGCGCGGCCGACGTCGACCGCGCCCGGGCGCTGGCCTTGGCCGAACTGCCCGACCTCGTGCGCGGCTACGAGGACGTGAAGCTGGCGAACGTCTTGCGGTACAAGGAAAAGCAGGCCGAGCTCCTCACGCTCGCAAGTAGCTGAGCATCGCCTGGGCCTCGTCGGGGACGCGCAGCTTCGCGCTGACGTCCCCGGCGTGCTGCCGGGCGGCGTCGGTGCCGATGCCGAGCAGCCGCCCGATCGTCGGCACCGAATGGCCTTCGGCGAGGAGCGCGACGACCTCGCGCTCGCGCGCGGTGAGCGTGGCGACCGGGTCGCCGGGGCGGCGCTTGGCCAGCTGGACGGCGACCACGTCGCGGTCCAGCACCGTGCCTCCGGCGGCGACGCGCTTCAGGGCGTCCAAGAACTCGTCGGGCTTCCCGACGCGCTCCTTGAGCAGGTAGCCCGCGCCGCCCCCGCCTGCGGCCAGGAGGTCACCCGCGTAGCCGTCTTCGACGAACGCCGAGAGCGCGAGGATCGCCAGGCCCGGCACCCGCCGCCGGGCCTCCAGCGCGGCCCGCAAACCCTCGTCGGTGAAGGTCGGCGGCATCCGGACGTCGACGACGGCCAGGTCGGGTGCCTGCGCCCCGACCTCGGCGACGAGGTCTTCGGGGTGGTCGACGGCCGCGGCGACCTGGAACCCCTCGCTGCGCAGGAGCAGCACCAGCCCCTCCCGCAGCAGGGCGTCTTCTTCCGCGATCACGATCCGCACGGCGGCTGCCTCCTCGTGTCCACCCATCCCCCGCTGGGAACACGGACATCCGGGCGGAACCGTTCAGCGCGCGGCCGCGGGTCAGCCGGTGCCGGACCAGCCGCTCAGGCGGTTGAGCAGGCGCTCCAGCACCTCGGGGTCGGCGGCGACCGGATCGCCGGTGACCGGCTCGTCGACCAGGGTCCGGCGCTCCTGCCGCCGGGGCAGGCGCACCTGCCGCGCGTTCATCCCGCCCGGCAGCTCGAGCTCGCACCAGGTCGTGCGGGCACCGGCGGCGCCGTGCGTGACGCCCACGCGCTCGCCCGGTCCGACGACCTTGGGCTCCGGCAGCCCGGGCACGTCGTCGTCGACCTCGACCACCAGCACCTCGGCGCGCAGCCGCAGCCGCAGCGTGACGAAGGCGGGCGACCTCGGGTCGCCGGCCTCGATCACGGCTTCGACCAGCCGTTTCGCGGTCGCTGTCGTGTGCTCCAGCATCGGGAGCAGGGACCAGTCGGTGAGAATCAGGCGGACGAACAGTTCCGTGACCGGCAGCGCGCTGGGCTGCGCGACCAGCCGGATATCGTCCATCTGGGAGGTGTGCGCGCTCAAACCTGACCTTCCTCGCCCAGGTGCGGACCGTCCGGGGGCCCGCATCATGCCACCCGGCTTCCGGCGGAGGTTACCGGCCGGGTTCGCGTTGCTACCGTCGGGGCCATGGGTGAGCTGGTCGAGAGTGAGGAACTGCGCGCCGAACGGTTGCTGGACGCGCAGGCGAAGGCCGTCGAACTGTTCGACGCGGTCGCCGAGCGCGGCATCCTGGCGCCGGGTGTGCGGGAGACGGAGGCGAGCGACGCGATCCGCGACCTGGCCGGTGACCTGCTCGGCATCCGCCGCTACTGGCACAAGCGGATCGTCCGGGCGGGCGTCAACACGCTGCGGCCGTACCGCGAGAACCCGCCGGACCGGGTGCTCGCCGAGGACGACATCGTGTTCGCCGACTTCGGCCCGATCTTCGAGGACTGGGAAGCGGACTTCGGCCGCACGTTCGTCCTCGGCGACGACCCGGTGAAGCACCGGCTCCGCGACTCGCTGGGCCCGGTCTTCGACGCCGGGAGGGCGTACTTCGCCGCCATCCCGGACATCACGGGCGCGCAGCTGTACGCGCACATGGTCCAGCTGGCGCACGAAGCCGGCTGGGAGTTCGGCGGTGACATCGCGGGGCACCTGGTCGGCCGGTTCCCGCACGAGACGATCGACGGCGCGAAGATCGACTCCTACATCGCCCCGGGCAGCGACGGCCCGATGCGCCGGCCGGACCGCGCCGGGCAGCCGTCCCACTGGATCCTGGAAGTGCACCTGGTGGACCGGTCGCGGGAGATCGGCGGGTTCTTCGAGCAGCTGCTGACAGTGGGGCCGAGCGCCGCGGATTCGTGACGCCCGGCCCGTGCGTCAGACGTGCGCCGGGACCCACAGTTCGTCGATCTGCCGCTCGGCCGTCGCCAGGCTCGCGTCCGCCAGCGGGATGAGCTCCGCCATCGCCGGGTTCACGTGCGCCAGGGTCAGCTCGGCCGTGATGAAGCGCGGCTCCAGGCCCGTCAGCGAGACGCCGTGCGGGAGCCACTGCTCGGCGTGGTCCCAGCCTTCGCGGGGCGTGCCCTCGCCGTACCCGCCGCCGCGGGCGGCCAGAACGACGAACTCGCGCCCGCCCAGCAGGCCGGTCATCGTCTCGTGGTCGACCGAGAGCCCCGGCGCGATGAGGTGGTCCACCCACGCCTTGACGCTGCTCGGCGCGCCGTAGTTGTAGACCGGCAGGCCCAGCAGCACGGTGTCGGCCGCCTTGATCTCGCCGACGAGCTCCTGGGTCAGTGCCCACGACGCCCCCTGGGCCGCCGTGTGCTGCTCGGGCGGGATCGCGCGGGCCGACCCGGTCGCCTCGTCGAGGTGCGGGAGCGGGTTCGCGCCCAGGTCGCGGTAGGTGCTCGTGCCGCCGGGGTGTGCGGCCCGCCACGCGGCGGCGGCCCGCGCGCTGAGCCGGCGGCTCACCGAGCGCTCGCCCTGGATGCTCGAGTCGATGTGGAGGAGGTGCGCCATGTCGTTAGCCGCCCATAGATCGTTGGTGTAGGACAAACCATTAATAGCACACCGACCGTTGAGGTGCCCATATACTGGGCGCATGACCTCGCTGCCGGTCGTCAACCAGCCGCCCCACCGGTGCGGGGCGCTGCTCGACCACCTCTCGCGCCGGATGCGGCTGCGCAGCGAGTCCGTGCTGACGCCGCTCGGGCTGCGGCCGCGGCACCTGATCGCCCTCACGGTCCTGCGCGACCTGGGTGGCAGCTCGCAGCAGGACCTGGCGAAGACCCTGCAGATGGACGGCACGAACGTCGTCGGGCTGCTCAACGACCTCGAGACCGAGAACCTGATCGAGCGGCGCCGCTCGGCCGTCGACCGGCGGCGGCACGTGGTCGAGCTCACCGACGTCGGCGCGAAGCTGCTCGCGCGGGCCGAGTTCGCGCTCGCCGCGGTCGAGGACGAGGTGCTGTGCGCGCTCGGCGACGAGCAGCGCGAGCAGCTCTACGAGCTCCTGCACCTGGCGACGAGCAAGACCGACACCGAAGCCTGCACGGAAGGCCTGCCGCCGACCTGCTGAGGCCTCCGCCGCCCCCCGATGTGCTTCGCGAGCTGCCGCGCCTCGGCAGTCCAGCGGGTCCGGTCGCCCCCGCGCGCGGCGTGCGTGCTTACCCGGCCGCCAGGACCGCTTCGAGCCCGGACGCCTGCGTGCGCCAGTCGGTCACGTTCGGCGTGGTGCCGGTCCAGCGCTGCCCGATCCGGTTCAGCGAGTCGCGGTCGCCCGCCCACAGCGCGTCCGCCTGCTTCTGGGCGAACGCGCGGTAGGTCGCCGAGCCCGTCGCCGTGGCCAGGTCGCCGAAGTAGCGCATGAAGATGCCCTTGAACTGCTTCTGGTTGTCGTCACAGGAGCCCGTGCCGGTGTCGCAGGATTCGACGAGCACGCCGTTGGCCGTGAGCCGGGTCATCGCCGCGTCCGCGAGCCGCTCGGCCGCGTCCAAATAGGACTGGACGCCGGTGGCGCGCCACAGCTCCAGCAGGCCGCCGATGCCGAGCCCCTGGTTGTACGTCCAGACGGTCTGGCCGTTGTTGGCGCACGACGACGTCAGGCCGTCGTTCACCAGGCCCGCGGAGTTGATCAGGCCGCTGTTCAGGTACCAGTCGCCCGCGGTCCGGGCCCGCTGTCCCCAGACCGTGTCGCCGGAGATCCGCAGGTGCAGCGAGGCGGTCAGGCGCAGGTACAGACCGGCCGTGACGGCGTTCTTGTACGTCCGCTCGCGGTTCCACCAGACCCCGCCGCCGCAGCTGCCCGTGTCCCAGAACCCGGTGACGTAGTCGGCGATCGTCACGGCTTCGGTGAGGTACCGCGAGTCGTGCGTGCGGTCGTAGACGGCGACCCAGGCCAGGCCCCACCACGCGCTGTCGTCGATGGCCCGGCTGACGAAGTCGCCGTCGATGGCGTCGGAACTCCTCACCCCGGCCGGGAAGGCGACCCGGTTGACGTCGAAGGTGCGGGCCAGCGCGGCGTCGAACCCGCCCGCGTCGGCCACCGCCGTCACCGCGACGGCCGAGTTCCACCAGCTCGACGGCCACCACGCGGTGTACGGGTCGTAGGACCACATGAGGGCGTCGACGGCGCCGGCCGCGCGGGTCGTCGCCGGGCGCGCCCAGGCCGTGCAGCTCCCCTGCGCGTGCGTGGCTTCGCGGCCGCACGCGCGCACCGCGCCGCCGTAGAGCCGGCCGCGGGGGTCGCGCGTCGCGAACGCCGTCGTGTGGGTGCCGGTCGCGCCCGCGGGCACGCTCGTGCGGCCCAGCGACGAGCCGTCCGGCCAGCTCGCCCCGGCGTCCCACGACCGGTCGAGCCAGATCTCGTCGCCCGCGCCGCCCGCTTCGATCCCGGCCCACGCCATGCCGCGGCCGTCGAAGTGCAGCCGGATCGTGCGGCCGGACAACGTCGTCGGCGCCACCGGCTGGCTGTCCCCGGCGGCGGGCGCGGTGCGGTCGCACGCGGCGTCGCAGACGTCCGGGTAGATCCACGCCGTGCAGCCGACGCCCTGCGCGTCCCCGCAGGCCCGGACCAGACCACGCCGGTGGTTCGCCGGATCGGTCAGGTTGTACATGAGCGTGCGCGTGCCGGTCCACGTGCCGGGGATGGTGGCCTTGCCGAGCAGGCCTTCCCAGGTGGCACCGCCGTCCCAGGAGCGGTCGAGCCAGACGGCGTCGTTCGCCACGCCGTTGTCGATGCTCGCCCAGGCCATGCCGTCCGGGTCGGAGGCGTGCAGGCGCACGACCCGGCCGTTGATCACCTTGTCGGGCAGGGGAAAGCTTTCGCGCGCGGCCCGCGACGGGTCGAGGGTGTCGCACGAGGTGGCGCACACCGCGGTGGCCGCGGCGGCGGGGATCGGGGTCAGGGCACCGAAGACGAGCAGCAGCACGAGCAATGTCCGCATCGACATCCCTCTCCACGCACCGGGGTCCGCTCCAGCATAGGAACTCCCGCCCGGATCCTGAAGGATTCCGACGGGTTCTGGCTCGTTCCGGACAACGGCTGACCGGAGCCTGCCGCGTCAGGGCACCTTGACGACGCCGGAACGGGAGATGGCGAAGCCTTTGCCCGCGGTCGTGCAGGTGACCCCGCCGGATTCCGACGCGCACGTGAACGGGCCGACCCGCGTCGAGCTGCCGTACGCCAGCACCGGCGTGTGCTCACCCGGATCCCCCAAGCACCCTTCGCAGGTCTGGTACGACCCGTCGGTTTTCATCGTCACCGACCGCGGGGGCGTCCAAGTCTGGCAATAAACGGAATCGGGGAGAATCTGACAGCTGATGTTCCTCGTCGGGGAATAGAACGATCCGACGTTCTCGGTGCTCCCGGTGGGCGCCCCCGGAGTGGCTGTGAAGGTGAACTGGCAGGCCCAGCCCGTCTCGCCACTGAGGTGCACGCCGCCGGACTGGCCGCTGCCGCTCAGGCCGCCGGCCGCGCCGATCGTCGCGGTGAGGTCGACGACCGCGGCCGTCCCGTTGGCCACGTGGATCCGGACGCTGTTCCCCGTGGTGGTCACGGTTCCGCTCGCCGGCTGGCCGCGGGTGTCCGAACCGGTCCAGAGGCCCGGGGTGAGGGTGGCCTTTCCGCCTCGCACCACCAGGCTCGCACCGTCCATCGCGAACTCCCCGCACTGCGGTTCGGCGCTCAGCCGGTAGGTGCCGTCCGCGAGCCCGGGCGAAGCCGCCGCGGCGGCCGGGCTGCTGGTGACCGGCGGCGGACTCGACGTGGAGGCGGTGGTCCCCGGAGCAGTGGTCGTGACCGTGGCGACCGGGTGCGGATTCGCCGTCGGGCTAGCGCCGCACCCGGCCAGGAGAACGGCACAACCGAAGACGGCGAAACCGTTTCGACGCAGACGAAGACGATTCATGGCGTGCCTCTCTCGGCCTGAGAGTACGCGCCGGCGTCGTTATGTCACAATAATCTTTTTTCGCGCACAAAAGCATTCTCGGCGGGGATTTCCCCACTGTTCGGCGGGAACAAGCGGGGCATGACGGCGAGCATCAGCGCCGACCACGTCACGTGGGTCAGCAGCGGCGCCTGCACCCCGTCCGAGCGGTGGCGCTGCGCCGCGAACAGCGCACCCATCAGCGCCGACGCCAGCACCAGCGCCGGGTTGCGCGTGGCCGTCGTCGAGAGCACGTAGACCGCGGTCGACCCGCGCGCGCCGAAGCTGTCGTAGAGCGCGCCGCGGAAGAAGACCTCCTCGGCCGCGCCGGTGACGAGCGTCGTGAGCGCCACCGTGGCCGTCGAGCCGTGGTGGGCGTGGCCCAGGACGCCGGTGATCGCACGGCGCAGCAGCGGGATGCGGCGGGCCACCAGGGCACCACCGCAGAACACGCCGAACGCGCCCGCGCCGGCCAGCACCGGCTGCACGACACCGGGCCGGCCCCGCCGCACGGGCCCGGCCGCGCGGGCCCCGGCGAACCAGGTCGCGGCGACCGACGCCGTGAGCGCGTGGAACCGCTTCGATCCCGGCTCGCTGGCCAGCGACGCGCCGAGCAGGCCCGAGCCGAGAGCCGTGACGCCGGCGAGGAACGGCTTCACGCGGTCCGCCGGCTCTTCGCCCGCTCGCCCAGGGCCTGCAGCACCGCATCGTCATAGCCCATCGGCTCGAACTCGACGATCCGGCGGATGGCGTCGTCGCGGACGACGACCTCGTTCGTCATGGAGTCGATCAGGGCGCGCCCGGTCGTCACGTCGATGTCGGTGACCAGCGAAAGCCAGTACGACGACAGCCGCGGCGAGAGCAGCGGGACGGGCACGATCACCAGCGGACGGCCTTCGATCGCGGCCACGCGTTGCAGCATGTCCTTGTAGGCCAGCACTTCCGGGCCGCCGATCTCGAACGTCCGGCCGCCCGCCTCCGGGTGGTCGAGCACCCCGGCGAGGTAGCGGACGACGTCGGCGATCGCGATCGGCTGGGTGCGCGTGCTCACCCAGCGCGGGGTGACCATCGCCGGCAGGTGCTCGACGAGCTGGCGGGTCAGCTCCCACGACGTGCCGCCGTGCCCGATGACGATCCCGGCCCGCAGCACGGTCACCGGCACGCCGGTCTCCCCCAGCAGCCGCTCGACCTCGCGCCGGCTGGCCAGGTGCTCCGACAGGGCATCGTCGTCGTCCCCGAGGCCGCCGAGGTAGACGATCCGGCGCACGCCCGTGTCCGCCGCCGCGCGAGCGAACGCACGGGCCGCGTCGGCGTCCCGGCGCTTGAAGTCGGCGCTGTCGAGGGAGTGCACCAGGTAGTAGGCGGCCTCGACGCCCTTGAGCGCGTCACGCAGGGAATCGACGTCGGCGACGTCACCGCGCACGGCCGTCCCGGCACCGCGGTACTTCGCCGGGTGCCGGGTCATCGCCAGGACGTCGTGGTCGGCCTCCTCCAGCACCGGGCACAACCGGCTGCCGACGAACCCCGACGCTCCCGCCACCAGCACTCGCATACCCGCGACGGTAGTTGGGCGGGCCACGGCCCGCAGATCATCCGCGCCGGGTTCGCCCGGCGAAGCAGACCGCCGCGACCACTCCGGCGCAGCCGACCAGCTGCGGCACGCTCGGCGTCTCCCCGAGCAGGCCGATCCCCAGCAGCACCGCGCCGACCGGCTGCAGCAGCATGAGCGTCGCACCGGTGGTGGCCGACATCCGGGGCAGCGCGGCCGAGATGAGGAGCCAGCCGATCAGCTGACCGACGACGGCGAGCGCGACCAGCCAGCCGAACGTCGCCGGGCTCGGGCTCAGGTCGAGCGTCCCGGTCGGGAGACCGAGCGCGAGGGCGACCACGCCGGCCGAGATCGTCGCCAGCACCAGGGACCGCGCCTGCGAACCGGCACCGCCGCTCAGCCGGATCAGGAACAGGTAGACGGCGTACCCGGCGCCGGCGAGCATCGCCGCCACGGCGCCGGTGACCGGATCGGGGCCGAACGAGCCGGTGCCGGCGAACCCGCCGGCCAGCACGACGCCGCCGAGCAGCACGGGCACCGCGAGCAGGAACCGCTTCGCCGGGCGCTCTCGCAGGAAGGCGAACGCGAGCAGCGGGACGATGATCACCTGGACGGCGAGCAGCACGGTCGCGATGCCGGCGCCGACCCGCGGGATCGCCTCGCCCCACAGCACGAAGTCCAGGCCGAGGCCGACGCCGGCCAGCAGCGGCAGCAGCACGCGGCGGCGGGTCGCCGGGCCCGCCTTCCGCCGTTCCCACGCGGCGAGCGCGAGGAGCACCGGCAGCGCCAGCAGGCACCGCCAGAACGCACTCGTGCTGCCGCTGGCGTGCGAGACCTTGATGAAGACCGACGACAGGGAGATGCAGAAGCTGCCCAGCGCGGCGAGCAGGCGCGGGTCGAGGCGCTGGCTCAACGGCGTGGGGGTGGTGGTCGTGGCGCGGGGCGCGGTCGTGGTCACGCCTCCAGCGTGCGGGCGGCGACTGTCAAGGACAAGCGAATGTTTCTGCGGAGAATTCGGTAGGATCGCTACCGTGTTCGGACTCGAGCGGATGCGCGCGCTGCACGCGGTCGCCACGCAGGGCTCGGTCGCCGCGGCGGCCGCGTCCCTGCACGTCACGCCGTCCGGGGTGTCGCAGCAGCTGGCGAAACTGGAACGGGAGGCCGGGCAGCGGCTGCTCGAGCCGCGCGGCCGGGGTGTGCGCCTGACGAAGGCGGGCCAGGTGCTCGCCGGGCACGCCGAGCGGATCCTGGCCCAGGTCGCCGACGCGAAGGCGGACCTGGAGCTGCTGCGCGAGGACGTCATCGGGCCGCTGCGGGTCGGCGCGATCCCGACGACCGTGCACGCGCTCCTGCCGCCCGCGCTGGCCACGCTCGCCGCGCAGCACCCGCGGCTGGCGGTGACGCTGCACGAAGGCGAAGCGGAGCAGACGATGCCCCGGGTGCTGGCCGGCGACCTCGACGTCGCGGTGCTGGAAAGCTGGGAGGACCGGCCGACGGTGATTCCGCCGTCGACGACCCGGATCGCGCTGTTCTCCGACGTCGCCGACCTGGCACTGCCCGCCGGGCACCGGCTCGCGCACCGCAAGACGGTCGACCTGTCCGAAGTGGACGACCTGCCGTGGATCGGCTGGAGCCTGGGGTCCGGCTGCTACGAATGGCTGCTCCAGGTGCTGCGCAAGCAACGGCTGGAGCCGCGGATCAGCTGCACGGTCGGCGGCTACCCGACGCAGCTGGCACTGGTGGCGGGCAACGTCGGCGCGGCGCTGGTCCCCCGGCTCGCCCGGGAGCGGCAGCCGGCAGGGGTCAGCATCCTCGCCACGCGCCCGGCGCTGACGCGCACCATCTACGCGATCTGCCGGGCGGGCGAAGAGGACCACGGCGCGGTCCGCGCGTGCCTGGACGCGCTGCGCGCCGCGTCCGCGCGGTTCGAGGGCACCGTGCGCCCGGTCGGCTGAGGTGTCTACTGTGGACGGCTCAGCCGCGCGACCATCTCGGTGACCAGCTTCCCCGGCCGCCGGTGGTGCACCAGGAAGATGTCGCGTGCCGGCCGGGCGTCGGCGGCGTCGCGGACCTCGATCCGCGCCGACGTCACCCGCTCCAGCACGCTTTCCGGCACGAACGCGATGCCCAGCCCGGCCTCGACCAGCGCCAGGATCACCTGGTAGTCCCGGGTTTCGTAGGCGACACCCAGCTCGACCCCGGCGGCGTCGGCCAGCTGGTCGAGGCAGGCGCGGTTGGGCACGCCCGGGCTGCCGGAGATCCAGTCCTCCCCGGCCAGGGCACGCAGCGTCAGCCGCCGGACCCGGGCTTTCGGGTGGCCCGCGGGCAGGATCAGCCGGAACCGCTCCGAGCGCAGCAGCGTCCGGTCGAGCCCGCGCGGGTCGGGCAGCGGCGCCCCGGGATAGCGGTGGGTGATCAGCAGGTCGAGGTCGCGCGAGCTGACCAGCCCGTAGCCGTCGGGCGGCTCGAGGTCCAGCAGCCGCAGCGCCACCGCCGGGTGGTCGCGGCGGAAGCCGGCGAGCGCGGCGGGCACGAGCGTCATGCCCGCGCTCGCGAACGTGCCGACGGTGAGCTGCGCCGGCTCCTCGTCCCGGAGCGCGCGGACCGTCCGCTCGGCGGTGCGCAGCTCGCCGACGATGGTTTCGGCGTGGCCGAGCAGCGCTTCCCCGGCCGGGGTGAGCGTGACGCCGCGCGGGTTGCGGTGCAGCAGCGGCGTGCCGACGTCGCACTCCAGCTTCGCCAGCTGCTGCGAGACGGCGGACGGCGTGAAGGACAGCCGCTTGGCCGCCCCGGCGATCGAGCCGGCGTGCGCGACCTCGGCGAGCAAGGCCAGGCGGTGGGCGTCGAGCACGGGACCTCCAGCCGTAAGCATCGCTGAAGTCAGGATAGGAGACGTCGCTGGTGCTTACGGCTGTCTCCCCGCATCCTGGGGTGGTGATCAGCACTTCGGATGTCGACCAGGCCGCCGCCCGGATCGCGGGCCGGGTCCGCCGCACGCCGGTGTTCGCGGACGACGGCGTGTGGTTCAAGCTCGAGCACCTGCAGCACACCGGCTCGTTCAAGGCCCGCGGCGCCTTCAACCGGATCCTCGCCGCGGGCGAGCTGTCGGCGGCCGGGGTGGTCGCCGCCTCGGGCGGCAACGCCGGGCTCGCCGTCGCCCACGCCGCGCGCGAGTTCGGCGTGGCCGCGCGGGTCTACGTCCCGGTGAACGCGCCCGCGGTGAAGGTGGCGAAGCTGCGGCAGCTGGGCGCGGCGGCCGAGCTGGTCGGCGAGAAGTACGCCGACGCCTACGACGCGGCGGTGAAGGACGCGGCGGACCGCGGCGCGCTGTTCTGCCACGCCTACGACCAGCCGGAGATCTGCGCCGGGCAGGGCACGGCCGGCCTGGAGCTGCTGGAGCAGACGGGCGGTGTCGACACGATCCTGGTCGCGGTCGGCGGCGGCGGGCTGCTGGCCGGCATCGCGGCCGCGGCCGAGGGCCGGGCCCGGGTGGTCGGCGTCGAACCGCGGACGGCACCGACACTGCACGCGGCTTTGGCCGCGGGCGAGCCGGTGCCGGTCGAGGTGTCCGGCGTCGCCGCGGACTCTCTCGGCGCGTCCCGGCTCGGCGACATCGCCTACGCGGTCGCCACGCGCACGGGCGCGGCGTCGGTGCTGGTCGACGACGCGGCGATCGTCGAGGCCAGGGCGGCGTTGTGGGACCGCTACCGCCTGGCCGTCGAGCCCGGCGGAGCGACCGCGTACGCCGCGTTGCTGGCGGGCGCCTACCGCCCCGCGCGCGGCGAGCGCGTCGCGGTCCTGCTGTGCGGCGCCAACACCGACCCCGCGACGCTCACTTCCCCGACAGCCGCGCCACCAGCGGCGCGAACTCCTCGATGAACGCGCTGTTGACGCTGACGTAGGAGACGCCCAGTTCGTCGCGCCGCCGTTCCAGCTCGGCGGCCATCCCGTCGAAGTCGCCGCGGAGCATGGTGAGCGAGTCGTGCTCGATGAGGGTGTCGGCGTCGACCCCGATGAAGCCCTTGATCCACGGCGGCACCACCTCGCCGATGACGAACAGGTTCAGCGCGAGCTCGATGTCCCGGCCGTCGGCCGCGTTCCGGATTTCCTCGACGTACCCGGCCATTTCGTCACGGGTGGTCAGGACGCCGCCGGCGAGGGTGACGATGTCGGCTTTCGCCCCGGCGAGCCGCCGGGCCTTCGGGCCGCCGGCGGCGACCATGACGGGCGTGTGCACGTCCCCGTCGAGCCGCCGGAGGTGGTCGATGGTCTCGGAGATCGAGTCGAGCCGGTCTTGGCCGGTGCCGTAGGACAGGCCCAGTTCCGCGGCTTGCTGCCGCATCGCGGGCAGCCCGGTGCCGAGCCCCAGCTCGAACCGGCCCTCGGTGACGACGGTCAGGCTGTGCGCCTCCCAGGCGGCGGCCCGCGCGGTGCGCAACGGGCTGGCGAAGACGAAGGACCCGACCCGCAGGTCGGTGGTGGCCGCGGCGGCGGCCGCGAGCGACGCGGTCGGCGTCGGCAGGTTCAGGTTGTCCGGACTGAGGAGCGTGGCGTAGCCGAGCTCCTCGGCCCGCCGCGCGGTGGCGAGCCACTTCGCGCCGCCCTCCGCGGCCGCCGCGACCACGCCGAACCGGAACGCCTTCTCGGCCATCGAGCACCCCCAGGGTTGTCGGTCCTTCGATCAAACCACCGGGGCGCCCGGCCGTGCCACCACGGCCGGGCGCGCCACGCGCGTCAGCCGCGCTGGTACTCCTCCCAGGTGACCTTCGGGACCGACGGGCCGTCGTCGGCCCCGCGCCCGGCGAGACCGTTCATCCCGAGGTAGTAGTCGCCGGTCTGGTGCTGGGCGCCCGAGGACAGGTCCGGGTCGGAGATCGCCTCGGCGTGCACGTGGTAGGCGAACCCCTGGGCCGGCGTGCGGTACCAGGCCGCGAACCCGACCTGGCGCAGGGCCTTGATGAAGTTCGTCCGGGTCGTCGACGACATGCCCGACACCGAGATGTCCATCGCGCCGCCGCCGTCGTGCGTCCCGGCCGACGCGTCGACGCCGCCCGGGTTGTACGAGCCCTGCGTCAGGCTGACCGTGGTGCCCGAGATCCGCTCCGCCTCGAGCAGCATCGCCTTCGTGCGGGTGTTGATCGTGACCCCGCGGAAGGAGACCCGGCTGCCGGCGGACACCGTCGACGTCACGGTGTACCGGCCTTCGCCCAGCTTCTCGAGCGACGTCTTGCCCGGCAGCCCGGAAGCGTCGATTCCGTTGTACCCCAACGACTTCTGGTACTCGGAGTAGGCCGTGATCGTCGTGGTGCCGAAGTAGCCGTCGACGTAGGCAGAGGCGAGCAACCCCTTGGCCTGCAACGCCTGCTCGACCAGCAGGACGCTGTCGTGCGCTCCCGGCGTCTGCGTGGTGTCGGCGCGGCGGGGGTCGATCTGGGCCGCCTTCAGCACGGCCTCCATGTTCGCCGTGGGCAGCGCCGTCGTGGCCGCGGGCGCGGCCTGAGCCGGTGCGGCCACGGCGAACGCCGTCAACGCCGCGGAAGTGACTGCCGTCAGCACGGCGGCCTTCGTGAACATCCCTGTCCTCCACTGGTCGGAATCAGTACGTCCGGGAGGATCACCCAGCCGGATACAAGGACCGTACAAAGGCGTCACCCCGCCCGGAACGCACGCAGCCGCAGGCTGTTGGTGACGACGAAGACCGAGCTGACCGCCATCGCCGCGCCGGCGAGCATCGGGTTCAGCAGGCCCGCGGCGGCCAGCGGCAGCGCGGCCACGTTGTACGCGAACGCCCAGAACAGGTTCCCCTTGATCGTGCGCAGCGTGCGGCGCGACAGCCGGATCGCGTCGGCCGCGGCGAGCAGGTCGCCGCGCACGAGCGTCAGGTCGGCGGCCTCGATCGCGACGTCGGTGCCGGTGCCCATGGCCAGCCCCAGGTCGGCCCGGGCGAGCGCGGCCGCGTCGTTGACGCCGTCGCCGATCATCGCGACGACCTTGCCGTCCTCCTGCAGCCGGCGCACGACGTCGGCCTTGTCCCGCGGCAGCACCTCGGCGACCACGTGCTCGATGCCGACCTCGGCGGCGACCGCGCGGGCGACGGCCGTGTGGTCCCCGGTCAGCAGGATCGGCGTCAGGCCGAGCCCGCGCAGCCGCCGGACCGCCTCGGCGGACGTCGGCTTGACGGTGTCGGCCACGGCCAGCGTGCCGCGGACCTCGCCGTCCCAGGCCACCGCCACCGTGGTCACCGCGGCTTCGGACGCGTCCGCCCGCCCCACGACGACTTCGCGTCCCTCGACGACCCCAGAGACACCCACGCCCGGTGTGCTGCGGAAGTCCGCTACGGACGGCAGCTCGCCGAAGCGCTCGCGCGCCGCCTCCGCGATCGCCCGCGCCACGGGGTGCTCGGACGCGGCTTCGACCGCGCCGGCCAGGCGCAGCACCTCGCCGTCCCCCTCGACCAGCGTCATCTTCCCGGTGGTCACGGTGCCGGTCTTGTCCAGCACCACCGTGTCGACGCGGCGGGTCGACTCCAGCACCTCCGGCCCCTTGATGAGGATGCCGAGCTGCGCGCCGCGCCCGGTGCCCACCAGCAGCGCGGTCGGCGTGGCGAGGCCCAGCGCGCACGGGCAGGCGATGATCAGCACGGCGACCGCGGCGGTGAAGGCGGCCGACGGCGTCGCGTCCGCGCCGAGCCAGAAGGCGAGTGTCGCCACGGCCAGCGCGATGACGATCGGCACGAAGACCGCCGAGACGCGGTCCGCGAGCCGCTGCACGCGGGCCTTGCCCGTCTGGGCCTCTTCGACCAGCCGGGCCGTCTGCGCGAGCTGCGTGTCCGAGCCGACGCGGGTGGCGCGGACGACGAGCCGCCCGCCGACGTTGACCGTCGCCCCGGCGACGGCGTCGCCCGGCCCGACCTCGACCGGCACGCTCTCGCCGGTGAGCAGGCTCGCGTCGATCGCGGACCCGCCGTCGGCGACCACGCCGTCGGTGGCGACCTTCTCCCCCGGCCGCACCACGAAGACGTCCCCGACGACCAGGTCGCCGACCGGGATCCGCTGCTCGCGGCCGTCACGCAGGACGGCGACGTCCTTGGCGCCGAGGTCCAGCAGGGCCCGCAGCGCGGCACCGGCGCGGCGCTTCGAACGGGCTTCGAAGTAGCGGCCGGCCAGGATGAACGTCGTGACGCCGGCGGCGACTTCGAGGTAGCTCGAGCCGTCGCCGGCCATCCGCTCGACGGTGAGCTCGAAGGGGTGGGTCAGCCCCGGGGTGCCGGCCGTGCCGAACAGCAGCGCGTACACCGACCAGCCGAACGCCGCGAGCGTGCCGAGCGAGACGAGCGTGTCCATGGTGGCGGTGCCGTGGCGGAGGTTGGCGAACGCGGCCCGGTGGAACGGCCACGCGCCCCACACCACCACCGGCGCGGCCAGCGTGAGCGAGATCCACTGCCAGTACGTGAACTGCCAGGCGGGGACCATCGCGAGGACGATCACCGGCAGGCTCAGCAGCGCGGAGACCAGCAGGCGCTGCCGCACCGCCTTCGTCGGATCCTCGGCCGGCTGCTCGGGTTCCGCTTCGGCCAGCGTCACGCCGTAGCCCGCCGCTTCGACCTCCGCGACCAGGTCCTGCGTGCCGACTTCGCCGCCGTAGACGACTTTCGCCTTCTCCGTGGCGTAGTTGACGGTCGCCGTGACGCCGTCCAGCTTGTTGAGCTTGCGCTCGATCCGCGCGGCGCAGGACGCGCAGGTCATGCCGGTGATGGCGAGTTCGACGTTCTTCGCGTCGAGCTGCAGCGTCATGGCCGGTCCCCTTTCCCGGTGGCGGCGGTGACCCCGTCGGCGCCGGTGATCTCGAAGATGACCGGCGCCGGAGTGAGCGTGAGGATGTAGTGACCCGCGGCGACCAGGGCGAGAGCCGCACCGCGGGCGGAGAGCTTCGCTGCGGTGTTCATGTCAGCCGGTACCCCGCCTCTTCGACCGCTCCGCGCACGTCGGCGAGGTCGAGTTCGCGCGTGCTGCTGACGGTCACCGCGCCGGTGGCCAGGTCGACCGCGACGCCGGTGACGGCGCCGAGCTCGCGGAGTTCCTCTTCGACCGAGCGGGCGCAGTGGTCGCACGTCATGCCCGTGACGGTGTAGGTGGTGTCTGTCATGCCTCATGGATACCCTAGGGGGGTAGGGTAATCAAGCCTGGTCACGAGGTGTAATCCCGACCACACCTGGCCTGGTTCACACTGGTCCAGCCGTGTTTCTTGACGTCACGGAGAGTTTCCGGCGGCCCGGACTGGACGTCTCCGTACTCCTTTCGTAACCTGTTCGAGATCTCGCGGCCCCCGGTCGTCGATGAGACGGCGACGCGAGATCGCCGCCGATACCCCCCTGCCGGGTACCGGACCCCACCGCGTGCTCTTCCTGTTGCGGTCGACCACGCGCCGGGTACGGCGAGGCCCCCGACTCGCCGGCTCCGGACCCGACGGCGGCCGAACAGCAAAGGAGACCCGCGCGAGAATGCGTTCGCATCCCGTCAAGCGCGTGGTGTCAGGTGCCCTCGCCGCGGCCTCGGTGATCACTGTCGTCACCATGGCCCAGCCCCCGGCCACCGCCGCCCCCATCCCCGCCCTCCAGGCCCCGCCCTCCGGGTCGGACGCCCTCGCCAAGTACCGCGACCTCGCGGCGCAGGCCGAGAAGCTCAACGAAGACCTGCTCAAGGCCCAGGACGACCTCAAGGCCAAGCAGGGCCAGCTCGACAAGGCCAACGCCGACGCCACCGCCGCGAAGGACGCCGGCGCCCAGGCCACCGAGGCGAAGCAGAAGTACCAGACGCAGGTCGACAAGTTCGCCGGCGCGTCGTTCACCAGCGGCGTCCAGCTGAACAAGCTGTCGGCGCTGCTCGCGGGCACGTCCACGCAGGACTTCCTCGACCGTTCGGCCGCCCTCGAGGTCATCGCGACCGAGAAGAACGGCGCGATGGACAACCTCAGCGGCGCGGCCGACAAGGCCACCGCCGCCCAGAAGGCCGCCACCGACGCGGCGAAGCAGGCGCAGGACGCCCGTGACGCGGCGGCGAAGCTGGCCTCGGACATCGAGGGCAAGAAGAAGAACCTGCAGGCCCAGATCGACCAGATCGAGGCGCAGAGCAAGAACCTCAGCAGCGCCGACAAGGCCGCCCAGCAGGACACGGGCGGCGCGGCCCCGAACGTCAAGGCGCCCAGCGCGGCGGCGCAGAAGGCCGTCGACGCGGCACTGAGCAAGCTCGGCAGCGCCTACGTCTGGGGCGCCACCGGGCCGAGCACGTTCGACTGCTCCGGCCTGATGCAGTGGGCCTACAAGCAGGCGGGGATCTCGCTGCCCCGGACGTCGTCGGCGCAGGCCGGCTTCGGCACCCCGGTGTCGCGCAGCCAGCTGCAGCCGGGTGACCTGGTCGCCTACTACTCCCCCGTGTCCCACATCGGGATGTACATCGGCGACGGCAAGATGGTCCACGCCCCGACCAGCGGCGACGTCGTCAAGATCTCGCCGCTGCTGAGCGAGTACGCGGGAGCTACGCGGCCGACGGCCTGACCGCTCCGGCCAGAGTGCCCCGTCCGGGAGGTGTAGCGCCTCCGGAACGGGGCATTCTGCGTCCATGCCCGAAAACCTGGACGTCGACCAGCCGACCGCGGACGCCGTCGGCAAGGCCACCGAAGCCTTCGAGACCATCGAACGTGCGCGCGGCCACCTCTACGCCTTCCACCAGCTGACCGGAACCGCGGACCTGCTGTTCGAAGACGCCATGAAGATGCTGCGGGACGCGGGCCACGACGACTGGGCCGACCGGATCGCCGAGGAGCTGATCGGGCTCAACGTCCTGCCCGAGCGGTGGACGTTCCAGGTGGTCGAGGAGTACGACGACGGTTACTACGGCACGACCCGCGAGTTCACGCGCTCGCTGTGCGAAGCCCTCGTCGGCGGCCGCCGCCACCTGCAGGAACAGCGGCAGAAGGAAGCGCGCATCACCCCGGGCCGGCCCGATCACGAGATGGGCCACCCCAGCACCCCGCCCGCTTGACCGGTTTTTGTCGGACCCCTGGGTTACCCTTCACTTCGAAGCGAACAGGTGTTCGACTCACGTTGGGAGGAACGATGGACGAGCAGGTGGAACCGAACCCCGAGAAGGACCCGAGCGACTGGACGACCGGCGACGAGCCGATGACCGGTCCGCAGAAGTCGTACCTGCAGACGCTGGCCCAGGAGGCCGGCGAAGAGGTGCCGGACAACCTGACGAAAGCGGAGGCGTCGGCGCGGATCGACGAGCTGCAACGCGCGACCGGGCGCGGCAGCTGAGCTTCTGCGCGGTGTGCCCGGCGCCACGGCATGGCCGTCCCGCATGGGGGTAATCACCTCTGAGATGCCCGACTCCCCGAAGGAGGACATCCCCCATGTACTTGACCGTGCTTGTCGTGGCGCTCGCCGGGCTCGTGGTGCTCGGCGCGTCGGCGCTGGCGGAACTGCCCAAGCCCTATCCCCTGACGGCGAAACGCACTCTCGTCGCGGCCTGGGTGGTGGCTGCCGCCGGGATCGGGTGGTGGGCCGCCACGCCCGGGGCCGGGCCGCTCGTCGTCACCGTCGTCGGGCTCGGCTTTCTCGTCGCGACGCTGAATCGCGGGCCTGAACGGACGACGTACCCGCGTACGACCCCGTACCAGCCGCCTCGGTGACGTTGCTCAGGCAGCGGCGGGCAGCGGGGCTCCCGAAACACGGAGGAGGAACTCGGCGTTCGAGCCGGTCTTGCGGAGCTGGTCGATCAGCTGCTCGATCGCGTGCGGCCCCTGCAGCGCGCGGCGGACGTCGCGCATCGCGGCCAGTTCGCCCGGCGTGACCAGGAGTTCTTCACGCCGGGTGCTGGACGCGGGCAGGTCGACGGCCGGGAACACGCGGCGTTCGGCCGTCTTGCGGTCGAGCTTGAGTTCGGCGTTGCCGGTGCTCTTCAGCTCTTCGAAGAAGAGCGTGTCGGCCAGCGATCCGGTCTCCACCAGCGCCGTCGCGACGATGGTGAGCGAGCCGCCGCCCTCGATGTTGCGGGCCGCGCCGAGGATGCGTTTCATCGGCTGCAACGCGGCCGCGTCGACACCGCCGGACAGCGTGCGGCCCGAAGCGCGGAGCGAAAGGTTGTACGCGCGGCCGAGGCGGGTGAGGGAGTCGAGCAGCAGCACGACGTCTTCACCGCGCTCCACCAGGCGTTTCGCGCGTTCGACGGCGAGTTCGGCCACCGCGGCGTGCTCGGCGGGCGGACGGTCGAAAGTGGACGCGATCACTTCGCCGCGGACGGTGCGCTGCAGCTCCGTGACCTCCTCCGGACGTTCGTCGGCCAGCAGCACCATCAGCCGGCATTCGGGGTGGTTGACCGAGATGCCGTGGCCGATCTCGCGCAGCACGGTCGTCTTGCCGGCTTTCGGCGGGGAAACGACGAGGGCGCGCTGGCCCTTGCCGAGCGGGGTGACGAGGTCGATGACGCGCGACAGCAGGCGCTCCGGCGTGGTTTCGAGCAGCAGCCGCCGGTCCGGGTGCAGCGGGACCAGGTCGGTGAACAACGGCCGCGGCTCGGCGGGGTCGGCGCCGTTGACGCTGGTGATTTCGTCGGCGGTGCCGGTGATTTCGTCGCCGGCGCGCAGCTTGTGCTTGCGGATGACGGAAAGCGGTAGTGCGACGTCGTCCGGCGCCGGGCGGTAGCTGGTGCGGACGAACGGGGTTTTCCCTGACAGGTCAAGGATTCCGTGAAAAGACATGGGTGTCTCCTGATGAGGTGACCGGCCGCGCGGACGGCGCGGCCGGGTGGGTTGATCCAACGAAGGAAAGAGGCCGATCGGCCTGGATCCGGGAGCTTCCTCCGGGCGGCCGAGGGGCCGACATCCGCGAGGAGCACTTTTACGTTAGCGCGATGTCACCGAAAGCACAACGGGTAAGACTCCACTGCGGTGGGTAGCTCACAGGGGAAGCCCGGACAACGGGGGAACAGCGGCTGACGGATGGGAGCGGATCGTGTACCGACATACTCCGGACCCGGGCGTCGACACGGGCGAGAGCGTCGACGCCGACCAAACCGGGACCACGTCCCCGGCACGCACCAGCGCCGGCGCCGTGGTCACCTCGACGTTCGAAGAACTGGCACCGGCCCTGCCGAACGAGATGGCGGGCCTGCGCCGCAAGCTGACCCAGTGGCTGGGCGATCTCCCGCTCGACCCGGAAAGCACACACGACATCACGCTGGCCACGTACGAGGCGTTGGCGAACGTAGCGTCCCACGCCTACCCGGACGGCCACGGCTGGGCCCGCTTGGCGGCCACACGCAAGGGCGACACGGTGACGGTAACGGTCACCGACACGGGCTGCGGAATCCCGCCAACCCGCCCCCGCCAGCCAGGCTTGCGCACCACCGGCGGCCGCGGTCTGCTGCTGATCGACAAGGTGACGGACCAGGCGGAAATCGACTCGGGCAGCCAAGGAACAACGGTCCGCATGACCTGGCGCCCGGCAGCCCTGCGAGACACGGGCACTGCGTAAGGAGTTTCGGCGTGAGGAGGAAGAGCCGGGCAGCCGCGCACCGGTGATCGTGCGCCGGCCCAGGCCCGCTTCCTGGTAGCCGCGCTGCGCTCGGCGCAAGGATTTCCGGCAGACCGCTCGCCTGCGGAGGCTCCGGCTCGGGAGCCTCCGCAGGCGATGACTACGCAGCACGATGGAAGAAATCCTCGCCCGCGGGCCGAGCCGATGGCTGGTTTCGCACAGCGCAACAAACCTGGGACCCGCTCACCGCACCGGCGGCTCGCCACGCGGCCGGTCGGTACTTCACCGGCCCGCGCGATGGCAAACAACCAATCGGGGCGACCGCACGCCGCGGACCGGCCTCCCCAGCAGCCCGCCACGCCGCCGCACAGCACTTCACCGACCCGGGCAGTTCCGCTCCAGGACAGCCGATCGGTCGCCGCGCGCCGCGGACCGGCATCCCCAGCCCGCCGCACGGCACGCACCAACCCAGCCGCCCGCCCCCAGGGCAAGCGCCCGGCCGCCCTCCCCAGGGCAAACCGGCCGACCAGCCGCCCCAAGCGCCGTGCCCTACCTCACAAGCACCTCAGGCCGCGCCCGCGAGCCGCACGAGCCGGGTGCGGGGGTACGAAACCAGCTCCCTCTCCTCGTCCGTGGTGAAGATTTCGACGGAGTCCTCCAGCAACTCCGCCGAGGTCACCTGCAGTTGCCACGCGGGCAGCCCCGGCGCCGGCTCGTGCCAGAACCACTGGCCCTTGGTCAGCTGGTCCGCCGGGACCGTCGCGTCGTCCGTGTTCATGCAGTGAGGCTAGCCGCCACCACCGACAGTTTTCGCACTGCCTCAGCCGTGCGTGGCGTTCACTGTGATCGTCAGCACGTCCGGGTCGCCCGCGAAGACCGCGCCGCTGAAGTCCGGGCCCGGGCTCACGTCGTCGTACGGGAACGCGTAGCCCCGGTTGTCCGGGAGTTTCGAGTGGACGATCCGCGCGTAGTGGTTGGTCGTGTCGCCCTGGTAGAAGCGCGCGGGGTCCTCGTCCGTCGGCTGGTTCGGGTTGTCCAGCAACGTCGTGCGGTTCAGCGCCGCCGCCAGGCGCGGGACGATGCTCTTGCGCGCGTCGCTCGCTCCTTCCGCCAAGGCGAACGGGCCGCTGTCGCAGCTCCACACGTCCTTCGTGGCCGGCTTCGCGAACGACTCCGCCCCGAACACCAGGTTGCCGCCCGAGACGCGGCCGGTGAACTTGCCCAGGCCCGGGTTCTGCGAGTCGACGACCAGGTCCGTGCCCGCGTACTTCTGCCACACCTGGTCGATGTAGCCGTCGAGGTAGCCGCCGAACTGGTCGGCGTGGTGGTGCGGCGACAGCACGCGCAGGGTGCCGCCGCCCCCGGTCTGGACCAGGCCCGGCCACTCGCCGCCCAAACCGGACAGCTCCGACGCGATCTGGTCGAGCGCCCCCGCCGGCAGCCCGTTCACCGTCGAGGTCCCCGAGCCCTTGGTCGTCAGCTCGAGCCCCATCGGGATGCCGACGAAGTCGACGTAGCTGATGTTGGCGAACAGTTGCGTGTCGTTGAACGTGAACTCGCTGAACGACCAGTTCTTGCCGTAGTTCGGGTCGCCGGAGTTGAGGAAGCTCGGGTGGACCAGGTTCGGGCCCGGGTCGAGGAAGAAGTCCAGCTTCGCGTCCGTGACGACGTAGATGCGCGCGCCGCCCATCTTGGGCACCGAAACCTGGGCGCCCGAGGCGATCGGGATGGCGCAGTCCTCGGGCAGCGGCGTCGTCGGCGCGCTCGGCGAGTCCGGGTAGTACGGCGTGCCGTCGGCGCGCAGCAGCACCAGCTTGCCGTCGGGGGTCGTACCGGTCACGTAGGCGTACACGGTGCCGGAGCCGGACTTGTTCACCAGCTTGAGGCCGAAGGTGTCGGGCGTGGCGGCGAAGGCCGACCGCGCGGCGAGGGGCAGCACCGTGGCCGTGGCGAGCGTGGCCGCGGAGAAGCTGAGGAACGAGCGGCGGGAGATCATGGCGTCCTCCACGTTGAGGAGACGGCGGAGTCCGAAAAGGACATCCGAGGGCGGTGCGCAGTTCGTTGTGGACGTAAACAAATAGCACCACACCGCTCCCGGGACTGACAACCCCTCCCGAGGAGGTCCAGACCATCGTCGCAAACGGCCCGCGCGTTTCCCCGCCGGACGGATTTCGAAACAATCCCCGGTGATCCTGCCCGTCCGTCCCGAGTGGCCCGGACGATCGGGCAGATCCCTTGACGCCACCGGAGATCGCCGCCGACAGTGGAGGACCGCGCAGGTCGGTGGACGGCCAGAACACCGCTCATCCCACAGAAAGCGGGACCCATGCGCACCCACATCCGGCTGGCCGCCGTGCTGGCCACGTTGCCCTTCGTCGTCACGGCCGCCCCGGCCCACGCCGCGGACGAGTGGACCACCGTCTTCCAGGACGACTTCGACGGCGCCGCCGGCACCGGGCTGAACACCCAGGACTGGCTCTACGACAAGGGAACCGGCTACCCGGGCGGCGCGGCGAACTGGGGCACCGGCGAGCTCGAGACGTCGACCGACTCGACGGACAACGTCTACCACGACGGCCAGGGCCACCTCGCGATCAAGCCGCTGCGCGACGCGTCGGGCAACTGGACGTCCGGCCGGATCGAAACCCAGCGCACCGACTTCGCCGCGCCCGAAGGCGGTCAGCTGGAGATCAGCGCGACGCTGAAGCAGCCCTCCCCAGCCAGCGGGCTCGGCTACTGGCCCGCGTTCTGGGCGATGGGCGCCGACGCGCCCGGTCGGCGCGACCAACTGGCCGAGCATCGGCGAGCTCGACATCATGGAGGACGTCAACGCGCTGAGCAAGCACTCCACGACCTTCCACTGTGGACAGTGGCAGGGCGAGTGCCACGACCCGGACGGCATCACCAGCGACCTCCAGGACTGCCCCGGCTGCCAGGAGGGCTACCACACCTACTCCGTGGTCGTGGACCGCCGCGACGCCGCCGCCGAAGAGCTTCGCTTTTACCTCGACGGCAACCAGACGTACGCAGTGAAGCAGAACCAGGTCTCGGCCGGCACCTGGAAGGCCGCGGTCGACCACGGGTTCTTCGTCATCTTCGACGTCGCCATCGGCGGCTCGTACCCGAACAAGGTCTGCGGCTGCACGAGCCCGTCCGCGGACATCACGCCGGGCGCCGAGATGAGCGTCGACTCCCTCTCGGTCAAGACCAGCCAGGGCTGACCCGTAAGCTGGCGCCATGAAGCACGCCGTCATCGCGTCACCGATCGGACCGCTGACCCTGGCCGGCGACGGTGAGGCGCTGGCCGGGCTGTACTTCGACGGCCACCTGCGCACGCCTCGCCTCACCGACCTCGGCCCGCGCGACGACGACGCCTTCCCGGCCGCTCAGGTCCAGCTCGGCGAATACTTCGACGGCACGCGGCGCGAGTTCGACCTCGAGCTCGCGCCGCGTGGCTCCGCGTTCGAGAAACAGGTCTGGGCGCTGCTGACGAAGATCCCGTACGGCGAAACCCGCACGTACGGCCAGCTGGCCGCCGAGCTGGGCGACCCCGGCGCCGCGCAGGCCGTCGGGAACGCCAACGGCTGGAACCCGATCAGCGTCATCGTGCCGTGCCACCGCGTGGTCGGCACCAGCGGCGGCCTGACCGGGTACGCCGGCGGCCTCGCCCGCAAGCGGTTCCTCCTCAGCCTGGAAGAACCGCCCGCGGACGAGGTCGGGCGGCTGTTCTAACCCACCGCGCAGGTCACGGTCGGCGCCGTCAGGTTCCCGCCGTGCTGCACGGTGAACCCGATGACGTTGCCGCTGCCGTTGGGCCGCGCGGTCAGCACGTACCCGGTGCTGTCCCAGGTGCCCGTGTAGTTCCAGCTGCCGATCACCTTCTGCGGGGCGTGGAAGGTGATCGTGAGCACCCAGTTGTCCGACCCGGACACCGACACCTGGCCGTTGAAGCCGACGTTCCACTCCGCCGTGGTCGCGTAGACCGCGGTGCAGCCGCCCGGTGGCGGGGTCGTGGTCGTCGGCGGCGTGGTGGGCGTGGTCGGCGTGGTGCTGGTCGGCGGCGGGGTCGTGCCACCGTTGAGCGCGTCCAGTACGGCGGTGTAGGCCGCCTTCTTCTGGCCGTTGCCGTCGAAGAGCAGCGGCGTGCCCGACGCCCGCCAGGAGTCCGTGTCCCGGATGCCCCACACCGTGATGCCGGTGCAGCGCGCCACCGCGAGACAGGCGTTCGTGACCGTCCGGAAGTTGTTCGCCTGCGTGGTGCCCGAGCCTTCGATGTCCAGCTCGGTGATCTGGACGTCCACGCCGAGGCTCGCGAAGTTCGCCAGCGTGGTCTGGTAGTTCGACGGCACCGGGCTGGCGCTGTTGAAGTGCGACTGGAAGCCGACGCAGTCGATCGGCACGCCGCGGGACTTGAAGTCCTGCACCATCCGGTAGACGGCCTGGGTCTTGGCCTGGGTCCAGTCGTCGGTGTTGTAGTCGTTGTAGCAGAGCTTCGCGCCGGAGTCGGCCGCCCGCACGGCGCGGAACGCCGCCTCGATCCAGTCGTTGCCCGTGCGCTGCAGGTTCGAGTCGCGCCGCGCGCCGGAGCTGCCGTCGGCGAAGGCCTCGTTGACGACGTCCCAGGCGTAGATCTTGCCGCGGTAGTGGGTTGCGACCTGCGTGATGTGGTTCAGGATCGCCGACCGCAGCGCGGCGCCCTCCATGCCCTGCATCCACCCCGGCTGCTGCCCGTGCCAGGCCAGCGTGTGCCCGCGCATCCGGGCACCCTGGCTCGCCGCCTGGGCGACGATCCGGTCGGCGTTGGTGTAGCTGAACTGGCCCTGCGCGGGCTCGGTCGCGTCGATCTTCATCTCGTTCTCCGGCGTGATCATGGAGAACTCCCGGCTGAGGATGCCGGTGTAGACGCTGTCGGAGAGCTTGCTCGCCGAGACCGCGGTGCCGAAGTAGCGGCCCGTGCCGCTCGCCGCGCCGCCCAGCGTGGTGCCCGCCGCGGGGGTGGTCGAACCGCTGTCCAGGCCGAGGAACGCGATCGCGTAGGCCACCATCCCGTTCTGCGGCAGCACGTGCCCGGCGCCCTGGACGCTGATCCCCTCGACCGGTGCCTGCGTGCCGGTGCCGCCGTAGCGGGTGCGCGTCCAGCCGGACTGCGGCGCGTCACTCGACGACGGCGTCTGGCTCACCCCGTCGAGGTTCGTCCACTGCTTGATCTCTTCCCCGAAGTTCGGGTAGCGCAGGGTGTCGTCGGCCGTGCCGTGCCAGAGCTGCATCCGCGGGTACGGGCCGCTGCGCCCGCCGCTCATCCGGCGGGCCTGGTCGCCCCACTGCTGGGCGGTCTTCGTCAGCTGGCCGCCCGAGCACTGGCTGTTCCAGCTGGAGCCGTCCGCGGTGGCGAAGCAGCCCGCGGGCACGCCCATGAACGCCGACCCCGCGGCGAACACGTCGGGGTACTCCGCCGCGAGCACGTTCGTCATCATCGCGCCGGAGGAGAACCCGGTGACGAACACCCGGGACGGATCGACGTTGTAGTGCTCCTTGGCGTAGCCGACCATCGACAGGATGCCGACCGGGTCGCTGCCGCCGCCCCGGGTGAGGGCCTGCGGCGAGGAGACGTCGAAGCACTGCCCGCTGCGGGTGGCTTCGGGGAACACGATGACGTACCCGTACTGGTCGGCCGCCGTGACGTAGTCGCGGGCGGCGCCGTTGAACACCGCCGACGCCGAGCCGGTGCAGTAGTGCAGCGCGACCAGCAGCGCCGGGCGGGCCGCGACGTGGTCCGGGACGTAGGCGTACATGGCGAGGTTGCTCGGGTTGTCGCCGAAGCCGGTCACGCGCGTCAAACTGGCCGCGGACGCGGGTTGGGCGACGACGAGGACGACGGCCGCGACGATCGGCACCACGGCGGCGAGGAGAGTCGTGATGATTCTTCGCACTCGAGGAAATCCTTTCCGGGGGCAGGGCGCGCAGCTGTCACGATCGTTCGTTCACCGCCCGGAACCGGTCAACGATTATCGGAATGTTTCGGGGCCTTTCGACCTGCCGACCGGCCGTACTGCTGAAAGGATCCGGGGATGACCGAGCTGCTCTTGGGTCCCCTGCTCCGGCACGTCGACGCGACGTCGGCGACGATCTGGGTCGAAACCTCCGGGCCGTGCGAAGTCCGGGTCGCCGACGCCTCCGAAAGGACGTTCGAGGTCGCCGGCTACCACTACGCGCTGGTCGTGCTGACCGGGCTGGAACCCGGGCGCAGCACGCCGTACGAGGTCCGGCTGGACGGCGAACGCGTCTGGCCCGAACCGGACAGCACCCTGCCGCCGAGCCGGATCCGCACGCTGAGACCCGGCGACCCGCGGTTCCGGCTGGTCTTCGGGTCCTGCCGCAAGCCGCGGGAGCAGGACGCGCTCGGCCCGGACGCGCTCGCCGCCTACGCCCACCGGATGGCCGGGCTCGACGAGGCCGAATGGCCGGAGTCGCTGCTCCTGCTCGGCGACCAGGTCTACGCGGACGAAACCACCGACGCGACGCAGGAATGGCTCGCCTCCCGGCGTGACACGAGCAAGCCGCCGGGCACCGAGATCGCCGACTTCGAGGAGTACTGCCACCTGTACTTCGAGGCGTGGTGCGAGCCGGCGGTGCGCTGGCTGCTCTCGACGGTGCCGACGTCGATGATCTTCGACGACCACGACGTCCGCGACGACTGGAACACCTCGCAGGCCTGGCGCGCGGAGATGGCCCGCACGTCGTGGTGGCCGGAGCGGATCCGCGGTGCGCTCGTGTCGTACTGGGTCTACCAGCACCTGGGGAACCTCGGGCCGCGCGAGCTGGCCGAGGACGACGTCTACCGGCAGGTGACGAAGTCCGGGACCGACAACGCCGCACTGCTGCGCGAGTTCGCCGACCGCGCCGACCGGGAGGCCGACGGTGCCAAGGGCACCCGGTGGTCCTACCGGCGTGACTTCGGGCCGGTCCGGCTGCTGGTCATCGACTCGCGCGCCGGCCGGATCCTCGACGGCGGGCAGCGCTCGATGATCGGCGAGGAGGAGTTCCGCTGGATCGAGGAGCAGGCCGACGGCGACTTCGACCACCTGCTCATCGGCACGTCGCTGCCGTGGCTGCTGCCGACCGCGCTCTCGGCCGCGCAGTCGGTCAACGAGCGCCTGTGCGCCCGGCCGGGGCTCGTCGGCCGCGCGTCGGAGTGGTTCCGGCAGCTCGCCGACCTGGAGCACTGGCCCGCCTTCCGCGAGTCGTTCGACCGGCTGGCCCGGCTGATCGGCCGGGTCGCCGACACCGATGTCGCGTCGGTGAGCGTGCTCTCGGGCGACGTCCACCACGCCTACGTCGCGCGAGCCGACCTCCCGGGCGCGCCCGTGCACCAGCTGACCTGCTCGCCGATCCACAACACCGTGCCCTGGTACATGAACCGCCTGTTCCGCGCGGGCTGGGCACGCGGGCTGACCCGGCTGAGCACCGGGCTGGCCCGCCGCGTCGGCGTCCCGCCCGCGCCGCTGACCTGGGGTTGCGTCTCCGGCCCGCACTTCGGGAACGCCGTGATGACGCTGGACGTCGACGGGCGCGAGGCCACCGCGACGCTGCTGCAGCCGGAGCGGGACGGGGAGACCGTCCGGCTCACCTGAGGGTGGGTGCGGCGCGGCCACCCTGGTCGGCTCGATCCGGGTTAGCCTCGGATCATGGCCAAGGAGAACGCACTCGGGGAGTTCCTCCGGGCCCGCCGCGAACAGGTGGGCCCGGCAGCGCTGGGCCTGCCCGCGGGCGGGTCGCGCCGGGTCGCGGGCCTGCGCCGCGAAGAGGTCGCGGTGCTCGCCGGGGTCAGCACCGACTATTACGTCCGGCTCGAGCAGGGCCGGGAGCGGAACCCGTCGGCGCAGGTAGTCGACGCGCTGGCCCAGGGACTGGCCCTCGACGAAGACGCCACCGCCCACCTGCACCGGCTGGCCCGGCCCACCCGGCGGCGCGCGCGGCGGCGGGAGCAGGTCAGCCCGAACCTCCTGCGCCTGATGGACGGCTGGCCGGACACGCCCGCGCTCGTGCTCGGCCGCTGCCTCGACGTGCTCGCGAGCAACGCGCTCGGCGAGGCGTTGTTCGGCGGGCACGCGTACAGCGGCGACCTCGTCCGGCTGGTCTTCCTCGACCCGGACGCGCGCACGTTCTACCCGGAGTGGGAGCGCGTCGCGGTCAACACGGTCGGCGGCCTGCGGGCGGCGGCCGGGATCGACCCGGACGATCCGCAGCTCATCGAGACCGTCGGCGAGCTGTCGGTCAAGAGCGCGGACTTCCGCCGGCTGTGGGCCCGCCACGACATCCGGCAGAAAACGCACGAAACCAAGCGGTTCCACCACGCGCAGGTCGGTGAGCTGGAGCTGAGCTACGAAGCGCTGACCGTGAACAGCGCGCCCGGCCAGCAGCTGGTCGTCTACCAGGCTGCGCCGGGCAGCCCTTCGGAAGCCGCGCTGGCGTTGCTCGGCAGTCTCGCCGCGAGCTGAATTTTCTGTCATTCCACAATGGATGGAGTACTTCGTCATGCCCGAAAACTGGTTCGTCACCGGCTGTTCCACCGGCCTCGGCCGGGCACTGGCCACGGCCGTGCTCGAACGGGGACTGCGCGCCGTCGTCACGGCTCGTGATCCGGCGCAGCTCGGCGACCTCGTCGCGGCGCACGGCGACCGCGTTTTGGCGCTGCCGCTCGACGTCACCGACCACGCCCAGGTCGCCGCCGCGGTGAAGCGGGCCGAAACCGCGTTCGGCGGAATCGACGTCCTGGTCAACAACGCCGGCTACGGCTACCTCGCCGCCGTCGAGGAAGGCGAGGACGACGAGGTCCGGAAGTTGTTCGACACCAACGTCTTCGGCCTCGCCGACGTCACCCGGGCGGTGCTGCCGGGGATGCGGGCGCGGCGGCGCGGGCACGTCGTGAACGTGTCGTCGCTCGGCGGGCTCGCGGCCTTCGGCGCCACCGGGTACTACCACGCGACGAAGTTCGCCGTGGAGGGGCTTTCCGAGTCGCTCGCCGCGGAAGTGACGCCGCTGGGGATCAAGGTGACGATCGTCGAGCCCGCCGCCTTTCGCACCAACTGGTCCGGGCCGTCGATGAAGCAGTCGGCGACGCACATCGACGACTACGCGGCGACGGCCGGCGCACGTCGCGCGGCCACGACGGCGACGTACGGGAACCAGCCCGGCGACCCGGTGCGCGCGGCCGAGGCGATCCTCACCGCCGTCGACTCCCCCGAACCGCCGCTGCGGCTGCTCCTCGGCAAGGCCGCCTACGACATCGCCACCGCCCGCCTCGACACGCTGCGGGCCGGCTTCGACACCTGGCGCGAGGTCACCCTCGGCGCCGACTTCCCCGTTTCGTGAAAGGAAATCCGTGAAGACCGTCCTCATCACCGGGGCCAGCAGCGGCATCGGGCACGCCACCGCGTTGCGACTGGCCTGCGAAGGCCACCACGTCGTGCTCGGCGCCCGGCGCGAAGACCGGCTGACCGAGCTGGCCAAGGAAATCCACGACGCGGGCGGCACGGCCGACGTCCACCGCCTCGACGTCACCGACCGCGCGGACGTCGCCGAGTTCGCCGACGCGGCGGTGCGGGCGCACGGGCGGCTCGACGTGTTCGTCGCCAACGCGGGCGTGATGCCGTTGTCGCGGTTGGACTCCCTGCACGTCGACGAGTGGGACCGGATGATCGACGTCAACGTCCGCGGCCTGCTGCACGGGATCGCGGCCGCCCTGCCGCACTTCCGGCGGCAGGGGTCCGGGCACTTCGTGACGATCGCCTCGACCGGCGCGCACGAGGTCGTGCCGACCGCCGCGGTCTACTGCGGCACGAAGTACGCGGCCCGGGCGATCACGGAAGGGCTTCGGCTGGAGGCCGAGCCCGGCCTCCGCGTCACGACGGTTTCACCGGGCGTCGTCGAGTCCGAACTGGCCGACACGATCACGGAACGCGGGGCGCGGGAGGCGATGCGCACCTACCGCGCGGTGACCCTCGCCCCGGACACCATCGCCGCGGCGATCTCCTACGCGATCGGCCAGCCCGACGGAGTGGACGTCAACGAGCTGGTCGTCCGGCCGACCGCCCAGCGCTGACACCGTATCGAGCGTCCAATCACGCGTGTCGACCCTTCCCGCACGGCATCGGCCGTGATCGGACGGGCATCACGTGTGATCAGGGAGGCATCACGCGTGATTGGAGGGGCATCACGCGTGATTGAAGGGTCGACACGGCGAGGTCTCCTGGGCCAGGACCATCGTGAAGCCGCCGTCGGGGTCGGGTTCCCAGGTGGTCAGGGAGGCGTTCGGGACGTCGGTGACGGCCGCCGCGCGCAGCAGGTCCGGCTCCGGCAGGCCTTCGAGGAGGTAGCGCAGGGCGAAGGTCGTCATTTCGTGCGCGGCCAGCAGGACGCGCGCGCCGGGCCGTTCCGAGCTCAGCTCGGCCAGCAGGGACCGCAGCCGCAGCACGACGTCCGCCCAGGACTCCCCGCCCGGAGGGCGGTAGTAGAACTTCCCCAGCCGCCGCTTGCGGCGCAGCTCGTCGGGCCACCGCTCGCGCACGCCGTGCGACGTCAGGAGGTCCAGCACGCCGAGTTCGCGGTCACGCAGCCGCTCGTCCGGGACGACCGGTACGCCGGCCGGCGCGGCCACGCGCGCGGTGTCCCAGGCCCGGCGGTAGGTCGAGGTGACGACGACGTCCGGCGCGAGCCCGGCCACCAGCTCCCGTGCCGCTTCGGCCTGTTCGCGGCCGAGGTCGGTCAGCGGGACGTCGGCGTCGCGCTCGGCGATGTCGATCACATCCGCGCCCGCCGCCTCCGCTTCCTCGCGGGCGACGTTCCCGGTGCTCTCGCCGTGCCGCAGCACGGCCACCCACGCCAAGTCGACCTTCACGCCCGGCTGGTACCCCCGAGGACCCGCCGTCGAAACCCGGGATGGTTAGGCCCGCAAAGGAGTTCCGGCTAGGGTCTGTCCATGTCGCGAAGTCTCGACGCCCAGGACCGGCTGCAGCAGCTGGAGGCGATCATCGGCGCGCCCGCCGGGCACCTCGGGCTGCCCGAGCTGCTCGCCGGGACCCTGCAGCGGCTGCGCGAGGTCATGGACGTCGACACCGCGACGGTGCTGCGGTACCAGGCCAGCGGCCGTCAGCTCGTGGCGTTCGCGGCGTCCGGCATCGAAGAAGAGGTCCACCAGGGCGTCCGGGTGCCGGTGGGCAGCGGCTTCGCCGGCCGGGTCGCGCTCGAGCGGGAACCCGTTGCGCTCGACCACGTCGACGAAACCACCGTCGTGAACTCCCTGCTGTGGGAACGCGGCCTGCACTCCATGCTCGGTGTGCCGATGATCACGGGCGGCGAGCTCGTCGGGGTGCTGCACGTCGGATCGGTCGCGGCCCGGCAGTTCACCGAAACCGAGGTCGTCACCTTGCAGCTGCTCGCCGACCGGCTGGCGATGGCGATCCAGGTCGAGGCGCTCGAAGAGAACCGCACCGCCACCATGGCGCTGCAGCGCAGCCTGCTGCCGAGCAGCCTGCCGGACGTGTCCGGCCTCGGTTTCGGCGCCCGGTACGTGCCCGGCGCGGAAACCGGCATCGGCGGCGACTGGTACGACCTGTTCGTCCTGCCGGACGACCGGCTGGGCGTCGTGATGGGCGACGTCTCCGGCCACGGTCTGGAGGCCGCCGTGATCATGGGCCGGCTCCGCAGCGCCTTGCGCGCCTACGCGCTGGACTGCGAAAGCCCGGCCGAAGTGCTCGCCAAGCTCGACCGCAAGGCCAACCACTTCGAGCACGGCGCGATGGCCACGGTCGCCTACGGGATCGTCGAGCCGGGCCGCGACAGCGTCGCGCTGTCCCTGGCCGGGCACCTGCCGCCGGTGCAGGCCCTGCCCGGCGGTGCCGGCCGGCTGGTGGACGCGCCGCCGGATCCCCCGATCGGGTTGACCATCGGGGAACCGCAGCGGCGCACGACCGTGGTGCCCCTGCCGCCGGGCAGCGTGCTCGCGTTCTACACCGACGGCCTCGTCGAACGCCGTGACCGGCCGGTGGACGCCGGAATGCGGCTGCTCGCGGACACGCTGCGCGCCGGCGAGCCGGAACGGGTCTGCGCGCAGGTGATGGCCGCGATGATCGGCAACCGGCCGGCCCAGGACGACGTCGCGCTGCTGGCCATCGAGCGGAAAGCCGTCCCGGCCGAGGACTGACGGGCCGGGACGGCACCGGTCAGGCCCCGGCCAGCGCCGCCTCTCTGGTCGGGAACAGCGAAAGACTGTCCTCGAGCCCGGTCAGCTGGATCGGGCGCAGCGTCGCCCGGCCGGACGCGACGATCCGCACCGCGGTACCGGGACCGGCTTCGCGGTGGATCGTCAGCAACGCCGTCAGACCGGGCGAGGCGAGGAACTCGACCCTGGTCAGATCGACCACCAGCAACGCCGGGGCGCCCGCCAGTTCCGCTTGCGCGGCCTCGACGAGCTTCGGCGCGGTGGTCGTGTCCACGTCTCCGGCGACCTCGACGACGACCGCGCCGTCCTGCTCCGTTCGGGCGATCCGGAACTCTCCGAATGGCACAGCGGTGGCCGGGCCTTCACCGTGGATGTGTTCCGTCATGGTGTTCTCCTCGCCTTCGGCAACGCCACCGGGGAACGTCCGGAGGGCGTGCGTGATCACGAAGGCTGTCTGCTCAACCGGGACCCATCATGCCCGGCCCGCTCACCCCCCGCCGGTTCAGGATCCGTTTCGGCTTTGCGCGGCGTGCGCGAACAGGCAGGATGGTCATCATGGCCGAAACGGACGCGACCGGGAACTCCCTCGGCGACGCCGCCAGCTCAGCGGGCACGGTGGCCTTGGAGACCCGCGAAGGCGCGGCCGTGCTCCGGGTCGGCGGCGCGCTCGACCTCGCGCTGGCGCCCAAGCTCCGGCAGCTGGCCGAACGCGCGGCGCGCCAGGACCCCACGATGGTCGTCATCGACCTGACCGGCGTCACGTTCCTGGCTTCGGCGGGGATGGCCGAACTCGTGCGCGCGCACCGCGGGCGGACGGTGTCCGCGCCGCTGCGGGTGGTCGCCACCGGCCGGATCACCTTGCGCCCCTTGGAACTGACCCGGCTGACCGACGAGCTCGCCATCTACCCGTCGCTGACCGAGGCGCTGGCCACCGGATGACCGCCCCGGGGTTCGACGAGCTGCTCGACGCCGTGCGCCGGGCGTTCGTCGGCGCCACGGGCACCCCGGCGGCCACGGACGTCCGGCCGCTCGAGCCGGCCGAAGCCCGCGCGGTGCTGGGCGACCACGTCGCGGTCGCCGTGACCGACCGCGCGGTCCTGGCGGAGCTGCTGCCGGACCGGGCGGTCACCGGCGCGGTGGCCCTCACCGGCGACGGCCAGGACGTGCTGGTCTACACCACCGAGGACGTCGGCGGGACCCCGCACGCGGTCGCCACCGGGATCGAGGCGGCGACCGCGCACTCGAGCGGCGTCGTGCGCCGCCTCCGTGCCGAAGCCGCGGTGCTCGACGCACTGCACTCGGTCGGCCGCGAGCTGACCGCCCAGCTCGACATCGACCGGATCGTGCAGGGCGCGACGGACGCGGCCACCGAGGCGACCGGCGCGGAGTTCGGCGCGTTCTTCTACAACCTGATCGACGAGCTCGGCGAGTCCTACACGCTCTACACGATTTCGGGCGTGCCGCGCGAGGCGTTCACCCGGTTCCCGATGCCGCGCAACACCGACGTGTTCGCGCCGACCTTCGACGGCACCGGCACCGTCCGCAGCGCGGACATCACGCAGGACCCGCGGTTCGGGCACAACGCGCCGTACCACGGGATGCCGGAGGGGCACCTGCCCGTGCGCAGCTACCTGGCCGTCTCGGTGATCAGCCCGACGTCCGAAGACGTGCTCGGCGGGTTCTTCTTCGGCCACTCGCGGCCCGGGCGGTTCACCGCGCGGCACGAGTACCTCGCCGAAGGCATCGCCGGCTATTCGGCCATCGCGCTGGACAACGCCCGCCTCTACGAGCGCGAACGCAACCTCGCTTCGGAGTTGTCGCGCAGCATGCTGCCGGTCGCGCCGGCCCCGCCGGGCCTCGACGTCGTCACGCGGTACCTGCCCGCGGCGACGGGCGGCAAGGTGGGTGGCGACTGGTTCGACGTCATCGCGCTGCCCTCGGGCGCGACCGCGTTCGTCATCGGCGACGTCGTCGGCCACGGCGTCACGGCCGCGACCGTGATGGCCCAGGTCCGCACGGCCATCCGCTGCTACGCGCTGCTCGAGCTGTCCCCTTCGGAAGTGCTGCGCACCGTCTCCGCGCTGACGGGCGGGCTGTTCGGCGAGAGCTTCGTCACCTGCTTCTACGCCGTGCACCGGCCCGGTGAGGGCACGCTGACCTTCGCGAACGCCGGCCACCTGCCGGCGATCCTCGTCCGCCCGGACGCCGGGCCGGAGCAGATCGGCGAGGCGCTGGCACAGCCACTGGGCGTCGGGGCCGAGTTCCCCCAGCGCACCACCGGCTTCCCGGCCGGGGCGGACCTGGTGCTCTACACGGACGGGCTGGTCGAAAGCCGTACGCGCGACCTCACCCTGGGTGTGGAATGGCTGCTGGCGGGCATCCCCGCGGTGCTGACCGCGCCCGACCTCGGCACGGCGTGGGACAAGCTGGTGGACGAGCTGACCCGCGGCCGCCACGACGACGACATCGCGCTGATCCACGTGCGCAACCGCGGAGAGGACGCACCATGACGGACCCCCTCCCCCCGGGCGCGCCGCCCGCGCCCCCGGCGGCGTTCCACCGCCGCACGGTCGCGATCGCCGACCGGCTGCCGGAACTGCGCGAAGCGCTGGCGAAGTGGCTGGGCACGCTCGGCCTGACCGAAGAACGCCAGGAGGACGTCGTCCTCGCCGGCTACGAAGCGATGGCCAACTCCGCGGAACACGCCTACGCCGAAGGTGCGGCGGGCGCGGTCGACGTCCGGGCCGAAGCACAGCACGGCCGCCTGACCGTGACGGTCACCGACTACGGTGCCTGGCGCACCCCGGCCGACACGAACGGCTTGCGGGGCCGCGGGTTGCTCCTCATCGACAGCCTCGCCGACCACAGCGCGCAGGTGCACCGCGAGGACGGCACCACGGTGACGATGACCTGGCTGGACGACACGGTTTCCTGACCGGGTGGGCCGGGCGGCCGCACCCGGGTCGCCTACCCGGCAAGGGCTCCTGGGGTCGAGTAGGCTCAGCCGGGGCCGCGTGAACCGGGAGTGTGATGAGCGTCGGCGAGGAATCCGGCCAGCACGCCGTTTTCCCGGGGACCAGCGAGATGGCCGCCCGGATGCGGGAGTTCGACTGGGCGTCGTCGCCGCTCGGCCACCCGGCGGACTGGCCGGCGAGCCTGACGACGGCCGTGCGGATCTGCCTCACCTCGCGCTTCCCCATGATCGTCTGGTGGGGGCCGGAGCTGCGGTTCCTCTACAACGACGCCTACCTGCCGCTGCTCGGCACCAAGCACCCGGCGCTGGACAAGCCGGGCGCCGAGGTCTGGGCCGAGATCTGGCACATCATCGGCCCGATGCTCGAGGGCGTGATGGCCACCGGCGAGGCGACCTGGTCGGAGGACCTGCTGCTGCCGATGAACCGGCACGGCTACTGGGAAGAGACCTACTGGACGTACTCCTACAGCCCGCTCCACGACGACGAAGGTGGCGTGCGGGCCGTGTTCACCGCGGTCACCGACACCACCGAGCGCGTGATCGGCGGCCGCCGGCTGGCCACCCTGCGCGAGCTCGGCGCCCAGGTGGGCTCGGCCCGGACCGTCGGCGAGGCCTGCGACCTCGTCGCCGGCGTCCTCGCGCGGGCCGGCGACGACGTCCCCTACGCCGCGATCCACGTCCTCGACGAGGACGGCGGGCTCGCGCTCGCGGCCGTCACCCCCGGCGGGGCCGGGCACGCGGACGGCTGGCCGCTCGATGCCGTGCTCGCCGACGGGACCGCGCGGACCGTGACCGACCTGACGGCGACCTTCGGCGAGCTGCCGTCGGGTGGCTGGTCCACCCCGCCCACCGAGGCGGTGGTGCTGCCGCTGCCCGGGGACGCCGGCCGCCCGGCCACCGGCGTGATCGTGCTCGCGGCGAGCGCCGGGCACGCCCTCGACGAGTCCTACCGGACCTTCCTCGGGCTGGTCGCCCAGCAGACGGCGGCGCTGGTCAACGGCGCGCTCGCCTACCGGGTGCAGCGGCAGCGCGCGGAAGACCTGACCGAGCTGGACGCGGCGAAGACGGCGTTCTTCGCCAACATCAGCCACGAGTTCCGGACGCCGCTCACCCTGATCCAGGGGCCGGTCGCCGAGCTCGGCAAGTCGCTCGGCGACGCCGACGAACGCGTGCGCGAAGAGGTCGCCGTCATCCACCGCAACGCGCTGCGGCTGGGGCGGCTGGTGAACACCCTGCTCGACTTCTCCCGGCTCGAGGCGGGCCGCATGCAGGCCCGGTTCGAACCGGTGGACCTCTCCGCCTTCACCGCGGAGCTGGCGAGCGTGTTCCGCGCCGCCGTGGAACGGGCCGGGCTGCGGTTCACCGTCGACTGCCCGCCGCTGGCCGAACCGGTGCACGTCGACCGCGGGATGTGGGAGAAGGTCGTCCTCAACCTGCTGTCCAACGCGGTCAAGTTCACCTTCGACGGCGAGATCCGGGTCGGCACCGCCCTCGACGGCGAACACGCCGTGGTCACCGTCTCCGACACCGGGATCGGCATCGAGGCGGCCGAGCTGCCCCGGCTCTTCGAGCGGTTCCACCGGATCGAGTCGGCGCGGGCGCGCTCGAACGAAGGCAGCGGCATCGGCCTGGCGCTGGTGCGCGAGCTCGTCACCATGCACGGCGGCAGCGTCGCCGTGGACAGCACCCCCGGCGCGGGCACGACGTTCCGGATCCGGCTGCCCCTGGGCAGCCGGCACCTGCCCGCCGAGCAGGTCGCCCCGGAACCGTCGGCCGGCGGGATCGCCGCCGAAACGGTCGAGCCGTTCGTGCAGGAGACGCTGCGCTGGCTGCCGGACGACGACAGCGGGCTCCGGCCGGCGCCCGGCCGGACCACGGGCGCGCACGTGCTCGTCGCCGACGACAACGCCGACATGCGCGACTACCTGGCCCGCCTGCTGCGCGACGACTACGTGGTCACCGCGGTCCGCGACGGCGTCGAGGCGTTCGCCGCCGCGTCCGCCGCGCCGCCCGACCTGATCATCAGCGACGTGATGATGCCGCGGCTGGACGGCTTGGAGCTGCTCGCCGAACTGCGGCGAGTGCCGCGGACCGCCGCCGTGCCCGTGCTGCTGCTGTCCGCGCGGGCCGGCCAGGAGGCCGCCGTCGACGGGCTGGCCGCCGGCGCCGACGACTACCTCGTGAAGCCGTTCTCCGCGCAGGAGCTGCTCGCCCGCGTCCGCACGACCGTCCGGATGGCCCGGCTGCGGACCCAGCACTCCCGCTGGCGCGCGGCGATGATCGACTCGCTGCAGGAGGGCTTCTTCGTCTGCGACTCCGACGGCCGGGTCGTGGAGATCAACGCCGCGTGCATCGAGCTGCTGGGCTACGGCCCCGAAGGACTGCCCTACTCGCCGCCGTTCCCCTGGGCGCCCGGCCCGGACGACCCCGCCGCCCACCGGCAGGTCGCCGAGGCGCTGGGCCGGTCGCGGACCGAGCCGTCCGGCAGCTTCGTGCTGCCGCTGAAGCACCGCGACGGGCACCGCGTGTGGGCCGCGATCGCCTACAAGGAGCTGTACGACGACGACGGCGACCGCCGGCTCATCGGCACGATCCGCGACGTCACGGCGGAGCGCTACGCCGTGCAGCGGGAGAACGCGCTCGCCGCGATGAACCAGCGCCTCGCCGGGATCAGCGGGGTGCCGGACGTGCTGCGCACCGGTCTGGACATGCTGCGCGAGCTGTGGCAGGCCACGCGCGTGCTCGCGGTGACCTGGCCGCGCGACGGCGAACCGGAGCTGGCTTCGACCACCCCCGTCGACCGGCGGTGGACCGACCTCGCCGCGCCGCTGCGCGCGACCCTCGACCGGCTCCGCTCGCTCCCGGCGTTGCACGCGACCGCGGCGGAAGGCGGCGCCGGGACGACGCTGGACCACCCGGGCGGCCGGCTGACGCTCTGGGTCGAGCCGGACCCGGCCCGCCCGCTCGGCATCGAGGACCGGACGCTGCTGGCGCTGCTCGCCGGGACCCTCGCGCACGCGCTGCGCCGGGCGCACCGCGACGACCGCCAGCGCGAGGTCGCGATTGCGTTGCAGCGCTCGATCCTGGGCCCCGCCCGGCTTCCCGACGGCTTCGCGGTGCGCTACGAGCCGGCGAACCCGCCGCTGGAGGTCGGCGGTGACTGGTACGACGTCGTCCCGCTGGCCGGCGACCGGATCGGCATCGTCGTCGGCGACTGCGTCGGCCGGGGGCTCGCCGCGGCCGCGGTGATGGGCCAGCTGCGCAGCGCCTGCCGCGCGCTGCTGCTGGAGGCCAACGGCCCGGCGCATACCCTGACCACGCTCGACCGCTTCGCCGACCGGCTGCCGGGTGCGTTGTGCACCACCGTCTTCTGCGGCGTCCTCGACCCGGCCACCGGCGCGCTGACCTACAGCAGCGCCGGGCACCCGCCGGCCACCCTGGTCCACCACGACGGCACGGCGGAGTTCCTCGACGCGGGCGGCAGCGTGCCGCTCGCCGTCCGCATCCCGGCCAAGCGCCCGGAGGCCACGGCGGTCGTCCCGGTCGGCTCGCTGCTGATGCTCTACACCGACGGCCTCGTCGAACGCCGCCGCGAGTCGCTGGACGAAGGCATCGACCGGGCCACCGTGGTCGCCCACGGCGCCCGCGAAGCCGAGCTCGCCGACCTGGCGGCCACGCTGATGGGCCGGCTCCGGCCGGCCGGCGGGTACGAGGACGACGTCGCGCTGCTGCTCTACCGCCGGACCGTGCCGCCGCTGGAGCTGGACTTCGCGGCGCACCCGGACAACCTCGCGTCCACCCGCCACTGGCTGCGCGCGTGGCTGGGCACCGCGGCGCTCGAGGACGATCTCGCGCAGGACGTGCTCGTCGCCGCGGGCGAGGCCTGTGCCAACGCGGTCGAACACGCCTACCCCGCCGACGGCGGCACCGCGCGCCTGGCCGCGCACCTCACCGGCACGCACCTGCTCGTCACGGTGACCGACCAGGGCCGCTGGAAGGACCCGCCGCCGGACAACCACGTGCTCCGCGGCCGCGGCATGCCGATGATGGAAGCGCTGGCCGACGCGGTCACCGTCCGGCACGACCCGGCAGGGACCACCGTCACGCTGGAATGGAGAATCGGTTCGTGACGACGACGGCCCTCACGCTGGTCGCCACCGCGGGCGACGACGGAGACCGGATCCTCACCGTGACCGGTGAGGTCGACATGAGCAACGCCGCGGAGTTCGCCGCGGCGCTCGGCCGCGAGCTGGCCGCGGGGACCGCGCTCACCGTCGACCTGACCGGGGTGACCTACCTCGACAGCGCCGGCGTCGCCGCTCTCTTCGACCGGGCGGTCGGGCACGACCTGCGTCTGGTCGCACCGCGCCTGCTCGAACGGGTCCTGCGCGTCTCGGGGCTCACCGAAGCCGCGAAAGTGATGATCCGCTGAGCGGTTGGCATCCGGAGCAACGGGTAAGCCATTCGCAGCGACGGTCGCCGGGTGGGTTGCACTTCCGGCTGTCGCCAGGTGGCCCGGCGCCCGACCCACGACGTTCAACAGTGAGCGCCGCGCCGGAGTCACCGCCTCTCCTGCGCGGGTCCGCCGACGGACCCGGGTAAGGTCGCGGCTGGACCCTGACGGAGGTGACCCAGCAGTGACCGGTGAGCCGATCCCGGCCGAGCACCTCGACGAGCTGACCGCCGTGATGGCGGACCTCACGAGCGCGCTGGAGAGCGAGCCCGCGGAAGCGGAGATCCTCGAGGCCGTCTGCGCCGACGCCGTCCGGGCCGTGCCCGGCGCCGACATGGCCAGCATCACCGCGATCCGCGACGGTGAGCCGGAAACCGCCGCGTCGACCGACGAGCGCGCCGTCGAGATCGACCGCGTCCAGTACGCCGTGGGCGAGGGCCCGTGCCTGCGGGCGGCGGAGTCCGGCGAGATCGTCCGGCTGTCGGTGCCCACGGCCGGTGTCCTGTGGCCGGAGTTCACCGAGAACGCCCGCCGCCTCGGCGTCGGCAGCTACCTCGCCGCGCCCCTGCGGGTCGACGAGCACCTCGCCGGTGCGTTGAACCTCTTCGGCTACGGCGACCACGGGTTCGCCGAGACCGACTCCCGGATCCTCCGGCTCTACACCGAGATCGTCTCGTTCGGGCTGCGCACCACGCGCCGCTACCTGCGGGCCCGGCAGCGCACCGCCGACCTCGAGACGGCGATGACCACGCGAGCGGTGATCGAGCAGGCCAAGGGCATCCTGATGGCCGTGCACCGGATCACCGCCGAAGACGCGATGAAACGGCTGATCACCGAGTCGCAGCACACGAACGTCAAGCTGCGGGAGGTCGCGGCCCGGTTCGTGTCGGAGGTCTCGTCGGCGGGCTGACGCTCAAGCCGTGCGGCGGACCGGGAACGGCCAGGTCAGCGTGATCACCGTGCCGTCGTCGGTCGAGCGGAGGTCCAGACCGTCGACCAGCGCCTGGATCAGGAGCAGGCCGCGGCCGCCGTCGTTGCGCTCGGCCAGCGTCGCCCAGCGCCCCTGGTCGGCGACCGTGACGATCAGCACGTCGTCGTCGATCCGGGCCCGGACGTCGATCAGCCCGGGCCGGCCGCGGTAGGCGTGGTCCAGCACGTTGGCCATGGCTTCCCAGCAGGCCAGGACGACGTCGTCGGCTTGGCGCCCCACCTCGTCTCCGGCTCGTCTGCTCAGCCACGACACGAGGTGCCGCCGCAAGCTCGGCAGCGTCCGTGGCGAAATCGTGCCGCGGTAGCGCCAGCCGTCCGCTCCGTGCTCTTCCACGTTCACCTCCCCGGGGGACTGTTCGTTTCCTACCCACCGGTCGGGAATCTCAATCACGGGCAACGACTTCCCTGGTGCTTTCGGACCTGGTGCGCCGCCGTCCGCCGTGATCGGATGTGCGGATGACTCGGTCGACGTCGTCCGTCCTGGTGTGTGCGGTGCTGGCCGCGGCCCTGCTGCCCGCACCGGCGGCCGCCGCCGACCCGGCCCCCGGGCCGGGCGCGGTTTCGCACTTCGGCCTGGCCCGCAAGGACTGCCTCGGCACCGCGCGGACCACGACGAGCAAGGCGTGGTTCACGGTGGCGGGCGGCGTGCTGTCCGATGTGTACGCACCGGTGATCGACAACACGAACGTCGAGACGCTGCAGTTCGCGGTCACCGACGGCCGCACCTTCACCGACCTGCAGGCGCGCGACATGACCTACACGGTCTCGACGAGTGCCGGCGGGATGGCCTGCCAGATCACGTCGACCGCGCGCAACGGCAAGTACCGGCTGGTCACCGACTACCTGACCGACCCCGCCCGCACCGGCGTGCTGATCCGGACACGCCTGGACCCGCTCACCGGGTCCGGCCGCGACCTCAAGGTCTACGTGCGCTTCGACGCGAGCATCAACGGCAACGGCGGTGGCGGCCCGGCCAACGGCGGCGGGGACACCGCGACCGTCGACCCGGCGACGTCCGCGCTGGTCAGCGCCGACCCGAACACGGTGTCCAGCGCGCCGGCCCGCGACTACGGCACCCCGCTGGCCGCGGCGTTGCGCGCCGACCGCCGGTTCCTCGCCACGTCCAGTGGTTTCGCCGGCACCGCGGGTGACGGCCTGGCCCAGCTCGACCGCGACCACCGGCTCACCGATCCGACGTCGTCGGCGGTGAACGGCAACGTGGTGCAGACCGCCCAGCTGGACCTGGAGCCGCGGCGCCCGGCCGTGCTGGCGCTCGGGTTCGGCGCGGACGCGCGCGCGGCGGTCCAGACCGCGGGTGCGAGCCTGCGCACGCCGTTCGACCAGAGCTACCGCGAGTACGCGCGCGGCTGGCGCGACTACGACAACGGGCTGATCCCGGTGCGCGGCAAGGACTCCGACGCTTACTACCAGTCGGCCAACGTGCTGAAAGCCAGTGAGGACAAGACGTTCCCCGGTGCCGTGGTCGCGTCGCTCGGCAGCCCGTGGGGCCAGGCCGTCTCCGCGGGCGACGCACCCGGCGGCAAGCCCGTCTACTTCGGATCGTACCGGGAGATCTTCGCCCGCGACCTCTACGAAAGCTTCTCCGGCCTGCTCGCGGCGGGCGACCGGGAGACGGCGCGGGCCAGTGTGCGGTGGTTGTTCGGCCGTCAGCAGCAACCCGACGGCCGCTTCCCGCGCAACTCCATGCTCAACGGCAAGAAGGCGCCCGACTCCGGCGGTGACCAGCTCGACGAGAGCGCGTACCCGATCCTGATGGCGTTGCAGGCCGGGCTCGACCGCGACCGCACGCTCTACACCGACCACATCCGCGCGGCCGCGGACTTCGTCGTCGCGCACGGGCCGGCGTTCGGCTCGGAACGCTGGGAGGAGCAGGGCGGCTACTCCCCCTCGACGATCGCCGCCGAGATCGCCGGGCTCGTCGCGGCCGGCGTGATCGCCGACCGCAACGGCGACCCGGCCCGCGCCCGCGTCTACCGCGCCACGGCCGACCACTTCCAGCGCAGCATCAAGGGCTGGACCGTGACGTCGAACGGCCCGTACGGCGGCCGGTACTTCCTGCGGCTGACCAAGAACGGCGCCCCGGACTCCGAGTGGATCTACAACCTGGGCAACGGCTCGGTCGACGCCGACCAGCGCGCGGTCGTCGACGCCGGGTTCCTCGAGCTGACGCGCCTCGGCGTGCTGCCCGCGGACGATCCCGACGTCGTCGCGTCGCTCGGCGTCGTCGACCGGGTGATCAAGCGGGACACGCCGACCGGGCCGGGCTGGTACCGCTACGGCACTTCCGCGGCGGGCAGCGAAGACGGCTACGGCGACTGCTACGAGCCGGACCCGACGAACTGCGCCCCGACCGGGGCGCCGTGGCCGTCGACGAACACCGGGTCGGGCCACCTCTGGCCGGTGCTCGCGGGTGAGCGCGGCGAGCAGGCCGTGCAGACGGGCGACCGCGCGGGGGCGGCGTCCCTGCTGCGCGCGATGCGGGCCCAGACCGGCGGCACCGGCCTGATTCCCGAGCAGGCGTGGGAAAACCCGGCCGTGCCGGCCGCCCCGTACGGCTCGGACCCGCGCACGGCGTCGATCGGGTTCGCGCCGGGGCAGCCCGCCGGTTCGGTCGCGCCGCTGAGCTGGGCGCAGTCGCAGTCGGTGCGGCTGGCCCGCGCGCTCGACGACGGCCGTCTCCCCGAGCAGCCCGCCGACGTCCGCGCCCGGTACGTCACGCACGCCCCGCCGGCGGCGCTGGCGGTGACCCTCGACGCGCCCGCGTCGGTGTCCACCGCGACCGCGGCGGTCAGCGGGACCGCACCGGCGGGCAGCCAGGTCGACCTCGCCGTCTCGGCCACCGACGCGGGGACGACTTCGGTGCTGTCGGTGCGGGCGTCCGCGGACGGGAAGTTCGGCGCGACGGTGCCGACGCCGCTGGGCGCGAACGTCGTCACCGCGGCGGTCACCGGCGCGGGCACCGGGTACGCGCAGAAGACGATCAGCTCGGACTTCGTCTCCGGCACGGTCCTGCTCGACCAGGCCGACCCGGACGGGGACGACAACGGCCCGGGCACCTACGCCTACCCGACGGCGGGCGACTTCCACGCCGGCGCGTTCGACCTGCAGCGGTTCCAGGTCATCGACTCGGGCCCGAACCTGGTGTTCCGGGCCCAGATCCGGGACCTGTCGCCGACGTTCGGCTCGCCGCTGGGCGCCCAGCTGCTGACGATCTACGCGCACGACCCGGCGGCGACGGTGACGTCCACCGCGGCGCCGTTCCCGAGCCGGGCGTACACGATCGCATCGCAGGACGCATGGAGCCGGCGCATCGAGGTCCAAGGCTTCGCGGATCCGGCGCTCGTCGACGCTTCGGGCGCAACGCTGGCAACGCCGTCGGTGCAGGCTTCGCAAGCGACGCGGTACATCACCGTGAGCGTGGCGAAGCCGGCGTTCGGCACCCCGGCCGCGGGCTGGACGTTCGCGGTGGTGCTGACCGGGCAGGACGGCAACTCCCCCGACCAGGCGCGGCCGTTCACGCCGACGCCGGGGCAGTACACGTTCGGCCTCTGCGCGCCGGGCGGCACGGCTCCGATCTGCGCGGCGGACCCGGCGACGGCCCCGAAGGCGTTCGACGTGCTGACACCGTCCGGAGTGGACCAGAGCGCGGAGCTGGACCCGACCCGGGGACCGGTCGCGGTGCGCGGCGTGCCCGTGGGCTGATCTGGCATGCTCGGTGCGGTGATCGACGAGTTCGCGAAACAGTACCTGCACGACGATCTGCGTGAGGCCCGCGAGGCCGTGCTGGAGAAGCTGGAGGGCTTGAGCGAGTACGACGTCCGCCGTCCCCTGACCGCGACCGGGACCAACCTGCTCGGCCTGGTGAAACACCTGGCGCTGTGGGAGACGCGGTACCTTGGCGAGGTGTTCGGCCGGCCGTTCCCCGAGCCGCTGCCCCGCTGGGACGACCTCGAGACGCGCGGCCGCGACTTCTGGGCGACCGAAGACGAGACCCGCGCGGACGTCGTCGACCGGTTCGAGCGCGCGGCGGCGCACGCCGACGCGACGATCGCGGCGCTGCCCATCGACGCCCCCGGCCACGTCCCGTGGTGGCCGCGGCCGGACGTCCTGCTGTTCAACGTCATGGTGCACGTGCTCACCGAGACCACCCGGCACGCCGGGCACGCCGACATCCTGCGCGAGCAGCTCGACGGCACGACCAGCGCCCCGGCCCGGGACAGCGAGTTCTGGACGCAGCGGTGCGCGGAGATCGAGCGGGCCGCCGCCACGCACCGGTGAGACGTTCAAGATCACCGAGGGTTGCTTTTGTGCGGGCAATCGCACTTCGGAGCTAACCTGATCGGGTCGTGGGCATCTTTCCTTGTGTACGCGAAGTCCGGTGAAGGACTTACCTACGCAGGGAAGGGGATTCCGCTCATGACCACTCGTCCGAGCGTCCGCCGCACCGTGACCGCCTTGACCGTGACCGGTGCCGCCGTCCTCGCCACGGCCGGGACCGCGGCCGCCATGCCGACCGACTTCCGCTGCACCTCGGCCCAGGTCGACACGACGCTGGTGGCCGGCTCCCCGGGTGCGGGCCAGCGGTACGCGTCCGTCGAGTTCGCCGCGAAGCCCGGCGAATCCTGCACCCTGCAGGGCGCACTGCCGGTCGCGCTGGCCGGCGCGCCCGGCGTGACCGTGACGCCCGACCCGGCCGCGGCCGACGCGCCGTCGGTCACCGTCGCCGAGGGCGCGCCCGCGTCGATGCTGCTGCACTGGACCGGCATCGAGGGCCCGGAGAACCAGGTGCGGCCGGCGAGCGTGACGGTCACGGCGCCGCAGACGACGACCCCGCGCGGCGACACAAGCGACCCGGCGATCACGCTGCCGTGGAACCAGGGCCCGCTCGACGACTCCGCCGAGGCGCACGGCCTGACGGTCGGCGCGGTCACCGCGGGTCCCGCCACGCCGTGACACCCCTGGGCGGACGGCCACCGCGCCGTCCGCCCAGGTCCACTGTGGACTGCTACGGGGTCAGCGGCGGCCGCCGTGGTCGTCGCCGCCTTCGTGGTGGCGTCCGTGGTCGTCACCCGGTTCCGCCTGGCGGCCACCGTGGTCGTCACCCGGTTCCGCCTGGCGGCTGCCGTGGTCGTCACCCGGTTCCGCCTGGCGGCCACCGTGGTCGTCACCCGGTTCCGCGCGCCGGCCGCCGTGGTCGTCGCCGAGGTCGTGGGTGCGCGTCGGGTACGTGGTCTGCTGCGAAGAGGTGGCGCCGGTGCTCGACGGCACGCTCGAGGTGGGCACCCGGACCCCGTCGTCGGTCCCGGAGTGCGAGCCCGCGGCCAGCGCCGCCGTGGTCCCTCCGACCGCCAGCGCCGCGCCCGCCGCGGCGATCACCATAATCTTGCGCATGTGCGCTCCTTTCGTTCCCTGCCAACGAAACGAGCATCACGCACCGAGCGATAGCGCCGCACTGCGCGGGCCTTAAGGCATCCCTAAGGGCTTCCCCAGTTCCAGCACGACCCGCGCCCCCCGCGGCCGGACGCGCGAGACGTGGAACGTCCCGCCGGACGCGCGGGCGGTCTGGCGCGCGATGTCCAGCCCGAGCCCGGTCGACCCGGCTCCGCTCGCGCCGCGCTCGACGCCGTCGAAGTCGAACCCGGGGCCCTCGTCCGCAACCTCCAGCCGCGCTCCGCCGGGAGCCGCCATCAGCCGGATCGTGTACGCCGTTCCTTCCGGCGTGTGCGCGAAAACGTTGCCCAGCACCGCGTCCAGGCACGCCGCCAGCTCCGGCTCGCCGACCGCGACGGGCAGCGGACCGGGGTCGAGCGCGACGGTCACGGCGCGGTCCTGGTCCTGCGCGAGCACCGACCAGAACCCGGCGCGCTCGCCGACGACGGCCGCCGCGTCGCACGAGCCGGGCGCCGAGTCGCGCGCGCGGGCCTGGTCGATGAGCGCGGTGACCTGACGCTCCAGGCTCTCGGCGTGGGCGGTGATCCGCTCGGCCTCGGCCGGGTCGCCCAACGACTCGGCGTCCAGGCGCAGCACGGTCAACGGCGTCCGCAGGCGGTGCGAGATGTCCGCGACGGCCTCGCGTTCCTGCCGGACCAGGTCCCGGATCCGCGCGGCGAGGAGGTTGAGCGCGGCGGCGACCGAGCGGACCTCCCCCGGTCCACCCGGGACGGCCCGCGCGTCGAGGTCGCCCTCCGCGAGCCGCCGTGACACGGCGGCGAGCTCGTGGACCGGCCGCACGATCGAGCGAGCCAGCCGGTCGGCGACGAACACGCCGAGCGCGAGCAGCACCACGCCGAGCCCGGCCAGCACCAGCCACGCCGCGCCCAGCCCGCGGGTCAGCTCCGCGCGGTCGACGAACGCCCGCACGACGGCGGTGCCGCGCGGCAGGCCTTGGACCGCGACGAGGATTTCGCGCCCGCCGGCGTCCTCGACGGTCAGGCTGCTGCCCTGCGCGGCGGCCAGCGTGACGCCCGGGGTGCGCGGCACGGGCGTGCCGAGCACGGTGCCGTCCGGGAGGAACACCGTCACCGGGTGGCCCGCGGTCGTGTTCAGCTGGTCGACCGCCGGCCGCAGGGCCGCCGCGTCGGCCGTCGCCACCAGCGACGTCAGGGACTGAGCCTTCGCCGTGGCGGCGGTGACCGCGCGGTCGGCCGTGACCGACCGCAGCAGGATCGCCAGCGGGACGAGGAACGCGACGAGCACCAGGCTCATCGCGGCGGCGACCAGCACCGCGAGCCGTTTCCTCACGCCCCGGCCCCCGGTTCGGCGAGCCGGACCCCCACGCGGCGCACGGTGTGCAGGTACCGCGGCTCCTGCGCGGTCTCGCCGAGCTTGCGCCGCAGCCAGGACAAGTGGACGTCGACGGTCTTGTCCGCGCCGGCGTACGGCAGCTTCCAGACGTCGGCGAGCAGCTCGCGCTTGCTGACCACGGTCCCGGCCCGGCTCGCCAGGTAGTGCAGGAGGTCGAACTCGCGCGGTGTCAGGTCCAGCGGTGCGCCGTCGAGCGACGCCTGCCGGGTGCGCGCGTCGACCGACAGCCCGCCGACGACCACCGGGGCCGCCGTCTCCTCCGGCTCGGCCCGCCGCAGCACCGCGCGGATCCGCGCGTCGAGCTGCGCCCCGCCGAACGGCTTGACCACGTAGTCGTCGGCGCCGGCGTCGAGCAGCCGGACGATCTCCTCCTCGGCCCCGCGCGCGGTGACCACGATGATCGGCACCGCGCTGACCGCCCGGATCATCCGCAGCACCTCGCGGCCGTCCAGGTCCGGCAGCCCGAGGTCGAGCAGGACGACGTCGGGCCGGTCGGTGACGGCCGCCTGCAGCCCGGCCATCGCGGTCGGCGCGGACGTCACCGTGTGCCCCCGCTCGGTCAGCGCGCGCAGCACGGCCGTGCGGATGGTCGGGTCGTCCTCGACGAGCAGCACGATCGCCATTCCCGGAGGCTACACACGCGAAGCCGCTTCGCCGGGCCCGTGGCGAACGCTAAGGGCGTCTTAGCCCCGCTTTAACCCGCGCGGATGGCACAGTGGACGGGTGACCGGGCGTGGACTGCTGATGACGGCGGGCTGGCTGGTGGCCGCCGCGGCCACCGCCGCGGTCGGCACGGCCGCCCTCGACGTCGTCGGCGCGGGCATCCTCGGCCCCCAGAGCCGGCCGCTGTCCCAAGAAGACGTCGCCCGCGCGCTGGAAACCGTGCCGCCGAGCACGACCCCGGCGCCACCGGCGTCGTCGAGCGCGCCGGCGCCGCGCGGCCTGACCGTCCCCGGCGGCAGCCTCGTGGCGAAGTGCACCGGGGACCGGGTCGAGCTGGTGTCGTGGAGCCCGGCCCCGGGCTACCGCACCGACGACGTCTCGCGCGGCCCGGCCGCCACCGCGTCGGTCAAGTTCAAGAGCGACGGGGCCGAGAACACGACGGTCGTGACCTGCCGGGGCGGCGAGCCGCACGCCGAGACGGTCGCCGACGACAGCGGCGGCCACCGGGGACGCGGCTAGCGCGGCAGCCCGGCGTTGAGCCGCGCCAGGACACCGTGCGGGAACGGCAGTTCCGGTGCGCTGACCTCGGTGAGCCGGTCGAGCTGCGCGCCGGTGAGGCCGAGCGTGAGCGCGCCGAGGGTTTCGGTGAGCTGCTCGGTCGTCCGGGCACCGATCAGCGGCGCGGGCATCTCCGGCCGGCGGGTCACCCAGTGGAGGGCGACCTGGGCGGGTGTCGCGCCGGCTTCGGCGGCGACCTCGCGGACGGCGTCCAGGATCGCCCAGCGGGTGTCCGGCAGGGACCGGAACGCGGCCGCCTCGGCGAGCCGTCCGCTGCCCGCGCCGTCGCGGGTGTACTTGCCGGACAGGAACCCGCCGCCGATCGCGCCCCACGGCTGGACCGCGATGCCGAACTCCCGGGCCAGCGGCACGTACTCGGCCTCGATCGCGCGCTCGATCAGCGAGTACTCCAGCTGCAGCGCCGTCACCGGCGGGCCGCCGAGCATGGCGGCCTTCGTCGCGTACCAGGCCGGGACGTCGCTGAGCCCGGCCGCCCGGATCTTCCCGGCGCGCACGAGGTCGTCGAACGCGGCCATCACCTCTTCGGCCGGGGTGAAGCCGTCCCAGAGGTGCAGCCAGTAGAGGTCGACGTGGTCGACGCGCAGGCGCCGCAGCGACGCCTCGAGCGAGGCGACCATGTTCTTGCGCCCGTTGCTGCGGCGGCGGACGTCGGATCGCGGGACGCCGTCGCGGAAGTCGGGGCCGGAGTACTTGGTGGCGAGGACGACGTCGTCGCGGTCGACGTCCCGGAGGAACTCGCCGACCAGCTCCTCGCTGCGGCCGGCGCTGTAGTTGTTCGCGGTGTCCACGAAGTTGCCGCCGCGCTCGACGTAGCTGCGGAAGAGCTTGCGGGCGGTGCCGTCGTCGGCGCAGAGGGACCCGGTGCCGAAGGTCATCGCGCCCAGCGCCAGCGGCGAGACCCGCAGCCCGGAGCGGCCCAGCGCCCGGTAGTCGTCGAGTGTCATGCCCCGATCGTGCAACCCGGAGCGCGGTCCGGGTCAAACCCGATCGAGGGCATTCGAGGGCAACATCGGGGAGAAAACGAGGCATCGCCCCGGCGATCAGCAGATGAATGTCCGGTGTGCGCTAATCTGGCCCGATCATGGGGCTGGGCGGCCCCGCACCCCGGCGTGGCGAGGAGTTGAATTCGTGCAACCGAACCTGGGGCCAGGTGAAGACTTCCAACTGCTGCTCGAGCGGCAGGTCCGGGACATGCAGACGAAAGCGGCCGCGCTGAACGAAGCGCTTTCCGCCGCCGGGGCCACGGTCCGCACCCGCGACGGGTCGGTCACCGTGACGCTCGCGCCGAACGGCGCGCTGACGAACCTGGAGCTCGGCCACCGGGCGTGCGAACTGGGCCCGGCGCGGCTGACCGCGGCGATCATGGGCGCGGTGCGCGACGCGCAGCGCCAGACCGCCCGCGCCGTCGCGGACTCCTTCGCGACCATCAACGGCGACGGCGAGTCGACCGACATGGTGCGTTCCTTCCTGCCGCCGGACCCGCCGCCGGACGGCGACTTCGCGGCGCCGGAAAGCGCCGAGCCCGAGCGCACCCCGCCGCCGCCGGCGACCCCGCCGCCGCCGGCGACCCCGCCGCCGGCCGCGCCGCGTCGCCGTCCCCCGGCCGACGACCACTCCGACGACGAATCGAACCCCTGGTGAGCGGCGGCGGCTTCCGGGTCGATTCCGAACCCCTGGCGAAGTTCGGCCAGCACCTCGACGAACTCCAGCGCAACCTGCAGAGCACGGCCGACCTGGTCGGCGGCATGACCTGCGACCCCGGCATGTTCGGCATCAACCCGGCGTGCCAGCTGATGGCCGCGGGCGCGAGCACCTGGACGGACAAGGCGCACCACCAGTTCGGCGACTACGCCAAGACGATCGGCGAGTTCTCCGACAAGGTCGCCGAGGCCGCGAAGCGCTACAAGTCCGGCGAGGAAGACGCCGTCGACTCGATCGTGAGGTTCGAATAGTGGCCGACGACTACCAGAGCAAGGACGTCAGCCTCCACGGCTCCGAACTCTTCAACAGCGACAACGCCTCGGCCGGCGCGGGCTTCTTCGAAGCGGCGATCGGTCTGGACAAGGCCGTCAAGGACAACGACAAGGTCGCGATCGGCATCGGCGCGGCGGGCATGGCGCTGGAGACGATCGGCCTGGTGCTGGACCCGATCGGCAGCCTGCTGACCGCCGGGATCGGCTGGCTCATCGAGCACATCACCATCCTGCGGTGGCCACTGGACATCCTGATGGGCGACCCGATCGGCATCGCGGCGGCCAGCGAAGCGCTCACGGCGGAGAAGAAGAAGCTCGAGGACTGGTCGGCGCAGCACCAGCAGGCGCTCGACACGCTCATGAAGGACTGGGAGGGCAAGGCCGCCGAGCAGTTCAAGAAGGACATGGACGCGGTCACCGAGCAGCTGGGTTCCCTGGGCGGCTACCTCGACCAGGCCGGCAAGAACATGAAGATCGCGGGCGGCATCGTAGGCGCGTTCCGCGGCATCCTCCGCGACCTGATCGCGATGCTCCTGGCCACGATCGTCAAGGGCGCTCTGATCGCGGCGGCCCTGGCCCCGGTGACGTTCGGCGCCTCGATCGCCCTGTTCATCACGACGACGATCGGCACGGTGGCCACGGCCCTGGGCAAGATCGGCGCCAAGCTGGCGGAGCTGGGCAAGAAGCTGGCGGACCTGGTCCAGGCCCTGGCCAAGATGGGCAAAGCGGGCGACGACCTGGCAGCGGTCAAGCCCCCGGCGGGCAGCCTGACGCCAACGCCCACCCCGAAGCCCACCCCCAAGCCGGACCCGACCCCGACCCCGGCCCCGAAGCCCGAGCCGAAGCCGGACACCACACCGTCCTCGGCCACCCCGGATCCCAAGCCCGAGCCCAAGCCGGACACCACACCGGAGCCAAAGCCCGAACCGAAGCCCGACACCACACCCGCGTCCGCCACCCCGGAACCCAAGCCCGAGCCCAAGCCGGACACCACCCCGGAGCCAAAGCCCGAACCGAAACCCGACACCACCCCATCCTCGGCCACCCCCGACCCCAAGCCCGAACCGAAACCGGACACCACACCGGAGCCGAAACCGGACACGACCCCCGAACCGAAGCCCGACACCACACCCTCGTCCGCCACCCCGGAACCCAAGCCCGAGCCCAAGCCCGACACCACCCCGGAGCCAAAGCCCGAACCGAAACCCGACACCACCCCATCCTCGGCCACCCCGGAACCCAAGCCCGAACCGAAACCGGACACCACGCCCGAGCCGAAGCCGAACTCCACCCCCTCGTCGGCCACCCCCGAACCCAAGCCCGAACCGAAGCCCGACACCACACCCGAGCCCAAGCCGGACACCACACCCGAGCCGAAGCCCGACAGCACCCCGTCGTCGGCCACTCCGGATCCCAAGCCGCACAAGCCGTTCACCGATCAGATGACCGATGTCATCAAGGACAAACTGTCCAAAGTCGACGGTGTGACGCCGGAGATCATGCAGAAGTTCGACAAGATCAGCAACTTCTCCGTGCACGAGCTCGGCAAGGTCTTCGGCAAGGAAGGCGCCGAGCGGTTCGAGTCGGCCATCAAGATCATGACCGATCCGTGGTTCGGCAAGTCGGGGCTGGCCGGGAAGACCGTCGTCGACATGATCAAGGGTGTGCCCGCCAGCATCGGGAACGTCACCGGCGGGGACGACAACTAGTCACTCCTCGGCGAGGATCACCGCCCGGGACGCGAGGTGCAGGGCCAGCCTCTCGTCCGGGCGGGACAGGTCGACGCCCAGCAGCTGCTCGATCCGGGCGACCCGGGCCGCCACGGTGTTGCGGTGCACGCCCAGCACCGTGGCGGTCTCGGCGATCGACGACTCCGCGTCCAGGTAGGCCGAAAGCGTCCTGACCAGGTCGCCCGGGGCGTCCCGCAGCGGCGCGACCAGGGCGCGCGCCGCCGGTTCGAACGTGTCCGTGCGGGTCCACTCCAGCAGCAGCTGGGCCATGCCGAGCTGGTCGACGTGCAGGAAGTGGCCCGTTTCGGGCCGGGTCGCGGCCAGCCGGGCCGCGTCGAGGGCCTCCGCGACCGTCGTCGCCAGGCCTTCCGGCCGCGGGTGCGGCCGCCCGACCCCCATGTGCCCGCCCAGGCGCACCGCCCGGTGCACCGCCTGCAGCCGGGCCGCCAGGGACCGGACGCGCTCCGCGGTCGGCTCGTGGTCGAAGGTGACCCAGCCGGTCCAGCCGTCGCCGTGCTCGACGACCACCGCGTCGACGTCCTCGGCTCGCAGCGCGCGCACCACTTCCTGGGTGCGTGCCACCGTGTCGACCGCCGCCGGGACGCCGAGGTGCAGCCCGGCGTGCCAGCCGCCGAGCCGCCAGCCCGCGTCGGCGACGCGGCGGCGAAGGTCCGCGCCCGGCTCGGTGTCCAGGCGCAGGAGGTCGCCGAGCAACGCCGTGCGCGAGCGCGCGTCGCGTTCCAGCTCCAGCCGGTTCGCCAGCAGCCAGCGCTGCAGCGCCCCGGCCGCCACCGCGAGCGCGGGCGGGACGACGTCGGCCCGGGCGGCGTCCACCTCGGCGGCCAGCCACATCGCGGGCCGCTGCAGCAGCACCGGGTGCGCGAGCAGGACCCCCTCGTTGAGTTCGATCCGCTGCGGCACGGCCTCGTCGAGCCGGACGCGCCCGGAAACCTCCCCGGCCAGCGGGGCGCCGCGGTCGTCGAGCACCGCGACCGGCGAACGCAGCAGCCGCCGCAGCACCGCGACGACCTCTTCGGGCGGGCGCAGCCGGTCGCCGAGGGCGCGGTGGGTCGCCAGCAGCAGCTCCGCGCGGTCCAGTTCCGGTGCCGCGAGCAGGAGCCGCGCCTCGACGAGCAGGTCCAGCGGCGACGCGGCAGTGCTCAGCAGCGGCACGCCCAGGCGGTCGGCGAGCAGGCGCGACGCGGTGAGCGGCTCGGTCGCCGGCAGCAGCACCCCGGTGGCCCCGGCGTCGGCACACCGCCGCAGCAGCGCGTCGATCTGCCAGTCGGTGCCGGCGATCGGCCGGACGACGACCGTCAGCTCCCCGGCCACCGGGACGTGCGAAGCGTCCAAAGTGGCCTTGACCGTCGCGAGTGGACGGTCGAGACCGGCCGACCCGGCCAGCAGGGCGACGTGCTCCGCCCAGCCCGGCAGCGCGAGCACCCGTCGCAGTGTCACGGGAGCCCCACCGGGTCGCAGTCGATGCCGTACGCGCGGGGCCGGACCACCGGCAGCCACCGCGGGTCGGTCCAGAACGGCGCCGCCGCCAGCCGGACGACGTCGACCTCCACGCCCGCGCGGATCGCGTCGCACGACACCGGGACGCCGGTGCGGTGGTCCAGTACCGAAAGGACGTCCGGAGTGGACGCCACCGGTGTGCCGTCGCGCAGGGCGAGCAGGTACTCGTTCTCCATCTCCAGCCGCAGCAGCGCGCCGTCGCGGTGGTCGGCGAGGGTGACGCTGCCCCGGCCGAACCCCGGGCTGCCGTGCTGTCCGGGTCCGACGTGCCGCGCCACTTCCAGGACCCGGCCGCGGGCCAGGACCGAACCTTTGAGGGCGGCTTCGAGCGCGTCCCGCGCCGGGCTTTCCCCCGCGGCGAGCACCCGGCGGCCGAGCGCCAGCGCGCCGCTCGTCGTCCCCGGCACCGTGCACGCGGCCAGCTCGCCCGCCGGGATCGGGGCGAGCGCGAACGCCGCCCACCCGCCGGAGCCGGCCAGGAACGCCCGGGTACCCCGCTCGATCACGGCGTCGGACCCCGCCGCCAGCACCACCACCTGCCCGCCGGGCTCGGCCAGCGCGGCGGGCGCGATGCCGCGGCCGGTCGCGGCGACGGAGAACTGGTCGAGCCGGGGCAGGCCCCGCCCGGCGAGGTCGGCGTCGACGTAGCCCAGCCCGAGCTGGTCGGCGACGACCAGGGGCAGCAACCCGTTGAGCCCGCCGATCTCGATGGACATCAGGGCGTCGGCGCGCTCGCCGGTCCAGCGTTCGACGGCGGCCACCGCGGCCGCGAACTCGTCGCCGCCGGGCAGCTTCTCGGTGAACGCCGCGGTGGCGCCGACGATGCCGATCGGCACGACCCCGGCCGACGATGGCAACTCTTCGATCGCTTGCACGGCGAGTGAGCGGCCTGCTGCGACCAGCCGCCGCAGCAGGACCGCGGCGGTGGCGGTGTCCCCGCCACCGCCGGACCCGAGCAGGGCCACCCCGCGTTCGAGGGCGGCCACGTCACCGGCCGTGATGCGCATGAACGACCACAGTAGACGAGCTCAGCGCAGCGCGTAGCCGCCGTCGGGGTAGAGCGTCGACCCCGTGGTGTAGGTGCTGCCGAACAGGTACAGCACGGCATCGGCCACTTCGGACTCCTTGCCGACGCGGTGCAGCAGCGTGTCCGCGCGGTACTGGGCGAAACTCGCCTCCCGGACGTCGGCCGGCCGCCCGGCCCACAGGGCGCCGTCGATCGTGCCGGGCGCGACGACGTTCACCCGGACCGGTGCCAGCTCGACCGCGAGTCCGCGGCCGAGGCCTTCGACCGCCGCGTTGCAGGCGACGTAGGCGGGCGCCGCTCCCGGCGGCCGGACGCTCGCCGCGCCGGACATCAGCACGATCGAGGCGTCGGGAGCCAGCTTCGGCACGGCGTGCTTGACGGCGTGGTACTGGCCCCAGAACTTCGTCACGAACGGGCTGGCCGCGTCCTCGTCACCGAGCTCCCGCAGCGGCCCGACCGTGTAGGACGCGCCGGGCGTGAACAGGTGGTCGACGCGGTCGAGCGCGCCGAAGAACGTGGCCAGCGAGCCCTGGTCCGTGGTGTCGACGACCTGCCAGGTGCCGCCGACCTCCTTCGCCGCAGTCGACAGCTTCTCCGGCGTCCGCCCGCCGAGGTGCACCGACGCACCCGCCGCCGACGCACGCCGGGCCACTTCGAGCCCGATGCCCGACCCGCCGCCGATGATCACTACGTGCTTCCCGGCGAGGCTCACGCGATCTCCTCGACGGGCCGGAAGTCGTGGGCGAGCCCGAACGCGCCCGGGCCGAAGGTGTCCAGCGCCTCGGGCGTGCGCATCAGCGCCGGGGTCGAGATGCCGACGACGGTGACGCGCTGCCCGTACCGCAGCGTCTCGGTGGTGATCGGCTCGGCGGACTCGGACTCCAGCACGCAGATCAGGTCCGGCACCAGGCAGCGCACCTCACCGTCCACAGTGGCCAGGAGGTTCTCGTTCTGGAACAGGATCTCCAGCTTGTGCGCGCCGTCGAACGACACGGCCGCCGCCCGGCCGCGCGCGAAGCCCGCCTCGGTCCGGCGTTCCACATCGGACACCTTGCCGCGGAACAGCACCCGCAGGTGCTGGTACGGCGTCGAGCGCAACGCCGCCGCCAGCCGGCCGACCGGGTCCTCGTTGGACTCGCGTGCCTCACGGATCGTCCGGCCCACGGTCAACGCCAGCGAAAGCGTTTGCGGCACGGCCGTGCGCTTGACGTCGGCGCCGCTCATCGCGTACTCGGCGATGTGCGCGACCCCGCCGAGCCGGATGGTGATGCCGCGCGCCAGCCACTCCATCCGCCGGTTGTCCGCGCCGGTGTCGATCACGGTCGTCTCGCCGCGCTCGCCGCCGATCGCCATCGGCGAACCGGGCACGCCGTAGACGCCGAACGTCTCCATCTGCAGTTCGGGGAACGCCCGGCCCATGCCGTCGGCGTCGACGACCGGCAGACCGAGCCGCGCGCCGACGAGCAGCGGGATCATCGAGTTGATGCCCCCGCACTCGATCGGCATCGTGGCGTCGGCCCGTTTCCCGAGGTGCTTTTCGAGGGTCCGCAGGGCCAGCACGGGTTCCGAGCCGTTGGGCAGCTTCTCGTGCACCACGGTCGGCGCGCCCATCTGCGCGGTCGGGACGACGAGGGCGTCGTCGTCCACTTCGGACGGGTCGAGGATCGTGACCGGCCCGTGTTCGCGGATGGCCTCGCGCACGAGCAGGCGGCCGACGTACGGGTCGCCGCCCCCGCCGGTGCCGAGCACGGCGGCGCCGCGGGCGAGGTCGGTCAGGTGGTCTTCGGTCAGGGTCCAGCTCACCCGGCGACTCCGATCGGGTCGATGTCGTAGCCGAAGTACCGCGGCCCGGCGAGCGCGAGGCCTTCCGGCGTGTGCCAGCGCGGGTCGGCGGGAGCGGCGATCACCGTGACGCGCTGGCCGTAGCGCAGCCCTTCGGTGGTCACCGCCTCGCCGGACTCGCGCTCCAGCGTGCAGATCAGGTCGGGCACCGACGCTTCGACGACGCCGTCGCGCTCGGCGACCAGGTGCTCGTTCTGGAACCGCAGCACCAGTTCCGCGCCGGTGTCGTCGTCCATTCCGGACAGGCGGGCCTCGCCGCGGGCGAAGCCGGTGACCGTCCGGCGGGCGACGTCGACGACCTTGCCGCTGAACAGCCGCCGCCCACCCAGCCGGTCGACCACGCGAGCGACCGGGTCCTCGTGCGCCGCCCGGGCCACGCGCACCAGCGCACCCAGTTCGGCGCACAGGCTGAGCGTGCCCGGTACCAGCGACTCCCGGGCCTGCGAGCCGGACATCGCGTAGTTGCTGATCATCGCCGAGCAGCCCATGTCGATGGTCGCGGAGCGGGCGAGCCGCTCGGCCCACCGGTTGTCCACTGTGTCCAGCACCCCGCGGTTGCCCTTCTCGTCCGCAATGGACATCGGGGTGGCGCGGATGCCGTACAAAGTCGGCAAAACCATTTGCAGCTCGGGGAACGCCCGGCCCATGCCGTCGGCGTCGACCAGCGGGAGCCCCAGCTGCGCGGCCGCGACGACCGGGATGAGCGAGTTCACCCCGCCCGCCTCGGCGCACGCGATGTGCGTCAGCTCCTTGCCGAGGTAGCCGGCGAGCGTGCGGGCGGCGAGCCCGACCTGCTCGGCCGAGGGCAGCTTCTCGACCATCACCGTCGGCGCACCCATCATGGCCACGGGCAGCACGACGGCGTCGTCGCCCACCTCCGCCAGGGGCACCAGCGGGACCGGCCCGTACGAGCGGACCGCCGAGAGCGCCAGCAGCCGGCCGATGTACGGGTCGCCCCCGCCGCCGGTGCCGAGGATGGCGGCACCGCGGGCGATGTCGTGGAGGTCGTCCGCCGTGATCTCGCGCATCACGCCCCCAGCTGCAGGTCGCCGACGGCCTTCGCGCGGATGCGCGTGGCGTTGCCGGGCAGGTACGGGATGGGCACTTCGTCGAAGTCGACGATGCCGACCGACGCGGGCGACGCCCCGGCGGCGACGGCCCGGTCGATCGCCTCCTGCTTGGCCTCTTCGACGACGGCTTCCCGGCGGCCCGGTTCGATCACGAAGACGCGGTCGACCTCGCCGCCGATCTGCGCGATGGCCGCGCCGATCGCGTTGGCCACGGCGTAGTTCTCCGGCCGGTGCACCTCGCCGCAGCCGGCCAGCTCGTCCGGCAGCAGCACGGAGCCACCGCCGACGGCGACCACCGGCAACGGCTCGGCGGACGTCCGCATCCGTTCGACCACATCGGACACCTCGGCCGCGATGCGGTCCAGTGCGGCACGCACCAGGCTCTTGTCCAAATGCGACACCAGCGAAGGATCACCGATGTCGGCGCGGCCCGCGGCGACCGCGATGTCGGTCGCGGTGAGCGTGTCGCCGCCGAAGACCAGGGCCTTCGACGTCAGCTCGTAGCCGACCGAGTCCGGGCCGACCGTGACGTTGCCGCGCACCCGGCTGCCGCCGCCGAGGCCGATCGACAGCACGTCCGGCATCCGGAAGTTGGTGCGGATCCCGGCGACGCTGACGTCCGTGGTCGCCTCGCGCGGGAACCCTTGCCGCAGGACACCGACGTCCGACGTCGTGCCGCCGACGTCGACCACCGCGCAGGTGTCCAAACCGGACAGCACGGCCGCGCCGCGCATCGAGTTCGTCGGCCCCGAGGCGAACGTCGCCACCGGGTAGCGGCGGGCGAAGTCGACGTCCATCAACGTGCCGTCGTTCTGGCTCAGGTACAGCGGCGCGGTGATGCCCGCGCCGGTGACCGACGCGGCCAGCCCGTCGACGATGTGCGCGGCCAGCTCCCGCAGCGCCGCGTTGATGACCGTCGCGTTCTCCCGTTCCAGCAAGCCGATCCGGCCGATCTCGTGGGACAGCGAGATCGCGACGTCCGGCAGCTGCGCGGCGATGATCTCCGCCGCGCGGGCTTCGAACTCGGCGTTGACCGGGGAGAAGACCGAGGTGATCGCGACGCTGCGCACCCCGGCCGTTCCCATGTCGTCGGCGGCCTTGCGCAGCTCGCTCTCGTCGAGCTCCGCGATGTGGCGGCCGTCGAACTCGTGTCCGCCGTGGACCAGGTAGCTGCGCCCCGACACCGCGTCGACGAGCCGCTGCGGCCAGTCGACCATCGGCGGCAACGACGCCCCGGCCGGCAGGCTGAGCCGGACGGCCGCGGTCGGCGCGAGCCGGTGGGCCTCGACGAGCGCGTTGATGAAGTGCGTGGTGCCGATCATCACCGCCCGCACGCCCGCCGGGTCGAACGCGCGCTGCCGCTGCAGCCCGTCGATCGCCGCGACGATGCCCGAGGTGACGTCCGCGGTCGTGCTGGTCTTGACCGAGGCGAGCACCTGACGGCCGTCGAGCAGGACAGCGTCGGTGTTGGTGCCGCCGACGTCGATGCCGATGCGCACAGGTTCTCCTTAAGCAGACTGGACGGCGGGAGCGGTCTCGGCGGTCCGGCTGCTGCCGATCCCCCGCACCAGACCGAGCTTCCCGGCGACGACGTACAGGACGAAGGCCACGACGAGCGAGTTGATGCTCGGCAGGCCCCATTCGACGAACTCGCCGAAGAGCGCCGCGGCGATCCAGACGACGATCGTGGCCGGCACCCACACCGGGGCGTCTTCGGGAACCGTGCCCCGGGCGCGGGCGGCTTCCAGGTCCCCGCGCCACTTCTTCACGACGAAGTACTCGGCGACCATGATCCCGGCGATCGGCGGGAACGCGACGCCCAGCACGGTGAGGAAGTCGGTGAACTTGGCCAGGATCCCGGCCGCGGCGAGCACGCTGCCCGCGATGCCGAGTACCGCGGTGACCAGGCCGCGGTGGGCCTTGCGCCCGGACACCGTGCCGATGAAGTTCACGACGCCCAGCCCCGAGGAGTACAGGTTCCAGTCGTTGATCTTCATCGTGCCGGCGATGACGATGAGCAGCCCGACCCAGCCGACCGACGACGTCACGATCGTGGTGATCCCGGCGCTGCCGACGGCGTGCGCGAGCAGCACGCCGGAGAGGCCGATGACGTACTCGCCGAGCGTGATCCCGACGAGCGTCTGCTTCACGACGTCCGAAGTGGACCGGTTGAAGCGGGTCATGTCCGGGGTGATGACGGCGCCGACGATGAAGCCGCCGGCCACCAGCGTGGTGCCCTGGAGCAGGCTCAGCGACGGCCCGGGCGGGGCCGAGGAGACGAGCGCGCCGACGTCGTGGCGGGTCAGCTCCGAGATGACCGACCAGCCGACGAGGACCAGGAACGCCGGGACGGTCACGTACGCCGTCCAGGCCATGGAGTGGAAGCCGCGCACCACGATCGCGGTGACGAGCAGGCCGAACACGAGCGCCCAGCCCCACTCCGGCAGGCCGCCGATGAGCGAGACGAGCCCTTCCGCGGAGACCGCGGACTGGATGCCGAACCAGCCGATGAGGCTGATCCCGATGGCGAGCCCGATGAGCGCCGAGCCGCCGCGGCCGAAGCCGGTCCAGCGGGCGATCATGGACGTCGAAAGACCTTCGCGGACGCCGATGACGCCGACGAGGATCGTGATGAGCTCCAGGATGACCGAGCCGAACGTGAACGCCAGTACCGCGTTCCAGAAGCTCATCCCGAAGCCGACGGTGGCTCCGAGCAGGAACTGGGACAGGGCGGACACCTGGCCGAACCGCTGGACGGCGACCGACCACCACGAGTACCGGGCCTGGTCCGGCACTCTGGTGAGGGCATAGTCATCGACACCGACTGCTGAGGCCACGCCGACCTCCTATTCCGGGAAGGGGAACGGTTCCCCGCACCGTAGGCAGCGGTTCCGGCGGCGTCACCGTGCGATGTGCACAGCCAGGGCGTCGGCGCTGTGCACTCAGCCCAGCGGGTCCACCCCGGTCAGCGTGACACTTTCCGCCCACAGCCGCCCGGCGGCCGCGTCGTCGGCGAGGTTCTTCCAGCGTTCCTCGAGCCGCGGGCGGCCGCGCAGGCCGAAGACGCGCGGGCCCCACAGCTGGCCGCCGGTGACGTCCGGGCCGAGCACCGCGCGGACGGCGGGCCGCGCGCCGGCGTCCTTGCCCTGCAGCAGAACCCGGGCCGGCAGCCCCGTGAGCCACTCGCCGGCGGTGCGGACGTGCACGGGTGGCCGTGACGGCGTCAGCGAGTCGAGCGCACCACCGGGATGGGCCACCACGCTCAGCCGCTTCGAGCCCGCCTCCCGCAGCCGCCGGTCGAGCTCCAGCGCGAACAGCATCTGGGCCAGCTTGGACCGCTCGTACGCCCGCTTCGGCCGGTAGTCGCGCTCGCTCTGGAGGTCGGCGAAGTCGAGGCTCGCGGACTTGGCCGCGAAGCTGCCGGTGGTGACGATGCGCGCGTCCGGCGCCAGCACCGGCATCAGCCGGGCGACCAGCGCGAAGTGGCCGAGGTGGTTGGTGCCGAACATCAGCTCGTGCCCGGCGGGGGTCTCGCGCCGCGGCGGCTCGTCGAGCATGACGCCCGCGTTGCAGACGACGGCGTCCAGCTCACCCGGGTCGACCGCCTCGAGCGAAGCCAGGTCCGCGAGGTCGATCCGGACGTGCTCGACCTTCACCCCGGCGACCCGCGCGCGAAGGGCGCTCTTCGCGGCTTCCACCTTCGCCGGGTCCCGGCTGCCGATCACCACCTCGGCACCCGCCGACGCCAGCTGCTCCGCGGCGAAGTACCCGATCCCGGCGTTGCCCCCGGTCACCAGTACCCGCATCGACGACCCCTCCCCGTGCCAAGCTGTCGGCCATGGACAACGCTACCGGCTACCGGCGCTCGACCGGCTCGGCCCGCGGCGAGGCCCGGCGCCGGGAGCTGCTGGCGAAGGTCACCGACGACGTCGCCGAGAACGGCCTGGTCGACTTCTCACTGCGGCGCGCCGCGCGGGCCGCCGGGACGACGCACAAGGTGCTGCTCTACCACTTCGCGAGCGCGGAGGACCTACTCCGCCAAGCGGTCTTCGCCTTGCGGGAACGGCGGATCGGCAACGCGCTGACGGCCGTCGCCGAGACGCCCTCGACGCTCACCGACCGCGTCCGCGCCGCCTGGGTGAGCCTGCGCGACGAGGAGTCGGAGCTGCGACGGGTCCTCGACCAGGCGATGGGCCTGGCGATGTACGACCCGGGCCGGTACGCGGCGCTCGGCCACGGCGCGTCCCAGCAGTACCTGCCGACGCTCATGGAGTTCTGCCCGCCCGGCTGGCCGGACCAGCGGAAGTTCGAGGTCGCTTCGATGATCCTCGCGACCCTGCGCGGCTTCCTCGTGGACCTGCTGACGAGCCCGGACGGCGCAGGCGCGGCCGCCGGGTTCGAGGCGCTCCTGCGCGCGGTGGAGCGGGAGGAAGCTCTCGACACAATGTGAACCGCGTGGTTCACTTCTGGCATGGAAATCGCGCTGGGGGCGGGCACCGTCGAGTACACCGACACGGGCGGGCCGGGCCCGGTCGTCGTCTTCGTCCACGGCCTGCTGATGGACGGCACGTTGTGGGACGGCCCGGTCGCGGCGCTGCCGGACCACCGCTGCGTCGTCCCGACGCTGCCGCTGGGCGCGCACCGGCACCCGATGCCGACGGACGCCGACCTTTCGATGCCCGGCATCGCCCGCCTGCTGGCCGGCTTCCTGGAGCAGCTCGACCTGCGGGACGTCACCCTGGTCGGCGTCGACACCGGCGGCGCGCTGGTGCAGCTGCTCATGGCGGACGGTGCTCCGCGGGTCAGCCGCGTGGTGCTCGCCTCGTGCGACGCCTTCGACAACTTCCCGCCCGGGCTCACCGGCAGGACGCTGTTCCTCACCGGGAAGCTGTCACCGGCGTTGTTCGGCGCGTTCATGCAGCAGATGCGGCTGCGCGCGGTGCGCCGGCTCCCGATCGCGTTCGGCTGGCTGACGAAACGCGGCGACGCCGTTTCGGCGGGCTGGATCCGGCCGCTGCTGAGCCGGGCGGACGTCCGCCGCGACACGGTCCGCGTCCTGCGCGCGGCCGCGGCGGCCCCGAACCTCCTGGTCGAGGCGGCCGAGCGGCTGCCGGCGTTCGACCGGCCCGTCCTGGTCGTCTGGGCCGCCGAGGACCGCGTGATGCCACCGGAGCACGGGAAGCGGCTGGCCGCCTTGCTGCCCAAGGGAAAGCTCGTCGAGGTCGATGACAGCTACACGCTGGTCCCGCTCGATCAGCCCGCCGAGCTCGCGCGGCTGATCCGGGAGTTCACAGCCGGCTGAGGCCGTGGAGGATGCGTTCCATCAGCTCGAGGCTGGGCCGGTTCCCGGAACTCTTGCGCGCGGTGTGCACGATGACCAGCCCCCGGTCGGCCAGATCGGACAGCAGGACCCGCGCGACGCCCAGCGGGATCCGCCGCCGCGCGGCGACCTCCGCGACCGACTGGGAGGTCCGCAGCAGCGCGCAGATCTCCGACTCTTCCGTCGTGCTCCCCCGCACCACGGCCTGACCGCGCTGGGTGATCGACACCAGCGTCTCGATCGGCAGATCCCGCGTCGGCCGCGTTCGGCCGTGGGTGCGGAAGTACGGGCGGACCATCCCCGCTCCGCCTTCTTCGAGCACGGACCCCCAGTGCACAGCCAGCTCCTCACGGCGATTAATCCTTGTCGGCGATTATTTGACCCGGTGATCCACTTGGCCGCAATCGACCGAACAGAGCAACGCCGTAAGAACCGCTGGTCAGAGCGCCTTCGGTGGCGCGGTACTCCCCCGAAGGACTAGTTGTGTCCCGAGAATCGACGGCGATGTCGCGATTTTTCCACCGGACAATCGCGCGAGCAGCAACCGCCCGGCCCGCTCGCCGAGCTCGGCCACGGGCTGCGCGACCGTGCTCAGGTCGAGCAGGTCGGCCAGTTCGTGATCGTCGAACCCGAGCACCGAGACGTCGTCCGGCACCCGAAGCCCGGCCCGGCGCAGCGTGCGCAGCGCGCCGAACGCCATTTCGTCGGAGGCGGCGAACACCGCGGTCGGCCGGCGCGGCAGGCCGAGGAGGGTGCCCATCGCGCGTTCCCCGCCCGCGACGGTGAACCCGCCGCCGGTCTCGAACGCCGCCTCCGGCTCGCGGCCGTCCTCCCGGCACACCGCGTGGTAGACCTCGCGGTAGGCCTCGAGCCGTCGCAGCGGCGTCGTGAACCCGAGCGGCACCGGGGCGTTCTCCCCGATGAACGCGATTTCCCGGTGGCCCAGCTGGACGAGGTGGCGCATCGCGCCCACCGCGGCCGCGTGGTCGTCGATGCCGACGGAGTCCGCGCCGGGCTCCTCGGTGCCGACCGTGACCAGCGGCGTGCCGAGGCCGAGCAACCGGTCGCGCTCGGCCCCGGTCAGCGGCAGGGAAAGCACGAGCACGGCGTCGACGCGGCGCCGCAGCGGCAGATCGGCGAAGAACCGCGCGCGGCCCGGGTCGTCGCCGAGGTTGTAGAGCAGCAGGCTCGTCCCGGCGTCGCGCAGCACCCGCTCCACACCGGAGATGAGCCGCGAGAAGTACCAGCGGTCGACGTAGGGGACGATCACGCCGACCGTCCCGGTGCGGCCCGTGGCCAGGCTCGACGCGGCGGGCGAGATCGCGTACCCGAGCCGCGCCGCGGCCGCCAGCACCCGGGTCCGCGTGCCTTCGGCGACCCCGGGCCGCCCGCGCAGGGCCCGCGACACCGTGGCCGCCGAGACGCCGGCGAGCCGGGCCACGTCGTCGAGCTTGTCCGGCATCTCCTGCCCCATTCGCCGCAAACGCTTGCAACCAGTTTCCCATCAGGCGTTGACACTTGCCTTGATTAAGGCTAATCATCGATGCAAGCGCTTGCAATCAAGCGTTGCCTGTCCGGCAAGGAGGCCGACATGCGCCAGCTCCTTCCCGTCGTCGGCGCGGTCACGCTGGCCGCCTCCGCGCTCGCCGCGTGCTCCTCGGCCGCGGGCCTGACGATCAACCTGTACATCTCGCCGGAGGACCACCTGCAGACGGTGGTCGACCGGTGCACGCAGGAGGCCGCGGGCCGCTACAAGATCGTCTACAACAAGCTGCCGCGCGGCGCGGACGGCCAGCGCGAGCAGATGGTGCGCCGGCTCGCCGCCGGGGACACCTCGCTGGACGTGCTCGGCCTCGACGTCACGTGGGTCCCGGAGTTCGCCGAGGCGGGCTGGGCCGAGGAGTGGACGGGCGCGAACGCGGCCGCGGCCACGCAGGACGTCCTGCCCGGGCCGCTGGCCACCGCCAAGTGGAACGGAAAGCTGTACGGCGCCACGAAGAACACGAACGTCCAGCTGCTCTGGTACGACGACCGGATCACGCCGTCGCCGCCGAAGACGTTCGACGAGCTGATGACGCAGGCGCAGCAGCTGAAGGCCGCCGGGAAGCCGTACCAGGTCGTGTTCACCGGCGCCCAGTACGAAGGCCTGGTCGTCTTCTACAACACGCTGGTCGCCTCCGCGGGCGGGCACATCCTGTCCGACGACGGCAAGTCCGTGGTGATGGACGACGGCGCCGTGCGGGCCCTGGAGCTGCTCAAGAAGCTGACGACCGCGGGGATCACCGACCCGTCGCTGACCAACCAGAAGGAGGACGACATCCGGCAGGCTTTCCAGCGCGGGCAGGCGGCGACCGAACTGAACTGGCCGTTCGTCTACGCCTCCTACGCCAAGGAAAAGCCGCAGGACCTCGCGCACTTCAAGTGGACGCGCTACCCGGCGGTGGACCCGGGCCGCGCCAGCCGCGTCACGATCGGCGGGTTCAACCTGGCGGTGTCGACGTATTCGCAGCACAAGCCGGAAGCGTTCGAAGCGGCGCTGTGCCTGCGGAACGCGACTTCGCAGAAGTACCAGGCCCTGGTGGACGGCATCCCGCCGAGCATCGCGTCGATCTACCGCGACAACGGCCCGCTGGACCCGGCGAAACCGGCCGACCCGAAGGAAAACCCGACGATGGCCGACCAGTACCCGATGAAGGGCGACATCCAGGCGGCCCTCACGGACGCGGCGGTCCGCCCGCTCACCCCGGCGTACCAGAACCTTTCGACGGTGATCTCGAAGGTGCTGTCCCCACCGGCGGAGATCGACGTCCAGGCGACGGCTCAGGAGCTGCGGCAGCGCTTGGCGGACGCGTTGGCCTCACGGGGCATCATCCCGTGAGCCGATAGGCGGCCGGTCCTCTCCGGCCGTACCCTGGCAAGCATGGACGAGCGGGCGAAGAGCGAGCGCGACCGCATCGCCGACGAACGCGACCGCAAGGCAGACGAGCGCGACCGCAAGGCGGACGAGCGCGACCACCGCGCCGACGAACGCGAGCACCGCGCCGACCAGCGCGAATCCTCGGCCGACAAGCGCGAGGAGCGAATCCGCTTTCACGAAGCCCGCTTCGAATCCTTCCCGGGAGCCAGTCCGGACTTCGAAACCACCCTCGCGGAGATCGACCACGAACTGCTCGACCGCGCCGGCGCGGAGGTGCAGCGCGCGAAGGCCCGCCTGTCGGCATCGGCGGCCGGCGCAGAGCGCGAGCAAGCGGAGATCGACCGCGAGGTGGCCCGCTCCATCCGGGACGGCGAGGTTTCCGAATAGCCCTCGAATAGCCCTCAGAGCCGGATGGGCTTCTTGTTCATGAACTATCCAGGCGGTCGGTGGGCCTGGGGGCGTTCCTGGGCGTACCGCCTCTGACCTGCTCTTTTGCGTCTGTTGGGTCCGGTCGCGTCCGGGCCCGTCTGGACTTCTGACGGCCTGTAGACGGCCTGGCTCCTTGCCGCCCCTGTGTCCATCTGGCCTGGTGGCAGCCCTGCCCCGTCTTCCTCGTCCCTGCTGCCATTAGCGCCGGAGGGCCGGTGTCAAGGGTGGGCGCTTGCGTCCATCGCGCAGCGACGCCGAAGGCGCCCTTGATGGCGGTCGGCCGGTGTTAAACGATCGCTGACGAGGGAGCGGTCATCGGATGGTGACCTGGTCGGCGTAACACTGATCGACTGTGCGACGTCTCTGGACGTATGCGGACGGACGGATCAACCAGGTCCCGGCGGCGTGCGTACGCGGCCCTGCCCTCCGGCGGGCCGCCCGGCGACCGGCGGCCGAAGCGGAGCGGCAGGCCGTCCGTGTCGTATCCGGGCGAGCCCGCCGTACGGGAGGTGACGCGCGCGCCGCCGTCGGCGGCGCGTCTTGATCCCATAGAGCTAAATTCGGCAGAGATGAGGATGACTGTCATTGAGTACCGATGAGAACAAGGATACCCCGCCGACTCGGCACGCAGTTGCCGGTAACGATGTTTCAGTGTTCGTCTCATATGCGCATAAGGACGATAATTCTTCGCACGGCCGAGTGAAGAAGCTTGCCGAAGGGATAGCGGACACCTACGCAAGCCTAACCGGTCTGGACGTCGGGATATTTTTCGACACCGAATCAATTCGACTTGGCGAGAACTGGCGAGATAGGATTCGTGCAGGCCTAAATAACGCCACCGTGCTACTCGCCTTTATATCGCCATCGTATCTTAAAAGTCCCGCCTGCCGAGAGGAACTAGCGAGCTTCTTCGCATTCTTGCCCAGCCGCGAGGGCCGTAAGCTTGTGATCCCTATCCTTTTATTCCCCCAAGATCGAATTGACCGTCTTTTTCCAAATGACGAACAATGGTCTGAAATTAAACAATTGCAATGGAAAGACGCATCCAGTCTTCGCGGCGAAGAAGTCGGTTCTTCGTCGTGGATGCTGATTATCGAACAGATCTCCCAGCGAATCGAAGAAGCGCTTGACGAACAATCAACTATCGATAGTTCAAGTGCACTCATTGATACCGACGAGAATTTCGATACTGCAAACCCGGAATTAAGGGAAGGCACCCTTGAGGAGATAGCCAAAGCGGAAGAAGACCTACCCCGCGTGGGCATCCTTGCGAGCACCTACGGTAAGGAGATCAGCCAATTCAACGAGCTCGTTTCGAATGCCACTGGACCCATTGCAAATGCAACCTCATTTGGCCAACGTCTTGCCGTAGCTAGGAATCTCGCGAAGGAACTCCAGCCCGTAGTTGAAGAGTCGTTCAGGATCAGCGACGAGCTGCGTGAAGTAATTCAGGGAATTGGTCCAGGCATTATCTCCATCATTCGCATGGTTGGCGCCAGCGGCGAGGCCGCTAACCCAGAAAATCGAGATGTGCTGGATTTTCTTAAAAATGTTCGCGAAATGGCAGAGAGGTCACTTGAGGCTACGAGCACCACGGAGTCCATGATGACATCGATTGAAGGCGGAAAAGGGTTCTCGAAAGATCTCGATAAAGTTTTGAGCCGCATGAATGCGGGACTGTTGATGTTCTACGAATCGCGAAGTCACTACAAGAGCTGGCTTGAAGAGGTGGATAGGATCTATCCCGAAAATCAAGAAGGATTACAGTAGCAACCCGCTTGGTCGTCACCCCGCCGCCTGGTGTTGTCTCGTTTTAGACCGCGTTCGGCCGCAACCTTCCCGCACATCCGTCGGCCGAACTTGCCAACCTGCCGCCCCCAGCGCGACATGATAGCCAGGCGACGGGATGGCGGACGTCACCAAATTCGCCCGACCAGCGGGAACATGACGGGCTATGTGAAGTAGACGGCTGATTGGTTATCCATGGCGTGTTGCAGTCGCAATCGGATCGATTGGTGAATTTTCAGGTTGTTCAACTCTGAGGGTGCGACCCAAAGTACTTCCTTGCTCTCGCTACTGGTGCGCAATTCACCTGCCGTTGCGTTGGCACGGAAGCAGATCGAAAACTCTTGGCGGACCTCGCCGTCGTCGTAGGCAATGACGTGACCGGGGTTAGAATAGAGCCCTATAACACCGGTTATCTCGCACTCGATGCCGGTCTCTTCGCAGACTTCACGAACAGCTGCCTGCGCCAGGGTCTCGCCGACCTCCAACTGACCGCCGGGGATCGAGTACAGGTCATTGTCCGTTCTCCGGATCATCAAAATCCGACCTTCGTCGTCCTGGATGTATGCAGAAACCGCAACGGCGATACTGTTGGCTTTAGGGGCATCGGGGTCGTTGTAGTAGTCGACGCGCGTCACGCTGTGGCCTCCTAGCTATTTGGGGCACTGATGGGGCCACCCTGATCTTAGGAACAACTTGTGGGTGGTGTCTGATCGACGTCGGCATCCCTAGTCACCATCGCTTCCTCAGAAGCTGGCCGGCTTGGCAAGGTTCCAGACTGACTCAAAGCTCTCCGAGTACGTCTCGAAGAGGTCACCGGCGGAAAGCCGCCTGAGATGGAGCGACGGGGCGTGTGCCCCCTGGAACCCGTACACATGCGTATTGATGATCATCTCGTCGTCGAACCGGAAGATCGAGTTGTACAGCGTCGTGTTGTGGAACCGCATCTCGACACCTTCGACGCCGATCAGCGGCCGATAGAACGCCAAGGCGTTACGGATACGCGCCGGAAGCGTTCCGTCGCCAAGCTGCTCCTCCTCGCCGCGTAGTGCGACGCTGTCGCCCTCCGGGTCACCGAAGGCCAGCCGGATCTTCGCACCGGCCGCAGCCTTGGCCGTCAGGTCTTTGATGAAGCGCGGGCGCTCGACCAAGAACAGGGCAGCGTGCACCAGGACCTCAACGGTCTCCGACGCCTCCTTGATCAGCCGGTCCCACAGCTCGACCGGGATGGCGTTGCGGTGAGGGAACACCCGCACGACCTCGGCGGCCGCCGTCTCGGCCTTGCGCTCCGGTGCCACCGAGTCCGGCCACAGGTACGTCTCTGACTCGCGCGCCATCGCCGCGATCTTGTGCCGGTGCTTCGGGTACGGCAGGCGCCCCTTGGTGATCCAGCGTTCAACGGTCTTCTGGTCGACGCCAACGGCCTTGGCGACCTGTTCCAAGGTCAGGCCGTTGCGCAGCAGCGCGTCACGCAGGCGTTCGTTCGGCATCAGCACCCCTTGGGACTTTTAGGGACGTCTTCGACCGTACCAGGGACGTCCCGAGATGTCCCGCCACGTGGTGATCATGTCCCGCCTTTTGCCGGAGATTGGAGGGCAGATTGCCGGGGTCCGTCCGGCGGCGAAGAGAGGAAGGCAGGCATGACGACTCGAAGCGTGGGGCCCGTGCTCGACGGCCGGACGCGTGATGTGGGAACGCAGGCGCTGCGTCGGCTTGCGGTGTAGGCGCGACCGGCATGCGTGACACGGTCCAGATCCACGTCACGGCAGATCTCCCCATCCGGGTCCGCGCGCTCACGTACGCGAACCGAGCCGAGATCCGGTTCGGCAAGGCGTTCCCGGTAGTCCTGCTTGTGGATTCGGACGCCATTGCGGTGCTGAGCAAGGAACTCGAAGCGGTACGGGCCGCACTGAACTCGACCACGACACGAGTAGACGACCAGGCACCAGAAGCGACTGACTGAGAACAACATTCAGGGAGCAAGCGAAATGGCTATCGCCAAGGGTTACAGGTTCGAAATTGCGTTCGACCAGGCGTTCCCGCAGGGGCTCGTCATGGTCGGCGATGTTACGGCGGACACGGAGTACCAGTCTCGCGAGGACCGGACGGCAGGCCGCCCGGCTCGGCAGCGAGTGGACGAGGTGACGGGCAAGCGCCAGTGGAAGGCGACGGTGACCGACCCGGATGAGACGAAGGCGAAGCGGGCCTCGTTCGAGATCACCTTGCTGGCGGACGTTCAGCCGGTCCCGGCCACCTCCGAAGCCCTGCCGGGCATGCGTCCGATCGAGCTGGAGGGGCTGACGGCGGAGCCGAAGGTGGCCGGCCAGGGCGAGTTCAAGTACCAGTCGTACACGTTCCGGGCGACCGGCTTCAAGGCGGCCGGGAGCGGTTCGGGCTCGAAGTCGGCGCGCTCCGCCACGGCTGGCGAAGCTGCGACCAAGGCGGCGTGAGCGGCATGAACGCGTCCGGGCCGGTTCGCGACGCTGCGGCGTTCAACGAGCTGGTCCGGGCGTGGGAATCGGCGTACCGCGACTACATGGCGGCGTGGGAGCACGGCACGCGGGTCTTCTCGCCCACGTCGTCGCTCAACACGTCGCATGCGGCGCGGCGGGTGTCGCGGGCGTGGCATGAGCTGGCGCGGACGCGTGGTCTGCCGTGGTGGTGCGTCGCGGCTCTGGAGTCGGCAGCCGAAGGGTTCGCCGAGCTGGCACGGGATTGGGCAAGTAAGGCAGACGGTGATGGTGCTTCGGGTCGACGGGTTCGGCGTGACGTGGAGGGTCGAGTTCCGGGATTCGGTGGCAGTGGAGGAGACCGGACCTCATCCGGCCAGTCCTCCGATGCTGGTCGTGACCGGCGCGACGTCGGTGGTGTCTCTCACGGTTCCGGAGGATCTGGAGCAGTGGCCGGCCTGCGTGGCATTCCTTCTCCGGCTCCGCGACGGCGTGGACGATCTGGCGGCGCTGCTGACAGCTCGCGCGGCGGCATCGGTCGGATCTGATGGAGACGGCGACGGTGGTCAAGGCGCATGACGAGGTCGTGACGCTGGCTGACGCCCGGGAGGCGGTATTCGTGCTGCGCCCCGAGGTCGACGCGAAGACGGCGGAGTGGGTGGCGTTCCACCGGGCGAACGCGGCGATGTACGAACGGGTCGCGAAGACCGACCGGCGTCACCACTGGGAGGCGTTGTACTGGGTCGGCTACGAAATGCGTCAAGTCGAGAAGCTGACGAAACGGCCGGAATGGCGATCAGGTTTCGGAGAGGAGACGTGACTAGCGAGGTAGATCCGGCAGTCGTTATCGAGCTGGTCAAGCGCTATTCCGACGGTGAGACGATCGAGTCTCTGGTGGCAGAGTATCCGTTCAGCTACCGGAAGGTGCGGACCACTCTTATCGACGCCGGAGTTGTGCTGCGGCCGCCGAAGATCCGCCTGCCACCGACTCCGCCGGGATTGGTCAACTCGTACGAGTACGGACGGACGATCCGGCAAGTCGCTGCCATGTATGGCATGAGCTACAACCAAACTCGCAATATCCTGCTCGCCGAGGGGGTCCAGCTCCGCTCACGAGGACAGTACAGACAAGTCTGAGAAGAACTGAAGATCGATGATTCCGCACGTGGGGACGTGTGGCGGATAAACGCGTCCCCACGTGCACGCAAGTGTCCCTTTTAGAACGCAGAACCGGTTCCCTGGCTACCAACCTTTTCGCCGGTTCTGCGTCTGTCCACTGGAGAAGTGAACAATGCAAACGATAAATGATGACAACCAACGCCAGTCAACCGGGGTCACCCGGATGCGCTGCGCGGAATGCAAGAAGTTCGCGCGCCTGCTGCCCGGAGAGACCAAGTGCGCCCCCTGCATGGGCATGCTGCCGCTGGTCCTCCACACGGCCGGTGTGCGGGGTGGTCGCTGATGGACGCGCACGGCGTGATGACGCTGATGGCAGTCGGCGGTGGCCTGGCGGTGCTGCTGTGGGTGCTGGCGAAGATCGGCCGGGCGCTGGCGGGCTTGGCGGAGATGCTGGCCGCGCTCGCGGTCGTCGGGATGGTGGTCTGGGGCCTGGCGCGCGCGATCGGCTGGGTTGTTCGGCAACTTGTGACGCACTGGCGGACCTGCCTCACCCTCGTCGCGGCGTGGGCCTGGTGCCGGTACCTCGGCGGGCTCTCGCTCCTGGTCACCCTCGTCGTGCTCGGCCTGGTACAGCTCGTTTGGTGGCGGCTGGACGCGGTGAGCTACGACCAGTGGTGCGGGCGGTGGGTGCGCTCGTGGTGGCTACGCTGGGCGCTCTACGGCCGGAAGCTGGCCGGCTGGCTGACCGCCTGCGGCCTGGTGGTCCGGGACGCCTCGGTGCCGGTCGACGTCACGGTGTCCCTGGTCGGCGGTCGACGAGGCCGGAAGACGGTTTCCCACAGTCAGGACCGGTCGGCCGGGATCGCGGTGCCCAAGCTGCTGTCGGTCCGTTCCGGGGCCTCGTGGGATGAGGTCCGGGTACGGCTGGTGCCCGGTCAGAAGCCAGAGGACTTCGACGACGGAGCCCGCGCGCTGGCGGTCGCCAGGAAGGTCACCCGCTGCCAGATCCGGGAACTCGAGCCCGACGTGGTCTCGATCGACTTCATGCGCCGGGACCTCCTCGCCTCACCGGTCGCGTGCCTGCCTGTGCCGGAGTTGGTCTCCGCGGACGGCACCGGGGTGGACCTGCGGGCGGTGTTCGCCGGGTCGACCGAGTACGGCAAGCCCTGGCGGCTCCCGCTGGTCGGTACCGGCGCGCACACCCTGGTTGCCGGGGCCACCGGGTCGGGGAAGAACTCGGTGATGTGGTGCCCGCTGGTGGCGGCGGCCTCGGCGATCCGGGCCGGTCTGGTGCGGGTCTCCGGGATCGATCCGAAGGCTATGGAGCTGTCCTACGGGCGCGGGATCTTCGCCCGCTACGGCCAGAGCGGACAGGAAGCGGTCCAGGTCCTTGACGCCCTCCTGGACGAGCTGGACAAGCGCAAGCGCGAGTTCGCCGGACACACCCGACAGGTCCCCATCTCCACCGACTACCCGGTGGAGCTGCTGGAGTTCGACGAGATCGGCGCGCTGACCAAGTACACCGACCGCAAGACCCGCGACGCCATCGTGGAGAAGGTGGCGATCCTGACCACCCAAGGCCGGGCGCTCGGGTTCACGGTCCGGGGCTACGTGCAGGAGCCGACAAAGGACACGGTGCCGGTACGGGAGCTGCTGCCTCGGCGGATCGCGATGCGGCTGACCTCGAAGACGCAGGTCCCGATGGTCCTCGGAGACGGCGCGTACGAACGCGGGGCGTGGGCGAACCGCATCCCGGAATCAGCGGCCGGGGTCGGCTACGTCTGGGGCGAAGGCATCCGCGAACCGCTGCGCGTGCGGGCCGGGTGGGTGCCCGATCACACGATCAAGCAACTGGAGCATTACGTCACCAACGGCGGCGCCCAGGTGATCAGCCTGGCCGATCGACGCACGGGCGAAGGGAGGTCGGCATGACCATCACCAGCGAAAACTCGCAGGCCCCGGCGGTGCCGGCCACCCCAATCGAGCGAATCCGCGGTGCCCTCTCCGCCGACGTCGTCAAGGCCACGGCGGAGAAGCACGGAGTGTGCGTCCGGCCGTTCACAATGGAGGTCGGCGACACCGAAACCGGCGAAGTCCGCTACGTCCCCGTCCCCTGCGGCTCTACCGTGGAGTCGGTGTGCCTGCCATGCGCCCGGAAGGCGAAGGCCCTGCGGCAGGCCCAGTGCCGTGAAGGATGGCACCTGACCGAAGAGCCGGTGATTACCCGGGAGAAGCCCTCGGAGACCCAAACCGAGCTGCTGACCTACCGGGCCGACCTGGCCGCGCACTACCGCGACGTGGTGGCGGCCGGGGACGAGGCAGAGGCCGAAGAGCTCCGGGCAGAGGTCGCGAGTGTGGACGCGGAACTGCGGGCCTCGGGCATGACCGGTCGCCTGCCCGCTCTCGACGTCCCGGAACGCAAGGCGGTGAAGCGGTCGACCAAGCGGCGCCAGGACGCACCGAACCTGCCTCGGCGCAAGGTCGCAAAGACGACGGTCGGGAAGGAGTTCGCGGGCAAGTTCCGGCCGTCGATGTTCGTCACGCTGACCTGCGACACCTACGGGCGGGTCCGGTCGGATGGCTCTCCGGTCGACCCGGCGTCGTATGACTATCGGCGGGCGGCTCGGGATGCGGTGCACTTCGCGGCGCTGGTGGATCGGTGGTGGCAGAACCTCCGCCGCGTCGTCGGCTGGGACGTGCAGTACTTCGCCACGGTCGAACCGCAGAAGCGGGCGGCCCCGCATCTGCACGCGGCGTTGCGGGGCGCGATCTCGCACGAGACCATCCGGCTCGTCACCGAAGCGACCTACCACCAGGTGTGGTGGCCTACTCATGACGAACTGGTCTACCCGGACCGGAACCCGTTATGGGATCCCGATTCCCGTTCCTTTGTGGATCCGGAGACCCGGGAGCCGTTGACGGCGTGGGATGACGCTGTGGCTGCCGTGGAGGAACCGGCTCATGTCGTGCGGTTCGGCACGCAGGTGCACTCGAAGGGCATCCTCGGCGGGACGGAGGAGGCCGGGCGGCACATCGGCTATCTGACCAAGTACCTGACGAAGTCGACCGGTGAGGTCGTCGATGCGGACACAGCCGGCCAGCGGGATCACCACGACATGCTTCATGCCCACCTGGCCGTGACGCCGTGCTCGCCGCGCTGCGCCGTGTGGCTGCTGTATGGCGTCAACCCGAAGGGAGCGAACGGGAAGACGGTTCCTGGGCACTGCAAAGGCCGGGCGCATCGCCGGACAACCCTCGGGCTGCCGGGGCGGCGAGTCCTCGTGTCGCGCAAGTGGTCCGGCAAGACGGTGGCTGACCACAAGGCCGATCGCCGGGGCTTCGTGCTGTCCGCCTTGGCGGCGGTCGGGATCAGCAAGCCAGAACCGGCCCCGGATCGTTTCGTGTGGCGCAAAGTCGAGCCCGGCGACACCCACTGCCCGCCACGGGACCAATTGGTCATGCGCGCCATCTCGGAGCGGATCACGTGGAAGGCGGAGTACGACCTAGCGCTACTCGCGGCCGGACCACCGGGCGAAGTTACTTCGGCAACTCCATCTCTGGCGGCCTGAGGGGGCAGACATGAGCGCACGGATCAAGGTGGTGAGCATCGAGGGCCTGTGGACGCCTGAGGACTTGGCCACCTTCCTCGGGATACCCGAGAAGACCCTGCGGGACTGGCGTTTCAAGAGCTACGGCCCCGCGTGGATTCGGATGGGCAAACACGTCCGGTACTCCCCCGAAACGGTACGAGCTTGGATCGACCAGCTCAGCCATGACGGTGCCGCATAGAAGGTCCCGGCTACGACACCCCATGCCCGATCAGCCTCGGGCATGGGGTTAAGCCGCATCAAAATCCAACCAGGATAGGAGAAAACGATGAAAGGCCACGTGCAAGATCGATGGTGGCGGCAGAAGAAAGACGGGGACGGTAAGCCGGTCTTCAACGCCAAAGGCCACCCAGTCCGCGAGAAGACCGAACTGTTCGGCAAGGGCGACCGGTACAAGGTCCGCTACTACGATCCCGAAGGCAACGAGCGGAGCAAGTCCTTTCCGGACAAGCAACTTACGAAGGCCAAGACCTTCCTGACCAAGATGCAACACGATGTGCTCGCCGGTGAGTACATCTCGGCCGAGTCCGGCGAAGAGAAGTTCCGCGACTACACGGCCCAGTGGCGCAAGGGCCAGTCGGCCGACGCGGGGACCCGGCAGACGGTGAGCAACCATCTCAAGACCGGGGTCTTCCCGTTCCTCGGCGACAAGCCGCTCAAGGTGGCAGCGAAGACCGACACCATTCGCGATTGGCTCGACGGGCTGGAACGGCCGAAGAGCGAAGGCGGGCGCGGCCTGATGGCGTCCACCCGCGCGGTGCTCTTCGACACCGTGTCTGCCATCCTCCAGGCGGCCTACGACGACAAGAAGATCCGGGCGAATCCCTGCCGCGCGAAGAGCGTCAAGCGGCCCAAGCCCGTCCAGCGGAAGGTCATCCCGTGGCCGGACAGTCGAGTCCGCGCGGTTCGGCTCGCGCTGCCCGCCGAGTACACCGTCACGGTGCCGCTCGGGGCCGGGCTCGGGCTGCGGCAGATGGAGATCTTCGGGTTCAGCCCGGACGACGTCGACCGGGACGAGATGATCGTCAACGTTCAGCGTCAGATCCGGTGGATCGGGACTCAGCCGGTGTTCTCCCCGCCCAAGGGTGGCAAGACGCGGGTGGTGCCGCTCGGGCAGGGCGTGCTCGATGACATTGACGACTACATGGCCACCTTCGAGCCGGTCACGCTGACGCTCCCCTGGCTCGAACCGGGTGGCCGGCCGGAGACCGTACGCGTGCTGATCGGCCGGGCAACAAAGCGCAGCGTCTACGCCGGGCAGCCGATCAGGAACGTGATCAAGGGCGCCAACTTCACGTACCACGTCTGGCGACCGGCCTTCGCGGGCGCTGGCCTGGAGTACGTCGAGCGTCGGGACGGCATGCACGCCATGAGGCATTTCTTCGCGTCCACCATGCTCGCCAACGGCGTGTCGATCAAGGAAGTCGCCGAGTACCTCGGTCACCACGACCCCGGCTACACGCTCCGGATCTACACCCACCTCGTCCCGTCGAGCCACAAGCGGGCTCGCGCAGCGACCAACCGCGTGTTCAAGCCTCGGCGGCCGCCGAAGACGGCCAAGGAACCTGAGACGGCCTGATGGGGTCGAAGCAACTTGATAGGAGTTAGCGGTAGGCAGGCTTTGTGTTGGCGACCTATGGCCGAGTCGCAGTCCTCGCCGCCCGGTCGCAACATGACCTGTAACGAGCAGACCGACTTGCTCGACTTCAGGACTTGAAGCAGTATACGACACGGTCATACCCACGAGGCGGAGCGCGAATGTTCAGGCGAAAAGCGAAGGCGCGGAATCCGCTCCGATACCTCGTATACCTATCCGACAGCAAGATTGAGATGCTGCTCGACCAGATGCCGACGACTCTCCGTAAAGAGGTTGCTTCGGAGCTAAAGATCGATCTGAAGCTCCTTTCAGTCAAGTTGAGCAGGCCTGCCACCTTGGCCTCCTCTGCTACTCGCCTCTCGAAACTCGCCGTCGTTGAGCGACACCTCGAAGCGACTGCACCCGTCGGCGACCTCGGTTCCACGAACGGCTACTTCCGTGCACGAGTCGACCTCGACTGGGCCGTTCTAGACGAAGGTGTAGTTCTCTTCGCAGGACGCAGCGGTGATCGATTGGTGTTCCTGGGAGGTTCGACGGCCAACCTCGTCGGCGGAAGTCACCTCGCGCAGGGGCTCGGTTCGCACGCGTTCATCATCCAGCAGAAGCTCGCGGCGCTCGCAATGGGCGTGGGCCACGAGACCACGGCAAGCATCGGCTCCTTCGCATCGGAGGTCTTCGAGCAGGTGCACAAGGTCCCACAGCGCGCCGAATTCTTGGCGCGCAGTATGACAGCAGGGACCGTCGAGCAGCCATCCGTGTACCGCAGCTACGTCGTTGGCAGTCCATTGTTCGTCGAGCTAATCGACGAAGTCCGCCCGACGTGACCCAACAACAAGAGGAGTTCAGACCTTGACCAAGGGCTACGTGAAGTGGTGGAACGACGAGAAGGGTTTCGGTTTCGTCACCGCGGACGACGGTACTGACATGTTCGCCCACTACAGCGAGATCGAAGGAGATGGTTACCAAACGCTCAAAGAGAACGAACGCGTCGAATTCGACGTCGGACAAGGACAGCGAGGTCCGCAAGCACAAAGAATTCGCAGAACCAATACAGATGATTCAAAAAAGAAAGTCGTCGAGCCGAAGCCCCAACCGTGGCCCCGACCGACAACCCAGAGTGGTGCGCAAAACATTGTTGCCCCGCCGAGCCCAAGTGCTCGAGTCAGCCCAGGTAAGCAGTCACACGTTGAGCACCCGGTCGTCGAGCGCGGCTTTGCTCTTCGCGACGGGGATCCACAACAAGTCGGCCCCTACTCCCTCCTTCGCCACCTCGGCGAGGGCGCAATGGGCACCGTCTACCTTGCCGCCAGACCCGGAGGAGGCGTAGCCGCCCTGAAGGTCGTCCGGTCAGAGTTCGCGCAAGATGAAACCTTGAGCAGACGCTTCATAAAGGAAGTGGAAACCGCACGCCGAGTACAAGCGTTCTGCACAGCAACCGTACTCGACGCCGGCATCGACAGCGGTCGACCGTATCTTGTCACCGAGTTCATCGATGGACCAACCCTCGAAGAGCAGGTGCGACGCGAGGGTGCCCTCTCGCCAGGCGATGTCCACAACCTCGCAGTACAGATGGCGGCCGCACTGGTCGCTATCCACGAAGTAGAAGTGATCCACCGTGATTTGAAGCCATCTAATGTCATTCTTTCTAAGTATGGGCCGAAAGTAATCGACTTCGGCATCTCACATTCACTAGATTCAACGACTGCAATAACGCAGAATATGGTTCGCCTAGGAACGCCTGCCTACATGTCGCCCGAACACATCGAAAGCGGGACTGCCCAGCTAGCATCTGATGTATTTTCCTGGGGAGGCGTGATAATATTTGCCGCAACAGGAAAAGAGCCATTTGGGCAGGGAAACCCGCTTTCGATTATGTTTCAAATCATGGAGAGAGATCCCAAGCTCGACGGGGTGCCCGAACACCTGAAAAACATCGTTAGCGACGCGATGCACAAGAACCCGCATCGGAGACCTGCCGCTTCCGAACTTCTCGCACGCCTGGCTTCCTTGAGGGCTAAGTAGAAGCCCTTGTGGCGCTGCATAGTAAGATAAAAGGTACTGCTCAAGGAGGTCCCGTGTACCTCCCGGATCTTTACCCACCTCGTCCCGTCGAGCCACAGCGGGCCCGGGCAGCGACCAACCGAGTGTTCAAGCCCCGCCGGCCGCAGCAGTCGGCCCAGGATTCCGAGACGGCCTGACGACGGCCTGGCGGGGCCAAAAGCAATAAAACAGCAGGTCAGAGGCGTATAGGTTTCTTGTTCATGAACTCCTCGATGCCCAGTGGCCCCAATTCGCGCCCGATGCCGGATCGCTTGATGCCGCCGAACGGCAGGTCCGCTTCCGAGCCGCCCGATTTGTTGAGGTAGACCATTCCCGCCTCGATGGCGCGGGCCACCCGCACCGCGCGGGCGCGGTCCGTGCCGAACACGCTCGCGCCCAGGCCGAACGGGGTGTCGTTCGCCAGGGCTATGGCTTCCTCCTCCGTGTCCGCGCGGAACACCAGGACCACCGGGCCGAAGATTTCCTCTTGGTACGCCGCCATTTCCGGCGTGACGTCGGTGAGCACCGTGGCCTCCAGGTACGCGCCCGGGCCGGGGACGCGCCGGCCGCCCGCCCGGAGGGTTGCGCCTTCGCGGATCGCCGTCTCGACCTGGGCCGCCACTTCGTCCGCTGCCGCGATCGACGCCAGTGGTGGGAGCGTCGTCGCCGGGTCGGCCGGGTCGCCCGGCACGTAGTACTCCGTCACCCGCTTGGCCAGCCGGTCGACGAACTCGTCGTACAGCTCGCCCAAAACGATCATCCGCTTCGGTGCGTTGCACGACTGGCCGCAGTTGCGCATCCGGGCCGTCGCCGTGACCTTGACCGTCTCGTCCAGGTCGTCGGTGTCCAGGACGATCAGCGGGTCGGATCCGCCGAGCTCGAGGACGCACTTCTTCAGGTTCCGCCCGGCCTCCGCCGCCACCGAGATGCCCGCCTGCTCGCTGCCCGTGAGCGACACCCCGACCAGGCGCGGGTCGGCGAGCATCCACGGCACCTGACGGCTCGAGGCGAACACGTTCACGTAGGCGTCCGAAGGCACGCCGGCGTCGCGCAGCACCTGTTCGATCGCCGCCGCCGAACGCGGGCAGATCGACGCGTGCTTGAGCAGGATCGTGTTGCCCAGCACCAGGTTCGGCGCGACGAACCGGGCGACCTGGTAGCACGGGAAGTTCCACGGCATGACGCCGAGCAGCGCCCCGATCGGCTCCTTCGTCAGCACGGCCTCGCCGCCGCGGATCGGGAGCGGCTCGTCGGCCAGCAGCTCCGGGCCGCGTTCGCCGTAGTACCGGAAGATGTCGACGACGACGCCGACCTCGCCGCGGCCCTCGTTGATCCGCTTCCCCATTTCCAGCGTCATGATCGCGGCCAGCTCGTCGGCGCGGTCGGCGAACAGCTCCGCCGCGCGCAGGACGACGGCCGCCCGCTCGGCGACCGGCCGGGCCCGCCAGGCCGCGAACCCGCCGTGGACGCGGTCGATCGCGGCGCGGACCTCCTCGTCGGTCGCGTTGGGGATCTCTTCCACCAGGTCCCCGGTCGCGGGGTTGGTGACTGAGTACATGGCGGCCTCCTCAGCCCGGCGGTAGCCTACTGCATACTGTATACACCATGAGATCAGTGATCGACACCCGCGCGGCGGTACCCGTCCCGCCGTGATCGACTATCGTTCCCCCATGACGCTGGAGATCACCGGCGGATCTTCTTTCTCCGACCTGGCAACGGAAAACTGGGCCCGTCACTACGCCGGTGGCGAGGTCACCTTCGGCTGCCCCGCGCGCACGTCCGAGCGCGCGCCACGGGTCTGGGGCGGGCGCGGACTCGGCCTGCCGGAGCCCGATCTGCCGGCGTTCGCCGGGCAGCTCAAGCGCGTCATGAAGCACGAGGTGTACTGGCTCGCGCGAGCCGACTGCGCCGATCGCCGCGCGGGCGACGCCGCGCGCTGGTCGCCCGGGCGCTTCGACGACGAAGACGGCTTCGTCTACTTCACGGGACCGTGCACCCACGGCGACCCGTGGCCCGGCTACCGGCCGACGCGCGAGTTCACGATCGCGCTCCCCCACGTCCGCGGGTTGCGGATCCGGGTGGCCGCGTACCTGGCCGCGCGGTGAACGTCGCGCGGGCGGGCGCCGTCGCCGCCGTCGTGAGCGGGCTCCCCTCGACCGCCCACGCCCTGGTCACCGGCCGCGACGTCCTCGCCGCGACCCGCGCGGCGGGCACCCTGCTGCCCGGCCGGCGCGACCGGCCCGGCGTCGCCGCCGGACTGGTCGCGCACGCCCTCGTCTCGGCCGCCTGGACCGGTGTCCTCGCGGCCACCGGCTGCCGGGGCGTCCTGAAGGGCGCGGTGGCCGGGCTCGCGATCGCGGCGCTGGACCTCGGCATCGCGAGCCGGGCCTACCCGGCGGTGCGGGCGTTGCCCCGCACGCCCCAGGTGCTCGACCACCTGGTCTTCGGCGCCGTCACCGGCGCCCTGCTCGACCGTCCACACCGGACGGATCAGGGCACGACCTGGACGACGTCACCCGGGTGCAGCGCGTTGTAGAACGTCACCGCGGCCGCGTGCGAAAGGTGCACGCACCCGTGCGACTTGACCTTCAGGCTGCCCTGGTGGAACGCGACCCCGGTGGTTGTGAAGAACACCGAGTACGGCATCGGCCCGTTGTACTGCTTGCTGTAGTGGTCGATGTCCTTGTATTGCACGTGGAACGTCCCGAGCGGGGTCGGGTACTTCGGCAGCCCGACAGTGACCGGGACGCCCCCGTAGGTGACGTTCCCGGTGCCGTCCGTCAGCCACGCGGTGTTCGAACTGCGCTGGACGCAGGCCTTCGCTTCGGCGCTGCACGGCGTGGCCGCCGCTTCGGCCGTTCCCGCGAACGCCACGGTCCCCGACAGCGCGGCGACCCCGCCCAGTAGTGCGATCATCCTCCGGAACATCGTGTGCCTCCCGTCGTCGTTCGGCTACACGGTGTAGGGTGCCCCGTTTTCCGATCTTCGAACCGCCGAAGATCAGTTCTGGGGCTGCGACAGCCGGAGGAACTCGTTCTGCTCGCGGTCGTAACGCTGGGTCAGCCCGTTGCCGTAGCGGTCCCACCAGTTCGCCGTGTGCCCGCCCTGGCGCGTAGTCGTGTCGCCGTAGATCTGGCGGTCGTACTCGATGCGGGCGTCGTGGAACTCCTGCTGGAACTGCTCGGGCGTCAGGCCCTGCGCGTGCTGGACCGCCGCGTCGCTGATCGTGCCGGAGCTGCGGACGATGTCGTCGCCCGCCATGTGGTTGAGGATCGCGCGGACCCCGCCGGCGCCGCGCATGTGGGCGCCGGACATGATCGCGGCCTGCGTGCCGGGGTCGGTGAAGTTGAGCGCACCGGCCGTGCGCGCGTTCGCCGTCATCAGGTCGGAGACGACGGCGCGTTCCTCGGCGCTGCCCTGCCCGTACTGCTCGCGGGCGGCGATGATCCGGTCGTAGCCGTTGTGCATGTTCTGCCGGAAGCCGTAGGCCTCGGGCACGCCGCCCTGCTCCCCCGTCGCGCCTTCGGACCGCATGATCGAGTCGACGACGCGCGGGTCGAGCTGCGGCGACGCCGCCGCGGCCGCCGCCCCACCACCGCCTTGGGCGGCCCCGTTCTGCCCGCCGCCGTAGGCCTGGGCGACGTCGGAATCGGCCGCGTTGTAGCCGTTCGCGGCCGTCTGGACGTTCTGGTTCACGTTCGTGATGAGACTGAGGAACTTCTGGAGCGCGCTGCCCAGCGTCGAGTGCAACGCCGAGTTCGCGGCGGCGACCCCGCTGCCGATCCCGGCGAACGACAACGCGTCGAGCACCAGGCCTTCCAGGTCGCGGGTCGTGGACACGAAGGACGATCCGACCTCCTCGACCGCCTTGACGACCGTCCCCATCTCCGTGGTTTCGGCGTGGTAGGCCCCGGCACTCATGTCTGCTCCCTCCGGACACCGGCTGTGCGCGTCGAGAATTCCCCACCGCGCCCCGCCGCCCCACGGCCGAATTACCCACTGGCGGTTTCCCACCTGTCGTTCATTTTGAGTTCACCTCGACGCAGCTGGACCGCGGTCCGGTCCACGCCCTCGTCGAACGGGCCGTCCGCGAGTCGCTGACCGGGGCGCCGCTTCGGCGCTAAGGTCGGAAGGGCCGAGCGGCGGCGAGGAGGCGACGATGAGCAAACCCGAGGACCCGGACATCGTGGACGGCGAGATCGTCGACGAGACCCCCACGGCCGCGATCGCGATCCCCTCGCCGCCCCTGCCGGACCCGGACTACAGCGAGGGCGGCGTACCCAGCTTCGACTTCGTCCGGGACAAGATCGAAAACCGCTACCACACGTCGGTCGGGTCGGTCGAGGTGGCCGGTCTCGGGACCGACCACACCGCGGAGACCCTGGACAAGAAGATCGCCGACCGCGACCAGGCGGCCAAGGACCGGCTGGCCGAGATCCGCCGGTCGATGCGCGGCGAATAGCACCCGGCGCAGGGCCCGCGCCGGGGTCGTGTCGTGGACGGGCCGTCAGCCCGGCAGCCAGCGCATTTCCACCGGCTGGTACGCGGCGATCGCCGAGAGCCGGTTCGGGAACACCGGGACCCGGTCGACGAGCCCGGTCAGCCGGACCACCCGGGCCGCCACCGTCCCGGGCGTGGCGATCAGGCACCCGGCTATCCCGCGCTCCCGGCAGCTTTCCAGCGCCTCGAGCAGGCCACGGGCCCCGCGCGCCGACAAGAACTCCAGTGACGTCAGGTCGAGCACCAGCAGGTGCGGCTCCGGAAGCTCGCAGATCGCGGCTTCGATGAGCGTTGTCCACCGAAGCACGGTGGCTATGTCCAGTTCGCCGCGGATTTCGACGACCAGCACCCCGCTGGTCCGTTCCGTGACGGCCTGTTCCTGGTCGCGCATCGCGCGCCTCCCCGGGGCCGGATCGGGGCGGCCCCGACGCCATCGTCCCACCCCCGCCGGAACCCGGCCGCGCAGGCGGCGAAGAGGAAGCGAACGGACCAACGGCCGCCGCCGTCCGGCTCAGTGTCCACTGTGGAGGCTCAGTCTCGCCAGCCACTCCTGCAACAACGTCGCCTCCGCCGCCGTCAGCATGCCCGGCGGCGCCTCGCGCAGCCGCGCGGCGAGGGTCGTGGCCGTCGCCTCGACACCACCCGGCCCGGCCGGCTCGTCGGCGAGGACTCCGGCCAGCACGCTCTCCCGGACCCGCGTCGAAAACCCGCGGTCGGAGTACAGCTCGGGACGCGTGATCATCGACAGCGCGACGCCGGCGTTGGCCGCCATCACCATCTGCGCGGCGAGCGGCGGCGGCAGCTTGAGCCGCCCGGCGGCCGCGCATCGCTCGAGGACCGCGAGCAGCAGGCTGTGCGCCTCGGCCGCGGCGCCCGGCGGCGTCGACAGGCCCGAGTACATCAGGCGGTAGTGGTTAGGGTTGTCGAGCGCGAACGCGACGTGGTTGTCCCAGCCGTCGCGCAGGTCGCGCACCGGGTCGTCGGACGGCTTCGCGGCCCGCTTGCCGGCGAGGTACTTCTCGAACCCGCGGTCGACGACGGCGGCGAGCAGCCCCTCCTTGTCGCCGAACTGCCGGTAGAGCGCGGGCGCGCCGACACCGGCCGCCTCACAGACCGCCCGCGTGGAGAAGTCGGCTTCGGCGGAGCGGGACAGCAGGTCGGCCGCCGCCTCCAGGATCCGCGTTCTCAAGTCCACGGCACCGACGCTAGCAGGCGTTATCGTTGATATCAATCCAAGGGTAGCGCCGATGCCAACCTCGTGTTAGCGTCGATTACGTCAATCCGACAACATCGATACCCGAAGGACGTCCCATGCCGTTCGCCAACTTCAAGGTCCCCGCCGGCACCCTCACCCCGGAGCAGAAGGAGCAGCTCGTGACCCGCACCACCGACCTGTACGCCGAGATCTACGGCGACCGTGCCCGCGCGAACACGATGGTGCTCGTCGAGGAGGTCGCCGACGGCGGCTGGGGCATCGGCGGCGACGTGCTCACCCTCGCGAAGCTCCAGGCCGGGTGACGTCAGGCTTCCGTAATCCCCGCGTGGAATCATCGGCTGAGCACCGAAGTTGTACAGGTGGCAGCACCACACGAGGAGAAGGAGTGACGCCGTGACCACGTCAACCGAAAGGGCCGTCCTGGCCGGCGGCTGCTTCTGGGGCATGCAGGAGCTGTTCCGCCGTCAGCCCGGGGTGATCTCGACCCGGGTCGGTTACAGCGGCGGCGACGTCCCGAACGCCACCTACCGCAACCACGGCACGCACGCCGAGGCCATCGAGGTGGTCTACGACCCCGCGAAGACGACGTTCCGGGACCTGCTCGAGTTCTTCTTCCAGGTGCACGACCCGACAACGAAGAACCGTCAGGGCAACGACATCGGCATGAGCTACCGCTCCGCGATCTTCTTCGAGAACGACGACCAGAAGAAGGTCGCCGAGGACACGATCGCCGACGTCGACGCGTCCGGGTTGTGGCCCGGCAAGGTCGTCACCGAAGTCAGCCCGGTGGGCGACTTCTGGGAAGCCGAGCCGGAGCACCAGGACTACCTGCAGCGCATTCCGAACGGGTACACCTGCCACTTCGTGCGCCCGGGCTGGAAGCTCCCGAAGCGCGAGAAGACCGCCTGACACAGCCGTACCACCAAAGGCCCCTTCGCCGATTCCCGGCGAAGGGGCCTTCGTCGGTTCGGACGCGGGAAAGATCACCCGAACAGCGGTGATCCCCGTTCGGTCCTGAGTGGACGATCAGCAAGAGAAATCCCAATAGGGTCGAATGTCCTTTTTGGGAGTTATTGCTTCCGGTAGATAAGACCGTACGTTAGTCGCTTGTTCACGAAGCTCCGGCACCGGATTCTGATTTCCGTTCCACCGCTTCACCTCGCGTCCCCTTGATCCGGCCCGGCCTCGAACCCGGGTCTGGTCCACCCTGCCCGGAGGAGATTCCTCGATGGATCTGAGACGTCCTGTCGTCTTGGCAGCAACCGGCGTGCTCGTCGGTGCGCTGTGCATCACCGGCACCGCACAGGCACAACCCACCCCGAACGCCACCCCGAACGCCGCGCCGAGCGCGGTGGCCCAGGCCGCCACCGCGGCCGCCGGCCTGGTGGCGAGCAGGCCGGCCGCGCTGCACGCCAGCGCGGACGACGTTTTCCTGGCCCAGAAAGCGATTTCCGCCACCAACGGGCTGCAGTACATCCCGTACGAGCGCAGCTACAAGGGCCTGCCGGTGGTCGGTGGCGACTTCGTCGTCGCGACCAACTCGACGGGCCAGGTGCTCGGCACCTCGGTCGCGCAGGACCAGACCATCAACCTCGCCACCACCGGCGCCAAGGTGACGAAGGCCGCGGCCGAAGCCACCGCGCGCAAGCAGCTGTCCGCCGTGGACAGCGTCAGCCCGGCCGAGCAGGTCGTCTTCGCCCTCGGCTCGCCGACGCTGGCGTGGAAGAGCACCGTCGTCGGCCGCGACGCCGAAGGCCCGAGCCGCCTCGACGTCATCGTCGACGCCGCCACCGGGAAGGTGCTCCACACGCAGGAGCACGTCCTGCACGGTGACGGCACCTCCGCCTGGAACGGCCCGAACCCGGTGCACCTCGACACCACGCACTCGGGCTCGACGTACTCGCTGAAGGACCCGACGATCACCAACACGTCCTGCCAGGACGCGGCCAACAACACCACCTTCAGCAAGACGACCGACAGCTGGGGCAACGGCAACGCGACCAGCCGCGAGACCGGCTGCGTCGACGCGCTGTTCGCCGCCCAGACCGAGAACAAGATGCTCTCGCAGTGGCTGGGCCGCAACAGCTTCGACGGCAACGGCGGCGGCTGGCCGATCCGCGTCGGCCTGGCCGACGAGAACGCCTACTACGACGGCACCCAGGTCCAGATCGGGCACAACTCGCAGAACCAGTGGATCGGCTCGATCGACGTCGTCGCGCACGAGCACGGCCACGGCATCGACGACCACACCCCGGGCGGCATCTCCGGCAACGGCACCCAGGAGTTCGTCGCGGACGTCTTCGGCGCTTCGACCGAGTGGTTCGCGAACGAGCCGGCGCCGTACGACGTGCCGGACTTCCTCGTCGGCGAGCAGATCAACCTCGTCGGCTCGGGCCCGATCCGCAACATGTACAACCCGTCGGCGCTGGGTGACAAGAACTGCTACGACAGCTCGATCCCGAGCACCGAGGTGCACGCCGCGGCCGGGCCCGGCAACCACTGGTTCTACCTGCTGGCCGAAGGCACCAACCCGACCAACGGGCAGCCGACCAGCTCCACCTGCAACAGCTCGTCGATCACCGGCCTCGGTGTCCAGAACGCGGTGAAGATCTTCTACAACGCGATGCTGCTCAAGACCAGCGGCGCGTCGTACCTGAAGTACCGCACCTGGACGCTGACCGCGGCGAAGAACCTGTTCCCGGGCAGCTGCACCGAGTTCAACACCGTCAAGGCGGCGTGGGACGCGATCTCCGTCCCGGCGCAGTCGGGTGACCCGACGTGCTCGGCGACCGGCACGGTCACCGTGTCCAACCCGGGCAACCAGTCGACCGTGACCGGCGCTTCGGTCAACCTGCCGCTGTCGGCTTCCGGCGGCACCGCGCCGTACACCTGGTCGGCCACCGGCCTCCCGGCCGGCCTGTCCATCAACGCCTCCACCGGCACGATCTCGGGCACCGCGACCACCGCGGGCAGCTCGAACGTCACGGTGACGGCGAAGGACGCGGCCAACAAGACCGGCACGGCGTCGTTCACGTGGACCGTCGGCACCACCGGCGGCTGCTCCGGCCAGAAGATCGTCAACGGCGGCTTCGAATCGGGCGCGGCGAACTGGACCGGCGACACCGGCACCATCGGCCAGTGGGCTTCGTCGGGTGAGGCCGCGCACGGCGGCACCTACTCCGCCTACCTCGACGGCTACGGCTCGACCCACACCGAGGCCGTCGCCCAGTCGGTGAGCATCCCGGCGGGCTGCCACGCCAGCCTGACGTTCTACCTGCACATCGACACCGCGGAAACGACCACCACCACCGCCTACGACAAGCTGACCGTCACCAACGGCAGCGCGACGCTGGGCAGCTACTCCAACCTGAACAAGGCGTCCGGGTACGCGCTCAAGACGATCGACGTCTCGTCGGCCGCCGGCGGCACCCTCGCGCTGAAGTTCAGCGGCACCGAAGACAGCTCGCTGCAGACCTCGTTCGTCATCGACGACGTGGCCGTCACCCTGAGCTGAAGCTGAACCGCTGAAGCGGGGAGGCCGGGCGACCGGTCTCCCCGCTTCTTCGCGTCCGGGGGCACAATCGGGCCCATGGACACTGAAGAGCTGCGCGCGGCCCAGGCCCCGCTGAAGGACAAGTACCGGGAGCAGCCGGAAAGCGCGCTCGTGACGCTGCACGCCGACGCCGAACTCGACGGCCTCGGCATCTCCTGCAAGGTCGAGACGGGCCGCGCGGTCGTGGAAGCCGGCCTGCACCCGGCGACCGGCGGCGACGGCACCCTCGCCTGCTCCGGCGACATGCTGCTCGAAGCGCTCGTCGCGTGCGCCGGGGTGACGCTGCGGGCGGTCGCGACGTCGCTGGAGCTCGAAGTCCGCGGCGGGCGCGTCCGCGCCGAGGGCGACCTCGACTTCCGCGGCACCCTGGCCGTCGCGAAGGACGCCCCGGTGGGCTTCCGCGCGATCCGGCTGTCGTTCGAGCTGGACACCGACGCGTCCGAAGACCAGCTCGCCACGCTGAAGAAGCTGACCGAGCGCTACTGCGTCGTGTTCCAGTCCCTGCGAACCCCGCCGGAGTTCGCGGTGACGCTCTCGGCGGCTCAGGGATAAACCCGGAGGACAAAGCGGACAGCGTGGCCTAGCTTGGCGGGTGTCAGCGAGAGGGGAATCGCCATGCCCGAACCGGACATCGCCGTCCAGGTGCGCGGACTCGTCAAGACCTACGGGTCGACGCGCGCGCTCGACGGCGTCGACCTCGACATCCCGGCCGGGCGGGTGCTCGGCCTGCTCGGCCCGAACGGCGCCGGCAAGACCACGACCGTCCGCATCCTGACCACGCTGCTGCGGCCCGACTCGGGCACGGCGCACGTGGCCGGGTACGACGTGCTCGCCGAGCCCGACCTGGTCCGGCAGCGGATCGGGCTCTCCGGCCAGTACGCGGCCGTCGACGAAAACCTCACCGGTTTCGAAAACCTCTACATGGTCGGGCGGCTCTACGGCCGGAAGAAGGCCGTGGCCCGGGCGCGCGCCCGCGAACTGCTCGCGCGGTTCGCGCTCGAGGAGGCCGCCGACCGGCCCGCGAAGGGGTACTCGGGCGGCATGCGCCGGCGGCTCGACCTGGCCGGCGCGCTGGTCGCCGAGCCGGTCGTCGTCGTCCTCGACGAGCCGACCACCGGCCTCGACCCGGGCGGGCGGCTCGACACCTGGGGCGTCATCAAGGAACTGGTCGCCGACGGCACGACGGTGCTGCTGACCACCCAGTACCTCGAAGAGGCCGACCAGCTCGCCGACTCGATCGTCGTCATCGACCACGGCAAGGTGATCGCGCGCGGCACGGCCGACGAGCTCAAGGCGCAGATCGGCGGCGAACGGCTCGAGCTGGTCGTCGCCTCCGCCGCGGACCTGCCGGCCACCCTGGCGGTGCTGAGCGAAGTCGGCGCGGGCGAGCCGGCCGGCGACGACCACACCCGGCGCGCCGAGATCCTCGTCGACACCGGGCCGAAAGCGCTCATCGAGGCGTTGCGGCGGCTGGACGCGCAGGGCATCGCCGTCCAGGACGTCGCCCTGCACCGGCCCACGCTCGACGACGTCTTCCTGTCCCTGACCGGCCACGGCGCCGAGGCCGAAGAGGTGGCGAAGTGAACGCGCTCGCGAAGGGCATCTCCGACGGCGGCGTCATCACCTGGCGCAACCTGATGAACGTCCGACGCAACCCGGACTGGCTGATGGCCGCGACGCTGCAGCCGATCATGTTCGTGCTGCTGTTCGCCTACGTCTTCGGCAACGCGATCGGCGGCGAGGCGGGCGGCGCGGCCTATCGCGAGTTCCTCATCGCCGGGATCTTCGCCCAGACGGTGGCGTTCAACTCGGCGTTCACCGTCATCGGGTTCGCCAACGACCTGCAGAAGGGCATCATCGACCGGTTCCGCTCCCTGCCGATGTCCCGGCTCGCGGTGGTCCTCGGCCGCACGACGTCCGACCTGGTCGTCAGCGTGGTGGCGCTGGTCGTGATGTCGGCCTGCGGCCTGATCGTCGGCTGGCGGATCCGCGGCAGCTTCTGGGACGCGCTGCTCGGCTACCTGGTCATGCTGATGTTCGCGTGGGCCCTGTCGTGGGTGGGCGCGCTGATCGGCCTGGCGGCGCGCAGCGTCGAGGTGGCGCAGAGCCTCGGGCTGATCTGGATGTTCCCGCTGAGCTTCATCTCGTCGGCGTTCGTCCCGACGCAGACCCTGCCGGGCTTCCTCAAGGCGATCGCGGACTGGAACCCGTTCACGGCGGTGATCAACGCGACCCGCGACCTGTTCGGCAACCGGTTCGGCGCACCGCCCTCGGGCTGGCCGGCGGAGCACGCGGCCCTGTACGCGCTCCTGTGCTGCGTCGCGATCATCGCGGTGTTCGCCCCGCTGGCCACGGCCCGCTACCGCCGGGTGGCGAGCAAGTAGTCCGAAGTGGACCGAGCGGGTCAGTCCTCTTCGGACAGCTCGACGATGGGGATGACCCGCTTGGCCTGCCGGGCCTTCGCCGCGTGGTCGGCCAGAAACGGGTACTGCTTCTCCAGCTCCGTCCACGTCCGCACGTAGTCCGCGCCCAGCAGCGGCAGGGCCTCCGCCTCGAACTCGCGGCCGTCCACCTCCACCGTCACCCGCGGGTCGTCGGCGAGGTTGAGGTACCAGTCCGGGTGCCGCGGCGCGCCGATGTTGGACGCCACCACCAGCAGGCGATCCCCGTCGCGGTGGAACATCATCGGGACCGTGCGCGGCTCGCCCGAGTGCCGGCCCGTCGTGGTGAGCAGCACCAGGCGGTCCCGGTGCATGCCCTCGACCTCACCGCCCGCCCGGAACTGCTCGATCACCCGGCGGTTCGTCTCCCGCACGTCCACGGTCACTGGTCGTAGTACCGGGTCGACGGGGGCTCCTGGTTCGACCACTGCCGGGTCGGCGGCGGGGGTTTCTGCTGGCTGCGGCGCCGGTGCAGGGTGCGGGCGCTCGCCGCCATGCTGTTGACCACCGTGGCGATCACAAGGCCGATCACGAGGTTGATGATCGCCGTCGCGATCTTCGCGCTCGGGGTGACCGTCAACGTCAGCGGCAGCACCACCGCGATCAACGTCACCAGCACCATGATCCAGCCGAAGAACTGGGCCGGCGCCGGCGTGGCGACGCTGAGCAGGTGCATCAGCCCGGTGGCGAGCAGGGCCACCGCGGCGGCGACCAGTGCGTACGTCGTGGTGCTCGCGTTCCCCCAGACGCCCTCGCCTTTTGGGGCCAGCACTTCGACCTCGAAGATGCCCCGGGCGATGAGCAGCCCGACCACGGCGAGCAGGGCCGCGACCACCGCCGTCGCCACGCCGCCCGCCCACAGCCGGCCCGCATCGATCCCCGGGCGGACGTCCTGGGGCTGGTTCCCGTAGTAGTCGGCCATCAGAGCCTTCCTAGGTCGGCTGCGCCTCTCGTCCCCGATTGTCCCCTCTTTCGGCCTCGTTCGCGATTTGCGCTGGAGCGCGCTCCAGCTCGTAGCGTCGGGGCATGACCACCGCACAGCACAAGATCGGTTCGGGTTTCGGCGCCACCACCACGGCGGCCGAAGCCGTCGCGGGCATCGACCTCACCGGCCGGCTCGCCGTCGTCACCGGCGGATACTCCGGGATCGGCCTCGAGACCACCCGCGCGCTCACCGGCGCCGGCGCGCACGTCGTCGTCCCGGCCCGCCGCCGCGAGACGGCCGAAGCGGCCCTCGAAGGCGTTGAAAACGTCGAGGTCGACGAGCTGGACCTGAGCGACCTCGAAAGCGTCCGCGCCTTCGCCGAGCGCTTCCTCGCCTCCGGGCGGCGCATCGACCTCCTCATCGCCAACGCCGGCGTCATGGCGTGCCCGGAGACCCGTGTCGGCCCGGGCTGGGAAGCCCAGTTCGCCACCAACCACCTCGGCCACTTCGCGCTGGTCAACCGCCTGTGGCCGGCCGTCGCCGACGGCGCGCGCGTCGTGTCCGTGTCGTCGCGCGGCCACCACAACTCGCCGATCCGCTGGGACGACGTCCAGTTCGAGCACGGCTACGACAAGTGGGTGGCCTACGGGCAGGCGAAGACGGCCAACGTGCTCTTCGCCGTCCGGCTCGACGAGCTGGGCGCCTCCCGCGGCGTCCACGCCTTCGCGCTGCACCCGGGCGGCATCATGACGCCGCTGCAGCGGCACCTGTCGCGCGCCGAAATGGTCGAGCGCGGCTGGATGGACGAGGCCGGGACGATGCTCATGGAGTTCAAGACGCCGGAGCAGGGCGCGGCGACGACCGTCTGGGCCGCGACGTCCCCGCAGCTCGCCGGGCTGGGCGGGCTGTACCTCGAAGACTGCGACGTCGCCGAGCTGTCCCCCGAGGACGCCGAGGGCCTGGCCGCCTCGGGCGTCCGCCGGTACGCCGTGGACCGCGAGCAGGCCGCGCGCCTGTGGACGCTCTCGGCCGAGCTGACCGGAGTGGACGCCTCAGTATGATCTTCTGAGGTTTGCCGTTCACTGGATCGGGGTACATCGCGGCCGTGGCTGACGAAGCCGGCAAAACGGGGAGCGCGCCGATGAGCGACGCGGACGAGGTCACGTGTGCGCGCTTCGCTCTCGGCGAGTTCGCCGTCGAGCCGCGACCCCTCGCCGACGAGCGCCCGCCCGGCCTGCTGGCCGAGCGCTACGAGGTCGGCCGGCTGGTGGGCAGCGGCGGCACGGCCCGCGTCTACCGGGCGTACGACCTGCGGCTGAACCGCGAGGTCGCGGTCAAGATCTACGACCGCGACGCGGTGGCGCTCGACCAGCGCCGACGGCTGCGCGAGATGAGCATCCAGGGCAGCATCACCCACCCGGGCGTCGTGGCGCTGCTCGACAGCGGCACCGAGCACGGCCGGACGTACCTGGTGATGCAGCTCGTCGAGGGCGAGAACCTGGCGGAGCGGCTGCTCACCGGGCCGCTGCCGCCGGGCGAGGTGATCGAGCTGGCGGGCGGGCTCGCGGAGGCGCTGGCCCACGTCCACGCGCGCCGGATAGTCCACCGCGACCTCAAGCCGGCCAACGTGTTCCTGTCCGCGACCGGCCCCCTGATCGGCGACTTCGGCATCGCCCACGCCCTGGACACAACGCACATCACGGGCACTGGCGTGGTCCCGGGCACGGCGGCGTACCTGGCACCGGAGCAGGTCAGCGGCGAGCCGGCGAGCCCGTCGGCGGACGTCTACGCGCTGGGTTTGATCCTCCTGGAGTGCGTGACGGGCCACCGCGAGTACCCGGGCACCATGGTCGAGGCGGCCATGGCCCGCCTGACGAGAGCACCCCGCATCCCGGACGGCCTCCCACCGTCGTTGGCGCACACGCTGCGCCGGATGACACGCCGTGAGCCGGCCGACCGTCCGACGGCCCTGGAGGTGCGCCAGCTCCTGCACACCCCGGTCCCGACCCTGCCCTGGGCCGCCGGCCCCTTCGCCCCCACCGGCGACTCCAGTCCCACCGACACCGCGGCGCACGCCCCCCACCGAGCCGGTCCGCGCCGCCGGATTCTCGCCGCGGTCGGCCTGTCCAGCTCCGGCGATCCAGCCCACCGCCGCCGGTTCACCGCGGCCGCCGGACTGACCGCCGCGGCCGTTGCCGCCGTTTCCGCGATGCTGCTCGCCGCGCAGGAACCGGGGACCAGCACTCCGGCCCAGCCGCCCGCGCCGAACTCCCCCGTGGCGACCGCCACCCCCTCCTCGTCCGCGCCGGACAGCACCACGTCCCAGCCCGCCGCCAACGAGACCGCCGACCTCGAGCCCGCCGCCGTGACCCACCAAAGCCGGCCCGCCCCGCAGCCGCCGGCGAAGCCCGCCAACCCCAACCGGACCCGGAACCACGGCAAGGGGAAGGGTCCCGGCCACGACTCGTGAGGGCCCTCCGGCCGGCGGATCCGGGCCCAACGGCCCTAGTGCCGGAAACCGATTCGGAATAGACCATAAGCCGTTCGGAATGGATTTCCCGAATTCGGACTCGAAGCAATAACGAGCGGTAACCGAACCGTACCCGGCGCCGACACAACTCACGTGCCGGGAATCCCCGGTTCGACGACTTCCCGGAGGTCTTGATGAGTGTCCACGCTGCCCTCGCGCGGCCGGTTTTCGGAACACCCCGCGGGCGGCACGCCAAGCCGCGCCCGGTGTGGCCGCGCGTCGCCGTCAGGACGCTCTTCCTCCTGTGCGCGTTGATCTCCACCTTCGCCGTGGTCGGCGCCGGCTGGCCGCCGGTGCTGCTCGTCGTGCCCGCCGCCGCGCTCCTCCTGCTCGTCGCGGGCGCCCTCGAACTGCGGACCGCGGCCCGGAAGATCGACACGATCTTCGCCGAAGAACTGTCACCGGAAATGCCTGCCGAAAACGGCGTCGGCGTCGAGATCTCTTGACTCGCAGATCGTTTTCACGCGCCACAAAACTGCTCTCCGGCAAAGGGATGACACCTCTGGTGACCTCGCCCGGCCCTGGCGTACAACGGGTCGGGCACAGCGCCGTGTGAGACGTCCGAGATTGGGGAGCAGTCATGGCCGACCCCGGTACCCCCGCTTCACCGGTCGCACTCGACCGGGTCCGCACCGAACTGGCCGCACAAGGCCACCCGTGGATCATGGGGGAGAACTCCATGACCATTCTCGAAGAAGACCAGCGGCGGCACCGCCTCGGCGTGCCGCTGCCGCCGGAGAACGACCGGCAGGAGCTCGAGTCGCAGGCGAAGTCCCTCGCCGCCGGCGAGGCCGCCCGCGCCGCCGCCGTCGCCGGGGCCGGGGCCCCAGCGCAGTTCGACAGCCGCGCCGCGGGCGGCGCCAACTACGTCACGCCGGTGAAGGACCAGGGCGACTGCGGCTCGTGCGTCGCCTTCGGCACGGTGGCCACGATGGAGACGGTCGCCGCGTTCACCCGCGGTCAGCCGGGCCTGCAGCTCGACCTCTCCGAAGCCCACCTGTTCTACACCCACGGCCTGAACGACAACGCGAACTGCGACACCGGCTGGATGCCCGACCGGGCGCTCAAGGCGTGCCACGACGTCGGCATCACCTACGAGGACTACTTCCCGTACAGCCCCCGCAACCGCTCCGGTGCCAAGCTGAACGCCGACTGGCCGAACCGGCTCGCGACCTCGCCGTCCTACGGCGCGCTGACCGGCAACCCGGCGGCGATGAAGGAGCAGCTCGCCGCCCGCGGCGCCCTGATCGCGTGCTTCCTCGTCTACCAGGACTTCTTCTCCTACCGGTCCGGCGTGTACCGCCACGTCACCGGCGGTCTGGCCGGCGGGCACTGCGTGTCGCTCGTGGGCTACGACGACTCCCAGGGCTGCTGGATCGCGAAGAACAGCTGGAGCACCGGCTGGGGCGACAGCGGCTTCTTCCGGATCGCGTACGGCGAGTGCGGCATCGAGACCTGGCAGGTCGAGCAGATCGGCACGGTGAACCTGCGCTCGTGGACCGGCTCGACGTCGGTGCTCGGCCTGTGGAGCAACGACCAGGACCGCAACACCTGGGCGTACCTGAAGGACCTCGGCTGGCTGCACCTCGCCTCGGACGACGAGGTCGTCGCCAAGGCGATGCTGACCGAGCTCGTCGTCGCCAAGCAGGGTGGCCGTCCGGTCAACGCGTTCAACAACAACGGCACGATCATCGAGACCTACGTCTTCTAGGAGCCGCGAGATGGCCGCATCGAAGAGCCCGTCCAGCTCGCCCGCGGCGGTGGCGCCCGCCGCCAGCCCGGACAACGCGCCCCAGCCGCTGACCCTCGACCAGCTCAATGCCACGACCACGACGACCGTGACCACCGAGGCCGCCGCCGAACCGGTGCTGAGCCCGCCGGGCGCACCGCAGGTCGCCGCCCAGGCCACGGCCGCCGCGGCCTGGCAGTCGAACAAGAAGGTGCTCGCGCTCTGGACGAACAACTCCGACCGCAACGGCTACGCCTACGTCGACGGCATCGGCTGGAAGCGGTTCGCGACGAACAGCGACAGCGTGCACGAAGCCCTGCTGGCCCTTGCTTCGTCGGGCCGGCTGGCGGGTTCCATCACCTACCCCGAGGCCACCGACGGCCTGATCCACGAGATCTACCTCTGGTGAAGGTGCTCACGCTCGAAGCCGACGGCGCGGCGGCCTCCGTCGCGCCCGGCGAGCGGCTGGAGCTGCGGTTGCCCGAGAACGCGAGCACCGGCTACCAGTGGGTGCTGGACGAGCCGGGGCCGCCGCTGCGGGTGGTCGAGGAGACCCTCCACCCGGCCGCGGGCCGGGCCGGCGGCACCGGCGAGCACCGGTTCGTCCTCCACGCGGACCGCCCCGGTGAAACGACGGTGGTGGCGCGGGAAGCCCGCGCGTGGGCACCGGACAGCGAGGTGCGCCGGTTCCGCTTGACCGTCCGGGTCGGCTAACCCGCGTCCTGCCACGGCTCGAAGCTCCGCAACAGCAGCTTGACCTGTGCCGGGTCCCGGATCTCGGCCTCGACGCCCCGGGGCATCGCGATGATCAGGTGGGTGTCGCGGGCGACGCAGCCCGCCGCCGTCGCGGCCAGCACCGCCGCGCCGCCGCCGTCCACCGCCGTGACCATCGTCAGGTCCACCACCACCCGGCGGACCCCGGCGGCGAACGCGACTTCGACCGCTCGGTGGTAGTCAGGGGCGAGGTCGCCGTCGAAGAGACCGTCGACGGACAGGATGATCTCGTCTTCCAGGAGAACGCTGCGAAGTGTCATCCTGACCTCCTGCCGACCGGGTGCACTGAAGTACCCGGACCGGTGCGGGCTGAAACCCAGCACAGCCGGACGTCGAGGAGGCCACGCCATGGCCGAGCAGCTCCGCTTCTCCCTGCTGATCAACGGAAAAGCCGTCGAGGCCCGCTCCGGGCGCACGTTCGGGTCGCAGAACCCGTACACCGGCGAGCCGTGGGCGGAGGTGCCCGACGGCGGCCCCGAGGACGTCGACGACGCGGTCGCGGCGGCCCGCGCGGCCCTCGACGGCGAATGGGGCGCGACCACCGGCTTCGCCCGCGCCGCCCTGCTGCGGCGGCTCGGCGACCTCATCGCCGCGAACGCCGAACGGCTCGCCCGGCTGGAGGTCAACGACTCCGGCAAGCTCTACCGCGAGATGATCGGCCAGCTCACCGGGCTCGGCGGCTGGTACCACTACTTCGCGGGCCTGGCCGACAAGATCGAGGGCCGCCAGATCCCGGCGCCGAACCCGGACTACCTCGTCTACACCCGCCGCGAGCCGGTCGGCGTCGTCGCCGCCATCACGCCGTGGAACTCGCCGCTGCTGCTGCTCACCTGGAAGCTCGCGCCCGCCCTCGCCGCCGGGTGCACGGTCGTGGTGAAGCCGTCCGAGCACTCCCCCGTTTCGACGCTGGGGCTCGCCGAGCTGATCACCGAAGCGGGGTTCCCGCCCGGCGTCGTCAACGTCGTCACCGGGCTCTCCCGCGAGACGGGCGCGGCGCTGGCCGGGCACCCGGGCGTCGACAAGGTCGCGTTCACCGGGTCGACCGCCACCGGCCGAGCGGTCGCGACGGCGGCCGCCGCGAACCTGAACAAGGTGACGCTGGAGCTCGGCGGCAAGTCACCGCAGGTGGTGTTCCCCGACGCGGACCTCGCCGCGGCCGCCAACGGCGTCATCGCCGGCGTGTTCGCCGCCACCGGCCAGACGTGCATGGCCGGATCGCGGCTGATCGTGCACGCCGACGTCCACGACGAGCTGGTCCGGCTCGTCGCCGAGCGCGCCGGGGCGATCCGGCTCGGCGACCCGAACGAGCCCGGCACCGAGATGGGCCCGGTCGCGAACGCGCCGCAGTACGAGAAGGTGCTGCACTACCTGGAAACCGCGAAAGCCGAAGGCGCGACGGTCGTCTGCGGCGGTTCGGCGGACCCGGCGCTCGGCGGCCTGTTCGTGCGGCCGACCGTGCTGACCGGCGTGACGCCCGCGTCGACGGTCGTGCGTGAGGAGGTCTTCGGGCCGGTGCTGGCCGCGCTGACGTTCACCGAAGAGGACGAAGCGATCAAGCTGGCCAATGACACGCCGTACGGCCTCGCCGGTGCCGTGTGGACGAAGGACGTCCACCGCGCCCACCGCGTCGCGGCGCGGCTCAAGGCCGGGACGGTGTGGGTCAACGCCTACCGCGTCGTCGCGCCCTCGGTGCCGTTCGGCGGGGTGAAGAACTCCGGCCTCGGCCGCGAGAACGGCGTCCACGCGATCGACGAGTACCTGGTCGACAAGGCGGTGTGGGTCGAACTCTCCGGCGGTACGCGGGATCCGTTCACCTTGGGCTGATTCCCTCTCCCCACTCAAAGATATAGCGGAGACCGGGGCTTGCGGCAAGGCCCCGGCGGGGGTCCATCATTCGGGCTCACCATTTTCTGCGGAGGGGAATCTTTCATGCGTGTGCTGCTGTCCACGATCGGCTCGCGGGGCGAGGTGCAGCCGGTGCTGGCGCTGGCCTCGGAGCTGAGAGCACTCGGGCAGGACGTCCGCCTGTGCGTGCCGCCGGACTTCCGGTCCTGGCTGGACGAACTGGGTTTCGACGTGGTGCCCATCGGTCCCGAGCTGCGCGGAACCGCTTCGGCGCACCGCGGCAAGCCGACACCCGAACAGATCCGCGCGGCCGCCGAAGGCACCGTCACGACCCAGTTCGAGACGATCGCGGTGGCCGCCGAGGGCTGCGACGTCCTGGTCGCCGCCGGCGCCCTGCAGTTCGCCACCCGCTCGATCGCCGAGCGCCTGGGTGCCGCGTATGTCTACGCGAGTTTCTGCCCGATCACCTTGCCGTCCGATCGCCACGCGCCACCGCCGATGCCCTGGCGGTCGCCCGGAAAGGCGGAAAACCATGCCCTTTGGGACGAAGACGCGCAGCGCTGGAACACGATGTTCGGCGGGCGCGTCAACGAACACCGCCAGGCGGCGGGTCAGGCAGCGGTCGACGACCTGCCGGGCCACGTCTTCACGGACCGGCCGTGGCTCGCGGCCGACCCGGCTTTGGCGCCGTGGCCGGACGACTCCCAGGTCGTCCAGACGGGTGCCTGGATCTGGCCTGACGAACGTCCTCTGCCCGTCGAACTGCTGAAGTTCCTCGACGCCGGTGAGCCGCCGGTGTACTTCGGGTTCGGCAGCATGCGCGCGCCTGCCGAGGTCGCCACCGCGGCGCTCGAGGCTGCTCGGGCCCACGGGCGTCGGGCCATCATTGCCCGGGGGTGGGCTGATCTTGTCGCTGTGGACGCTTCCGATTGCCTTGGTGTCGGCGAGGTGAACCAGCAGGCCTTGTTCAAGCGGGTGGCTGCTGTCGTCCATCACGGGGGTGCTGGGACGACTACCTGTGCTGCGCGGGCTGGTGCTACTCAGGTTGTCGTTCCTCAGATGTACGATCAGTTTTACTTTGGGGAGCGGGTTTCTTCGCTTGGTCTCGGTGCTGCTGCCGAGCCTACTGCTTCTTCGTTGACTGCCGCTCTTGATGGTGCCCTGCGGCCTTCTGTTGCTGCTCGGGCGCGTGAGTTTGCTCGGGTTGTTCGGTTTGATGGTGCCAGTGTTGCTGCTCGTCAGCTTCTCGCTACCGTTCCTTTGTCCGCCTAGAGTTTTACTGATGCGGCTTCGCCGTGGCGTGGGAGATCGGCGCTTCGTTTACTTGCCTTGCGTTGTGCTCGTTTGCGCCGATTCCCCACGCAGCGAGCGTCGTTCATTTCATCGAGTCCGCCACTGGACCAACGGCGGCCCCACTCCTCGGCTCCCGACACACGGATCGCGCTGCCGCAACGCGTCCGCCGCGCTGCTGCCGACAGCCGGCCCGTCACCGCCGGAGGCGCTTAGCGGTTCGCCGGCCAGTACGTCAGGCGGCCGTCGGCGGGCAGCAAGTACCCTTCCCAGCGCTCCTCCGGCACCACGCCGCCCAGTTCGGCCGACAGCACCGGGTCCAGTTCGAAGCCGATCACGCCCAGGCTGAACCCGGCCTCGACGAACACCTCCTCCGCCACCCCGGCCAGCCACGTGTCCAGTTCCGTGCGCCACGCCAGCGATCCCGGCCCGCCCGACGGGCCGAACGGGAAACCACCGACCCGGCGGTCGAGACGGGCGAGCGCACCCAACGGGAGGTAGAACGTCGTCAGCGTCGAGCCGTCGTCGAGGCCCGTGACGAAGCCGCCGCACACCGCCGGGCCGCCGAACGGCGGCTGGACGGTGCCGCGAAGGTGACCGAACTCCTCCGTGGCCCCGCGCGCGCCGGTCGCGCGCCACACCGCGGCCAGGGCCGGCTCGTCGGCTTCCAAGGACAGTTCGTAGAAACCGCCCGCCCAGTTGTCCGGATCGGCGACCGCCGCGGGGTCACGCCGCGCCCTCAAGCGGACACCGCCGCGCAGCGAAGCGGCACGATCGTCTCGACGTCATCCCGCACCCGCGGCGAACTGCCGCCCGCCAGGAAAACCTCGCTCGCCGCGGCGTCGGGTCCGCGGTAGCCGGGGAGCCCGTCGAGAAGGTCCATACGCCGCAGGTTAACGGCTCCCCCACGACCCGTTTTACCTGCGCGTTGTCACACGGCAGCCCGCAACGGCGACTCACCCGGCAGCAAGGAGGTGGTCACCATGAACCCCGCGCTGGTCGGCGGCTTGGCGACGGCCGTGGTCTCCCTCGCCGGCATCTGGATCGGCCGGCTCACCACGCGGCAGGCGGACCGCCGGCTGCACCAGGAACACCTCGAAGAGCTGGCCCGGCTGAAGCTCGACGCGGCCATGCGCGCGGGAGAACTGTTCACCGCCAAGGAAAACGTCCCCGCCCACCCCGCCGCGATCGCGTCCGGGCTGCTCGCCCTCACCCGGCTCGACCACGCCGAGCTCGCGGTCGCCCTCCTGGTCAACCTCTGGTCGGACTCGGACGATTCGCGGGTCGCCGACGAAACGGCGGTTCTCGTCATCGACGCCGCGCTGACCTCCACCGGCAACGCGCAGCTGGTCGCCGCCGAACTGCTGTGCCGCAACGCGCACCGGCTGAACTCCTGCCAGTCGCTGCACTGGCCGAGCACCATCGACGGCGGCTGGAACCACGACTTCGGCCCCAAGACCAAGCTGTTGCTGATCGACGCCCTCGTCCAGCTGACGCTCGCGCACTCCAGCTGCGAAGACGCGCTGCGGGCCGTCGCGGTCCGCCTCCACGGGATCTGGCTCGGCGACGAAGACCCCCGCCTCCGGGGCTGCGTCGGCAGGCTGATCGGCGCGGTCGTCCCAGCCCTCAAGCGGCTCGACTACACGGACTTCATGCAGGGCAAGAAGACGGTACAGCTCAGCGAGCTCGAAACCGCGGCCGCCGGCGGGACCAAGAACCCGGACGGCTACCTCGACCGCCTGGTCGACGACCGCTGCAAGAAGCTGTACGCGTGGGCCATGGCGTGCGAGCAGCCCCATCCGGCCGCCTGCCTCGCCACCGCCGTCTGACGCTCAGTCCTTCCGCAGCCGCAGCGCCAGCGCCGGGCAAGCGGCCGCCGCCCGGCGCGCTTCGGTCACCAGCTCCGGCGGCACCGGCCCCGCAGCCACCACCGGATAACCCCACTCGTCGAGCCGCACGGCCTCGGGCAGCAGGTCGGCGCACAACCCGTGCGCGCGGCATCCGATCCGATCCACCGACAGCTTCACGCGACACGCTCCAGCACCCGGCACCGGCCGCCGGCCGCGTGCGCCTCGACGTCGGCGCCGAACACCCGCAACGCGCTCGCCGCGAGGCGGGCCGCGCCGTCCGGGTGGGCGCACGCGCCACGGCCGGCGAGCAGCGGGAGCCGCTCGGCCAGGCGCGGCGGACAAGCGCCGCCGACCAGGGACGCGAAGTCTTCCGCGACCGCCGGAAGGCCGAACATGCACGGCCCGCACTGCCGGGCCGACTCGGCCGCGAGGAACGCCAGGACCTTCGCCGTGTACGCCAGCCCGCACGCGCGGGCCGGCAGCGCGTACACCGCCGGAATCCCCGAGACCCCGAGCCTCAGGTCGGCCGTCCAGGTCCCGCCGTACCCGCCGACGAGCACTGCCTGCACCGGCTCGGTCTCGCCGCCCGCAGCGGCCAGCAGGTCCGCGAGCGACGCCCCGCGCGTCGCCTCGACGACCCCCGGGCGGGCGACCGCGCCGGTCACCGTGACGAGGTCCGTGCGTGCCGCGCGGTAGTGGTGCGGGCCGAGCAGGACCACCAACGCCAGCTGCGCCAGCGTGTCGACGTTGTCCACGAGCGTCGGGCGGCCGCGCACCCCGCGCTCGGCGGGCCGCGGCGACTTGCCGAGCGGTCGCGCGTCCCCGGACGTCAGGTAGTGGACGAGCGCGGTCTCCTCACTGGCGACGTACCGGCGCGGGACCTCCTCGACCCGGACCGGCACGGGGTCGTCGCGTTCGGCGAGAGCCGCGCGGACACCAGGCAGCACCGGGCTGCCCGCGTGCACGCACAGCACCGCCTCCCCGGCCCCGATGGCGTGCGCGGCGAGTTGCAGGCCGTCGAGCACCAGGTGCGGGGAGAGCGTCAGCAACGCGGCGTCCTTGTGGCTGAGCGGGTCGCCCTCGCAGCCGTTGGCGACGACGATCGAGCGGCGCGCCCGGGCACCGCGCAGCTTCACCGCGGTCGGGAAGCCGGCCCCGCCGCGGCCGCGCAGGTCCGCCGCGGCGACGGCTTCGATCAGCCGGTCGCGGCCGTCTTCGCCGTGGTAGGCGACCCACGGCAGGACGCCGTGGGCGCGCCGGTGGCCGGCCAGGTCGAGCCGGCGGGGCGGCAGGATGGTCATCGGGAGCCTCCGAGCGGCGAGAGCTTGCGGGTTTCGGTGTCGGCGTCGCGGGCGGTGACCCGGTAGGCGACGGCGCCGAGCGCGGCCAGCACGCACAGCACGTCGAGGGCGACGATCCAGCCGTACGCGGCGTCGTTCTCGGCCATGCCGAAGCCGTGCACGAGCGCGACCGGCCAGCACAGGTAGGCGAGCCAGTGCACGGCGCGCCAGGCCCGCGCCGGGATGCGCGTGCGGACCAGGCTGGTGACTACGATCGCCAGCAGCAGATCGATCGCGACGGCGCCGAGACCGACCCAGAACGGCTGGTAGTCCGCCCCGAACGGGATGATCACGTCGAGCCAGCCGAGCGGGACGTAGCCGTCGAGGACGGCCGACGCGATGTGCGCGGCGAGGAACGCGAGGCTGGTCAGCGCGAGGTTCCGGTGCACGGCGGCGACGGTGAACCGCGGCCACTCCCGCGTCGCGAACCGCCCGGCGCCGAGCGCGCCGAGGACGACGACGCCGGTGAAGAGCACGAGCGAGACGAGCCCGGTCGCGCGGCTGAAGTACCAGACGGCGGAGCTCATGCGGCGTCCCGTTCCGCCGGCCAGCCGGGCGTCGTGACGACGTCGCCGCCGACCCCGACGAGCCGCGCGGGCAGCCGCCGTTCCGCGAGCCAGCCCGTCGCAGCCATCCCGAGCACGACGGCCGCGGTGCTGGCGGTATTGGCGTCCACAGTGGACCTGGCGGCGACGGTCACCGTGCGCCAGCGCGGTTCCGGCACATCACCGGTCCGCGGGTCGACGATGTGGTGCACGGTCCGCTCGCCACGGCGCCAGCGCCGGCGGGCGATGCCGGAACTGGCGAGCGCACCACCCCGCCGCAGCGCAACAGTGGCGTCCGGCCGCGCGAGCGCATCGGCATGGTCATCGCCGAGGGCGACCTGCCAGCCGCCCGCGGGCCCGGCCCCCGCGGCGCGGAGATCGCCGCCGAGGTTGACGAGAACACCGCACCCGAGCACGGCGTGGATCCGCCGCGCAGCCCGATCGGCGGCGAGGGCTTTCGCGGTGGCCCCGAGATCGAGGTGGACCCCCCGCGGCAGGACGACGAGCCGTTGCCCGGGATCGAAGAGCACCCGATGCCAGCCGGGCGCGGGGGTGAGGGGCCGCGGCTCGGGTCCGGCAGCCGGGCCGCCAGGCGTGGCTCGATCACGAGCAATCTCACCGCCGAGGCCGCCGGTTTCAGCCGCCGCAGGGCCGCCGGATCCAGCCGCCGCAGGGCCGCCGAGGCCGCCAGATCCAGCCGCCGCAGGGGCGCCGAGTCGACCCGCACCAGGGCCGCCCGGATCCCCGCACGCAGCGACAGCGCCGGAACCAGCCACCTCGGGGCCGCGCGAGCCTCCGAACTCGGCCGCGCCGGCGAGCGGAGCCGCATCGCCCGTCTGCCGGGCCGAGCTGCCGGAACCCTCCAGCAACGCGAAATCCCGGTCGTACCCCAGCGCCCGCACGGCCGCACCGACCGTCGGATCGACCAACCCGTCCGTCAGGCGGGCCGCCCGCAAGGCCGCTCCCAATGCCTCCGCCAGCAGCGGTCCGACCCGGACCTGGCGCCCGGCCGTCTCGTGCAGGCGGGAGATCTCCGAGTCCGTGCGGAAGCGGCTGCACGCCAGGTCGATCGCCGCCAGCTCCTCGTGCAGGAGCGCGACCGCCGCGTCCAGCTTCGGTGGGTCCGTGACCAGCACCTCGGCCGTCGTGCCCAGGGCCGGGAACGCCCTCGCCGCGGTCGTCACGACGCACCCGTGCCCGTGTGGGCCTGGCCGGATCCGCTGCCCAGGCCGCTGTCGGACGACTGGAGCTGGTCCTGGGAACCGGTATTGGTGGTCTGGGTGGTCGACGTGTCGGCGGAGGCCGCCGACAGGCCGAAGCCGATCGCGCCGGCGGCGGCCGCGCCGAGCACCGCCGCGGTCACCGTGACCAGTGCGGCCTTGCGGCGGCCGTGCTCGCGGCGGGCCGGGCCGTCTGTCGTGTGGGGGTCCATGGGACCGAGTCTCGGCGCGGATCCTTTGAACGAGCTGGGAGCGACCTGTCAAGTCCCTGACTGTCCACTATGGACACCTACCAAAGGAGGTTGACACCCGAAAGCGATTCACCCACTCTTTCCGTTGTTCGCCGGAGGTTCCCTGATGTTCACGAACCGGACCACGGCACAGCACCGGCCGGCCCGGGGGACTGGGCATCATGAGGCGCCCTCACCCGCCACCGTTGGAGGACTCCATGATCCGCAAGCGGATCTTCGCCGCCTTCGCCGCCGCCACCCTGGTCACAGCCGGTGCGGTCACCGCGGCCGTCGTCACCGGAACGGCCGAACCGGCGGTCCGGCCGACCGCGTCGACCGTGCCGGCGTTCGACCACGTCGTCCTCGTGATGTTCGAGAACAAGAAGTACTCGTCGATCAACGGCAGCTCCAGCGCCCCCTACTTCAACACCCTCGCCTCGCAGAGCGCGAAGTTCACGAACTCCTTCGCCATCACCCACCCGAGCCAGCCCAACTACGTCGCCCTGTTCTCGGGCGCGACGCAGGGCGTGACCAGCGACAGCTGCCCGGCCGACCTCGGCGCGAAGGCCAACCTCGGCCAGCAGCTCATCGACGCGGGCAAGACGTTCAAGGGCTACTCCGAGTCGATGCCCTCCGACGGCTACACCGGCTGCTCCAGCGGCAACTACATGCGCAAGCACAACAGCTGGGTGGACTTCTCCAACGTCCCCGCGGCGAGCAACCTCCGCTACACGAACTTCCCCGCCGACTACAGCCAGCTGCCGACGGTCTCCTTCGTCACGCCGAACATGTGCAACGACATGCACGACTGCTCGATCGGCACCGGCGACACCTGGCTCAAGAACAACCTCGACGCCTACGCCCAGTGGGCGAAGACGCACAACAGCCTGCTGATCGTCACCTTCGACGAGGACAGCGGCACCTCGGTCAACCAGATCTTCACCAGCTTCACCGGCGCGCACGTCAAGACCGGCAGCTACAGCGAGTCGATCAACCACTACACCGTGCTGCGCACGATCGAGGCGTCCTACGGCCTGCCGGGCATCGGCGGCGCCGCGAGCAAGTCGCCGATCCTCGACGTCTGGCAGTAACCCGCGTGTACCTCTCCACCATCGGTCGCCGAGAGCACACCGGCAACGGCAAGCTCTCGGCGATCGGCGCGAACGTCTTCGCGCTCGGCGCGGTCAGCCTGGTCACCGACGTCTCTTCGGAGATGGTCACCGCGGTCCTGCCGGTGTACCTGGTGCTCGGGCTGCACCTCGGCCCCGCCGCGTACGGCCTGGTCGACGGCCTCTACACCGGCGCGACGGCGCTCCTGCGGATCGTCGGCGGGTACGTCGCCGACCGGGTCCGGCGCCGCAAGGTCGTGGCCGGCGCGGGCTACGCGCTGTCGGCGGTGATGAAGCTCGGCCTGCTCGCGGCCGGCTCGTCCGCGGCCGCGATCGGCGCCGTCATCACCCTCGACCGCACCGGCAAGGGCCTGCGGACCGCACCGCGGGACGCGCTGATCACGCTGTCGGCCCCCGAACCGCTGCTCGGCCGGGCCTTCGGCGTCCACCGCGCGATGGACAGCGTCGGCGCGTTCGCGGGGCCGCTGGTGGCGCTCGCGGTGCTGGCCGCGGTCGGGGCCGCGAACCCCGAGGCGTTCGACGCGGTGTTCGTCGTCAGCTTCTGCATCGCCGCGATCGGCGTGCTGCTGCTGGTGCTGTTCGTCCGCGACCGGCGGACGCCGAAACCCGCGGACCCCGTCTCCCCGCGCGCGGCCGTGGCGTTGCTGCGGGGCAGCGGCGTGCGACGGCTCCTGGTGGCGGCCTGCGTGCTCGGCCTGGCCACGGTCGGCGACGGGTTCGTGTACCTGCTGCTGCAGCACAAGGAGGACGTCGCGACCGGCTGGTTCCCGCTGCTGGCCGTCGGCACCAACCTGAGCTACCTGCTGCTCGCCGCGCCGCTGGGCGCGCTGGCCGACCGGGTCGGCCGGCTGCCGGTGGTGCTCGGCGGCTACGGCGCGCTGGCGCTCGTCTACCTGCTGCTGGCCGGGCCGGTCTCGGGCTGGCCGCTGTTCGTCCTGGCGCTGGCGTTGTACGGCGCGTTCTACGCGGCGACCGACGGCGTGCTGATGGCCCTGGCCGGCCCGCTGCTGCCGGAATCCCTGCGCACCACGGGACTTTCGCTGGTGCAGACCGTGCAGGCGCTCGCCTACTTCGCCTCGTCCGTCCTGTTCGGACTGGCCTGGCAGTTCTGGGGTCCCGAGCTCGCGATCGGTGTCGCCGCGGGCGGGGCCGTGGTGGCGATCGCCGTGACGTTCGCCGTGCTCTCCCCGAGGAAGGCCGCGTGAAGACCCGGATCCTGATCGCCGTCGCCGGCGTGCTCGTGCTGGCCGGAGCGGCGGTCGCGTATGTCGGGTTCGCGAGCGCGCGCAACCACGACGTCGCGGCAACCGGTGCGGTGAGCCTCTCCCCCGGCCCGCGGCTGCTCTTCCGCAGCACCGCCGACGCCGACCGCGGGCACGTCACCAGCGTGTCCGCCGCCGATCCCGGCGGGCCGCGGACGGTGTCCCCGCTGTCGTGCGTGCGGGTGTACGCCGCCGGCGGCACCGGGATCTGCCTGCGCCAGGACGGCGATCTCACCACCTACCAGCTGGTGGTGCTCGACGCGCAGCTCGCGTCGAAGCGGGAGATCCCGCTGGTCGGGCTGCCGAACCGGGCGCGGGTGTCGGCGAGCGGCCGGATGCTCGCGTGGACGGTGTTCGTCACCGGCGACTCCTACAACGGCGGCATGTTCTCCACCCGCGCCGGCATCCTCGACACCGTGACCGGCGACCTCGCCGGGACCCTGGAGGACTACGCCGTGACCGTCGACGGCCGGCCCTACCAGGCGGCGGACCTCAACTTCTGGGGTGTCACGTTCACCCGCGACGACCGCCACTTCTACGCGACGATGTCGACGGCGGGCCACCGCTACCTCGTCGCGGGCGACTTCGCCGCGCACACGATCCGCACGCTGCGCGAGAACGTCGAATGCCCTTCGCTGGCACCGGACGAAACCCGCGTGGCGTTCAAGTCCGCCGTGGACGGTGACCCGGGCAAGGGCTGGCGGCTGTCCGTTGTGGACTTGACGACCTCGAGGGTGACGCCGCTGGCCGAGACCCGCAGCGTGGACGACCAGCCCGCGTGGCTCGACGACCACACCGTCGGCTACGGCGTGCCCCGCGGGCCGGGCCACTCGGACGTCTGGTCGGTCCCCGCCGACGGCTCGGGCGCGCCCCGGCTGCTGATCCCGGAAGCGGAGTCCCCGGCGGCGCTCAGCGACGCTCGTACTGGGCGATGATGACGCCCTTCGTGGTCGTGACGCTGCTGGTGAGCGTGAACTCGGTGCGCGGCGCCGGTCCGTCGAACAGGCGCGTCCCGGAACCGAGCGTCAGCGGGTGGACCAGCAGCGTGTAGCGGTCGACGAGGCCGGCGGCGTGCAGTGCGTGCCCGAGCGAGGCGCTGCCGATGACGGACAGGTCGCGGCCGGGCTGCTCCTTCAGTTCGGCGACCGTCTTCTCGGCGTCGCCGCGCAGGAGGACCGAGTTCTGCCAGGCGCCGGCGTCGTCGAGGGTGGTCGAGGCGACGTACTTGGTGACGGCGTTCATGTGCGTGGTGAACGGGTTGCCGTCTTCGCGCCCGGCCCAGGCGCCGATGAAGTCTTCCCAGGTCCGCCGCCCGAAGAGCATGTCGCCGGGGCGGCTCATGCCCTTGGCCATCTCCCGGGCCAGGACCTCGTCCTGGTAGCCGGTGCCCCACCCGCCGTGGGCGAAGCCGCCGCGGGTGTCTTCGTCGGGCCGGCCGAGGCCCTGCACGACGCCGTCGAGGGTGACGTTCATGGTGACGGTGATCGAGCGCATCCGGGTGTCCTTCCGTTCGGGGTGGGTCACCTCCGGTACGAACGGCGGAGCCGCGGATCGACAGCGGGGTCAGTCGAGGTTGCGCAGGCCCTCGAGGATGCGCCGCATGAGGTCGCTGTCCGGGGGCGCGAACGCCAACCGCGGCACCGGGACCCGGCCCGACGGCGGCCGGGGCGGCGGGATCGCGCGCGGGACCCGCCACGGCAGCCGGTCCGGAGAGGCGTCGCGGCCGATCTGCTCCGGGATCGGCAGGGTCGGCAACGCGATCGTGCCCGCTTCGGCCAGGCGGACCGCGGCCTGTTCGAAGCGGAGGCGGGCCTGGATGCCGGCCACCGTCCAGTCCGGCTCCGGATCCGGGTCGACCGGGACCCGGCGCGGGCGGCGTTCGAGCGCGATCGCCCAGGCGGCCGCCGCGAGCGCGGGCAGCAGCAGGCCGGCGACGATGGCGAATCCGGGCAGGTCCGCGGCCATCAGGAGGCCCCGGAGACGGTTGGCAGCATGGCGTTCACTTCCGGACTTGCGGTTCTTCCGAAGCATGGCCGACACCTGGATATTCGACGTGAACGAATGTTTCGCGGACCCCGGAAGCCCATCATGAACGAGGGGCAACGCTCCCGCAAGCGGCCGAACGGGGTGCCCCGTCCGGGCGGTGAAACTGCAGGTCACGACCGGTTTTCGGGTAGCCGGAACGAGCCCCTCACCCAGTAGTACGGACGCCGCCGGGATCCGGTTCACTTTTGTTTCGCACGTTCCCGGTGCCGGCCCGGCGCGAACTCGCGGAATACGCATTCCGGTCGGCACACCTCGTGAGTCCCACGAGGTGTGCCTTCACGCACCGCGACTCAGCCGAGGGAGCAGCTGCGGGCCAGGTCGGCCGGGGTGGCGCCCGCCGGACGCGCGATCGTTCCCGACGTCGGCGGGCGGACGCCGCGCAGCCAGCCGGCCAGCGCGTCGAACGCCGTCCGGAAGCACGGGGCCAGCGGCCGGAGCCGGTCCGGGTACTGGTCGACCAGGCCGTCGACGTGGTTGCCGTCCTCGATCCGGTAGTAGCGGTGCAGGTTCCCGCGGCCGGCCGAGGTGATCATCCGGTCGTAGACGTCGGAGTCGCGCGTGATCGGCAGCAGGGTGTCGAGCGTGCCGTGCAGGGTCAGCAGCGGCTTGCCGATCCGGCCGGTCAGCGAGATCCGCTCCACCGCCCGCGCCACCGACGACGGCCGCGACGCGTAGTCGTAGTCGGCGTCACAGGAGGGCGTTCCCGAAGCGCAGAACGGGATTCCCGCCGCCAGCGAGCCGTCGAACGACGGGTCCACCGCCTCGCGGTAGATCCGCTGCGTGAGGTCCCAGTAGACGCGGTAGTGGTAGTCCCACAGGAACTCCGACCCCGGCGCGAACCCGGCGTCCAAAATGGACTGGTGCGCCGCCGCCGAACCGGCCGCGTAGGCCGGGTAGTTCCGCAGGGCCGGCGGCAGGAACGTGAACAGGTTCGGTCCGCCGGCGCGCCACAGGGTCCCCTCCCAGTCGACGCCCCCGTCGTAGAGCCACGGCCGGTTCTCCAGCTGCCAGCGCACGAGGTACCCGCCGTTGGACAGCCCGGCGGCCAGCGTCCGCGCGGGCGGGCGCCCGTAGTGCCGCGCCACCACGCCGCGGGCGGCGACCGTCAGCTGCGTGACGCGTGTGTTCCACTCGGCCAGCGCGTCGCCCGGCCGGACACCGTCCGCGTAGAAGGCGGCACCGGTGTTGCCCTTGTCGGTCGCGGCGAAGGCGTAGCCCTCGGCCAGCGCCTGGTCGCCGATCGCGCGGTCGTTCGCGTACTGCCGCCGCGTCCCGGGCGAGCCGGACACGACCAGGCCGCCGTTCCAGTGGTCCGGCAGGCGCAGCACGAACTGCGCGTCGTGGTTCCAGCCGTTGTTCGCGTTCGTCGTGGACGTGTCGGGGAAGTACCCGTCGACCTGCACGCCGGGCACCGCGGCGAACGTCGGCAGCCCCGCCGACGTCAGGCCGGCCCAGTCGGCCTGCACGGTGTGCCCGGACGCGAGCGTCCCGGTCGTCGTCAGGTCGTCGAGGCACGCGGACACGGCCTTCTGGGCGCCGGGCACGTCCACCCGGCAGCGCCCGGCCGAAGCCGACGCCGACGCGGGCAGGCCCGCCGCGAGCGCCCCCGCCAGAACCAGGACCAGCCATCTGCGCACGGTTCACCTCCAGTCTCGGATGGAAGGCCAACCCAAGCGCGTGCCCCACCCGCGAGCCATCCCGCCGGTCACCATGAATCCCCGCGGCGATGTGGTGGCCGTCCACATGGTCCGCACCACCGGGACGATCTAGCGTCACCGGGGACCCTCTCAACGACGAGAAGGAACTCACCATGCGCAAACTCGCCCTGGCCGGACTCGCCGCGGTCACCGCAGCCGTGCTCACCACCGTCGGGGTGGCTTCCGCCGATCCGCCGCCGTCGTCGCTCGTCCAGGTCGCCGACTTCGGGGCCAACCCGGGCGCGCTGGCGATGTACACCTACACGCCGTCCGGGCTCGAGAGCGGCCGCCCGCTGGTCGTCGCCCTGCACGGCTGCACGCAGGCCGCGAGCGACTACTACGCCCACGCCGGCTGGGCCGAGCTGGCCGACAAGTGGCGCTTCGAGGTCGTGTACCCGCAGCAGTCCACCGCGAACAACTCGCTGAAGTGCTTCAACTGGTTCTCCACCGCCGACGACACCCGCGGCAGCGGCGAGGCCGCGTCGATCAAGTCCATGGTGGACAAGGCGGTCGCCGACCACGGCTCGGACCGCTCACGCGTCTACGTCACCGGGCTTTCGGCCGGGGCCGCCATGACCGCGGACCTGCTCGCCGCGTACCCGGACGTCTTCGCGGGCGGCGGCATCGACGCCGGCATCCCCGCGCAGTGCGCCACGAGCGTCACCGAGGCGTCGGGCTGCCAGATGAACGACCAGAACCTGACGCCCGCGCAGTGGGCGTCGAAGGCGAAAGCCGGCTACCCCGGCTACAGCGGGCCGTGGCCGCGCGTCGCGATCTGGCAGGGCACCGCGGACTACACCGTCTACCCGGTCAACGGCACCGAGCTGCGCGACCAGTGGACGGCGGTGCACGGCGTCTCCCAGACTCCGACGAGCACCCAGTCCCTGCCGGGCAGCACGACGCTGACGAACTACGCCGACAAGGTCCAGCTGTATTCGATCGCCGGCATGGGCCACGGCACCGCGGTCGACCCGGGCACCGGCGCGGCGCAGTGCGGCAGCACCGGCGCGTACTTCCTCGCGGGCATCTGCTCCAGCTACTACACGGGCGTGTTCTGGGGGCTGGACAAGGGAACCGGCGGTACGACGACGACCACCGCGCCGCCGACGACGGCCACGACCACCACCCAGCCGTCGGGCACGTGCGTGAACGCGAGCAACTACGCCCACACCCAGGCGGGCCGGGCCCACCAGAGCGGCGGGCAGGTGTACGCGAACGGTTCCAACCAGGCGATGGGGCTGTGGAACACGTTCACCACGCACGCCCTGCAGGAGACGTCACCGGGGTACTGGGTCATCGCCGACGGGAAGTGCTAGCAGGCCCGTCAGCAGCACCGCGGTCAGCCGCCGCGCCGCCGCGCTCGTGGGCGCGGACGTCGTCGCCCGCAGCGCGAGCCGGACGTCGCCGGCCGACACCCCGGGGCGCAGGACGCCCTCGGCCCGGGCCCGTTCGACCAGCCGCGTGAACGCTTCGGCGTGCCCGCGGCGCCGGTCGGCGAGCTCCGGTCCGGTCAGGACGTCGAGCAGCCCGGGCTCCTCGAGCCGCCACTCGCCGAAGCGGTGGAACGTCCGGGTCAGCGCGCGGCGGCTGTCCGGGTCGGCGAGCGCGGCCCGCAGCTGGTGCTCGCACCGGTCCACCTGGCCGGCGACCACGGCGGCGAGCAGGTCGGCGCGGGACGGGAAGTGCCGGTGGACCGTCGCGGGCGCGAGCCCGGCCCGCCGCGCGATCTCGCGCACCGGCAGGTCGGGGCCGTGCCGCGCGAAGGCCGTGTGCGCCACCGCGACGAGGTGCCGGCGGTTGTGCTCGGCGTCCACCCGGCGTTTCCGAGTCACTTCGTCCCGCACGGCTCTCACTTCCCCGCTCGTCACCGGTGCTGACGCCTACCGTAGGCGTGATCAGCGGTCGGACGTCGAGGAGTGAGTGTGTTCGCAGTCCGGTTCGAGCGGTTCGGCCCGCCCGGCGTCCTGTCCACCGGCGAGCTCCCGGAGCCGCACGCCGGGCCCGGCGAGGTGCGGATCCGCGTCCGGGCGGCCGGGGTCTCGCCGGTCGACCTCGCCATCCGGGCCGGGAAGTCGCGGGCGCCGATCGCCCTGCCGCACATCCCCGGCGTCGACGCGGCGGGCGTGGTGGACGAGGCCGGGCCCGGGGTCGCGGTGGGTGACGAGGTCTTCGGCGCGGTCGACGTCGCCCGGCTCGGCGGCGCGACGGCCGAGTTCGCCGTCCTCGCCTTCTGGGCGGCGAAACCGCCGTCGATGCCGTGGGAGCAGGCCGGCGCGGCGGCCTCCGGCATCGAGACGGCCACCCGGGCCTTGGACCTGCTCGCCGTCCGCGACGGCATGACGCTGCTGATCGACGGCGCGTCCGGCGGGGTCGGCAGCCTCGCGGTGGGCCTCGCGCTCGCGCGCGGCGCCCGCGTGTTCGGGACGGCCGGAGACCCGGATTTCGTCGAAAGCCTGGGCGCCACACCGGTTTCGTACGGCCCCGGCTTGCCCGCACGGGTACCGGGCCGGGTCGACGCGGCTCTCGACGTCGCGGGCCAAGGCTCGCTGCCGGAGCTGGTCGAGCTGACCGGGACGCCGTCGAAGGTCGTCACGCTCGCCGACTTCGGCGGTCCCTCGCACGGCGTCCGCGTCTCGACCGGCGCGCTGGGCGGCGAGCCGGACGGGCGGCACGGCCTCGCCGCCGCGGCCGCGTTGTTCGAGGCGGGCCGGTTCCGCGTGCCGGTCGAGGCGGTGTTCACGGACGCGGCCGCCGCGCACGCCGCCGCCGGACGCGGGCCGCGGCGGGGCAAGGTCGTCGTGCGGGTCAGCGGGTAGTCGCCCGGACCGCCGCGGTCCACTCGGCCGGGCGCGTGGAGCCCCGCTCGCCGAGCGCGATCAGGGCGCACTCGCGGCCTTGGTCGAAGAGTGACTGCGCGATCGTGGTCAGGCCGGTGCGCGCGGCGTCCGGGTCGTCGTCCCACCCGGCCACCGCGAGGTCTTCGGGCACGCGCAGGCCACGGCGCCGGGCGGCGTCGAGGACTGCGAAGGCGAGCTGGTCGCTCATGGCGACCACGGCGTCGGGCTCGGTGTCGAGCAGCTCTTCGACCGTCTTGCCGGCTTCGTCGCGGTCGTTGCGGGACACCACGGCCACCGGGATCCCGCCTGGGTCGCCGAGGTGGTCGTAGATGCCGAGCAGCCGCTCCCGAGTGACGGGGAACGCCACGGTTTCCGGCGCGGGCCCGGTTTCCAGCCGCGGCCGGCGGTCGCGGTCGAAGGGGAAGCTGAGCACGGCCGGCCGGCGCGCGCCGGCGAACGTGCGCGCGGCCAGCTCACGCGCGGACGCGCGGTTGTCGATGGTGACCACCCGGGCGCCGCCGACGGCCGGGCCGCCGTGGATCGCGACCGGTTTCCCGAGCCCGCGCACGACGTCGAGCACCGGGTCGGCGTCGACGGTCGTCCAGACGATGTAGCCGTCGACCGACGCCGACCGCACGCGCTCGACGTCATCCTCCGCGCCGGTGGTCGGGATGAGGTTCAGCCCGCTCCCGCGTTCGCGGCAGACCTCCGCCACGCCGGCGAGGAACCGGCGGGCCTGCGGGTCTTCGAAGGCGTAGGCGAGGTGTTCGCCGAGCACGACGCCGATCGCGCCGTTGTGCCGCCGGCGCAGCGACCGCGCGGTCGGGTCCGGCCCGCGGTAACCGAGCTCGGCGGCCACCTCGCGGACGCGCCGCAGCGTCTCGGGCGCGACCCGGTCGGGCTGGTTGTAGCAGTACGACACCGTCATCGCCGAGACGCCGCAGCGGCGCGCGACGTCCGCCATCGTGACGCGACCGGCACCGGACATGGGCACACCTTAGCTGTGTATCGTTAAACAATGCTCGTCGCACCCCGGACCCGGCTCGCGCTCGGCGCCTTGAGCGCCGCCTGTTTCGTGTCCGTGACCTCGGAAAACCTGCCCGTCGGCCTGCTGCCGCAGCTCTCGGCCGGGCTGGGTGTCCCGGAACCCGCCGTCGGCCTCCTGATGACCGGGTACGCGCTGGTCGTCGCGGTCTCGGTGGTGCCGCTGGTCGCGTTGACCGGCCGCTGGGACCGCCGGACGACCGCCCTGGTCACCCTCGGCATGGTCGTGGTGTCCAACCTGGTCCTCGCGGTCGCGCCGAACTACGGCGTCGCCGTCGCCGCCCGGCTGGTGGCGGCCGCGGGCCACGGCGTGTTCTGGTCGGTCGTCGCGTCGATGGCCGGCCGGCTGCTCGGACCCGGACAGGGTGGCCGGGCGACGGCCGTGGTGTTCGCCGGGAACTCCCTGGCCTTCCTCTTCGGGCTCTCGGCCAGCTCGTGGCTCGGCGCGACCTTCGGCTGGCGGACCGCGGTCCTCGCCGTGGCCGGGGTCGCCGCGCTGACCGGGCTGGTCATCCGGCTCACGGTCGGCCCGATGCCCGCCGAAGCACCGGAGCCCGGGCGGCCGGCCGTCGCCGACCGCGCGCTGTTCCCGGTCAACCTGACGACGTTGCTCGTGGTGACCGGGCACTTCGCCGCGTTCACCTACATCACGGCGCTCATCGCGCACTACGTCCACCTGACCGGCCCGGCGACGTCGAGCCTGCTCTTCGCCCACGGCACGGCGGGCCTGATCGGCCTGATCCTGATCGGCAGGCACGTCGACCGGCACCCGCGCGCGACGGCGTTGTTCACCACCGGTGGCCTCGCCGTCTGCATGCTGCTGCTGCTGGCCGGCCCCGGAGTCGCGGTGCCGGGCGCGGCGATCGTGCTGTGGGCCGGTCCGGCGGCCGGGATCGGCGTGGTGCTGCAGGCGGCGGTCCTGCGCGTCGCGAAGGGCCGACCGGACCTCGCGTCGGCGGTCTACATCGTGGCGTTCCAGATCGGCATCGCCCTCGGCGCGGCGCTCGGCGGGCTCGGGCTGGACCACGGGATGCTCCCTCTCGCGGCCGTCATCGCGGCGGCGGGCGGCGTCACGTCGGCGATCGTCGTGCGCCGGTCGCGGGCGTTCGATTCACCGGCCTAGGGCGTGTCCTGTAAGCGGTTGAGCTGGACCTCTGGTAGTTGTGCCCGGTGGTTGGTCGCGGTGAGTTGACGGAGAAGGCGTGGGCGGTGA
>NZ_JBSGDR010000020.1:0-185163 GCF_053602455.1 Amycolatopsis sp. NPDC004378
TTCTTCCACGTCTCCGACTGCGCCGCGATCTCATCGGCGTTCCCGGTCAGCCCGTTCAACGCCTCCTTCAACGGCCCCACATGCTCCATCAACCAGCCGACCCCGGCCGCCAGGATCGCCCCGAACGGATCCATCGCCATCGACAACGCATCCAACGCCGTCCCGACCGCACCCATCGCGACCGACGCCCAGTCACCACTCTCGATCGCCGACTTCAGATCATTCGCCGACTCCAACAGCGAAATCCCCGAATACGCCTTCGTCGAATCCTTCGTCTCTGCCACCAGCGGGTTCGCCACTACGCGACCTTCCTGACGTCCAGACGAACAATCATCAAACTTTCAAACAATCCTTCCGGGGAAAGTAGCAAAGGGCGAGGTCCCGGAACCCCCGGTGCCCGAAAAATCCCCGATCCGTGTCCCGGGCGGGCAACCGGCGGGCGACGGCCGCGGGTGTGGACAAGAGCCGTGCGGGCGTGTTGGGGTTGTGCGGGGCCGGGCGTGATCCGGTCGGTTGTTCACTGCGACGGCGAGGAGCGGGGTCCTGAGCCTGTTCGAGTACCTCCGCGAGAACTGGGTCGACGTCGTGAACGACGCGATCCGCCACGTGGACCTGACCCTCGCCGCCGTCGTGCTGGCCGTGCTGGTCGGGGTGTCGACCGGCCTGCTCACCTACCGCCGGAAGTGGCTCGGCGAGGTCGCGACCACGACGACCGCCGCGTTCCTGACCATCCCGTCGATCGCGCTGCTCGGCATCCTGATCGGGCCCTTCGGGCTGGGGCTGACCAACGTCCTGTTCGCGCTCGTGCTCTACGCGCTGCTGCCGATCACGCGCAACACGATCGTCGGGCTGCGCGGCGTCGACCCGGCCGTGGTGGACGCCGCGCGCGGGATGGGTCTCGGCCGCGTCCGGGTGCTGTGGCGCGTGCGGGTGCCGCTGGCCTGGCCGGTGATCCTCTCGGGCATCCGGGTGTCGACGCAGATCACGATCGGCATCGCCGCCATCGGCGCGTACGTCAAGGGGCCCGGGCTCGGCAACGAGATCTTCGACGGGCTCGGCCGGTTCGGCTCGGTCAACTCGCTGAACCAGGTGCTCACCGGGACGCTCGGGATCGTCGTCCTGGCTCTGCTGTTCGACCTGGCCTTCGTGGTGGCCGGCAAGCTGACGACGTGGCGGCGGCCGCGGCCGCTCGGTGAGATCGCGCCTTCGGCCGCGGCCGGCACCGGCGGCGAGACGATCGAGCTGCGGGAGCTGAGCAAGCAGTACCCCGGCCAAGGCGCGCCCGCCGTCGACCGGCTGACGATGCGGATCCCCGCGGGCGAGATCGTCGTGCTGACCGGGCCGTCGGGGTGCGGCAAGACGACCACCATGCGGATGATCAACCGGCTCGTCGAGCCCACCTCCGGCGTCGTCACGGTCGGCGGCACCGACGTGTCGGCGCTCGACCTCGACGAGCACCGGCGCCACACCGGGTACGTCATCCAGCAGATCGGGCTCTTCCCGCACCTGCGCGTCGACGCGAACATCGGCGTGGTGCCGCGGGTGCTCCGCTGGCCCCGCCGGCGCATCGCCGGCCGGGTGCGCGAGCTGCTCGACGTCGTCGGCCTGACGCGCGAGCACGCCACCCGGTACCCGCGCGAGCTTTCCGGCGGCCAGCAGCAGCGCGTCGGCGTCGCGCGGGCGATGGCCGCCGACCCGCCGGTGATGCTGATGGACGAGCCGTTCGGCTCCACCGACCCGATCACGCGCGCCCGGCTGCAGGACGAGTTCCTGCGGCTGCAACGGGAAGTGCGCAAGACGATCGTGTTCGTCACGCACGACTTCGACGAGGCCCTGAAGCTGGGCGACCGGATCGCGGTGCTGCGGCCGCGTTCGGTGCTCGCGCAGTACGACACGCCCCAGGCGATCCTCGCCGCGCCGGCCGACGACTACGTCGCGTCCTTCGTCGGCTCGAAGCGGAACCTGAAACGGCTCGCGCTGACCCGCGTCGCCGACCTGGACCTCGGGCCGGTGGCGGCCGGGCTGCCGCCGGTCCCGCGCGAGGCCAGCCTGCGCGACGCGCTGGACACGATGGTCCGCACCGGCGCCACCGCGGTCCTGGTCGAAGACGACACCGGACGCGCGCTGGGCGTGTGCGACGTGCCGCGCCTGGTCGCCGCGCTCCGGCCGGGCGACGCGGTGCCGCCGGCGCCCGTTCCGGAGGCCGAGGCACCACCCAAAGTGGCGTCGAAGAGCCCGCCGCGGCGGCGCCGGCTCGGCCTGCTGGTCCGCCCGGTGCTGCTCACGCTCGGCCTGCTGGCGCTGTTCCTGCTCGTGCGCGCGCAGCCGATCGACTCGATCGAGCAGCGTTACCTCAACGCGGACGAGATCTTCGCCGAACTGGGCGCGCACGTGCGGCTCACGCTGATCTCGACGGTGTGCACCATCGCCCTCGCGCTGCCGCTCGGCGTCCTGCTCACCCGCCCCGGCGCCCGCTGGGCCCGGCCGTTCGGGCTCGGGCTGGGCAACCTCGGCCAGGCGATCCCGTCGATCGGGCTCGTCGTCCTGCTCGCGCTCTGGGCCGGCACCGGCACAGTGACCGCGGTGACGGCGCTGGTCGTCTACGCGACGCTGCCGGTGCTGCGCAACACGATCGTCGGGCTCGACGGCGTCGACCCGGCCGTCGTCGACGCCGCGCGCGGCATGGGCATGACGAAGACGGCGATCCTCTGGCGGATCGAACTGCCCCTGGCCGTGCCGGTGATCCTCGCCGGGATCCGCACGGCACTGGTGCTCACCGTCGCGAGCGCGACCTTGGCGACCTTCATCGACGGTGGCGGTCTCGGTGGCGGGCTCGTCGCCGGGATCGGCCTGTACCGCCCGATCCTGAGCCTGACCTTCGGCATCGTCGTCGCCGCGCTGGCGCTGTTCGCCGACTGGCTGGGCCTGGTGGCCGAGGAGGTCCTGCACCCGCGCGGCCTGTAGTCCGATCCAAGGAGGAGCAACCATGCGGAAACTTCGACGCGCGACGGCGGTCGTCCTCGTGACGGCGGCGGTCACGGCCGGGTGCACGATCGGCACCGGCCAGGGCGGCACGCAGGTGGGCGAGGGGTCCATCAAGAAGATCGACGCGCTGGCCGGCGCGCAGATCCGGGTCAGCTCCAAGGAGTTCGACGAGCAGCTGCTGCTCGGCCAGATCGCGCTCGTCGCCCTGCAGGCGGCCGGCGCGAGCCCGCAGGACAAGACCAACATCACCGGCTCGAGCAACGTCCGCCAGGCGCTCACCACCGGCGCGGTCGACCTGTACTGGGAGTACACCGGCACCGCGTGGATCAGCTACCTCAAGCAGACCAAGCCGATCGCGGACCCGCAGGCGCAGTACGACGCGGTCAAGCAGGCCGATGCCGCGAACAACGTCACCTGGTGGGCGCGGTCGCCGGCCAACGACACCTACGCCGTCGCCGGCAACCCGGCGACGGTCGCCAAGACCGGCGTCAAGACGCTGTCGGACTACGCGGCGCTGGCCAAGAAGGACCCGGCGACGGCGTCGACCTGCATGGGCCCGGAGTTCAAGAGCCGCGACGACGGCTTCCCGGGGCTGGAGAAGACCTACGGGTTCACCCTGCCCGAGCCGCAGGTGCACCTGCTCAACGACGCGGTCGTCTACCCGAGCATCGGCAAGGGCGACCCGTGCGGCTTCGGCTCGGTCGCTTCGACCGACGGGCGCGTGGCGGGCCAGAAGCTCGTCGTGCTGGACGACGACAAGCACTTCTTCCCGACGTACAACCCGGCCATCACGATCGCCTCGGCGGTGGCGAAGAAGTACCCGCAGCTGGAGCAGGTCTTCACCCCGATCGCGGCCAAGCTCGACACGGCGACGCTCACGGACCTGAACAAGAAGGTCAGCGTGGACGGCCAGAAGCCGGCCACGGTCGCCCACGACTGGCTCAAGGCGGCCGGCTTCATCAGCTGAGCCCACGACTAGCTGCGGCAGAGGAGTGCGTCGGGTGTCCGGCTGGCGCCGACGCGGCCCGTGTACGCCACGCCGGCCACGTACTCGCCCGGCGCGCACTGGCCCTTGTAGTTGCCCGAGGCGAAGTCGCCGCCCGGGTCGCCCGAGGGGCGGTTGTCGCCGCGGTCGAACCAGACCGTGCGGCCCGTGCGGCCGAGGGGTACCGGCGAGCGGCCGCACAGCACCGCCGAAACCGCCGCGCCGCGCAAGCTGTAGCCGGCCACCGCGTGGTCCGGCGGGCACTGCGCCTTCGTGTAGCCGGACGCCCAGTCCGTGTCCACATAGGACTCGTCGCGCACCACCGTGTAGCTCGTGGGCGTGGCGATCGTCCCCGTGCAGAGGCCGCGGCCGCCGGTGTGGGCGAGGCCCGTCAGGCGCTGGCCGTCGGGGCAGGCACCCTTGCGGGCCCCCGAATCCCAGTCACCGAGCGCGCGGACCGCACGCGACGGCTGGAAGTCCGCGTAGTCCAGGTTGAGCATCGACCAGTGCTCGGCCGGCGGGATCTGCCCGGTGCGCGACGGCGCGTTCACCAGCCGCTGCCAGGCCGGGCCGCGCCAGTCGGTGCCGTCGAGGACGTCGATGCGGTGGCCGGCGGCGTCCCAGGCCAGCAGCGACCAGCCGTCGCCGGATCCGTTGGTCTGGAAACCGACCGCGGGCCAGTAGGCGAAGTCGGTGTCGGTCTCGGCGAGGTAGTTCACGAAGTTCTCGAAGAAGGCGCGCGACGCCGGGTCGGTGGTGTTGCGGCCTTCGCCGAACTCGCTGATCCACAGCGGCGCGGTGTAGTGCTTGCCGGTGTCCTGCTCGACGAAGAACGCCTGCCGGTACAGGGTGTCGCGCAGGTCCTGCGGCGAAAGGTCGCGGTAGCGCGGGTCGTGCGTCTCCCCGACGCCCGTCGCGCCCGAGTGGTTCGGGCCGGTGTAGCCGTAGAAGTGGGCCGAATAGACGAGCTTCCCGGAGTCGATCAGCGTGTGCGACAGGGTGCGCGCGGGCTCCAGCGTCGGGCGCCCGTGCGGGAAGCCGTCGATGGGCAGGCCGGTCCAGTTGATGCCCTCGACGATGATCAGCAGGTCGCGGTTGGCCTCGGTCTGGATGCGGTCGGCCACCTGCTGGCTCGCGCGCTGCCAGTCGGTTCCGTTGCCCCAGCCCCAGTTCGGGTCGTCGAAGGTGTTCCGGCGGACCTCGTTGTACAGGTCGGCGCCGACGACCCGCTTGTTCGCGGCGTAGCGGCGGGCCATGAACAGCCAGTCGTCCTGCCACTGCTGCTCGGACTGCGCCGTGTTCCACCGTTCGTTGCCGTCGAGCCCGCAGCACCAGCGCGACGTCGTGGTGTGGTTGTTGAGGATCACGGCGAACCCGCGCGCGGTCAGCCGTTCGACGACGCGGTCGTACACCTGCAGCGGCGTCAGGCCGTGCAGGCCGGGGTTGGCCGGGAGGTCGGGCACCGGCCGGGTGTCGTGGATCATCGCGTTGGAGAACTGCAGCCGCACGCTGTTGAGGCCCAGCTGGGCCAGCCCGTCGATCACGGTGTCGATCGACGCGCGGTCCAGGCCCAGCGGCGTCTGGTACGCGATCTCGCCGGCGTGGTGGTTGGCCGGGTCGTCGACGTCCCCGGACCCGGTCCACGTGCCGCTCGCGCCGTGCCAGTTGGCGGCCTTCAGCTTGAACCGGTTGCCGTTCGCGTCGACGATGTAGCGGCCGCGCGTGCTCAGCGGGCCCACCCAGCTCTCGGCCGGCGTCGATGCCGAAGCCGGGGCCGGCGGGGCGAGGGGAACCACGAAACCGACGGCCGAAAGCACGGTGAAAACAGCACCCAGGATCTTCACGAGCGGAGGTTAGCCAGCCCGGACACCGCTTGGATACGGCCATCCGTCGTGGATCGTCAGGACCGGGCGCCCGCGAGGAGGTCGCCGAGCCCGCCGCGAGCGTCCTCGAGCACCAAGGCTTCGGCCGCCGCCGAGTCACCCGCGCGCAGCGCGTGGACGAGCTTGCGGTGCGTCGTGTAGCGGTCGAGGCCGAACGTCTCGTCCACGCTGACGCGCTCGAGCACGCGGGACCGGCGTTCCGGCCCGGAGAACACCCGGGTCTGGTCGAGCAGCCGGACGAGCACCGGGTTCCCGGCGCAGGACTCGACAACGGCGTTGAAGCGCTGCATGGCGTCGAAGAGCCGGCCCACGTGCTTCGCGACGTCCTGGCCGGACTCGTGGCGCTGTTTGATCAGGATCAGCAGATCGTCGGCCTCGTCGAGGATCGCGTCGAGCCGGTCGAGCTGCTCCGGTGTTGCGTGGCGGGCGGCGAAGCGGGCCACCATTCCGCGCAGGCCGACCTCGACCTCGGCGAGGTCGGCGATCGCGACGCCGCCGAACATCGCGACCTTCACCGTGCGCGGGCCGCTGCGCTCGAGCAGGCCGTCCTGCTCGAGCCGCCGGATGGCCTCGCGCACCGGTGTCGGGCTGACCGACAGCCGTTCGGCGAACCCGCGTTCGGTGACCTTCTGCCCCGGGCGCAGTTCGCCGGTGGTGATCGCGTCGCGCAGGGCGCGGTACACGCGGTCGGCCAGGGTGTCGGTGGTGACGCTCTCCATGTAGCCAGTCTAGTGGTCATGGCAAAAACCACATGCAACTATTGACCATCTTGCTATAGCAAAAGTACGGTAGCGGCCATCACCAGGACGGAAGGGGCCGACGATGGCGTTGACCACCCCGCGCGTGCGCACCGGGCGCATCACGTTCTTCGTGGCTCTGGCGGTCTTCGCCCAGGAGTCGACGTGGAACCTCTACGACTCGCAGGTCCCGCCCCTGCTGCGCACGCACCTCGGCAGCGCCGCGCTGATCGGCGCGCTGATGGGGATGGACAACCTGCTGGGCATCTTCATCCAGCCGTGGATGGGCAACCGTTCGGACGGCACCCGCACCGCGTGGGGGCGGCGCATCCCGTACCTCGTCGCCGGCATGCCGGTGGCGGCCGTGCTGTTCGTGCTCATCCCGCACGCCGCAGCCTCACTGCCGCTGCTGGTCCTGACCATGTTCGGCTACGCGCTGGTCGCGAACTCCTTCAAGCCGATCGCCGAGTCCCTGCTGCCGGACTACATCGGCCCGGAGCGGCGCGGCCGGGCCAACGCGGCGGTCAAGGTCGCCTCCAGCATCACGGTGATCGTGGCCGCCCTGATCAGCATCTTCCTCGTCGACGACCACCCGAAGCTGTCCTTCGCGATCCCCGCGGTGCTGATGGTCGGGTCCGTGGCCGTGCTGGCGTGGAAGGTGCGCGACAGTCGTTCCCCGGCTTACCAGGCCGCGCTCGCAGAAGACCGCGAAGCGCACGCCGAGGCGTCGCCGCGGGTGCGGATGCGGGACGTCCTGCGCGACATCGTGCGCGACCCCGACCGCAGCCGGCTGCTGGTCATCGCGGCCGTGTTCGCCTTCGGCGGCGCTTGGTTCGCCTCGCGGTCGCTCGTCACCAACTACGGCATGGAGGTGCTCGGGCTTTCGCGCGGCGACGCGGGCGGGCTGACCCTGCCCAGCGGGCTGGCCTTCATCGCGGCCGCCTACCCGGTCGCGCTGCTCGCGGAACGCTTCGGCCGGCTGCGGGTGATCCTCGCCGGGATGGTCGTGTTCGCCGTCGCGATGGTGCTCGGCACGGCCGTGCCGACGCCGGCCGGCACGGTCACCGCGATGTGCGCCGCGTCCGCGGGCGCGTCGGCGTTCATGGTCAACATGGCGGTCGTGCTGTGGAACCTCGCGCCGTCCGCGCGGGTGATCGGCACCTACACCGGGCTCTACACCGTCGGCTGGGCGAGCGGCGGGTTCGCCGGCCCGGCACTCGTCGGCGCCATGGTCGACGTGACGGGCTGGCCGTTCATGCTGCTCGACGTCGGGGTCGTGACGCTGCTCGCCGTGCTCGCGGTCGCGCGCGTCGCGGTGCTGCAGCGCCGCCGGGGCGACGGGCGTGCCCTGTGAAGCGCGTCCTGGTCACCGCGGACTTCCTGCGTCCCGGCGACGAAGCCGACGAGTACCTGCGGGGCGCGGGACTGGAAACCGTGCACTCGCCGATGACCGGCCGCCGCGATCCGGAAGACCTGGTCGCCGCGCTCGCCGGGATCGACGCGGCTCTGGTGGCGAACGAGCCGCTGACGGCCGGCGTGCTCGCCCGGGCGCCGCGGCTGCGCGTCATCGTGCGGACCGGCGTCGGCTACGACTCGATCGACGTCGAAGCCGCGGCCCGGCGGGGGATCAGCGTCAGCACCCTGCCCGGCGTCAACGCGAACGCCGTCGCCGAGTACACGATGGGCCTGCTGCTCGCGGGCGCGCGGCGGCTCGTGCAGTCCGCGTCCGGGGTGGCGGCCGGCGGCTGGCCGCGCGAAGACGGTCACGAGCTGCGCGGGGCGACGCTCGGGCTGATCGGCCACGGCGCCACCGCGCGGGCGGTCGTCCCGCTGGCCCGGGCCTTCGGGATGACCGTGGTCTGCACGACGACCACGCCCGTCCCGTCGGCGGAGGTCCGGTTCGCCGGCCTGCCCGAGCTGCTGTCCACTTCGGACTACGTCTCGGTGCACACCGCGCTGACCGCACGGACCCGGGGCCTGCTGGACGCCCCGGCGTTCAAGCGGATGAAGCCGACGGCCGTGCTGGTGAACACCGCCCGCGGCGCCATCGTCGACGAGGACGCGCTGGTGGCCGCCGTGCGGGCGGGGGAGATCGCCGGCGCGATGCTCGACGTGGTGGCCGAAGAACCACTCCCGTCGGAAAGCCCGTTGCGCGGGGTGGCGGGGATCGTCGTCTGCTCGCACCTGGCCGGGCAGACCGCCGAAGCGCGCCGGGCCGCCGGCCTGCGGGGAGCCGAAGAACTCGTGGACGCCCTCGCGGGGCGGGCGCGGTTCGTGGTGAACGGAGAGAAATGAGGACCATGGAGAAAGTGCGGATCCTGGCGCCGAGCGGGATGCTCGGGGCCGGCTGGGACCACGCGACGGTCGAACGCGGCATCGCCCTCGGTGCCGACGTGATCAGCATCGACGGCGGCTCAACGGACTCCGGCCCGTACTACCTCGGCGCCGCAACCCCGAAGACGACGGCCAAGGCGGTCGCGCGCGACCTGCGCAGCCTGCTGACCGCCGCCGCCGGCGCGGGGATCCCGGTCGTCGTCGGCTCCTGCGGCACGAGCGGGACCGACGCCGGCGTCGACTGGGTCGCCGGGATCGCCGCGGAGGTGATGGCCGAAGAAGGCCTGCACCTCAGGGTCGCGCGGATCTACAGCGAGCAGGACGCCGCCGGCCTCAAGGAGGAACTCGGCGCCGGCCGCGTGCACCCGTTGCCGCCCTTGGGCGAACTCGACGCGGAGACCTTGGAAAGCTGCACCCACATCGTCGGCGCGATGGGCCACGAGCCGATCGCCGAGGCGCTGCGGGCCGGGGCCCAGGTCGTGCTCGCCGGCCGGGCCACGGACACCGCGGTGGCGGCCGCCTACCCGCTCATGATGGGCCTGCCCGCCGGACCGACCTGGCACGCGGCCAAGATCATCGAGTGCGGCGGCCAGTGCACCGACAACCCGCGTGCGGGCGGCGTCCTGGCGACGATCGACGCCGGCGGCTTCACCATCGAACCCCTCGACCCGATGGCGGCGTGCACCCCGATCCTGGTGGCCGCGCACATGCTCTACGAGACCGCGAACCCCTTCGAAATGCGGGAACCCGACGGCACGCTCGACGTCCGCGAGGCGCGGTACACCGCCGTCGACGACCGGATCGTCCGCGTCGAAGGCTCCCGGTTCCACGTCGCGGACCAGTACACGATCAAGCTCGAAGGCGCGCGGATCACCGGGTACGAGACGATGTCGTTCTCGGCGATCCGCGACCCGCTCGTGCTCGCCGACATCGACGAGTGGGCCGCCCTGATGCGGGTGCTGATCACCCGGCGCGTCGGCCAGACCCTCGGCCTCGCCGACGACGAGTACGCGTTCGACCTGCGGCTCTACGGCCACAACGCGGTGCTGGGCGAGCTCGAACCCGAGACCGGGCCGCCGCGCGAGGTGGGCGTGATGCTGCTGGTCAACGCGCCCGACCAGGCGACCGCGACGGCCGTGGCCAAGGTGGCGAACCCGCTGATGCTGCACCTGCCGACGCCGTCGATGGACTACCTGCCGAGCTTCGCGTTCGCCTCGTCCCCGGCCGAGGTGGAGCGCGGCGCAGCGTACGAGTTCGTGCTGAACCACGTCGCCGACTGCGCGCCGCTGGACCTGTTCCGGATCGAGCTGGGGGAGGGAACCCTTGCCTGACACCACTTTGGCGGACCTGGCCCGCGAGGTCCGGGCCAAGAACGCCGGGCCGTTCTGGGTCACGATGGAGCTGTTCCTGCGCGACGCCGAGGCCTACCGCGTCGCCGCCGACGAGTCCTTCCTCGACGAACGCGTGATCGCGTCGCTCTACCGGGTCGACGCGAGCACGGTCCGGATCTTCCGCATCCCGTCGCTCAACGTCGTGAAGATCTCCTTCCCGCGCCCGGTGAGCCAGGGCTCGCTGCGGGACCGGGACATGCACGCGGGCCAGCACCACGTCCCGCTCGCCGGGCTGCGCGTGCCGGCCGCTTGACACGCCCTCTCGTCATTCATACATTCGTCGTCCAAGTGTATGAATGACGAGAGGAGCTGATCCTCGTGCGGCTCGGCAAGACCGCCGTCGTGCTCGGGGGCAGTGCCGCCGGCCTGTGTGCCGCGGGCGCCCTCGCCCCCTCCTTCGACGAAGTGCTGGTGCTGGAACGCGACGAACTGCCGGCGGAAGCCGAGCACCGGCGTGGCGTCCCGCAGAGCAAGCACCCGCACTTCCTGCTGAACTCCGGCCGCCGCGCGATCGGGGCGCTGTTCCCCGGCTTCGAAGAAGACCTCGTCGCGGCGGGCGGCCTGCACCTGATGCCGTCGATGGACGCCGCCTACCTCGACGGGCCGGGCTGGTCGGCGCGCAAGCGCAGCGCGATGACGATGATCTACGGCTCCCGCATCCTCATCGAGCGCGTGCTGCGCGACAAGGTGCGCGAACTGGCCAACGTCGAGGTCCGCGAGGGTGTCTCGGTGACCGGCCTGACCGTGCGGGACGGCGGGATCACCGGGGTCGGCTTCGGCGGCTCCCACGTCGACGCCGACTTCGTCGTGGACGCGATGGGCCGCGGCTCCCCGGTCGGCTCGTGGCTGGTGGCGGCGGGCTGGCCCGAGGTCGAAGTGCGGACGCTCGACGCCAAGGTCACCTACACCTCGCGCTGGTACGACCTGCCTTCCGCGGCCGAGCGGCCGCCGTCGTGGTGGTGGCAGCACCTGGTGATCATGCCGACGCCGGACAAGGGCGAGCACCCGGCCGAGCACGAGTTCCTGGTCAACTTCTTCCCGATCGAGGGGAACCGCGTCATCGCCTGCATGGGCTCGTGGGGCCTCGAGATGCCGCGCACCACCGACGCGTTCGTGGAGGTGGCCCGCCGGGTGCGGACGCCGTTGTTCGCCGCCGCGATGGACCGGTGCGACCCGGTCTCGGAGGTGCACCTGACCCGCTCGACCGGCAACCGGTGGCGGCGCTACGACCGGATGGGCAACCCGCCGAAGGGCCTGGCGTTCGTCGGCGACTCGATCTGCGCGTTCAACCCGTTCTACGCGCAGGGCATCAGCTCGGCGGCGGGTTCGGCGTTGCTCCTGCGCGAGCACCTCGCCCGCGGCCTCGACGCCGGGTTCAGCGCGAGGTTCCTCGCGGCGCAACGCAAGCTGCTGAACGTGCCGTGGCGGCTCGCGATGGCCCGGGACCAAGGCTACGAGTGCGCGGTGGGCACCGAGAAGCCGCCCGAGTGGCGGCGCCGGCTGCTCGCGGCCGTGTCCGGCCCGGCGTTCAGCCTGATCGTCGGCGCCGCCCGGGAGGACGACGTCATCGACGAGCACTTCGCCAAGGTGTTCAACCTCGACGAGTCGCTGGGGGCGATGCTGCGCACCCCGCGCGTGCTCGCGGGGCTGGTGCGCTACCGGATCCGGGCCGCGCTGGGCCGGCACCGGGTCCCGTCCGGGTTCGACCCGCGGGCCGAACCGCCGGCCACGGACTACTCGACGGTGGCCACGCGATGACGTCCGGGTGCGGGCCGGACGCCGAAGCCGTCACCCGCGGGCTCGGCTTCGACTGCCACGACGTCGCCCAGGTGGTCTCGGTCCGGTTCCCCTGGGACCTCGAGAACTGGACGATGCCGGTGCTGGAGGTGCTCGTCCTCGGCGGCGCGGTCTTCGCGCTGGTGCACGCCCTGCGCCGGTACCGCGCGGGCGACCCGGTCAACCTGGCGCTGTGGTGGACGTCCCTGGTCTACCTGTTCGTCACCGAGCCGCCGTTGTACTTCCCGGAGTGGTTCGGGCTCGACCGGATCTACGGCTTCGTCTTCGCCCACAACCGGTTCACGGTGCAGCTGATGGGCGACCGGCTGCCGCTGTACATCGTGGCGTTCTACCCGATGTTCACCCAGCTCGCGTACGAGCTCGTGCGGTCGCTCGGCATCTTCCGCCGCCGTGGCCCGCTGCGCGGCGCCGTGGCCGTCGCCTTCGTGTGCCAGGTCTTCTACGAGGTGTTCGACCACATCGGACCGCAGCTGAAGTGGTGGGCGTGGAACCCGGGCAACCGGATCGTCGACCAGCCGGCGATGGCTTCGGTGCCGATGACGAGCGCGCTGCTGTTCGCGTCCGTCTCGATGGCGGCGATGACGTACCTGGTCGTGCGGCTCGCCGGAAGCGGGCGGCTGGTGCCGCGGATCCTGCTGGCCGGCGTCCTCACCCCGCTCGCCATGGTCGTCGCCGGGCTGCCGGCGAGCCTGTTCCAGGGCAACACCACGGCCCAGGCGTGGATCCTCGGTGCCGAGCTGGCCCTGGTCTGGCTGGCCGGCGGCTGGGTCGTGGCGACGGGACGGGCGGCGACCGGCGAGCCCGCGTCCGCCTTCGTCCGCGTCTACCCCGCCCTCTACCTCGGCGTGCTGGCCGTGATCTGGGTCAGCGCGCTGCCGGCGTACTTCGCCGCCGACCACGGGATCACCCGCGATGGCACCCCCGTCGGCAGCGGCCCTTACGCGCTCGCCTGCTTCGCCGCGGCCGGTCTCGTGCTGGCCGCGCTCCGCCGCAGGGCCCCTGTCCCGGTGTGACCGGTCCCGCTCGGGGAAGATGGGCGGCATGGGGTACCACGGGTGGCGGGGCAACCCGCCCGGCACGGAAGACGAGGCGCGCCGGCGGATCGTCGAGGCGGCGACGGCGTGCCTCGACCGGGCCGGGCTGGCCAAGACCAGCCTGTCCGACGTCGCCGCCGAGGCCGGCGTGACGCGGCAGACCGTCTACCGCTACTTCCCGGGCCTCAAGGACATCCTCCGCGCCGTCGGCCTGGCCGGGGTCGAGGAGTTCGCCGGGCGGATGGAACGCCACCTGGCCGCCTGCGGCAGCGCGGAGGAGGCCGCTGTCGAGTCGGTGGTGTTCGCGGTCCGGACCGTTCCCGGCGAGCCCTACCTCGGCCTGCTCCTGCAGGCGGGCGAAGCCGACTTCTTCACCGACGGCGTCATCTCGCCGCTCGCTTTCTCGTTCGGCACAAGGATTCTGCGCAACCTCCCGGTGGACTGGCGCGCGGTCGGCGTCACGACCGACGAAGACCTCCAGGGGCTCGCCGAGATCCTGATGCGGCTCTTCATGTCCTTCCTGCAGCACCCGTCGACGCCGCCGCTCACCGACGACGGGCTGCGGGCGCTGGTCCGCCGCTGGCTCGGTCCGGCCCTGCGCGGATGACCCGGGCGGCGAGCAGCCCGCCGATCCCGGGGACCAGGGCCCGCAGCCAGACCCGGTGCCGCCCGCCGGCCGGCAGCACCGCGGCGATGACCGTGGCCGTGTAGGCGAGGCCGTGCACCGGCCCGAGGACCCGGGAGAACGCCGGGAGGTGGACGGTGACCAGGTTGAGCAGCAGGAGGACGAGCGTCGTCAGCTCGGCCGTGCCGAGGACGTGCAGGGTGCGGCGCGGGTTCACAGGGTGGCTCCCGTCGTCGAGCCGGGGCGGTAGACCATCAGCACGACCACGGCCACCCACAGCAGGTTGAACAGCCCGGTGGTCATCGCCAGCCGCCGGTCCGGGCGGCCGGTGTCGAGCACGCGCTGCTGGCCCGGCAGGACGACGGCCACCAGCAGGACGGCCGCGGCCGCGGTCAGCACCATCGAGACGATCAGCCACGCGTCGCCGAGCACGCCCAATGCGGCCGCGGTCGCGATGCCGAACACCGGCACGAAGACCCCGATCACGGCGTAGACGCGGGTGATCCGGTTCAGCACGCCCAGCACCGCCGTCTTCTGGGGCTCTTCGCGGGCGGCGGCCGGGAACATGCTCGCGGCGATCGCGACCGGGCCGATCGTGAGGACCGCGGCGACGACGTGGACCGACAGCAGGAACGGGGTCACGTGCCCGCCCGTTCGCCGGTGACGCGGGTGCGGGGGAGCCGGCCCGCGCGGGAGTGCCCGGCGAGGGTGTCGCCGGTGACCGTGACGTCGTATTCGAGGTTCAGCCGCAGCGGCTTGGTGATGCGCTGCCGCCAGGTGACGCGCTCGCCTTCGGCCGTCGCGGTGCGAACGATGTCCTCCAAAATGGACTCTTCGCCGGCCCCGACGGCCGTGCCGGTGGTTCCGCCGGGGGTTTCGGTGAACCGGTAGCCGGCGTCGATCGTGCCGATGGGGGTCTTCATGCGCAGGCGCCAGGTTCCGGTGATCCCGCTCATCACGCGGCCCCCGTCGCGGCGAGCCCGCTGTGCTTCCACGGGGTGCCCCGGCGTTCGTACTCGAACAGTTCCTCGACGGCGTGCGCGATCCGCGGCCCGAAGTCGCGTTCGAGCAGGTACAGGCCGAGGTCGAGGCCGGAGGTGACGCCGCCGGCCGTGACGAGGTCGCCGTCGTCGACCACGCGGGCGCGCACGGCGGTGACCCCGGCCGCTTCGAGCAGGTCGACGCCGAGGACGTGGGTGGTCGCGGTCCGGCCTTCGAGCAGCCCGGCCATGGCCAGCGCGAGCGAGCCGCCGCAGACGGTCGCCACCGTGATCTCCGGGTTTTCGAGGCACCGGCCCAGCAGCGGGGCCGCGGCGCCGGCGGCGAACCGCGAGAGGAGCACCGGGATGGTGTCGATCTCGTCCGGGTCGCCGTCGACCGGGCCGGCCGCGCCGGGGACCACGACGTACCCCGGCACGGCCGGGTCGAGCGCGGCGGTCGCGGTGAGCGTGATGCCGGGGGTGCCGGAGACGACCGCCCGGGCGCCTTCGGCGGAGACGAACTCGACGTCCAGCGCACCGCCCAGGAACGCCCGTCCGCCGGAGAGGACCTCGAACGGCGCGACGGCGTCGAGCGGGTCGAAGCCGTCGAAGAGAACGAACTGGGCAAGCGGGTTCGGCATCGGGTGATCCTTTCGGCTGGGTTCGCTGCCATGCTGCGCGTCGCCGGCCACGCCGGACAGTGGCGATCAAGACACAGGACGCCGGTATCTCGCCACGCGGATCACGGGGTACTTTCGGAGCATGTACACGGTTGTGGTGCTCGCCCTCGACGACGTGATCGCGTTCGATCTGGCCACGCCGGTCGAGACGCTCGGGCGCGTCCGGCTGCCCGACGGGCGCCCGGGCTACAAGATCGTCGTCGCCGGGCCGGAGCCGGTGGTCGACGCCGGCCCGGTGCGGCTGGCCGTCGGCGCGGGCCTCGACGAGACCCGGCGGGCGGACCTGATCGTCGTCCCGGGCCGCAACGACCCGTCCCGGCCCACGCCGCCTGACGTCGGCGAAGCGCTGCGTGCGGCCGTCGCCCGGGGAACGCGGGTGGCGTCCGTCTGCGTCGGCGCGTTCACGCTCGCCGAGGTGGGCCTGCTCGACGGGCAGCGGGCGACCACGCACTGGCTCGCCACCGACCACCTGGCGCGCCGGTACCCGGCGGTCCGGGTCGACGCGGACGCGCTCTACACCGACAACGGGCAGATCCTCACGTCCGCGGGTGCTTCGGCGGGGCTGGACATGTGCCTGCACATCGTCGAGCGCGACTACGGCGTGGCGGTCGCGGCCGACGCGGCCCGTCTCGCCGTCGCACCGTTGCAGCGCACCGGCGGGCAGGGCCAGTACATCCTCCGCAACCGCCCGACCTACCAGACCGCGACGCTGGAGAAGGCCCTGGCGTGGATCGAGGAGAACGCGCACCGCGCGCTCACGCTCGCGGACATCGCGGGCGCGGCGGGCATGAGCAGCCGCACGCTCTCCCGGCGCTTCCAGGCGGAGACCGGGCAGAGCCCGATCCAGTGGCTCACCGGCGTGCGCATCCGGCACGCCCAGGAGCTCCTGGAGATCACCGACCACACGGTCGACCGGATCGCCGGGCAGGTCGGTTTCCCGTCGCCGAGCAACTTCCGGACCCAGTTCGCGCAGACCGTGGGCGTCAACCCGGGGGAGTACCGCAGGACCTTCCGGCCCGCCTGAAAACCGGGCGACAGCCGTCCCGGGCGCGGATAACGTCCGGCGGATGACCGAACTGACGTGGCGCCCGCTGACCCGCGAGGACGCCCAGGCGTCGGCCGACCTCCTCAACACCGTCGAAACCGTGGACGGGATCGGCGAGAACTACACGGCCGAGGACACCCTGCAGGAGCTGATCGACCCGTACGCGGACCTCGAACGCGCGAGCCTCGCCGCGTTCGACGGGGACGTCATGGTGGGGTACATGAAGATCCGCTTCAAGCCGTCCGCGGAAGAAGCGCACCGGGTGTTCCTCGACGGCGGGGTCCATCCGGCGTACCGACGCCGGGGTGTGGGCACCTCGCTCGTCGAAGCCGGGATCGCGGCGGCGAAGGTCGTGCACGCGCTGCACCACCCGGACCGGCGGCTCGTGGTCGACGTCCACAAGGCCGAGCACATCGCCGGCCTGCCGGAACTCCTGCGCTCCCAAGGCTTCGCGCCCGTCCGGTACTTCCGGCGCATGGAGCGCCCGCTCGACGTCGCGCCCGGCGACCCGGCCGTCCCGGCCGGGCTGACGATCGAGCCGTGGTCGGCGGAGGACGACGAGGACTTCCGGCTCGTCCGGAACGAGTCCTACCGGGACTGCTGGGGCGCGGTGCCGATGCCCGCGGACCTGTGGCGCACCAAGATCACCAACCAGACGTTCCGGCCCGAGGCCAGCTTCCTGGTGCGCGCCGAGGTCCCAGTGGGGGTGCTCGTGACCATGCACTGGGAAGCCGACACGGCGGTCACCGGCGTCCGTGACGCGCACTTCATGGTCGTCGGAACCCGTCCGGAGCACCGGAACCGGGGCGTCGCGGGCGCGCTGATCGCGCACGCGCTGCGGGCGGCCGGTGAACAGGGGTACGACCGGGCCAGCCTGAGCGTGGACTCGGCGAGCCCGTCCGGTGCCTCAGGCATCTTCGCGAAGGCCGGTTTCGTGCCGAAGCTGCGTTACGTGCGCTGGGCGCTCGAAGTCTGACCACTCCGCGGCGTCGGCTGCACCCCCAGCGTCAGGATCGACGGATTGTCGACGGCTCGTGCGAGCCTGCGGTCAGGTCGGGCCCTGCGCTGGTGAGGAGCTGAACGATGGCACGAGGAACCGATGTCCACCCCTTCTACCAGCGTGGGCTTCGCTGGGACCAGGTGAGCGACATCGCCTTCGCGTGGGTCAAGGTCTCCGACGGAGGCGCGCCCTACACCCGCTCCGAAGGCGGCGTCGTCCACCGGCCCGACACCCATGTGGCCGGCGCGAAGTCGCGCGGCATCCCCGTCGGCGGGTACCACTACGCCCAGCCGTCGCCGGGTGCCGAACAGCAGGCGGAGGTGCTGCTCGGCGAAGTCGGCCGGCTCGGGGCGACCGGCGTCGCGCCGATGCTCGACCTCGAAGCGCCGTTCCGCCCGGACGCGGCGGCGAGGTCCTTCGGGATCGCCTTCTGCCGGCGCGTCGCGGCGGCGGGCCTCCGGCCGGCCGTCTACATGAGCGCGTCGTTCGGCGCCGCGCTGCGGCCGGACCAGTGGGACGTGCCGGGCCTGGTGATCGTGATCGCGCGGTACGGCGCGCGCCCGGAGGCGGCGGGCGCGGGCCGGTACCCGGGCCGCTACGACGTGCACCAGTACACCAGCGGCGGCAGCCTGCCCGGCTCGGCCGGCGCGGTCGACCTCGACGAGTCCTACACCGACAACCACCTCAGCCCGGAGGACGACATGGCCTTCACCAGCGACGACTTCGCCCACCTGATGTGGGGCAACGTCTTCGACCTCACCGGAAACCGCAACTACGCGCAGTTCATCAAGGACATGGACGCCAAGATCACGGCGCTCGGCTCGTCGCTGGACGCGGTCACGAAGCTCATCACGGACAGCTCGGCGCACCCGGTCGACCCGCAGCAGCTCGCCGAGGCGCTCGACGGCAAGCTGATCGCCGACCTCGTGCCGGCCGTCACGCAGGCGGTGACCCAGGCGGCGGGCGCCGAGACGGCCGACGAAGTCCGGCAGATGCTAGTGCAGCGGCTGCAGCAGTGACCGCGGCCGCGCCAGGATCGCGGTGACCTGGCCGTCGCCGGGGGACGGCGGGGGCAGGCCCGGCCCGGGGGTCAGGAGGGTGTCGGCGATCGGCACGTCCTGGCCGCACTTCCGGCAGGTGCCCGCGGGGCCCACCTCGCCTTCGCAGGACGCGTGCAGGAACACGCGGCGCCGTCCGTCCGGGGCGTAGTGCTCGTCGCCCCAGGCCGAGAGCGCGCGGACGACCGGCCACAGGCCCAGGCCCTTGGCCGTCAGCTCGTACTCGCTGCGCTTGCCGGGGCCCGGGACGCGCGTAAGGACGCCTTCGCCGACGAGGAACTCCAGTCGTTCGGTCAGCACCGCGCGCGGGATGCCGAGGTGCTCGACGAAGTCGCTGAAGCGGCGGACCCCGAAGACGGCGTCGCGGACGATCAGCAGCGTCCAGCGTTCGCCGACGATCTCGAGGGCGCGGACCATCGAGCAGGACTGGTTGCTGTATTCGCGGGGGAGGGCCACGCCACCAGTCTGCCACAAAAGAGTTCGTTCATCGAACCAACCGTGCTATCGTCGCGGCGAAAGAGTTCGGTGACCGAATCATCTGGAGCCCGCATGGCCGTCCGCCCCGGAGCCGTCCTCGTCGCGTCCGGCGGCGGGACCCTGCTCGCGCTCTTCGTCTTCACGGCGCCGCTCTCGATCGTCCCGGCGGTGGCCGGCGGGCTCGGCGCCGGCGCGGTCGCGACGTCGTGGATCCTCAGCTCGATGAGCCTCGGCCTGGCCGTCGCGCTGCTGCCGGCGGGCGCGATCGGCGACGACTTCGGCCGGCGACGCGTCTTCGTCGCCGGCGCCGTCGTCACCGCCGCCGGGTCGGTGGTGTGCGCGGTCGCGCCCGGGCCCCTGACGTTCGTCGCCGGCCGCGTCGTCGAAGGCCTCGGCTCCGCCGCGCTGATCGCGTGCGGGCTGGCCGTGCTCGGGCCCGCGTTCCCCGACGCCGCCGGCCGCGGCCGCGCCACCGGCCTGTGGGGTGCCTGCCTCGGCGCGGGCATCGCGATCGGCCCGCTGGCCGGCGCCGCCCTGAACACCGGCTGGCGCGTGCTCTACGTCGTGATCGCGGTGCTGTCCCTCGGGGTCGCCGTGCTCGGGCGCGTCCTGCTGGACGAGTCCGTGTCGGGGCGGGCCCGGACGGTCGACCTGCCCGGCGCGCTGCTGCTGGGTGGCGGTCTCGCCGCGCTGCTGGCCGCCCTCACCGAAGGACGGCAGGGCTGGACCAGCCCGCTCGAACTGACGTTGATCGCGGCCGCGGTCGTGCTGCTCGTCGCGTTCTTCGCCCACCAGACCCGGTCCGGCGGCGGGATGCTCGACCTGGCGCTCTTCCGCCGTCCCGCGCTGGTGTCGGCGACGACCGGCGCGTTCGTCGCGGGCGCCGGGGTCACCGCGCTGATGGCGTTCCTGTGCACGGTGCTCGAGAACGGCCTCGCGCTCAGGCCGCCGGCCGCGGCGCTCGTGGTGCTCGCGTGGTCGGCGACGAGCGTGGTCTCCGCGCTGCTGACCCGGCACCTGCCCGCCGCGTTCTCCGGCGGCGCGCGGCTGAGCGCCGGCCTGGTCGTCGTGGCCGCGGGACTGGTGCCGCTCGCGTTCGTCACGCCGGACTCGGGGGCGGCGTCCCTGCTGCCCAGCCTGGTCGTGGCCGGCTTCGGCACCGGCGTCGTGAACGCGTCGCTGGGCCGGGAAGCGGTGGCCAGCGTGCCGCCGCACCGGGCCGGGATGGGCAGCGGCATCAACAACACGAGCCGCTACGTCGGCGCGGCGCTCGGCGTCACCGTGGTCAGCGTGCTGTCCGTGCACGGCACGCCGGCCCCGGCGAGCCTGACCGCCGGCTGGGACACCGCGGTGCTCGTCGGCATCGCCGTGTCCCTGGCCGGTGCCGCCGCGATCGCGGGGCTGACCGCGCGGGCCACCGCGAAAGCGGCTCAGCCGGTCCGGTAGCGGCCGGCGAGTTCGGGGCTCTGGCCGCCGAACGCGGCCAGGTCGGCCCGGAAGACGGCGTCGAGAAGCCCCGGGTCTTCGACGCCGGGGGCGCAGACGACCTCGCCGAGTTCCAAGCCGCGCAGGGACGCGGTGACGACGTCGGCCGCGCTCATCCGGGGCACCGCGCTCAGGTCCAGGCCCTGCCGCTCGTGGAACTCGGTGGCGACCACGCCGGGGCAGACGACCTGCATCCGGACACCGGTGCCGTCGAGCTCGGCGCTGAGGGTCTGCGACAGCGCGACCAGGTGGGCGAGCGTGCCGGCGTAGACCGCGCGGCGCGGCAGCTGCGAGCTCGGCGCGGGTCCGCTGAAGGCGATCATGCCGGCCACGTTGACGATCGTGCCGTCGCCGCGTTCCTGCATGCCCCCGACGGCCGCGCGGGCGAGCAGGGTCGGCGCGAGGACCTTGACCTTGACCAGTTCGGACGCCTGGGCGGCGGGCAGGTCGGCCAGTGGCATGTAGTGCGCGACTCCGGCGTTGTTCACCAGCAGGTCGAGCGGCTCGGTGGCGCAGATTTCCGCGACGGCGCCGATGCCTTCGTCGGTCGAGAGGTCCGCGGCGACGGCGCGGACCTTGACGCCGGTGTGCGCGGCGGCGAACTCGTCCAGCCGCTCCTGTCGCCGTCCGACGACGACGAGGTCGTACCCGTCGGCGGCGAGGCGGTCGGCGAACGCCCGGCCGATTCCGGAGGTGGCGCCGGTGACGAGGGCGAGCTTGCTCATGCGTGCTTCTCTTCCTGTGCTGGGGATGGCGCGGGTGCAAGGGCGGCGGAGCCGAGGAGCGCGAGCTTGTCGGCGGCGTCCGTGCCGGGGTCGGGGTGGTAGACGGCGAGCACGAGCCCGGGTGCGTCGCTGAGGAGCAGCTTCTCGCGGTTCAGCACCAGCTCGCCGACCTGTGGGTGGTCGAACCGCACGGTCGCGCCCCGCCGGTTCGCCACGTCGTGCCGCGCCCACAGCTCGCGGAACCGCGGACTGGCCAGGGAAAGCTCCCCGACGAGCTCGATGAACCGCGGGTCGCCGGTGTCGGTCCCGACGGCCTGGCGGAACCCGGCGACCAGCCCCCGGGTGGCCCTTTCCCAGTCGGGGAACAGGGCTTTCTCGGCCGGGTCGAGGAAGACGTCGCGCAGCCGGTTGCCGCCGGCCACGAGACGCGGTGAGAGGGCCGCGGCGAGCGGGTTCGCGGCCAGCACGTCCAGGTAGCGGCCTTCGACGAACGCGGGCAGCCCGACCGCGGCCAGGAACTTGACGGTCCCGGGCGGGACGGTCTCCCGGCGACGTCGGCGCCGCCGGCGCCGCGGCGGGGGATCGGCGAGGCCGAGCAGGTACGCCGTGGTGTCGTCGTCGAGCTGGAGCACCCGGGCCAGGGACTCGAGGACCTGCCTCGACGGGTTGCGGTCGCGGCCCTGCTCCAGGCGCAGGTAGTAGTCGGCGCTGATGCCGGCCAGCATCGCGACCTCTTCCCGGCGCAGTCCGGGAACCCGCCGCAGACCGGCGGCGGGGATCCCGGCCTGCTCGGGGGTGAGCAGCTCCCGGCGGGCGCGGAGGTGGTCGCCCAGGAGGTTTTCGCCGGTCATGCCCCGACTGTAAGCCGAGGTGACCGCCGGTGCCTGGTCCTGTCACTCCCAGGGACACCGGCGGCCTCGTCCCCGGCGGTCAGGGGGTTTCCGCGGCGCAGAACCGATCCCGCGCGGGACGCGTGCCCGTCGTGAGGAAGTCCGTCACCGTGGTGTTGCCGCACTTGTTCGGTGCGAACAGGTACGCCCCGTGCCCGCCCTGGTCGATCGTCACCATCCGGGCGCGGTCGCCGAACGCCGCGCGCAGCTCGCGGGCGCCCGCCAACGGCGTTCCCGGGTCACGCTCGTTCTGCACCATCAGCACGTTCGACGGCCCGCGGCCGGTGATCCGCACCTTCGGCTCCAGCGGCGTCGCCGGCCAGAACGCGCAGGCCGCGATGTTCGCCGAAGCCGCGCCCAGCAAGGGATACCGGACCCGGTCGACGGCCACGTCCAGCTGGTAGCCCGCCACCGACCGCGGCCACGCCGAGTCCCCGCAGAGCACCGCGAACCGCGCCGCGAACAGGTTGTCCGCCGGGGCCGTCACGCCTTCCGGCGGCTTCGGTGCCTTGCCGTGGTCGAGGCCCTGCCAGTCGCCGGCCAGCTTCGTCAGATCGTTGGCGTAGAGCCCTTCGAACGTCAAGCCACGGAAGAGTGAGCCGGTGATCCCCTCGACCGGCGTCCGGTCCAGCCGGGCGGCCAGCTCGTGGAACTTGGCGGTCACCTGCGCCGGCGTCGCGCCGAGCCCGTACTCCGGGTGCGCCGCGGCGAACTTCGCGAAGTCCGGGAACCGGTCCTCCATCCCGCGGCCGAACGCGCGCATCGCGTCGATGTCGTAGCCGCCCGGCCCGAGGTTGCTGTCGAGCACGAACCGGTCGCTGCGGTCCGGGAACATCGTCGTGTACACCGCCCCCAGGTACGTGCCGTAGGACGCGCCGAGGTAGGACACCGTGGACTCACCGAGTGCCGTGCGGATCCGGTCCATGTCCCGCGCGGTGTTCGCCGTGGTCGTGTAGGGCAGCATCGACCCCGTCCTGGCGCCGGCGCACTGCTCGGCCTCGGTCTTCGCGACCTTCGCCTGCTTCACGACGTCGGCCGGGCCGTGCGCGTACGGCAGGTTCCCGATCATCATCTGCTCGGTCGTCAGGTCGCACGTCACGGGCGTGCTGTGCCCGACGCCGCGCGGGTCGAACCCGATGACGTCGTACTCGTCGAGCACGCTCTGCGGCAGCTTGAAGAGCTTGAGCACCTCCGGGTAGGCGAGGCCTTCGCCGCCGGGACCGCCCGGGTTGGTCAGCAGCACGCCGCGCCGCTTCGCCGGGTTCTTGCTGGGCAGCCGCGAAACCGCGACGTCGATCTCCGGGCCGTCCGGGTTCCGGTAGTCCAGCGGGACCTTCATCGTCGTGCACTGCAGGTCGGGGGTCGGGACGGCCCCGGCGGGGCACGGCCCCCAGTCGAGGCCGGCCGGAGCGGCGGACGCCGCGGGGGCCACGGCCGTCGCGCCGAGCACGGCGACGGCGGCGGCCAGCAGGGTGGTGCGCATGGTGGTTCCCCTCGTTCGATTCCGGCCGCCGGTCAGCGGCGCGGTTCCCAGCGGAAGAGCCGCGTGGCCAGCGCGACGGCGACGGCGACCCAGGCGAGGGTCGGGCCGAACAGGGCCAGCGAGTCGACGACCGGGCGGCCGCCGTTCCAGGCGTCGAGCACCAGCTCGGTCGCCGATCCGCCCGGGAGCAGGCGCTTGAGCAGCGTGAGGTCGCCGGTGCCGGTGAGCCCGACCCAGCCCGAGACGGCGATCACGCCGACGCTGACCGGCAGCGTTGTCACCTGCGCGTGCTCGGGCGAGTTCGTCAGCCCCGCCGTGGCCAGCCCCAGCGCCAGCATCATGACCACGGTGGACACCACGGCCGCGACCAGCAGGAGCGGGTTCGCCGGCTTCCCGGCGACGACCGCCAGCGCGCCGAGGATCACCGCGATCTGCAGCACCGACAGCACGGTGATCGGCAGCACCAGGCCGCCGAGGATGCCGGCGTCGCCCGCCGCGGTCGAGCGCAGGCGCTTGAGGAACAGGTTCTGGCGCCGGGCGGCCAGCGTCGTCACCGTCGTGGTGTAGAGCCCGATGCCGGCCACGAAGAACAAGGCCAGCGAAGCGATGTAGCCGAGGCTGCCGGCCTGCGTGAACAGGTCGCGCTTGGCGATGAAGAACGCGCTGAGCGCGGCCGGCAGCACCAGCGCGGTGACCAGGACGAGCCGGTTCCGGAAGATCTGGATCAGCTCGCCGCGAGCGATCGTCCACATGGGAATGGTCCCTTCCTCAGGAGTTTTCGATGGCGCGGAAGACGTCGTCGAGCCGCGTCGGCCCGGCCTGGAGGTCGTGCAGCTCCACGGCGTGGTCCTGCGCCCAGCCGAGCAGCGTGTGGAGGTCCTTCTGCAGGCCGAAGGTCTCGACCAGGAACTGCCCGTCCGCGCCGCGCGTGGCGAGCAGCGGTGGGGCCGGCGTGTGCGGTGGCAGGCCGAAGCGGATGGTCGCCGGCAGGGTCCGCGTCAGCTCGGCGACGGTCCCTTCGCGGTGGAATTCGCCCTGGTGCATCAGGCCGATGCGGTCGGCGCGCTGCTGGGCTTCCTCGAGGTAGTGCGTGGTGAGGACGACGGTCGAGCCGTCTTCGCGCAGCCGGTCCACCGCGTCCCAGAGCGCGTCGCGCGACTGGATGTCGAGGCCGGTCGTGGGCTCGTCCAGGAAGACCAGCTCGGGCGTGCCGTACACGGCGGTGGCGAAGTCCAGCCGCCGCTTCTCGCCGCCGGAGAGCTGGCCGACCTTCGTGCTCGCCTTGCGGGTGAGGCCGACGAGCCCGAGCACGCGCCCGGCGTCGTCGGCCCGCTCGGTGAGCCGCCCGATCAGCCGGACGCTCTCGGCCACGGTCAGGTCGGGGGAGAACCCGCTCTCCTGCAGCATGATCCCCAGCCGCGGCCGGACGGCGGCTCGGTCGCGCGGATCCTTCCCGAACACCCGCACGGTCCCCGAAGCCGGCTGGCGGTGGCCTTCGACCGTCTCGAGGGTGGAGGTCTTGCCGGCGCCGTTGGTGCCGAGCAGCGCGTACAGCTCGCCGCGTTCCACTTGGAACGAAAGGTCTTTCACGGCGGCGAAACCGCCATAGGTGAGGTTCAAGCGATCGACGTCGATGACGGGTGTCGTGGACATGCTCCGATTCCAGCGGTGCGCACCGCCGTCCGGCAGTGTGCTGACGTCACCCCGACACATGACGCAGTGTCACTGGTGGCGCCCGCCGATCCCGTTACGCTCGGGAGCATGGAGGTGCCCACGATCGCGCGCAGGAGCTCCTGGACCGGCGGGGCGGTCCAGGAGCGGCTGCGCCGGCTGAACCTGATCACCACGATCCCGCCGCTCGCGTTCGTCGGCGTCCTGCTGCTGGTGTTCACGGCCCACTCGTGGTGGCACGTCGTGATCCAGCTCGTCGGGCTGATCGCGGCCCTCGCGACGGCCGAACGCTGGACCGCGGGCGACTACCTCCGCGTCGCCCGCCCGAGCCTGGTCGTCACCGCGGTGGTCTGGCTGGCCGGGGCGCTGACCGACGACACCGCCGCGTTCTACGGGCTGTCCCTCGTCGGCTCGTTCCTCATCCCGCCGCTGCGGCGCCACCGGCTCGCGGCCCTCTTCGGGCTCGGCGGCCTGGTCGCCGTCCTCGGGTCGGCGAACCTGCTGGTGCACGACGACCGGCTGGTGCCCCGCCTGCTGCAGTACGTCGCGATCCCCGCGGTCGCCGTGCTGATCACGACCGCGTTCATGTTCGTCAGCCAGCGGTTCTTCGACCTGATCGCGGAGCTCGAGCAGTCGCGGGAACGGGAGGCGGAGCTGGCGGTCATCCGCGAGCGCGTGCGCTTCGCCGGCGACCTGCACGACATCCAGGGCCACACGCTGCACGTCGTGAAGCTGAAGGTCGCGCTGGCCGAGAAGCTGCTGGACCGCGACCCCGCCCGGGCGCGCGAGGAGCTGCGGGAGGTGCACACCCTGGTCGGCGACACGATCGTCCAGACCAAGGAGCTCGCCTACGCCCAGCGCCGGCTCAACCTGTCCGCCGAGCTGGAGAACGCGAAGAACCTCTTCGAAGCCGCGGGCATCCACGTGCGCGTCGAGCGGGAGGCCGAAGTGGACACCCGCGCGGGCGAGCTGCTCGGCCAGGTGCTGCGCGAGACGACGACCAACATCCTGCGCCACGCCGAGGCCCGGCAGGTGCGGATCACGCTTTCGCGGTCGGGGATCGCGATCGTCAACGACGGCGTCGCCGAGGCCGGCCCGCCCGAGCTCAGCGGACTTTCGGCGCTGCGGGACCGGGTGGCGGCGAACGGCGGCGAGCTGGAAGTGTCGCGTCAGGACGGCCGGTTCCTGACGGCGGCGGCCTTCCCCGGGCCGAAGGAGGACGTCCGATGACCACGGTGGTGCTCGCCGACGACGAAGCCTTGCTGCGCAAGGCCTTGGCGTCGCTGCTGCCCCTCGAAGGCGAGATCACCGTGCTCGCCGAGGCCGAAGACGGCGAGCAGGCGGTGGCGGCGACGCTGCGGCACGAGCCGGACGTGCTCGTCATCGACCTCGAAATGCCCACTGTGGACGGTCTCGGCGCGGTCGCGGAGATCCGGCGGGCGCGGCCGCAGCAGGTGATCCTGATGCTGACCCGGCACGCCCGGCCGGGCGTGCTGCGCAAGGCGCTGAAGCTCGGCGTCCAGGGCTTCGTCAGCAAGGCGGCCGAGCCGGCGCACATCACGTCGGTGATCAGGACCCTGCACGCGGGCAAGCGCTGGATCGACCCGGACGTCTCGGCCCTCGCGGTCGTCGACGACTGCCCGCTGACCGACCGCGAGATCGACGTGCTGCGCGCGACCCGCGAGGGGTTTTCGGTGGCCGACATCGCGGGTCAGCTGCACCTGGCCGAGGGCACGGTCCGCAACTACCTGTCGAACGCGATGCAGAAGACCCAGACGCGCACCCGCCACGAGGCGGCCCGCTACGCCCGCGAGCACGACTGGCTCTGAGCACCTTGCCAAGTATGAACGCGTGTACATACTCTGGCCGGCATGACGTTCGCCGTGCTCGCGCTCGCCATCGCTTCGGGGTTGTCGGGGACGCTGTTCACCCGCGCCTCCCGCGGGTTCGCCCGCCGGGTGCCCGGGCTGGCCGCGATCGCCTCCTTCGCCGCCGCCACCCTGCTGCTGTCCTGGCTGGTCCAGCGGCTGCCCGTCGGAGTCGTCTACGCGGTGTGGACGGGGACGGCGGCCGTCGTCCTGGTCCTCGTCGACCGGATCTTCTTCGCGGTGCGGACCAGCCCCGTGCAGCTGGCGGGCATGGCGCTTACCCTGGCCGGGGTCGCGCTGCTGGGGGTGGCGGGATGAGCCCGGCGCGCGGGTGGCTGTGCCTGGCCGCCACCGTCCTGCTGGAGGTCCTGGCCACGCTCACGCTCACGGCGTCCCACGGGTTCACCGTCCTGGTGCCCTCGGTCGTCTCGGTGCTGGCCTACTGCGCCACCACCGTCGCGCTGGCGTTCGCGCTCAAGGTGGTGCCGATGAGCGTCGCGTACGTCGTCTGGACGGGCGCGGGCACCGCCGGGGTCGCCCTGCTCGCGGCGGTGCTGTTCGCGGATCGCCTGTCCCCGGCGGCGTGGGCCGGGGTCGGGCTCGTGGTGGCCGGTGTCATGCTGATCAACGCGCGGAGGGGGACCGGTGCGGCCGAAGAACACCCCGAATGACCCCGAGCGGCGGGAGCGGATCCTCGGTGCCGCCATCCGGGTGGTTCACCGCAGCGGGATCGCGAGCGTCACGGCCCGCTCGGTGGCGGCCGAAGCCGGCGTCCCGGTCGGGTCGGTGGCCTACCACTTCGAGTCCGTGCCGGGGCTGCTGCTCGAGGCGAGCGCCCGAGTGCTGCGGCTGCGTTCCGACACCCTCACGGAGCGGCTCGCCGGGACGCGCCCGCCGGACGTCGTGCGCCGCCTCGCCGAGCTGGTCCACCACCAGCTGACCGAGCAGCGCCCGACCAGCGTCGTCGCCTACGAGCTGTACCTGCTGGGCATGCGGGACGAGGCGTTCCGGCAGGTGAGCCGGGCCTCGAACGCACACCTGCGCGAAGTGCTGGCGGACCTGCTGCCGGCGGCCGAGGCGGTCCGCCTGGCCGCGGCCGCCGACGGTTACCAGCTCCAGTGCCTCTTCGAGGACGAGACGCCCTCGGTGGCGCGGATCCGCCGCGTCCTGGCCGGCTGAGCGGACGGCCGGCTTCTGGACGTTTCGGCCGTCACGAGCGACCATGCGAACGTGAGCTACGAAGCGCGGCAACTGCTTGCCCAGGCCGCCGAGTTGCAACGCCACTCCGCCCGGCTGCGCGGGCAGCTCGCGGCCCGGTTCCACCAGAGCGTCGTCGACTCCGAGGTCCGCGCCAGCCGCAAGCAGCTGCGGGAGCGGGCCCGCGAGCGCGCGGGCAGCGACGTCGCGGTGCTGTTCGACCCCGAATTCCTCGCCATCGCCGACGCGGTCGGGTTCGTGCACGCCACCCTCGCCGCGGCGCTGACCGCTGCCGACGCGTGCGACCTGCAGTTCCTCGACCGCGGCACGCTCCACATCGGCGGCCACCACGGCTTCGCCCAGGATTTCCTGGACTTCTTCGCCGCCGTCGACGCCGAAACGCTCACGGCGTGCGGCCGGGCCCTGGCCACGGGCGAGCCCGTGCTCATCGAGGACATCGCCGAAAGCCGGTTCTTCACCGAGCGCGCCATCCGGGAGACGCTGCTGGACGCGGGCTCCCTCGCCGTGGCCTCCTACCCGCTGCGCACCCCCGGTGGCGAGATCCTGGGGGTGCTGTCGTTCCACCACACCCGCCCGCGCCCGCTGGGTGACAGCCGGGAACGGCTCATCGCGCACGGCGCGAGCGGCGTGCTCGCCCGCCTGCCGAAGCAGGCCTTCGTGGCCCCGGCCGTCAGCCGACCGGGAACTTCACCGCCGTGAGCTCTTCGGAAACCGCCCACAGCCGCTGCTGGACGCGCACGTCGTAGGACTGCGGGCTCGAGGCGACGACCTCCGGGCGGCCGCGGTAGCCACCCAGGCCGGCCGGGCCGTAGTACTGGCCGCCGAGCGCCGCGGGGTCGGTCGCCGCGCGCAGGATCGGCAGCGCGCCCCGCTCCGAGCTCTGCGTGAACAGCGGCGCGACCAGCGGGAAGAGAGCGCGGGCGACGGCGGGGGAGTTGCGCATCAGCTCCGTGCGGGCGACGCCGGGGTGGGCGGCGACGGCGGTCGTGGTGCCGTGCGCGGCGAGGCGGCGCTGCAGCTCGTAGTGGAACATCAGGTTGGCGAGCTTCGCCTGCCCGTACGCTGCGACGCGGTCGTAGGAGTTCTCCCACTGCAAGTCGTCGAAGTGGATCGAAGCGCGGATGCGGTGGGCGATGCTGGCGACCGTCACCACGCGCGAGCCCTCGACGGGCAGCAGCAGGTCCAGCACCTGGCCGGTGAACGCGAAGTGCCCGAGGTGGTTCGTGCCGAACTGGAGCTCGAAACCGTCTCGCGTGGTCTGCCGCGGCGGGTACATCACGCCGGCGTTGTTGATCAGCAGGTCGATCTTGGGCAGCGTGCCGTGCAGGTCGGCCGCGGCGGTGCGGACCGAGTCCAGTGAAGCGAGGTCCAGCTCCTGCACGGTGACGTCGGCACCGGTGCCCAGCTTGGCGGCGGCCTGCTTGCCCTTCTCGACGTCGCGGACGGCCAGCACCACCGTCGCGCCGCGCTCGGCCAGCACCTTCGCCGTGTCGAACCCGAGGCCGGTGTTCGCGCCGGTGATGACGGCGACGCGGCCCTTCTGACTCGGCACGTCGCGCTCGGTCCAGTTCTCGCCCATGGTGGGTCCCTTCGTGGCGGCCCTTGCGGACCGGCGGTCTGTTATGTCCCCGACGGTAAGGAACCGTCGGTCTGTTGTCAAGAGACTGCCGGTCTCCAAATTCGTGCGACGCGGGTTACGCTGGGTCGCATGACGTTCCAGCGAGCGCGCAGCGCGGAGCAGCGGGAGGAGCGCCGCCGCACGATCCTCGACACGGCGCTGGCCATGCTCGACGAGATGCCGGTGGCCGACGTGAGCCTCAACGAGCTGTCCCGGCGGGTCGGGCTGGCCAAGTCGAACGTGCTGCGCTACTTCGAATCCCGCGAAGCGGTGCTGCTCGAACTGCTGGACCGGGCGCTGCGGGACTGGCTGGCCGAGGTGGCCGTCGAGCTGGCTTCGGGCGTCGACCCCGACCTGCCCGCGAGCGAGCGGGGGGCCCGGTTCGCGGCCGTCACCGCGCACTCGCTGGCCCGCCGCACGGTGCTCTGCGACCTCATCGGCGCGCAGGCGGGTGTCTTGGAGCACAACGTGTCCGTCGACGTGGTGGTGCGCTTCAAACGTTCCGCACTGACGGGCCTGGACACGATGGTCACGCTGCTGCGCCGGGCGGTCCCGGAGGTCGGCGCCGAGGCGGGCTCGGTGTGCATGCTGGCGATGATCCTGACGGGCGGCCTCTGGACGCACTGCCGTCCGGCGCCCAGCGCACTGGCGGCCTACGAAGTGGACCCGGCACTGGCCGCGCTGCACCTGGACCTGGCCCCGGCGCTGGAAAACGGCCTGGCGATGCTGATCGCGGGCGCGATGGCCCGCAACCCGGCGCCCTCCGCCGCCGAAAACCGGTAGGACGGCGTCGTCACCCCGGGCGTGGGTGAGGACCAAGCGGGCGGTTGCGGGTTCCCTGCTGTCGGTTCATCAAGATCGCGGGAGTGCTCGCGGCAGTGGTGGTCCTGGGTGCCGGCCTGGCAGCGTGTTCGAACCCGACGGGCAAATCATGGGCGATCACGTACGAGGTGACGGGCCAGAACGGCGGAACGCTGTCGAAGGTCGTGACGGCGGGCCAGAAAGCGGAGATCACAGCCACCCCGTCGGAAGGCGCGGCCCTCACGTGCCGCATTTCTTACATTGCGGGCATGCTAGCATGTGAGCATGCCCGCACAACCCAAGCGGCAGTTCAGCGTCTACCTGCCACCCGATCTGGTCAGGCGGGTGAAGCACGCCTCGGTCGATGCCGACGAGTCGCTCTCGTCGTTCGTGGAGCGCGTACTCGAGGAGTACCTACGACAGAACGAGGAACGTCCCTGATGCGCGTGATGCCGATCCGCTACAGCGAAAACGTCGAGGCGCTGACGCGGTTCTACGAAGCCCTCGGTCTGAGCGTCGGCTCGGTCTCGCGGCCCGGCGGCTGGGTGGAACTGCCCGCAGCGGGCGGGATGCTGGCCCTGCACCGGTCCGAAGCGGACACCGGCCGCTGCGAACTCGCCTTCGAAGCCGACGAACCGCTGGAAGGCGTCGCGGCACGGCTGAAGGCGGCCGGGTTCGAGCCGGGGCCCGTGATCGACGAAGGGTTCGGCAGCTCCCTGCGCGTCGAGGATCCCGACGGCGTCCCGGTGCAGATCAACCTGTACGACCGCGAGCTGTACACGTGAGCGTGCTGCCGCGGGGGACGCTGGTCCTCGCGGCAGGCATCGTCGCGCTGGAGTTCGCGGCCGCCGTCACGAGCTTCGTCGCCTCGACGCTCCTGCCGGTCGTAGCCGGGGACCTCGGTGCGCGGGACAGTCTCGGCCTGCTTGTCGCCGGCTCCAGTCTGGGGTTGTTCGTCGCGCTTCCGCTGGCGAGCCGGGTGCTGGGGCGGCTCGGGACGCGAGGGACCCTGGGCGCCGGGATGGTCGCCTACGTCGGCGGGCTCGTCGTCGCGGCGACCGCAGGCACGGCGTGGACGTTCGCCGTGGGGCAGTTCTCCACCGGGCTCGCCAGTGGCCTCCTGGCGGTGTTCGGGGTCGGGTCCGCGATCCGGCACCTCGACGAGCGCGTGCGCATCCGGGTGGTCGCCGCGTCGTCGGCGATGTGGATCCTGCCCGCCCTCGTCGGGCCCGCCGCGACGCTGGGGCTCGAACACCTCGTCGGCTGGCGGTGGACGCTGCTGGTGCCGGTGCCGTTCGTCCTCTTCGGACGGTTGCTCGTGGTGCGCGCCGTCCGGGACGACCCGCCCGGCGACGACGCACGCCGCCCCCTGGGACGGACGCTGCTGGTGCCCCTGGGCGCGGCCGGGGTGGTGCTCAGCGCGGGGTGGTGGCCCGTCGCGGCCGGCGGGGCGGCCGTCGCGGTCGCCGGGATGGTCGCGATCCTGCCCGCGGGCACCGCGCGCCTCGGGCGGGGGACGCCCGCCGCGCTGGCCGCGATGGTGTTGTTCGCGGTGGGCTACTTCGGCGCGGACAGCCTGATCACCGTGCTGCTGACGGCCGGGTTCGGCGTCGGGCTCGGGCCGGCGGCGATCGTCCTGAGCGCGGCCCCGCTGGCCTGGGCGGTGACGAGCCTGGTGGCCACGTCGGTGCGACCCCGCCCCGCGATCGGGTTGGGCCTGACCGCGGCAGGCACGGCCGTGCTGGCCTTCGGCGGCTCGTTCGCCGTGGCGCTCATCGCCTGGACCGTGGCCGGGATCGGCGTCGGGCTCGCCTATCCCGGCCTCTACATCCGGGCCACCACGGCGGACGACGGCGGGTTCACCGCCACGGAGCTGGCCACCGCGGTCATCACGGCCGAGTGCGTCGGGCAGCTCCTGGGCCGCGCCGTCGGCGGCGCGCTGAGCTCTGCCGGCGGGCTGTTCGCCTCCTACCTGGTGTTCGGGGCCGCGCTGGCCGCGGCGGCCGTCGTCAGCCGAAGGTGATCCACTGGGACGTCAGCAGCACCAGCCCGAGGGAGCACGCCGCCACCACGACCAGCCCGAGCGCGGCGACGACGAGCGGCCGGAACCCGCTGCGGGCCAGCTGCCGCAGGTCGAAGTTGAGGCCGACGCCGGCGAAGCACAGCAGGAACGCCCACTTCGACAGGTTGCCGAGGCCGGCGACCTCGGCCTTGGTGAACACGTGCGCGGTCGCGAGGGCCGAAACGGCGATGAAGCCGAGCACGAACTTCGGGAACGTCCGCCACACGAAGGCGGCGCGCTCCTTCGGTCCACTTGCGACACTCCTGCCGCCGCGGGTGGACCAGTAGGCCGCGTACCCGAGGACGACCAGCCCGATCAGGGCGTTGCGCGTGCTCTTCACCGCGACGGCGACGTCCTGGGCGTGCGGTGAGTAGGCCGCGCCGGTCGCCGTCGTCTCCGCCGTGTTGTCCACCGCCAGGCCCGCCCACAGCCCGAACTGGGTGTCGGTCAGGTCGAGCGCGTGCCCGATCGGCGGGAACGTGAACAGGGCGACGGCGCCGAGCGCGAGGATCGCGGCGATCGCGTAGCCGGAGTCCTCGTCGTCGGCGTCGATGGAGCCCTTGCCCGCGATGATCGCCGACACCCCGCAGATGGACGTGCCGATCGCCAGCAGCGACGACAGTTTCCCGCCGAGCCCGAAGAGCTTGCCCACCAGCAGGATCACGGTGGTGGCCACGGCCATGTCGATCAGGATCAGGCCGAGGCTCAGGCCGCCGAGCTTGGCGAGGTCGCCCAGCACGAACCTGGCGCCGAGCAGCACGATGCCGGTCTTCAGCCAGAACTCGTAGGTCGCCACGCCCGGCCGGAACGCCGCCGGGATGCCGATCGTGGTGCGGATGAGCAGCCCGAGGATGATCGCCCACAGCACGTATTCGAGGTCGGGCAGCGCGGTCCCGGTCGCCTTGCCGATGCTGCGCACACCGTTCTGCGCCAGCGTGCCGACCACGCCGACGGCGGCGAGCAGCAGCAGGCCGGGGACGTACCGCAGGACCGGGATCGCCGTGAGCCCGCCGCGGCGGGCGGTGTCCGCCGTCATTTGACGAGGAAGGGGATCGTCGGCAGCACGCCGAACGCCGCCAGCAGCACCAGCACCGCCGCGACCGCCACCGCGGCCCAGTCGGCGGTCAGCCGTGGTCTCGTGCTCATGCGACCTCGGCCAGCTTCCCGGTCGCGACGTCGAACACGAAGCCCCGCACGGACTCCTTCTTCGGGATGAAGGGGCTGTTCCTGATCCGCGCGATCGACTGGCGGACGTCCTCGTCGAGGTCGCTGAACGCTTCGGCGGCCCAAGCCGGTTTGACGCCGACGTCCTCCTGGATCGACTTCTTGAAGTCGTCGTCGGTGAAGGTGAGCATGCCGCAGTCGGTGTGGTGGATGAGGATGATCTCCTCGGTGCCGAGCAGCCGCTGGCTGATGGCGAGGGAGCGGATCTCGTCCTCGGTGACCACCCCGCCCGCGTTGCGGATCACGTGGGCCTCGCCTTCGTGCAGGCCGAGCACGCCGTAGACGTTGATGCGCGCGTCCATGCACGCGAGCACGGCGACGTGCTTGGCGGGCGGCAGCGGCAGCGGCCCGCTGAAACCCGCGGCGTAGTCGGCGTTGTTGGCCAGGAGCTCGTCGGTGACCGACATGGTGAACCTTCCGGCGTAGGAACGGGTGCGCCGAGTGGACTCGCTTCGCGCACCCGGCGCAACGGCGCCCAGGATCTGGACCCGTCATGGGGGCGGAACGACCGCCGGTAGGCCCGGCGTGGTGTGGGGTGCCGCCTCCGTCCACTGTGGACCGGGGCGGCCGGCGCGCACGCCACCGTCCTGGAGATGGACCACCGGCCCGAGGAGGTGTACGTCGTCGACGACGGCGCGCGCGACCACCCGGCGGGCACGTTCCGGCACGTCGCGGCCCTGGTGCCACGCGGTTCACTGCGGTACAACGGGAAGCGTGGCCGAGCGCGGGCAGCGCCCCGGCCGGCACGCCGCGGTGGAGCGGGACGTGCTGGTCCGGTACCTCGACGCGTGGACGGCGAAGGTGGTGCGGTCCCCGCGCGGCGGCACGTACGTCGAGTGCGGTGGCTTCGCGGCCGACGCCCTCCGCGTCTTCGGCGAGTTCTCCGACCGGCTCGACGGGCACCACCTGGAACTGGTGGTGGTCGGCTCGGCGGCGCCCGGCGGCGCCCCGGACGGGTTGTCCGTGCGCGAAGAACCGGACGCCGGCGACCTCGAGGTGGCCGGGCCGCTGCTGGCGCATTTGGACGGCCCGGGCGCGTGGCCGCTGCTCGCCGCGCTCGCGCGCGGCAAGGGACACGAGGTGGTCGTCACCGCGCCCGTCCCGGACACGGACTACCGCGCCGGGCTGCGGGCGGCGTGCGCCGTCGAGTTGGTCGCCGACGACGGCGAAGTCCGGCTGCTGGTGTTCGCCACGAGCGACAGCAAGCACCTCGCGACGTTCAAGAGCGAACTGTGGGCCGTGGACGAGTTCGCGGGCATCCGCTACCGCGACCCGCGGGACGCCGAAGGCACGCTCGTCGACATCTCCTTGACGCCGCAGCTGCTGCCACTGCGGCGCGCGCTGGAAGCGGAGCTCGCGCGCCACGGCCGCCGGACGGTCGCGGAGCTGCAGCAGTTCACGCTCCTGGAGACGATCTACCGCCCGGAAGACGCGATCGGGGCGGTGACGTCCGCGGTCACGGCCGGCGAAGTCGCCCGGGAGCCGGAAAAGGGGCGGCTCACCTCGCGGACCGTCATCGGGTTGCCTTAGCGTTCCAAGGCCGCTTCGCGCAGCGCGGCGGCGACGCGGGCCGCGGCTTCCGGCAGCGGCCGCGGGAGGTGGGCGAGCAGGACGCGGCGCTGCTCGCCGGGCCCGCCGCGCACGGCCAGGACACGCACACCGGGCGGTGCCACGCCGCCGAGCGAGCCGGGCACCGTCGTGATCCCGCAGCCGGCGGCGACGAGGTGCAGCTTCGCCAGCCAGTCGCGCGCGGTGTGGGCGATCTCGGGCCGTTCGTCCAGCCCCGGCCACACGCCCAGTGCCCGGTCGTCGCCCGAGCCCGCGATCCAGCGCTGACCGCGCAGGTCGACGACGTCGATGTACTCCCGGCGCGCGAGCGGGTGGGACTCGGGCACGGCCACGCGCAGGCTGCGTTCGGTGAGCGTGTGCACGGCCAGCGCCGGGGTCTCGGTGTCGGGCGGGCGGAACGGCGGCGCCGAAGCCAGCAGCGCGAGGTCCACGGTGCCGGCCCGCAGGGCCCGGACCAGCGCCGGGGTGCCGCCTTCCCGGCTGAGCACGGTGATGGCGGGGTGGGTGCGCCGCAGCGTCGCGAGGGCCCGGGGGAGCAGCTCGGCGCCGGCGGTCGGGAACCAGCCGAGCCGGACCGTGCCCTGCTCGCCGGGCAGTCCGGCCAGCTCGCGCGCGGTGGCGTCGAGCTGGTCGAGGACGCCCGCCGCCCGGCGCACCACGACCTGCCCGGCCGAGGTCAGCCGCACGCCGTCGTGGCGGCGCTCCAGCAACGGCGTTCCCGCCGCGCGTTCCAGGGACGCGATCTGCCGCGAGACGGCCGACTGCGTGTAGCCGAGCGCCGTGGCCGCGGCGGTGAGCGTGCCCCGCTCGGCGACCTCTCGGAACACCCGCAGGGCGGTCAGGGAGGCGTCGGCGAAGGTCATGACGTTTACGCATACCAGATCTGCGTTTCTTTCGCTGTTCGCATGCCCGAAACGGTCCTAGCTTGGACTCATGGATGCGAAGCGCACGAAGGTCGCCCTCGTCACCGGCGCCACCCAAGGCCTCGGGCTCGCCCTCGTCGAGGGGCTCGCCCAGCGGCTGTCCACCGAGGACACCGTCTACCTGACCGGTCGTGACGCCGGGCGCGTCGCGCAGGCCGTCGAGGCGATGCCCGCTGGCGGTGCCGAAGTCCGGGGTGAAGTCCTCGACGTCGCCGACCCCGGTGGCGCCGACCGGCTCGCGGCGCGGCTGCGCGAGCGCCACGGCGGCGTCGACGTCGTGTTCGGCAACGCCGTGATGCGCGTCGGCCCCGACGACGACCCGCGCGCGATCGTGGGCGCCTACGCGGAGGTCAACAACTTCGGCACCACCCGGCTGCTGCGGGCGTTCGCGCCGCTGCTGCGGGACGGCGGCCGGTTCCTCGTCGTGGCCAGCTCGTTCGGCACGCTGAACCACCTCGCCCCGGCGCTGCACGACCGGTTCGACGGACTGTCCTCCCTGGACGAAGTGGACAAGCAGGTCGCTGCCTGGCGCGACGCCGTCGCGGACGGCAGTGCCCGCGGCGGCGACTGGCCGGGCTTCGTCAACATCCCGTCCAAGATCGGCCAGGTCGCGGCGGTCCGCGCGCTCGCCGCCCAGCGGCGCGACGACGACCTCGCGCGGGGGATCCTGCTCGCCGCCGTCTGTCCCGGGATGATGAACACCCCGACATCGGCGCTGTGGTGGGACGTGCGTGACGCGCCCAGCCCGGCGCAGGCCGCGGACACCTTGCTGGACCTGGTGTTCCGTCCGGCCATTCCGGACCAGTACGGCGAACTGGTCCGGAATGGAGCGGTGCTTCCCTGGGCACCGGGCCGGCGGTAGATCGACTAGGCTGGGCCGGGACCTGGGGGCCGCTGGTGGGAGGAGCGACCCGTGCCGACCTTGACCGAACTGCCGCCCTGGACGATCCGCACGTCCGGCGGCGAGGTGACGTTCACCCACGCCGTCGCGCGCGACGGCGTGGCGCCGGGCAGTGACCTGGCCCTGCACCCGCACGACGTGCGGGGGTTCGCGAAGGCGCTCGGCGAGGTGATGAAGCTGCCGGCCTACTGGCGGGCGCGCGCCCGGTCCGCACGGCCGGAGCCGGTCTGGTCGGCGCCGCGGCACAACGCGGACGACGGCTACGTGCACGTCACCGGGCCGTGCCGGCCGGCCGAGCGGAAACCCGGGACCCGGCCGGCCGGGTCGTTCACCCTCGACCTGGTGGACGTGCGCGAACTGCGGGTCCGGATCGCGGCGTACCTGCAGCAGGTCAGCTGAGCGCGGAGTCCATCGAGCGCGACGGGACCGCGTCCAGCTCGGCGAGCGTCCCGGCGTCGAAGGCGATGTCGCCGGCGGCGATGTTGCCTTCGAGGTGCGCCACGCTCGCGGTGCCCGGGATCAGGTGGACGTTCGGCGCGTGGTGCAGCAGCCAGGCCTGGCCGACCTGCGCCGGGGTGCGGCCGAGGGCGTCGGCGACCGCCTTGACCACGGGCTCGTCGGTCACCTTGGGCAGGGCGGGGAAGGCCCCGCCGAGCGGGAAGAACGGCACCCAGGCGATGTCCTCCGCGACGCACACCCGGAGCATCTCTTCGTCGTCCCGGCTGACGAGGCTGTACGCGTTCTGCACGCAGGCGATGCCGGCCGGGAGCGCGCGGCGCAGGACGTCGAGGGTCACGCTGCTGAGTCCGATCGCGCCGATCTTGCCTTCGTCGCGCAGGGCCGTCATGACCGTGAGCTGGTCGTCGAGGTCGACGACCTGGTCACCCTCGGCCGTGACGCCGGGCCGGCGGTCCGCGCGGCGCAGGTTCACCAGCGGGATCCGGTCGAGCCCGAGCGACCGCAGGTTGTCCTCGACGCTCGCCCGCAGCTCCTCGGGCCGTTGCGCCAGGCGCAGCGGGATCGGGCCGCCGGGGTCGGGATCGGCGCCGACCTTGCTGGCGACCAGGACGTCGTCTTCGGGCCGGATCGCCTCGCGGAGGACCTCGTTGACGAAGCCGTTGCCGTAGAACTGCGCGGTGTCGACGTGGTCGACGCCCAGGTCGAAGGCGCGGCGCAGGAGCGCGACGGCCGCGGCGCGGTCGTCGTGGAGGCGTTCGAGCTGCATCGCCCCGTAGCCGACGCGGGAGACGGTGCGGCCGGCGAGCGTGCCGGTCCCGCCCGGTCGCGGGGCGGTTTCGGTGGAAGGCATGGCTGTTCCCCGTCTTCGTGCGACAATCGTGAAGCGGAGGGACCTCCGCTAAGCCGACCGTAGCACAACCGGAGGTGCCTCCGCTTTGCCATCGCCCGAACCCGAGCGCCCGGTGCGCGCCGACGCGCGCCGCAACCGGGAAAAGCTCGTCGCGGTCGCGCGTGCCGCTTTCGCCGGCGCCGAGGGACCCGTCGCGCTCGAAGCCGTCGCCCGCGAGGCCGGCGTCGGCATCGGCACGCTCTACCGCCACTTCCCGACCCGCGAGGCGCTCGTCGAAGCGGTCTACGCGGCGGAACTCGACGACGTCACGGCCAGCGCCCCGGCCCTGCTCGAGGAGCTGCCGCCCGAGGCGGCGCTGCGCGCCTGGATGGACCGCTACGCGGCCTTCGTGCAGACCAAGCGCGGAATGGGCGACGTCCTGCGCGCGAGCCTGGCGTCGGGACGGATCACGACCCCGGTGACGCGCAAGCGCATCAGCACCGCGATCGGCGCGATCCTCGAAGCGGGCGCGCGGGCGGGCACCCTGCGCGCCGACGCCCGGCCCGAGGACGTCACGCTGATGGTGCTCGGCGTGTTCCTGTCCACCACGGGCGACCAGGACCCGGGACGGATCGGCCGGCTGCTCGACCTGGTCGCGGACGCGCTGCGCCCGGACCTCAGCAGGCCCTGACGACGTCCGACCGGCCGCGCCAGCTGTTCCGGACCGTGCGCACGCTGAGGTAGGCGGGCCTGTACGGCAGGTCGAGGTCGGCCGAGGTGCCTTGCGACGTCGTGAGCACGGTGTAGGCGGTGCTGTCCGCGGCCGGCGCCGCCACGACGTCGAGGCCGGTCCAGAGCCCGGGAGCCGGGTTGGTCCAGGACACCGAGGCCTTCGGCTTCCCGTTGTTGCAGTTGCTACCGGTGAGCTTGAACCCGGCCGGCGCCGGCAGGCTGTCCGCCCGGGCGGCCGCCGTGCCCGGGCCGGTCTTCTGCCACGCCGCCTCCGCCGTGGCCGTCCCGGTCACGACGAGTCCACTGAGGACGAACGCGGTCAGCGCCCGCCCGTTCACGAGCTCACCGCGACCGTGACCGGGATCGAGAAGACCGCGCCCTGGCAGCCGTCGTCGGCGGTCGTCGCCATCGAAACCGCGTTCGTCAGGGTGAGCGTCGCGGTGCCGCCGGCGGCGATGGGGCTGCCGGGCTGCTGCAGGGTCCAGGTGACGCCGGTGGTGCCGCAGCTGCCGGTCCCGCCGGTGCCGGTGGCCGCGCCGTTCGCCGCGATCCTCGTGACTGTCACGGCGTACGGGTTGGGGTTGGTGATCTGGATCTTCGCGGTGCCCTGGCCGCCGGGGTAGAGCAGGCCGGTGGTGATCGCCGACGCGTCGACGGTCCCGGTGGCGGGCGCCGCCGCGGTGCCGGCTTTCGCGCCGGCGGTGCCCGCGCCGGTGCTCGTCCACGCCGCGACGGCGATCCCGCCGCCCAGCGTCGCGCCGACCACCGTGGTCACCACGAGGGCGCGGCGCAGGGTGGGGTTCTTCATGGCTTGACCGCCGTTCCTGTGTAGCTCAAGGGAAAGGTGAGGGCGCGGCACGCGGGCGGCGCGCCGGGCAGCATGTGGGTCCGGAGGGCGACGTCGGCCGTCCCGCCGCCGGTGACGGGCACCGGCCGCGCGAGGGCGTCGACGCGAACCGACGTCGCCGGGCACGCGGTCACCGGCCGGCCGGCGGCGTCGAGCGGGGTGCCGACCTTCGCCTCGACCGTCTTGACCTGGATCGCGAACTTCTCCGGGTTGCTCAGCCGGATCCAGCGGGTTCCGGTCGCGCCGGGGTACAGCGGGCTCGCCCGGCCCGGGAGGTCGGCGATGCCGAACCGCTTGCCGCCGTTCGGATCCGGCCGCCCGGGCTGTGGGGCCCCCGCGCACCCGGCGAGCACCGCGACCGCCAGCGCGGCGGCCGGGGCGCCGTGTCTCCACCTGGGCATCGGGGTTGGTCAGGCGTTCGACGCGAGGGTCGCGGTGAGGGGCAGGCTGAAGGTCTGGCTCTTGCAGGCGTCGTCGGCGGTGCCGCTCATGTGCGCGTGCAGGGTGTAGGTGCCGGTGCCGTGCGCCGCGATGGTGCCGGCCGGTGCGGTGGCGGCGTCGCTGGTGACCGTGCCGGCCGCGCACGTGCCGTTGACGAGCGCGGAGGAGCCGCCGCTGATCGAGGTCACGACCACGGGGTAGTCGTTCGGGTTGCTGACCGTCACGGTGAAGTCCGTGCTCGCCCCCGGGTAGAGCGCGCTGCCCGAAGTGGCGGGCGAGATCGCCGAGTCGACGGAGGTCGTCGAGGTGACCGAGCCGGTGCCGGAGCCCGAGCTCGTCCAGGCCGCGTAGGCGACCCCGGCCACGACGAGGGCGCCGGTGGCGCCGAGGACGACCGCGGACCGCTTGCTGATCTTGCGCATGGATGTCTCCTGGGAGTGCGTTACGGGGAACCCGCCCGACTGGGCTGTCACGAAGAGTGTGCGGAATTCGGGGCGTTCGTCACTGCGGGCTACCGGCCTGACCGTGGAGGCCGGAGGCCCCTTGATCCCGGTCGTCACCTTGTGTTACGCGCGAGACCGGTCTCTGATGTAACAGCTGATACATTCGACGTTGTGACTGAATCTCGGGACACGCCGCGGTGGTCGGTGCTGGTGGTGCGGGTGCCGGCCGAGCCGAGCCGCCACCGGGTCGCCGTCTGGCGTGAACTGCGGCGGGCGGGCGCGCTGTCGCTCGGGCAGGGCGCCTGGGTCGTGCCGGACGCGCCGGTGTTCGTGGCCGGCGTCGCCCGGGTGATCGAGCTGGCCGGCCGCGGGGACGGCGAGGTGCTCGTGCTCGACGCGACCGGCCGGTCGGAGCCGGACGCCGCGCGGCTGGAGGCCCTGTTCACCGCGGAGCGAGCCGAGGAGTGGGCCGAGTTCCTGGCCGACTGCGGCAAGTTCGACGCCGAAATCGACAAGGAGATCCGGACCCGCAAGTTCACGATGGCCGAGCTCGAAGAGGAAGAGCAGAGCCTGGAGCGGCTGCGGCGCTGGCACCGCGACATCAAGGCCCGCGACGTCTTCGGCGCGCCGGCCGCCGCCGAGGCGGACGAGCGGCTGAAGCACTGCGCCGACCGGCTGGCCGAGTACACCGACCTGGTCTTCCAGGCGCTCCACCAGATGTGAGGCCGGCGTGGACTTCTTCTTGACTGTCAACGACTTCGCGCCTGACACGCCCTGGCCGCACGCGATGCCGGCCGGCCCGGCGACGGCGCCGACGTCGTGAAGGGCCGGTTGCTGCCCGTCTACGCGGCGGGGTTCGTCACGGCGTTCGGTGCGCACAGCATCGCGGCCGGGCTCGGGGGCTACACCCAAGCCGAGCACGCGTCGCTGCTCACGTTGGGGTTGCTGCTGGCGGTCTACGACGGTGCCGAAGTGGTGCTGAAGCCGGTGTTCGGGGCCTTGGCCGACCGGATCGGGCCGCGGCCCGTGCTGCTGGGCGGGTTGCTGGTGTTCGCCGTCGCGTCGGCGGCGTTCGTGCTGGCCGGCAATCCCGCGCTGGTCGGCTTCGCGCGGCTCGGGCAAGGCGCCGGCGCCGCCGCGTTCTCGCCGGCCGCGGGGGCGCTGGTGGCCCGCCTGGCCCCGAAAACCGGCCACGGCCGCGCTTTCGGCGGCTACGGCGCGTGGAAGGGCCTCGGCTACACCCTGGGCCCGGTCCTCGGCGGGGTCCTGATCACGCTCGGCGGTTATCCGCTGCTGTTCGGCACCCTCGGCGTGCTCGCGCTGGCGGTCGCCGGCTGGGCCGCGGCCGCCGTCCCGGGCGTGGCGCCACTTCCGCGTGCCCGGCAGACGGTGCTCGACCTCGCCCGCCGGCTCGCCACCCGGGGTTTCCTGCGCCCGACGGCGACTCTCGCGGGCGCGACCGCCGCCGTCGCGGTCGGCGTCGGGTTCCTGCCGGTGGCCGGTGCGGGTGCGGGACTCGGCCCGCTGGCCACCGGGGCCGTGGTGTCGGTGCTCGCGGCCGTGGGCGCGCTGGTCCAGCCGTGGGCCGGCCGAGCGCGCGACGCGGGCCGGATCCGCGACGGCGCCGGCATGGCGGGCGGGCTCGCGATCACCGCGCTGGGACTGGCGTCGGCCGTCGTCCTGCCGGGGATCGCCGGACTGCTCGTGGCCGCGCTCGCCATCGGCGCCGGAACCGGGTTGGCCACGCCGATCGGCTTCGCGCACCTGGCCGCCGCGACCCCGCCCGAACGCCTCGGGCAGACGATGGGCTCGGCCGAAGTCGGCCGCGAACTCGGCGACGCGGGCGGCCCGCTCCTCGTCGGGGCACTGGCCGCCGCCGGCTCGCTTGCCGTCGGTTTGTCCGGCTTGGCGGTGGTATTGGCCTTGTTCGCGGTCGCGGTGGCGAGCACGGCACGCCGCTAGTGCCCGGCGTCCGTCAGTTTCCCTGCGAATGGCGAGCTTCGGCGTTGTGGAAACGCACCGTATTCGGACCGGAGCGATTGATCCGCCATGCGGACGCTCACAAATCCCGTTTCGTGTTGCATGATGATTACTCCCCCGATCGCGGGGCGTGTCGTGAGGGAGGACCTGATATGGGACAGGCGCGAGGCGAAGTCACCACGGGCATGGTCGATCTGAGCGCGTTCCCGCTGGCCGATCTGCGCGACAGTGACGACCCGGCGCTGCTCCACTCGCTCCGGAAGGTCGCCGGGCAGGCCGAGTGCAGCCGGACCGGCGTGCTGCAGAACCAGGCCCCGGACGCTCGTTGAGCGGGGGTTAGGGAACCCGCGACCCGATGCTGGACACCCACCGGGTGTCACTGACGAACCTCGACGCGATGGCCGCGGGGACCAGCGACGCGGCCGTCGTCGGGCAGCTCAGGCAAGCCGACCGCAGCAGGCGGCTGACGCTGCTGCGCGCGGTGCTCGACAGTGCCGCCGAGCTGGAGCCCGCGATGTCCCCGCTGTCGCCGCTCGACCAGGCCTGGACGCTGTTGATCGAGGCCCAGCAGCGTGATCCCGCGGCGACCGACCGCGTCATCGCGCACCCGCACACGGGCCTGTGGGCGGCGAACGTCCTGCAGCGGCTGACGAACGGGGGCACGGAACCTTCGCCGCTGTGGGCCGAGCTCGGTGGTCTCCACCGGCTGGCCACCGCCGCGGCGATCCGCGCGGGTCACGACTTCCGGTCCCGGGTGCCGGTCTGGCGCGGCCGGCTCATGCTGCCCACCCTGGGCCTCGCCGACGTCCGGAGCCGCCGGGAATGGGATTTCGCGCAGGTGCACGCGGACCGCGGGCACGTCCTGGTGCGGGGGCCGGCCGGGAGCGTGCAGATACCCGACGACAGCTCGGCCGACGGCCCGGGCTGGCTCCCGCTCCGGACACTGCGCGCCGGCGACGGCGAGCTCTTCCTCGACGACCTCGATCCGTTCCGCCGCTTCGACGGACCCCAGCCGCCTCAACGGCTCGACGACGGCGAAGTCGCGCGGTGGGCGGAAATCCTGACGGAGACCTGGCAGCTGCTGACCGAGCACCACCCGGCGGTCGCGGCGGAGCTTTCCGCCGGCCTCACCACCCTGGTGCCCGCACCCGCCATCGACCGGTTCACGCCGTACAGCGCGTCCCACAACGACGTCTTCGGGGCCTTGGTCCTGTCCCGGCCGCCGGACGCGACGACGTTCGCGGCGACCTTGGTGCACGAGTTCCAGCACAGCAAGTTCGGGGTCCTCCTGGTGCTGGTCGATCTCCTCGATCCCTTGGCGGACAACGAAACCGCACTTCTCTACGCGCCCTGGCGCGACGACCCGCGGCCGGCCGTCGGCCTCCTCCACGGCGCCTATTCGTTCCTGGGGGTCACGGCTTTCTACCGCGAGCACTACCCGGTGGTGAAGGGACTGGCGGCGCGGGCCGCGCAGTTCGAATTCGCCTACCGGCGCGAACAGACCGCGCACGCCGTCGGCACGTTGCTCACCGACGCGGTCCCCTCGGCGCTGGGCCGCCGGTTCCTCGCGATTTCACGGGATCGGCTCCGCGACTGGGGTACGGAGCCGTTGCCGGACGACATAGGGCACGCGGCCGCGCGCGCGAACCTCGACCACCGGCTGGCGTGGCGGCTGCGGCACCTGCGCGTCGCCGACCGCGTGGCGGCGGAGCTGGCCGAGGCCTGGTTGCGCAACCGGCCGTGCCCGCTCATCCCGGCCGCACCGCCGATCCTCGTGCCGGCACCGGGTTCCGCCGGGTCGGCCCGGCTCACGCTCACCCGGACCTGGGTGACGGACCCGGACCTGTACGACGTCTACCGCGCCGAACCGGAACTCGCGATGGCCGAGATCGCCGGGATGTCGGCGGCGGACCTGGCCCTCGTCGACGGCGACACCGGGAACGCGGCCGAGCTCTACCGGCAGGAGCTCGCGACGGCTCCGGACTCCCCGGCGGCCTGGGCGGGGTTCGCCCTGGCGACGCGGTACCCGGTGCTGCTGAACCGTCCCGAGCTGGTGTACGCGGTGCACCGGGAAGTACGCCGGCAGCACGGGATGGCGCCCAACCCGGACCGGCTGGCGCGCTGGCTCGGCTGAACGACGAAGGCCTCCGGCCGGGGATCCCGACCGGAGGCCTTCGTGGTTGCCGCGAGCTAGATCTGCATCGGGTCGATGTCGCAGTTGGCGCGGTGGTTGAACTGCGCGTCCGCCGTCGCCGGGTGCTCCGACCCGAGGACCTGACGCAGCCGCTGGACCGCGTTCAGCTGCAGGCTGTCCGCCTCTTCGCCCCGGCCGAGCCCGCGCAGGTCGAGTGCCTGGTTGACTAGCAGGGCCAGCGTCGACGGGTGGTCGGCGCCGAGCACGCGCTCGGAGCGTTCGAGCGTCGCCTGGTCGAGTGCGTAGGCGCGTTCGTAGTCACCCGACTCGGCGAGGTCGCTCGCGTGGTTCGTCGCGCAGACGAGCGTGAACGGGTGGTCCGCGCCGAGCGCCTCGGTCATGTCGGTCAGGGCCCGCTCGCCCAGCGCACGCGCCTGCTCGACCGAACCGAGCAGGCGCAGCGTCACCGCGAGGTTCGTCGCCGCGGCCACGCTGAACGGGTGCTTCTCGCCCCAGCTCGCTTCGTACAGGCCCATGACGTGCTCGCCGAGCCGCCGCGCCTCGGCGAGGTTGCCGTCCTGGCGGTGCTCGATCGACAGGTCCATGGTCGCGGACATCGCGTCGGGGTGGGATTCCCCGTACTTGGTGACCAGCCCGTCGGTGGCCTCCATCGCGAGGGTGAGCGCCTTCTTGTCGCGGTGCAGACCCGCCTTGCGGTAGGCGATCGCGAGGTTCTTGATGGCCGAGAGGGTCATCGGGTGCCGGGCACCCAGCTGGGTCCGCATCCGGCGGACGGTGTCCTCCTGCTCGGTGCGCGCCCGCAGGTAGTCACCCGTCTCGCGCAGGTCCACCGACCAGTTGTCCAGCGTCAGCAGCGTGTGCCGGTGGTCCGGGCCCAGGACGGTCTGCTTGCGCTGGGCCGTCCGCTCGTCCAGGTCGCGCGCCGCGGCGAAGTCGCCGACCAGCCGCAGGCTCAGCGCGTAGTTGTTGGCGGCGGCCAGGGTGTCGGGATCTTCGTCGCCGAACCGGTCCAGTGCGCTCAGGTAGGCGAACTCGTTCATCTGGCGCGCGCGCTCGAAGTCGCCCTTCGCCCGCAGGTCCGAGGCGACGCCGTGCATGGTCAGCAGCGTCTCTTCGTGCGTTTCGCCCAGGGTCTCCTGCATCAGGGCCAAGGTCCGCTCCGCGACGGCGCGGCCTTCTTCGAACCGCCCGAGCGCGCGGAGCATCCGGCCCCACCAGCGCGAAACGACGAGCGTGTCCGCGTGCTTTTCCCCGAGCTTGGCGTTCCAGAACTGCGCGTAGTCCTCCGCCATCCGCAGCGCACCCGCCGGGTCGCCGAAGGCGAAGAGGTAGTTGACCGCGTTGATCGCCATCCGGCGCACCCAGCGGTCGGTGCAGTTGCGGGCGTCGACAGCGCGGATGTGCGGGAGCATTTCCGCGTACCGCGCCCAGTAGTCGACCGAGTCGGGCTGCTTGGGGTCCCGGTTGGCGAGCAGGAGGTGGGCGGTGTGGCGCACCCGTTCCTGGTCGTCCGGCCCGAGTTTGTTGCGCAGCACCAGCTGCACGAGGCGGTGCAGCTGGAGCGTGTCGCTGCGGTGGTCGATCTTGGCGAGGCTGTAGCGGTTGATTTCGCGGATCGCCCGGCTCAGCTGGATGGGGTCGCCCAGGGTCTGCTCGAGCGCCTCGGAGGTCGGGACGTTGCGGACGCCGCTGAACATCGCTCGCGGAATGGGTTCCGGGGAGAAGAACGCGCACACTTCGAGCAGTTCCAGCGCGCCGGGGTTCTCCTCGCGCAGCCTGTCCAGCGAAACGTTCCACGCCGCTTCGACCGCGACGTCGTAGTCCGCCGGCGGCCGCGACTGCAGCAGTTCGGTGCGCTTGTTCTCGAACAGTTCCAGGTATTCGTCGGTGGCCATCCCCGTTTCGGCGCGCCAAGCGGCCGCCTGCTCGACCGCCAGCGGCAGGTCGCCCAGGACCGTCGCCAACCGGTCGGCGTCCTCGTCGGCGAGGTCGTGGTTGCGGCGCTGGAGCAGCTCCCGGCTTTCCGACCGCCGGAAGACGTCGACCTCGACCGCTTGGGAAACCTCGGACCACTGCGGGTTCCGGGACGTCACGAGGATGTGGCCCTCACCGCGCCGCGGCCAGAACTTGCGGACGTCTTCGGGCCGGTCCGCGTTGTCGAACACCAGCAGCCAGCGGCGATACGGTTCGCCGCCGCCCAGCGCCTCCAGCACGGCGGGCACCGCGGTGTCCACGGACTGCTCCACCGGAAGATCGAGCCGCTTCGCCAGCTTCACCAGCGACGCCTGGATTTCCGAGGGGTTCTCCGACGGGATCCACCAGATCAGGTCGTATTCCTCGGCATGGCGGTACACGTATTCGACCGCGATCTGGGATTTGCCGATGCCGCCCATCCCGTGCAGCGCACCGGGCAGTACGGCCGTACGGGTTGATTTGGAGAGTTCACCGTGCAACGCGCGCAGGATGTCCCCGCGTCCGATGAAGTTGACGTTGCGCAGGGGGACTCCGCCCCAGACGGCGGGCTGCTGGCCGGAGAGGCGGACCTCAGTGCCCGGCTCCGAACTCGTGGTCGTCACTGAGATCCCTCGAGGGTTGATCGGTTCAGCTTGCGGCTGGGACCCTACCGGATGGTGGCCTGGAGTTACCCCTAGGCCTTCCGTCGTCCTAGTCGCGTGCGCACCGCCATCGTTACGGGACCCCCGAAACCGTTCCAAGGCATCACCCAATCGGTTAGCCCTCCGGGTGTACGGACCCGAGAGTGCTCTTAGAACGTCACGTTGGACAGTCAACAACGGTTCAGAGCGGGATGTAACCACCGGTAGAGTGGCGTCGTCCGGAGCGGCCAGCGCGGTGCGCAGATTCGCGACCGCGGGCTCGTCGGGACCCAGCACGTCCTGGACCACTCGCTGCACGCGCGCGGTGTCGGCCCGCGACACCAGGGCCAGCAACCGGCGGCGCAGCCCGGGCGCGAAGTCGTACTCGACGGGGCTTTCGCCGCCCGCCGGGACGCGGTGCAGCAAACGGCCCAGCTGGATTTCCGCCAAGTGCACGGGCCGCGCCTGCGGCATCAAGGTGCCGTGCACCGCTTGCATCACGCGGAGTGTGAGGGGTGCTGCGGCGAGCAATCCGGCCAGCCGGATGGCGGGCGAAGTACCCGTGGCGAGGAACTGGTCGAGCCGTTCCGTCGGCGACGGCGGTTCTTCCGTGCTCTCGGCGCCGGCGGCGAGGTCTTCGTCGGACGGCGGCACCAGCACCGGAAGCCGCACGCCGGGAGTGCCCGACACCAGTTCTGCCCAGCGGTGCACGTGCCGGGGTTCCAGCTCCAGCACGGGAATCGGGTTCGCGGTGCCGGGGCGGACGCCGCGCAACGTCCGTGACACCACGCGAACCCCCGTCCAGCTCCAGCGTTCGGCCGGCAGCAGGTGGAACAGGGTGACCTGGCACGTCTTGGCCCACAGGGACAGGAGCCGGAACATCGACCCGCTGCGCCACGCGGGGCCGACGCCGTCGCTGAGCACGACGATCACGCGCCTCCCGGTGGGGTCGGCCAATTGCGCCGGCTCGCACCCCGTGCCCGGTGCGGTTTCCACGGACCGCACGTCGGAATCGTCGGTGTCCACCGAAACCGTCTTGACGTCGGAAAACGCGCCTTGCCTTTCCAGCAGGGCGCGGAAAGCGCGGGAAGTGCGTTCCCAGAGCACCATGGAAGAACCGCGGTCGACGACCAGCACGACCTCGAACGGATGCCCCCGGGCGGGCCGGTGCACCGGCAGCCACACCCGCGTTTCGGCCGCGGCGACCGCGGTTTCTTCTTCGTCCAGTTCGGCGCGGTGTTTCAACCGCACGAGCCGGTTCAGCGGCCGCAGGGCCTTGGCCAGTCCCTTGGGGAGACTCGGCGGCAGTACCCGGACGGGTGGCGCCGCCGGCGGCTTGCGGGCGCGCGACCGCACCGGGACCGGCTCGAGGGGGAGCGGGGCGGGTTCCGGGTGGTCGGGCGGCCGGGTGGGTTCCTGACGGCCCGGCGGCGGGTGCTCGATCCGGTGCTCCGGCGGCGGTTCCGGCTCGGGTTCGGGTTCCGGCGGGGGCGGTGGTGGTGCGGGCTCGGGCCGCGGCTCGGCTTTCACGCGCGGAGGCTCGCTCGCCGCGATGCGGGCGGCGAGCCAGACCGCGTCGGCGATCTCGTCCGCGTGGAGGGCCTCGGTGGCGAGGCGGTCGACCGGGTCGGCCATCGCTCAGTCCGTTCCCCGGACGTTGAGCCGCCGCCACAGGGTGTCGCGCAGCACCTCCCAGTTCGAGTCGTGCTGGTGCGCGCCCGACGTCGTCAGGTGCAGCGCGTTCAGCAGCTGGTCGTTGGCGAGCCCGCCTTCCTGCCCGCTGCTGGCGAGGAACTCGTGGATCAGGTCGTCGCTGCGCGAAGGCACGTCGCGGAAGTGGGCCGCGACCATGCTCACGAGCTGTTCGAAACCGGGCTGCGGCATGTCGAGCCGGAGGCAGCGGCGCAGGAACGCCGGCGGGAAGTCCCGTTCGCCGTTGCTCGTCACGACGACGACCGGGAAGGCCCGGCACCGCACGTGCCCGTCCTGCACCTTCGCCCGCCCGCCGCGATCGTGCGTGAAGACGCTGACTTCCGGCTGGGTGGCGGCGATCCGGGCCAGCGGCTGGATTTCGTAGTCGCCGTCTTCGAACACGGCCAGCAGGTCGTTGGGCAGGTCGATGTCGGACTTGTCGAGCTCGTCGATCAGGAGCACGCGCGGCCGGTCGTGGGGGAGCAGCGCCGTGCCGAGCGGACCGAGGCGGACGAACCCGCCGATGTCCGCGCCTTCCTCGGTCGCCGCGGCCTGGACGCGGCCGATGGCGTCGTAGGTCCACAGCCCGTCGCGGGAGATCGTGCGGCTGCTGATCGGCCAGCGCAGCACCGGGCCTAGCCGCAGCTCCCGCGCGATCTTGTAGGCCAGGCTGGACTTCCCGGTGCCGGGGTTGCCGGTGATCAGCAGCGGGCGCCGCAGGTACAACGCGGCGTTCACGGTCAGGACCTCTTCGAGCGTTGCGTCCCGCGCCGACGCCAGGGCCGGTACGCCGAGCCGCCGGACGAACTCGGCGTCGGACGCCGAAGGGACCGGCAGCGCCGGCCCGCCGTCGAACGTGCGCCAGCTGGGCGGCGCGGGCAGCTCCGGCGCGTCGTCACCGGCCGGCGGCGGCAACCCGTGACCGCGGTAGACGCACCATGGCGGGATCTCGGCACCGCTCATCGGGCGGGCACCTCCTCGATCGGGGCCGCGGGGGGATCCTGCGGCTCGACGGGCCGGTCCGGGTCGTCCCAGAGGAGCGAAACCCGGCTGCCCACGTGGGAATCGGGCCGGGCCGCCTGCCGGGCCCGGCTGCGCAGCAGGCGCAGGTGTTCGACGAGCTCGGGCAGGAAGTCGCGCAGGGACTTGATCTCCGCTTCGAACGCGGAGCGGGCTGACTCGGTGCGGTGCCAGATCATCACCGGGATCCCGGTCCGGACGCCGACGAGCACCTCGCCGGGGTCCGCGCTGTCGGGCACCGACCGGAGCACGAGGGAGACGACCTTCTTCTGCTCGGCGAGCTTGGCGTCGAGCGCGGTCAGGTGCCGCCGCTTCGCGCCGTCGCTCCACAGCCAGTGCTCTTCCGGCGTGGTGAGCCCGGCGGGGACCTTCTTGAGCAGGTCCCACCGCCGCCGCCATTCCCGGTGCCAGCGCGGCGAGCGCGCGCGGTCGAGACTGCGGACGACGACCTGGTAGTGCAGGCCGAGCGGGCGGGGGAGCGAACTGCCCGCCTCGAGGTCCCATTGGTCCACGGGCAGGTTCAGCAGCGAGAACGGGAGAAGGAACTCGATCCGGATGGCGGCGGCGTCCTTGGCCCAGCCGGTTTCGGCTTCGGCGACGAGGTCGGCCACGTGCGCGCGAACGGCGTCGAGGTCACCGGCGAACGGCTCGCTCCGCCGCGGCCGCCAGCCCGTGGGATCGTTGTGCCGCCAGTGCACGGCGACGAGCAGGCCGGTGTCGAGCAGGTCCGGTTCGATGCGGACGACGAGATAGGCGACGACCTCCTCCGGCGTGGCGGGTTCGGCGGCCTGCGCCAGCCGGACGGCTTTGATCTGCTCGGTCACGCCCAGGCGCGCGGCCTGCCGGTCGTTCCAGTCGCGCAGGCCTTCCGCGCGCTGGCCGTCGGCGGCGGCCGCGAGGTATTCGACGAACAGCAGCAGCGGCGGGATCCCGTCGGGCTGCGCGTTCATCCGCTCCAGCGTCGCCAGCGCGTCGGCCGGCCGGTGGTCGGCCGAGGTCAGCTCGGCGGCGGGCCCGGCGGCCGCCCGGACGAGCTCGGCGAGCCGGCTGCTGGGGTTCTCGCCGAGCAGGTTCAGCAGTTCCCGGCGGTCGAACTCGGTGACGAGGTCGAGCGTGGCCATGTCCTCGACGGCCGACCGCGCCCGCTGCACGGGAATCGACCCGGGCTCCATCTGCTCGACGGCGTCGACGAACGCGGCGAGCGCCCGCGGGTGCTGCCGCCGGCAGGCCTGCACGATGCCGATCAGGCTGGCCCGCGTGGTGGGCAGCTCCTCGACGACCAGGGGCACGCCGAGGTGATCGGCGAGCAGCTCCAGGCACAGCCGGCGGCTGCCCGGGTCGCGCAGGGACGGGATCTGCTCCAGGCAGTCGATGAGGAAGCCCAGGGAGCTCGGGTAGTCAGCCCCGTTCCACGACGTCACCCCACCCCTCCCTCGCCCTCCGGAAGTAACGGGATATCCCAGCATCGCCCACCGGGACAACCGCTGGGGTGCGATCTCAACCGGACGGCCTATCGCGCGCGCCCGGACGGGCCCGGGCTCGCCCAGTACATGACGGACGGCGCGTGACTTCGGTCAGCCGGGGAGGGTGCCGATGGGGTGCTCGGGTGTCCGCCGTTCAGCGCAGCACTTCCGGCCAGTGGTCCGAACACCCGCAAAAGAACGGGCCCGGCCGATCGAAAAGATCGGCCGGGCCCGCTCGGCGAACCAGGGATCAGTCCAGGTCGAACCGGTCCAGTTCCATGACCTTCGTCCACGCCTTCACGAAGTCCTCGACGAACTTCTCGCGGGCGTCGTCGCTCGCGTACACCTCGGACAGTGCCCGCAGCTGGGAGTTGGAGCCGAAGACGAGGTCGACCGCGGTGGCGGTCCACTTCACCTTCTCCGTGCTCACGTCCAGGATCTCGTACACGTTCTCCTCGGACTCCGATGCCTTCCACTTGGTGCCCGGGGAGAGCAGGTTGGCGAAGAAGTCGTTGGTGAGCACGCCCGGCTGGTCGGTGAGGACGCCGTGCGAAGAGCCGCCGTGGTTGGTGCCCAGTGCGCGCAGGCCGCCGACCAGGACCGTCATCTCCGGGGCCGTCAGGTTCAGCATGTACGCGCGGTCGACCAGCAGGACCTCCGGCTGGAGCTTCTCGCCGGCCCGCAGGTAGTTGCGGAACCCGTCGGCGCGCGGCTCGAGCACCTTGAAGGAGTCGACGTCCGTCTGCTCCTGCGTGGCGTCCGTGCGGCCCGGGTGGAACGGCACGGTCGTCTCGACGCCGGCGTCGCGCGCCGCGCGCTCGACCGCCGCCGAACCGGCCAGCACGATCAGGTCGGCCAGCGAGATCTGCGCGCCGCCGGCCTCGTTGAACTCGCGCTGGATGGCCTCGAGCTTGTCGAGGACCGGCCCGACCTGGCCGTTGACCTCCCAGTTGCGCTGCGGCTCCAGGCGGATCCGGGCGCCGTTCGCGCCACCGCGCTTGTCGGTGGAGCGGAAGCTCGCCGCGGACGCCCAGGCCGTGCCGACCAGCTGGGCGGTCGTCAGGCCGGACTCGAGCACCTTCGCCTTGAGGGCGGCGATGTCGGCCTCGCTCACGAGGTCGCCCTCGACGGCCGGGACCGGGTCCTGCCACAGCTGCGGCTCGGCGACCCACGGGCCGAGGAAGCGGCTGACCGGGCCCATGTCACGGTGCAGCAGCTTGTACCACGCCTTGGCGAACGCCAGCGCGAACTCGTCCGGGTTCTCCAGGAACCGGCGCGAGATCGGGCCGTACACCGGGTCGAAGCGCAGCGACAGGTCCGTCGTGAGCATCGTCGGCTTGTGCTTCTTGTCCGGGTCGAACGGGTCCGGGATGATCTCCGGCGCGTCCTTGGCGACGTACTGCTTGCCACCGCCCGGGCTGGTGGTGAGCTCCCACTCGTAGCCGAAGAGGATCTCGAAGAAGCGGTTGCTCCACTGGGTCGGCTTGTCGGTCCAGGTGACCTCGAGACCACTGGTGATGGCGTCGGGGCCCTTGCCGGAGCCGTACGTGCTCAGCCAGCCGAGGCCCTGGGCCTCCAGCTGCGCGCCCTCGGGCTCCGGGCCGACGTGGTCGTCGGCGTTGCCGGCACCGTGCGTCTTGCCGAAGGTGTGGCCGCCGGCGATGAGGGCGACGGTCTCCTCGTCGTTCATCGCCATCCGGGCGAAGGTCTCGCGGATGAAGTGCGCCGCGGCCTCGAAGTCGGCGCTGCCGCGCGGACCCTCCGGGTTGACGTAGATGAGGCCCATCTCGGTCGCGCCGAGCTCCGGCACCATCTCGGTGTTGGTGGCGTAGCGCTCGTCGCCCAGCCAGTCGTCCTCGGGACCCCAGAAGATCTCCTCGGGCTCCCAGGTGTCGACGCGGCCGAAACCGAAGCCGAAGGTCTTGAAGCCCATCGACTCCAGGGCGACGTTGCCGGCGAGGACCAGCAGGTCGGCCCACGAGATCTTCTGGCCGTACTTCTGCTTGACCGGCCAGAGCAGGCGGCGCGCCTTGTCGAGGTTGGCGTTGTCGGGCCAGCTGTTCAGCGGCGCGAAGCGCTGACCGCCGTCGCCGGCACCGCCGCGGCCGTCGTGGATCCGGTAGGTGCCGGCGGCGTGCCAGCTCAGGCGGATCATCAGGCCGCCGTAGTGCCCGAAGTCGGCAGGCCACCAGTCCTGCGACGTCGTGAGCACCTCGGTGATGTCGCGCTTCAGGGCGTCGACGTCGAGCTTCGCGAACTCCTTGGCGTAGGCGAACTTCTCGCCCAGCGGGTTGCCCTTGGCCGAGTGCGCGTGCAGCACCGAAAGGTCCAGCTGGTTGGGCCACCAGTCCTTGTTGGTGCGCGGACGGCCGCCCGTCTTCGCGGACGGCGAACCGATCGCCGGGTTCTCGCTCTCACTGCCGTGCGCGGTCACGGAGTCGTGCGCGACCGGGCAGCCGGCGTTGTCCTGGGTGTTGCTCATCTACTTCCTTCCGGGCGGGGCGGATCATTTCGGGGTGCGGGTGGTCGCGCACTCGGGGCAGGTGCCCCAGTAGACGACCTCCGCCTGGTCGATCACGAAACCGTGGTCGTCCGAGGCGGTCAGGCACGGGGTGTGGCCGACGGCGCAGTCGACGTCTTCGATCGCACCGCAGGTACGGCACACGACGTGGTGGTGGTTGTCGCCGGTCCGGGACTCGTACCGGGCGGTCGCGCCGGCGGGCTGGATGCGCCGCACCAGGCCGGTGTCGGTCAGCGCCCGCAGGACGTCGTAGATCGTCTGGTGCGAAACCGTCGGGTGCTCGGCCCGGACCAGCGCGATCACCGTCTCGGTGTCGACGTGCGGGTGGTCGCGCAGCGCGGTGAGCACGGCCAGCCTGGGCCGCGTCACCCGCAACGAGACCGCCCGCAGCTGCGCCTCGAAGTCGGTCATCACGAGGAGAACCCTAGCGCTTCTCTGGAATGAGTCAAGTTACGACACGTGGAATCTTCATGATCATGTCACCGAGGGTGACGAGATCGACGGCGTGCGTCACCGGGTCGGCGTACTGTACCGCCGGTCCGCCTGGCTCGCACACCGGCGCCGGGGCGCCCAGGGGAATGGGGCAGACCCCGCGGGCCCGACGGGCAACGCGCGCGCATTAACCGGCGGGCCCGACGTATTTTCGATTCATAAGATCGATTCGCAGTCGATGAAAGGTTTTCACATGTCGGGGAAATGGACCAGAAGTGCACTGACGACCATGGCCGTGGCGGCGAGCGCGTCCCTGATCGGCGCCGTTCCGGCGGCGGCCACGCCGGCGACCCGGCACTGCGTGCTGAATATCGGAACCGGGGTGCAGAAATGCTCCACGGGCGCGCAGCGTTCCGCGCTCGTCGACGAGAAGGCCGACGGTGTCACACAGGGCACCTTCTTCGACGGGCCCGACTACACCGGGGACTCGCTGACGATCACCGGACCGGAGCTGTGCAAAAAGGACGGTTGGGTGAACTGGCAGTTCGACCTCGGCGACGACTGGAAGAACAAGATCTCGTCCGTGCAGCCGTGGGGGGACTGCTGGATCTGGCTCTACCCGGAGCCGAACCTCGGCGGCGACCGGGACGGCCCGTTCAAGGAGAACACCGGCAACATCGGGTCCTTCATGGACAACCGCACCCAGTCCATCGGGTTCAGCTGAGCAGAGGAGTGATCACCATGACCAGCAAGCGCACCGCGTGGACGGCGGCGGGTCTCGGCCTGCTGACCGCCGCCGGAATCGTGTTGACCGCCCCGGTCGCGTCGGCCGGCGGCCAGCCCACCGCCCGGGAACTGCTCGACAAGTGCAACAACGGCACGGACTCCTGCGTGTTCCACCCGGCGGGCCCGCCGGAGGAGCACACCGGGGCCGGGCACCAGGTCGGCGAAGCGGCCTACAACTGCACCGGCGACCTCCAGCGCAGCACGGTGAACTGGTCCGACACGACCGGCGAGTCGAACAGCTTCGGCGTTTCCCTTTCGGCCGAATACGGATTCTCGGAAGTGTTCAAGGTTTCGATCGAGACGTCGTACCAGCACACCTGGGAGTCTTCGCACACCGAAGGGCAGGCGACGAACGTCGACGTGCGGCCCGGGGAAAAGGGCTGGGTGGAACGCGCGCCGAAGATGCAGAAGGTGCACGGCACCTACGAAATGCATTTCCCGGACAAGTTCTACGACCACTACATCTGGTACCAGGACTTCGACGCGGATGGCCCGGTGCCCGGCTCGACCGGGGACATCACGCAGCACACCGCGCCGATGACCGACCAGGAGCGCGCAGAACACTGTGGGTGAGATCCTCCGGCCGCCGCCGCGCTAGGGGTGCGGCGGCGGCCGGGCCGCTCACAACCGGGAATCATTCCCGGCTCCCGGACGCTGAACCGGGTGTGAAAAAGATCGGCTTCCTCTCGTTCGGCCACTGGTCGCCGGGCCCGCACTCCGAGACGCGCTCCGCCGCCGACTTCCTGCACCAGTCGATCGACCTGGCGGTCGCGGCGGAGGAGCTGGGCGTCGACGGCGCGTACTTCCGCGTGCACCACTTCGCGCGGCAGGCGGCGAGCCCGTTCCCGCTGCTCTCGGCGATCGGCGCGCGCACGTCGAAGATCGAGATCGGCACCGGCGTGATCGACATGCGGTACGAGAACCCGCTGTACATGGTCGAGGACGCGGGCGCGGCCGACCTCATCTCGGGCGGCAGGCTCCAGCTGGGCATCAGCCGGGGATCCCCCGAGCAGGTGATCGACGGCTGGCGCTACTTCGGGTATGCCCCGGCCGAGGGCGAGACCGACGCCGACATGGCGCGTCAGCACACCGAGGTCTTCCTCAAGCTGCTCGAAGGCGAAGGCTTCGCGCAGCCGAACCCGCGGCCGATGTTCGCCAACCCGCCCGGCCTGCTGCGGCTCGAGCCGCACTCCGCGGGTCTGCGGGACCGCATCTGGTGGGGGTCGGGCTCCAACGCGACGAGCGTCTGGGCCGCGAAGCTGGGCATGAACCTGCAGAGCTCGACGCTCAAGGACGACGAGACGGGCGAGCCGCTGCACGTCCAGCAGCGCAAGCAGATCGAGGCCTACCGCGAAGCGTGGAAGGAAGCCGGCCACGAGCGGGAGCCGCGCGTCTCGGTCAGCCGGAGCATCTTCGCGTTGACGAACGACGTCGACCGGGCCTACTTCGGCCGCGACCGCCACTCGCGCGACCAGGTCGGGATGATCGACGAGAACACCCGGGCGATCTTCGGCCGGTCGTACGCCGCCGAGCCGGACGAGCTGGTCCGGGAGCTGAAGGAGGACGAGGCGATCCAGGCCGCGGACACCCTCCTGCTCACCGTCCCGAACCAGCTCGGCGTCGACTACAACGCCCACGTGCTGGAGAGCATCCTCACGCACGTGGCCCCGGAGCTCGGCTGGCGCTGACCGGTCAGCCGTGCGAGACGGTCAGGCCGTAGAACGCCACCCGCGCGCCGTTGGTCGTGCTGCTCGACGAGGACTGGTTGTACGAGCCCGCCTTGAAGTACTGCTTGTACGCCTTGAAGGACGACGGGATCGAGTAGTGGGTGGTGCTGCCGTTGACCGTCAGGTCGATGGTGGTGCCGCCCGAGATGCCGATCGTGTACGTCCAGGTCTTGCCGATCGACACGTGGCCGACGGTGTGCGGGGTCTGGCCGCCGTCGGGGGAGTTCTCGGTGCCCAGCACGATGTCGCCGTTGGAGTGGTAGTACAGCTCCAGCAACGGTTTCGTCGAGGAGCCGCCGGTGCCGAGGTGCACCTGGCCGACGCACACGTTCTTCGTCACCGACACCACGCGCAGGGTCGCGTTGAGCTTGTGCGAGCCGCTCAGCGACCAGTTCGCTGCCGAGCCGTCGGGGTTCATCTCGCGCAGCTCGGACCGCGCGTAGTTCGAATTCGGGGTCGTAACGCCCTTTTCCGGCGCCCAGAACGTCATCGCGCCGTCGCGGGTGTCGGTGTAGAAGTAGCTGTCCTGGAAGCCGTTCGGGCCCTTCAACCGGGACGAAGAGATGGTGGTCGGCGACCCGGGGGAGCCGACCGGCTCCTGCAGCTGCCAGATCGACAGGTCGAAGTTGCCGCCGGGGGCCACGGTCGGGTCGGCCGCGGCCGCGGGCAACGCGACGGCGGTGGCCAGGGCCGGGACCGCCAGCAGGACGAGCAGGGCTCGTGCGCGCATCGAGGTGTCCTTTCACGATGGAACGCTGGACCATTCGTTCACGGCGGTGAGTAAATGGTCTGGACAACCCGGCGGCGTGAGGGAACGGTAAGACGGCGTTGGCGAGTTGTCAAGGATGCCTTCGTCGGACAAAAACCAACTATCGGCCACAAGTGGTCAATAAGCGACTTTCGTAGGTGACTGGCACCCGAGCCGGTCTGGTCTGCTCGTGAACACCACCTTCCAGGTCCCTGAAGGGAGATGTTCATGCAGGTAGACGGACGTTCCGTGGTCCGGCGGGCCGCGACGGTCCTCGCCGCGGCCGCCACCGCCGGAGCCCTCGCGGTCGTCGTCGCACCCGGTGCGTCGGCTGGTGACCCGCGGATCGTGGGCGGTTCGCCGACCACGATCGACGAGTTCCCGGCCACCGTGATCTTCAACGTCAACGGCGCCCAGCACTGCGCGGGCACGCTGGTCGCGAAGAACAAGGTGCTCACCGCCGCCCACTGCACCGACGGCGTCGACGCGTCGCAGATGCAGATCATCGGCGGCCAGACGAAGTTCAGCGACACCTCGGGTGAGAAGGCCGGCGTCAAGGACGTCTGGCAGAACCCGGACTTCACCATGGAGGGCATGCAGCACGACAACTCCGTGCTGACGCTCGACAAGGACCTGTCGTACCAGCCGGCGACACTGGTGCAGTCGGCGGACGACCCGGCCTACCGGACCGGCGCCGACGTCACCGTGGTCGGCTGGGGCGCGACGTCCGAGGGCGGCGACGTCTCGGACACCCTGCTCAAGGTCTCGGTGCCGGTGGTCGACAACGCCTCCTGCGCGGAGAAGTACACCGCGGCCGGCTCGAAGTACGACAAGGCCTCGATGTTCTGCGCGGGCGTGCCCGAGGGCGGCAAGGACTCCTGCCAGGGTGACTCGGGCGGTCCGGCCTACGTCGACGGCAAGCTCGCCGGCATCGTCTCCTGGGGTCAGGGCTGCGCCCGCAAGGACTTCCCGGGTGTCTACACCAACGTCGGCAACGACTACACGGTGATCAGCTCGCACATCGGCTGACCCCGCCGGACCCCGGACGGCGGTGCGCCGCCGCCGTCCGGGTGCGCGGGGTGCGGAAGGGACGAGCACGGCGTTCAGGCGGAAAAGAACCGGCTTCCGTGCTTATGCTGTCGCCCTCGTTCTCTCGCGAAAGGGTCCCCGCCATGGAACAGCCCGAGAGTCAACCCGCCGACGGTGTCAACCGGCGAAGCCTGCTCACCGGCGTCGGCGGCCTGCTCGCCGCCGGAGGAGTCGCGACGCTGCTCGCGTCGCCCGCCGAGGCGGATCCCGCCGGCTCGCCCGAACGGAACCCGCGGGTCGAGGACCTGCTCCGGAAGATGACGCTCGCCGAGAAGCTCGGCCAGCTCCAGCTGGTCGGCACCGAGGACCTGGCGCGGACTTCCCTCGCCGGCGGCCGGCTCGGCGGGGTGTTCTCCGTGGTCGGCGCCGCGAAGCTCAACGCGCTCCAGAAGATCGCCGTAGAGCAGACGCGGCTGCGCATCCCGCTGATCTTCGGCCTCGACGTGATCCACGGCTACACCACGAACTTCCCGATCCCGCTGGGCCAGGGCGCGAGCTTCGACCCCGGCGTCACGGGCGCCGACGCCACGGTCGCGGCGAAGGAAGCCCGGCGAAGCGGGATCCACTGGACGTACGCGCCGATGATGGACGTGACCCACGAGCCGCGCTGGGGGCGCATCGCCGAGGGGTACGGCGAAGATCCTTATCTCGCTTCGCAGCTCGCCGTGGCGAAGGTCCGTGGCTTCCAGGGCGACGACATCGCGTCGCCGGACCGCCTCGCCGCCTGTGCCAAGCACTTCGTCGCCTACGGCGGGGCCGAAGGCGGCCGCGACTACAACACCGTCGACGTCTCCCTGCAGCGGCTGCACAACTTCTACCTGCCGCCGTTCAAGGCCAGCGTCGAGGCGGGTGTGGCGACCGTGATGGCCAGCTTCAACACCATCAGCGGCGTGCCCGCGCACGGCAACGGCTACGTCCTGCACGACGTCCTCAAGGGCACCTACGGCTTCCGCGGGTTCGTCGTCAGCGACTACACCGGCGTCGAAGAGCTGATCCTGCACGGGCTCGCCGGCGACGGCGCGGACGCCGCGGCCGCGGCACTGCCGGCCGGCGTCGACATGGAGATGGTCAGCACCAACTACGTCAAGTACGGCGAGCAGCTGCTGAACCAGCGCCGGATCACCCGCGACCAGATCGACGACGCCGTCCGCCGGATCCTGCTGGTCAAGGTCAAGCTGGGGCTCTTCGAACGCCCGTACGTCGACGAAGCGGGCGAGGTGAAGGCGCCGTCGCCGGCGGCGCTCGCCGCGTCGCGGCAGGCCGCCGCGCGGTGCATGGTGCTGCTCAAGAACGACGGGCCGGTGCTGCCGCTGGCGAAGTCGGTCGGCTCGGTGGCCGTGGTCGGGCCGCTCGGCCAGGCGACCTACGACCTCAACGGCACCTGGGCGGGCCTCGGCACCGGCGCGGGCACGACGCCGCCGGTGACGGTGGTCGACGGCATCAAGGCCGCCGCGCCTGGCGCCCGGGTGAGCTACACCGCCGGCTGCACGGTCGACGGCACCGAAACCAGCGGGTTCGCCGCGGCCCAGCAGGCGGCGCGGGCGGCCGACGTGACCGTCGTGGTGGTCGGCGAGACCGCCGCGATGAGCGGCGAAGCGGCCGCGCGCAGCGACATCGACCTCCCGGGCGTGCAGCAGCAACTGGTCACCGCGATCAAGGAGACCGGGAAGCCGTTCGTCGTGGTCCTGGTCAACGGCCGCCCGCTGACCATCCCGTACCTGCACGACAACGCCCCCGCGATCCTCGAAGCCTGGGCGCCGGGCGTGCAGGGCGGGAACGCCGTCGCCGACGTCCTGTTCGGCACGGTCAACCCGGGCGGCAAGCTGCCGGTGAGCTTCCCGCGCGCGGTCGGCCAGATCCCGGTCTACTGCAACCACGAGAACACCGGGCGCCCGGCCGATCCGAACAACAAGTACACGTCGAAGTACCTCGACCTCGAGTCCGGCCCGCTCTACGAGTTCGGCCACGGCCTGTCGTACACGACGTTCCGCATCGACGGCCTGCGGCTGTCCGACACCCGGATGCCGGCCCGCGGCGGCAAGATCCAGGTCACCGCCACGGTGACCAACACCGGCGGCCGCGCGGGCGACGAGGTCGTCCAGCTCTACCTGCGCGACCCGGTCGCGAGCATCGTGCAGCCGGTCCGGCGGCTGCGCGGCTTCCGGCGCGTGACGCTGAACGCGGGCGCCTCGCAGCCGGTCTCGTTCACGCTCACCCCGGACGACGTCGGCTTCTACGACAACGCCGCCCAGTTCCGCGTCGAGCCGGGCAAGATCGAGGTCTACGTGGGCAACAGCTCCGCGGCCACGCTGACCGCGAGCTTCACGGTCACCTGACGCACACCGGATCAGCGTGCGGTGACCGGCGTTTCGGCACCCAGTACGCGCGCGAAGTCCGCCGGGATCCGGACGTCGTCACGGCTCAGGTCGTGCACGCTCCGGTGACCGAGGGCGAGCAGCGTCGAGTCGATGCCGTTGCGCAGGACGTCGAGCACGTTTTCCACGCCCGCCTGGCCGTTCGCCGCCAGGCCCCAGAGGTACGCGCGTCCGATGAGGACCGCGCGGGCGCCGAGCGCGAGGGCCTTGACGACGTCGCTGCCCCGCCGGATCCCGCCGTCGAGCAGGACTTCCACCTGGTCGCCGACGGCGTCCGCGATCGCCGGCAGTGCGCGGATCGTGGCCGGGGTGCCGTCGAGGTTGTTGCCGCCGTGGTTGGACACCGAGATCGCGCTGACGCCGGCGTCGACCGCGCGGCGGGCCTCGTCGACGCGGATGACGCCCTTGAGCAGGAACGGCCCGTCCCACTGCGAGCGCAGCCAGGCGACGTCGGCCCAGGTGGCCGGCGGGGTCCCCATCCACTGGCCGTACGCGCCGAAGAACGTCGGGACCGGCGTCCCGGGCTCGGCCATGTTCGGCACGCTGAGGTCGGGCAGGCGGCGGGTGCGCGCGTAGTCGAGCAGCCACCGCGGGCGGGACAGGCCTTCGGGCGCGAAGCGCAGCAGTTCGCGGAAGGTCAGCTTCTCGGGGATGTGCGGGCTGCCCCAGTCGCGGCTGTGGGAGAACGACCAGTCGAGCGTCAGGATGATCCCGGTGGCGCCGGCGCGCCGGGCGCGGTCCAGCCGGCCGAGGATGTCGTCGCGGCTGCCGGTCCAGTAGACCTGGAAGAACGTGCTCGGGTTGGCGGCGACGACCTCTTCGACCGGCTTGCTCGCGAACGAGCTCAAGCCGATCGCCGTGCCGCGGGCGGCAGCCGCGCGGGCGACGGCGACCTCGCCGTCGGGGTGCACGGCCTGCACGCCGGTCGGGGAGATCACCACGGGCAGCGCGATGTCCTGCCCCAACACGGTGGTGGCCAGCTCGCGCCGGCCGGGCAACCCGGCGGTGCGCGGCGCGAACGTCAGCTCGTCGAACGCGTCGAGGTTGTCCTTCAGCGTCAGGCCCTTTTCGGAGCCGGCGATCAGGGCCGAGTAGACGGACGCGGGCAGGCGCTTCTTGGCCCGCCGCTGGGCTTCGGCGATGGACTCGAACCAGGTGGTGCTCATGCGGGGCCTCGCTTTTCCTTGCTGTCGATGCGCAGGGGGCGCCAGGTGATCTTCGGCCGCACCGGCACGGTGGTCCGGTGGGCCAGGCAGCCGGCCCAGACGCCGGTGCCGTAGGCGATGTCGTCGGCGAGCGCGCCGGCGGTGAACCGGACGGGATCCAGGCCGGGCCGGCCGGCGAACCAGCGGCCGAGCGGGGGACCGAGCAGCAGCGACGCGATCGCGGCGCGCCGTCCCCACCGGCGGCGGCCGCCGGGGACGAGCAGGGCCACGAGCGCGGGCGCGGCGAACTGCGTGCCGTAGCGCCCGGTGCCGAGCCAGGTCTGGTGCACGGCGGTGACCGTCGCGCGGACCAGGCCGCCGGGTGGGATGTCGTGGGCCCGCAACGTCTTCAGCATGCTGAGCACGGCTCCGGCGAAACCGCCGGCCGCGAGCACCGGCCGCCGGGCGAGCAGGGCGCCGACGGTCACCGCGGGCCAGCCGTGCAGGACGAGCGGCGCGAGGTTTTCCGGATGCCGCTTCGCGAGCGGCGCCGCGGACGTCCCGTATCGCGCGCGGCGCGCGAACAGTTCGCGCCAGGTCGCCGGTTCCCGGTGGCCGACGTGGACGTCCGGCGCGTACCGGACGCGGTGCTTCGCCGCGTGCAGCCGCCAGACCAGGTCGACGTCCTCGCCGAAGCGCAGGTCCGGGTCGAACGCGCCGGCCGCCGTCACCGCGGCGCGGCGGACGACGAGCGCGGCGGTGGGGACGTAGGTCAGCCGGGTCCCGGGCGCGACGCGCGCGGGCCGGTCGCCGAGGTCGAGGCTGCTGGCGGCGCGCGTGTAGCGCCCGGCCGCCGTGTCCGGGGCCAGGGGCCGGACGCGCGGCGCGACGGCGGCGAGCAGGGGGTCGGCGAAGTGGGCCGCGAGCCGGCCGGCCCAGTCCCCGGCCGGCACGCAGTCACTGTCCACAAAGGCCACCAGGTCGGTGGAGACGTGCTCCAGCGCGGTGTTCCGCGCGGCCCCGGGCCCGCCGTTGACGTCGCGGCGCACGAGTTTCGCGCCGTGCGCGGCGGCCACCGCGGCGATCGCGGCCGGGTCTTCGGAACCGTCGTCGACCACGAGCACGGGGTGCGTGCCGTCGAGCGCGGCGAGGCAGCGGGCCAGCGACTCGGCCCGGTCGAGGACCGGGACGACCACGGTGAGGTCCGCGGGCGAGTCCGGCTCGGGCGGGACCGGGTGGGCGAGCCCGGTGTCGGTGAGCCGCCGGGCGAGCGTGCCGCCGGCGGTGGAGACGATCGGGCCGGTTTCGAGTTCGTGCCAGGCTTTCCGCCCGGCCGCCGTCAGGCGCAGCACGCGGGCCGGGGAGCCGCCGAACCAGAGGTCCGCACGCAGCTGCCGGGTGTCCTGGTCGAGTTCGACGCGGAAGCCGGCGGGCAGGGGAGCGGTCACAGGGCCAGCCCTCCGTCCACCGGCACGACCGCGCCGGTCATCGCGCTGCTGTCCGGGCCGGCCAGGAAGGCCAGCACCGCGGCCACTTCGTCCGCTTCGAGCAGCCGCTCGACGGGCTGCTGCGCGGCGAATTCGTGCGCGCCGGGCAGGGCGTAGAGGCGGGCGCTCTCGGCGAGGATCGGGGTGTCGGTCGACCCCGGGCTGACGGCGTTGGCGGTGACCCCGGAGTTCCCGAGTTCGCTGCCGAGCGCGCGGACGAGCCCGGCGACGCCGGCTTTCGCCGCGCAGTAGGCGGCCAGCATCGGCAGGCCGCGCGTCGCGGCGGCGGAGGCGACCGCGAGGAAGCGGCCCGACCTCGGCGCCGGCCGGCGCAGCAGCGCCGGGATGGCGACCCGGGCGAGGTTGACCACGCCCCGCAGGTCGACGTCGAGGACGGCGTCCTCCTGCTCGGCGGGCATCTCCCACAGCGGCACCCCGCCCGCGATGACGCCCGCGGCCGCGACGGCGACGTCGAGCCCGCCCCAGCGGCGTTCGGCTTCGGCGACCGCGTCGGCCAAGGCCACCGGGTCTCGCACGTCCGCGACGTAGGTGCCGACGGCCGGGCCCGCGCGGTCGGCGACCGCGGCCAGGTCCCCGGCGCTCCCCATCGGGTAGGGGAGCGCAGGGTCGTCGGCGGCGAGGTCCACGGCCAGGACCGCGTACCCCTGGCGGGCCAGGCGCAGCACGGTCGCGGCGCCGATCCCGCGGGCCGCGCCGGTGACGAGCGCGGCCCTCATGCCCAGCCGTCCACATGGGACACGAGCTGGGCGGTGAGCTCGGCCAGCAACGTTCGTCCTTCGGGCGCGGTCGCGGCCGTCGGGTCGCCGAGCACCCCGCTCGGGGTCACCGCGCGCACCCCGCCGTCCCGCAGCAGCGGCAGCACCTCGCCCAGCGGCCGCGGGTCGCCGGGTGCCGCCAGGTCCATCCGCACGTCATCGGGCCGCAGGGCCAGCTGCAGCGCGGTTTCCGGGCGCCCGGCGTGCGGGTCGCCCGTCCAGCAGGGCCGGAACACCTCGACGTCCCGCGACTCCGCCCGCAGGCGCGCGACGGCCCGGGCGACCGGCCCGGCGTTGCCGCCGTGGGCGGAGACGAACAGCAGTCGCGAGAACGTCTCCGCCGCGGACCGGCCCAGCTCGACCAGCAGGAGCTCGGTCGCCTCCTGGCCGATCGACAGCGTCCCGGCGAACCCGGCGTGCTCGCCGCTGGAGCCGTACGCCACGGCCGGGGCGACGAGCACGTCCGGCCGCTTCTCCGCCAGCCGGTCGCACAGCGCGAGCGCGATGTCGGTGTCGGTGGCCAGCGGCAGGTGCGGGCCGTGCTGCTCGGTCGCCCCGACCGGCACGGCCAGGATCGCGCCGGACGCCGCGCGCTCGGCGACGTCCGGCCAGGTGAGGTCCGCGAGCCGCATGTCAGGGCCGGAACCCGGCGAGCGGGCTTTCGTCGCAGGCGCGCTCCGGCGGGCGGCGCATCCCGATGGTGACCGGGACCGGCTCGCGCTCGCGCGTCCGGTGCGAGTGGTCGAGCGACGGCTTCGGCACGCTGGTGACGGCCGCGAGCGCGAGCTCGCCGTGGCCGCGCACGCATTCCGGGTCCGGGCCGTCGAGCGGCAGGCCGGTGAAGAACTTCGCCGCCATGCAGCCGCCGCGGCAGGCGTCGAACGCCGAACACGACTCGCAGGCGCCGCCGCTCTGCGGACTGCGCAGCTCGGTGAACAGGGCGGACTCGCGCCACACGCTCGTGAACCCGCCGTCGCCGCGCACGGTGCCGGCGAGGAAGGTCTCGTGGATCGCGAACGGGCAGGCGTAGACGTCGCCGACCGGGTCGACCAGGCACACGACGCGGCCGGCGCCGCACAGGTTGAGCCCGGGCAGGCCGCCGTCGCCGTACCCGGCGAGGTGGAAGAACGAGTCGCCGGTGAGGACGTGCTCGCCGTGGGCCACCAGCCAGTCGTAGAGCTGCCGCTGCTGGGCCGCGGTCGGGTGCAGCTCGTCCCAGACGTCGGCGCCGCGGCCGGACGGCCGCAGCCGGGTGATGCGCAGCTGGGCGCCGTAGCGGTCGGCGATCGCCTTGAACTCGTCGAGCTGGCCGGCGTTCTGCCGGGTGACCACGACCGAGATCTTGAAGTTCTCGAAGCCCGCGTCGGAAAGGTGCCGCATGGCGCGGATCGCGGTGGCGTAGGAGCCGGGGCCGCGGACGTGGTCGTTGACCTCGGCGGTGGCCCCGTCCAGGGAGATCTGGACGTCGACGTAGTCGCTGGCGGCCAGGCGCCGGGCCACCTCGGGCGTGATCTTGATGCCGTTGGTGGAGAACTTCACGCCGACGTGGTGCTCGGTCGCGTAGTCGACCAGCTCCCAGAAGTCCGGGCGGACGGTCGGTTCGCCGCCGCCGATGTTGACGTAGAAGACCTGCATGCGCTCGAACTCGTCGATGAGCGCCTTGCACTCGGCCGTGCTCAGCTCCCGCGGGTCCCGCCGGCCCGACGAGGAAAGGCAGTGCACGCAGGAGAGGTTGCAGGCGTAGGTGAGTTCCCAGGTGAGGCAGATGGGGGCGTCGAGCCCGTACTGGAATTCGTCCACAAGGGACATCAGCGACTCCTCGGCTGGATCATGCTGGACGCGGCCAGTGCGGCGAGCGCCGCGCGGTACCGCGGCAGCTCGCCGGCCCCGACGCCGGCTTCGGCGCACGCCGTCCGCGCGTCGGGGTGCGCGGCGAGCCCGCGGACGACGTCGAGGAGGGCCGGGCTCTTCAGGAAGGAAAGCCGGCGGGTGCCGAAGTGGTACAGCAGGGCGCCGAACCGCTCGGGCCGGATCGAGACCCGGTCGTCCAGCCGCCACGCGCCGTCCAGGTCGAACCCCGCCGGCGTGTCCTCAGTAGACACCGCACATGCCGTCGATCGACACTTCTTCGACCAGGAGGTCCTCGGTGAGGGGTTCCTCGGTGGCGGCGGGTTCGGTGGGGGTGGTGTTCTCGGGCATCCTGACTCCTTCGGCAGAGATGATTTACGACACCGAGTGTCGAATAACGGGGAGAGTAGTGTCACACCGTGTCAATAAGCAAGACCCTCGACGGAACGGCACCCGGATGACCGATGACCTGACCACCCGTCCGGCGGCCCGCCGCGGCCGGCCGCCGGGTACGAGCGCGCGGGAGCTCGAGGTCGCGGCCCTGCGGCTGTTCAGCGAACAGGGTTTCCACGAGACGACCGTGGACCAGATCGCCGCGGCGGCCGGGGTGAGCAGGCGGACGTTCTTCCGCTACTACGACGCCAAGGCGGACGTGCTCTGGAACGAGTTCGACACCGAGGTCGAGACGATCCGCGCGCTGCTCGCCGACATGCCGGCGGAGCTGCCGGTCCTGGAAGCCGTGCGGCGGGCGGTGCTCGAGGCCAACCACTACCGCGCGGCGGACGTGCCGGAGCTGCGCACCCGGATGACACTGGTGAGCTCGGTGACGGAGCTCGCCGCGAGCGCGGCCGTCCACTACGACGCGTGGGAGCGGGCGGTCAGCGCGTTCGTCGCCCGGCGGTCCGGGCAGCCGGAGGAGTCGTTGTACCCGCTGGTGGTGGGGCGCGCGGTGCTGGCGGCCTGCCGCGCAGCCTACGAGCGCTGGTCCGCCCGCGCGGACGCCGACCTGACGGTCTACCTCGACGCGGCGTTGCGCGCCCTGGCGGCGGGCTTGGCCGATGACGTGCTGGTGGGCGAGCCGGACCCGGTGCCGAGCTGAGCCGGCGGCCCGTCGCCGCGCGCACCGCTTGGGTGGCTTCACGCACCGCCGCGGCGGCGGGGGCGCGCGCCCTCGGCGGGAGCCTGCCGGCCCTGGGCCGCGCCGAGGTCGCCAAGGCGCGCGCCGACCGGATCGTGCCGCTGGCCTGCGGCGGCGGGGGCCGGTGCCGCGCGGTGGTGGCCCGGCCCCGGTCGCCGAGCCGTCACCAGTCGCTCGCCGCGAGCACCTCCGGGAAGCCTTCCGCCAGCATCCGGCGCCGGACCCGGTGCAGCAGCCGGGCCATGAAGAAGCCGCCGACGCCGCTGAACCCCGTGTGCCGGTAGGTGAGCCGGGTTCCCCCGCCGGTCTCGGCGAGGTGGCACGTCACCGTGCTCGGTGCGTCGGTCTCCTGGTTGCGCCAGCTGAAACTCAGCAGCTCGGGCGCGTCGGCCGCGAGGACTTCGCAGCGGACGACGCCGTCCCAGCCGGGGACCGGTCTGCCGATGAACCGGAACCGCGTGCCGACCTCCGGCGCGAAGCCTTCGGGACGGCCGCCTCGCCCGGTCGACGTCCAGCGCGGGACCAGGGCCGGGTCGGTCAAGGCGCGCCAGACGCGGGGCCGGGGCTGCGGGTACTCCCGGACGATCTCGAACTCGCTCATGGTGGTGGCTCCCTTCGTTACAGTCACTGTAAACAGTACACTTGCTGTATGAGTGCCGAGACGCTGCGGGACCGGCGGAAGCGCGAGCTGCGGCAGCAGCTGTCCGACACGGCGGCCCGGATGTTCCTGGAGCGCGGGTTCGAGGCGGTCCGCGTCGCCGACGTCGCACGCGCGTGCGGCGTCACGGAAAAGACCGTCTTCAACCACTTCGGCAGCAAAGAGGCCCTGCTCGCCGACCGCTGGGACACCCAGATCGACGCTTTGGGTACCCGCCTGGCCGACCCGGCGACCACGCCGCTGGACGCCGCGTTGGCGGTGCTCGGCGACGAGCTCGACTTCCTCGTCGCGTCGGCGCGCGAGGAGGGCTGGGACGACGTCCGGCGGTTCGGCGAGCTGATCCGCTCGACGCCGGCGCTGGTGGCCCACCACCGGGAGAGCCGGGACCGGCTGGCCGACGCCGCGGCGGCGGCACTGGCCACGCGGACCGGCGCGTCCCCGGCCGACCCGGTCGTCCGGATCACCGCGGGCGCCGTCGCCGGGCTGTGGACCGTCTACGCCGTCAGCCTGCAGCGGCACCTGGCGAAGGGCCCGGCGCGCGTCGCCCGGGCGGTGCGGGCCGACCTCGCGCGGGCGGCCGAGGCGCTGCGCAAGGGGCTTTGACCGGGCGTTGCCCGTCTCCTACCGGCGGCGGCGACACCGGGCGGGCCGAGGCCGTGGACGGGAAGCAGGCGTACCCGTTGCGCTCCGAGGCGGCGACGCTATACCGTGAGCAAACTAGAACAGGTTATAGTTTGTGGCGGGCCGGATCGAGGAGCGGACATGGCGAACAGGGCGCCGCGCGGCGACGAGGCCGACTACGTCGTCGTCGGGTCGGGGAGCTCGGGGGCGGCGATCGCGGGGCGGCTGGCGCAGAGCGGGGCCAGCGTGATCGTGCTCGAAGCGGGGAAGAGCGATGAGAAGCTCCTGATCAAGAAGCCGGGCCTGGTCGGCCCGATGCACGCGGTGCCCCAGCTCAAGAAGCCCTTCGACTGGGGCTTCTACGGCGTCCCGCAGAAACACGTTCTCGATCGCCGGATGCCGGTGCCGCGCGGCAAGGTCGTCGGCGGCTCCAGCTCCATCAACGGCATGGTCTACGTCCGCGGCAACCGCGCCAACTTCGACTCCTGGGCCGCCGAAGGCAACACCGGCTGGGACGCCGACAGTGTCAACGCCGCCTACAAGCGGATGGAGGACTTCGAGGACGGCGAGAACGCCTTCCGCGGTGCGGGCGGCCCGATCCGGGTCACCCGCAACAAGATCCCCCAAGAAGGCTCGCTCCAGTTCGTCGAAGCGACCTCCGACGCCCTCGGCTGCAAGATCCTCGACGACTACAACGCCGAGTCCCAAGAGGGCGTCAGCCGGATGCAGCAGAACGCCGCGGACGGCCTGCGCTACAGCGCCTCACGCGGCTACCTGCACAACCTCGCGCCCGCGACGCTCGAAGTGCAGTCCGGCGTGCTGGCGAAGAAGGTGGTCTTCGAAAACGGCCGCGCGGTCGGCGTCGAGGTCGCCGACGGCCGGGGTCACCGCGTCGTCCGCGCCGGCAAGGAGGTCATCCTGTCGGCCGGGTTCGTCGGCTCCGCTCAGCTGCTCATGCTGTCCGGGATCGGCCACGCCGAGCACCTCAAGGAGCACGGCATCGACGTCCTCGCCGACCTGCCGGTCGGGGACAACATGCACGACCACATGTTCCACGCGCTGACCTTCAACGTCACCTCCAGCAAGAACAAGGGGTCGGCGCCGTACTTCGCCCGCGGCCTGGCCCGCGAGCTGCTGAAGCCCGGCACGACGTTCCTGGCGAACTCGGTCTTCGAGGCCGTCGCGTTCCTCCGGACGTCCCAGGCCGGCGCGGTGCCCGACCTCCAGCTGCACCTGCTGCCCTGGGCGTACGTGTCGCCCAACCAGGACGCGCCGATCCGCCACGACGTCGACAAGCGCCCGGCGCTCACGGTGCTGACGACGCTGATCTACCCCAAGAGCCGCGGGACGCTCCGGCTCGCCTCGGCCGACCCGACGGCCGCGCCGCTCATCGACTTCCAGTACCTGTCCGATCCGGCCGACCTCGAAGTGCTCGGCGAAGGCTCGGAAATGGTCCGCGAGATCTTCGCTTCGAAGGCGTTCAAGGGCTCGGTCAAGGAGGAGATCCACCCGGGCAAGGACCTGCGCGGCCAGCCGTTGCGCGACGCCATCCTGAACCGCGCGACGTCGGTCTACCACGGCGTCGGCACCTGCCGGATGGGCGTCGACGAGCTCGCGGTCGTCGGCCCCGACCTCAAGGTGCGCGGGGTCGAGGGCCTGCGGGTCTGCGACGCCTCGATCATGCCGTCGATCACCGGCGGCAACACCAACGCGCCCGCCATCATGATCGGCGAGATGGGCGCGCGGCTCGTCCTCGGGAGTGGATCGTGACCGTGACCCCGCTCGAGCTGACCCGCCCGGCGTCGGTGACCGGCGCGTTCCTGCGCGAGCTCGTCGCCCGCGTGCCCGGCTCGGCCGGCGAGACGTGGAAGCTCACCGAGGTCTACACCGGCGAGCCGCTCGTCGACCTGCCCCAATCGACGCCGGCCGACATCGAGCAGGCCTTCGACGTCGCCCGCGAGGCGCAGCGGAAGTGGGCCGCCACGCCGCTCAAGCAGCGGCTGGCGGTGTTCAAGCGGGCGCACACGCTCTTCGTCGACCACGCGCGCGACGTCGCCGACCTCATCCAGGTCGAGAGCGGCAAGAACCGCCGGATGGCGATCGAGGAGACCTGCGACCCGGCGATGGTGATGAGCCACTACCTGCGCCGGGCCGCGAAACTGCTGGCGCCGACGAAACGCGGCGGTCCGGTGCCGCTGGTGACGACGTCGACCGAGATCCGGCAGCCGAAAGGCGTCGTCGGGATCATCGCGCCGTGGAACTTCCCGTTCGCCACCGGCATTTCCGACGCGATCCCGGCGCTGATGGCCGGCAACGCGGTCGTGCTCAAGCCGGACAACAAGACGGCGCTTTCGCCGCTCTACGGCATCCGGATGCTGGAGCAGGCCGGCCTGCCGGAGGGGCTGTTCCAGGTCGTCTGCGGCGAAGGCCCCGACGTCGGCCCGACACTCATCGACCGGGCCGACTACGTGATGTTCACCGGCTCCACGGCCACCGGCAAGGTGATCGGCGAGCGGGCCGGCCGCAACCTCATCGGCTGCTGCCTCGAGCTCGGCGGCAAGAACCCGATGATCGTCCTCGACGACGCCGACATCGCGGAAGCCGTCCAGGGCGCGATCTTCGGCGCGTTCGGCAACACCGGCCAGATCTGCATGCACATCGAGCGGATCTACCTGCCGGAGTCCCGGTACGCCGAGTTCAAGGACGCGTACGTGGCCGCCGCGAGCGCGCTGGACGTCCGCGCGGCCTACGACTTCGGGCCAGACATGGGCTCGCTCGTCTCGCCCGACCACCTGCGCCGCGTGAAGGAGCACGTCGACGACGCCGTCGCGAAGGGCGCGACCGTGCTCTGCGGCGGCAAGCCGCGCCCGGACCTCGGCCCGGCGTTCTTCGAGCCGACGATCCTCGAAGGCGTCACCAAGGACATGCTCTGCGGCGTCACGGAAACCTTCGGGCCCGTGGTCGCGCTGCACCGGTACCGCACGGTCGACGAGGCCGTGGACCTGGCCAACGACACCGACTACGGCCTCAACGCGTCGGTCTGGGGCCGTGACGTCGGCGCCGCCCGCGCGGTGGCCGCGCGCCTGGAATCGGGCAACGTCAACGTCAACGACATCCTCGCCACGGCGTTCGCCGCCAAAGGGACGCCCTCCGGCGGCGTCAAGAGCTCCGGGGTCGGCGCCCGCCACGGCGACCAGGGCCTGCTCAAGTACACCGACGTGCAGAACCTGGCCGTGCTGAAGAAGCAGGTCATGGGCCCGCGGCCCGGACAGGGCTACGAGAAGTACGTCGAGAGCATGCTGTCCGGGCTCAAGCTCATGCGGAAGCTGCGGATCCGCTGATCAGTTGAGCTTGCGGGTGTCGGCGGGCAGGCCGCCGCCGGCGTAGACGTCCTCGGCGAGCTTGGCCAGCGCGGTCAGGGCGACGTTCTGGCTCCACGGGCCGTAGGACACGCGGGCGACGCCGAGTTCCTGCGCGCGCTTGAGCGGGATCGAGCCGGGGATGCCGATGAGGTTGACCTTGCGCTCGCCCAGTTCGCCGACGAGCCGCTCGACCTGGTTCTCGTCGAGCTTGCCGGGCACGAAGAAGGTGGACGCGCCGGCCTCGAGGTAGGCGCGGCCGCGGGTGATCGCCTCGGTCAGTGCCGTCTCCGGGTCGGTCTTGAGGAAGGCGTCGGTGCGGGCGTTGAGCACGAAGTCGACGCCGGCCTTCTCGGCGGCCGCGACGGCGGCTTCGACCGCCTTCACGGCGTCACCCAGCGGCTTCATCTGGTCTTCGAGGTTGGCGCCGACCGCGCCGACGTCGATCGCGCGGGCGATGGTGCCGCCGGGGTCGCCGTAACCGGCTTCGAGGTCGGCGGTGACGGGCAGGTCGCCCGCCGTCCGCACGATCAGGGCGACTTCGGCGATCATCTCGTCGCGGGGGATCTTTTCGCCGTCCGGGTAGCCGCGCGAGGCGGCGATGCCGTGGCTGGGCGTCGCGAGGGCCTGGGTGCCGGGCGTCTCGGCGACGACCTTGGCGGTGATCGCGTCCCAGACGTTGACGACGAGCAGCAGCTCGGGGGCGGCGTGCAGCTCCTGCAGCCGGGTGGCCTTCTCGGCGGTGGAAGTCATGCCGCCAATCTAGGGCTTCCGCGCCCCCGGGGCCCGTCCCGCCGGACGGGCCCCGGGGGTGGATCAGCCGCGCAGGGTGGCCCGGCCGGCGTACTTCGCCTCCGCGCCCAGCTCCTCCTCGATGCGGATGAGCTGGTTGTACTTGGCCGTGCGGTCGGAGCGGGACAGCGAGCCCGTCTTGATCTGGCCGCAGCCGGTGGGGACGGCGAGGTCGGCGATCGTCGTGTCCTCGGTTTCGCCCGACCGGTGGGACATCACGACCGAATAGCCCGCCTTGTGCGCGGTGTCGACGGTCAGCAGCGTCTCGGTCAGCGTGCCGATCTGGTTGACCTTGACCAGGATCGAGTTCGCGATGCCGCGGTCGATGCCGTCCTGCAGCAGCTTGACGTTGGTGCAGAAGACGTCGTCGCCGACGAGCTGCACGCGGTCGCCGATGGCGTCGGTGAGCTGCTTCCAGCCGTCGTAGTCGTCCTGCGCGAGGCCGTCCTCGATGGAGACGATCGGGAAGCGCGCCGTCAGCTCCGAGAGGTAGGCGACGTGCTCCTCGACACTGCGCTTGCGGCCCTCGCCGCGGTAGTCGTAGACGCCGTTGTCGTAGAACTCCGACGCGGCCGGGTCGAGCAGCAGCGCGATGTCCTCGCCGGGGGTGTAGCCGCTTTCCTCGATCGCGCGGACGACGAACTCGAGCGCCTCGTCGGCCGACGCGAGGTTGGGCGCGAAGCCACCTTCGTCGCCGACGTTGGTGCCGTGCCCGGCCTTGCGCAGCGACGCGCGCAGCGTGTGGAAGACCTCCGAGCCCATCCGCACGGCCTCGGCGAACGTCTCCGCACCGACCGGGCCGATCATGAACTCCTGGAAGTCGATCGGGTTGTCGGCGTGCGCACCGCCGTTGATGATGTTCATCATCGGCATCGGCAGCTGGTGGGCGAAGACGCCGCCGACGTACCGGTACAGCGGCAGGGTGTTCGCCGCCGCGGCGGCCTTCGCGACGGCCAGGGAGATCCCGAGCGTGGCGTTGGCGCCGACGCGCGCCTTGTTCGGCGTCCCGTCGGCGGCGATCAGGGCGGCGTCGACCTCGGACTGCGCTTCGGCGTTCAGCCCGACGACGGCCTCGGCGAGTTCCGTGTTGACCGCGGTGACGGCCTTGCGGACGCCCTTGCCGTGGTAGCGCGCCTTGTCGCCGTCGCGGAGCTCGACCGCCTCGCGCGTGCCGGTGGAGGCACCCGACGGCACCGCGGCCCGGCCCAGCGAGCCGTCCTCCAGCACGACGTCGACCTCGACGGTCGGGTTGCCCCGGCTGTCGAGCACCTCACGGCCACGAACACGGGCGATTGCCGTCATCTCAGCTCCTCGAAGAGTTCCCCAGGGGCGCCGGCGGCGCTGCCGTGCGCGGGTCCGTGCCGGAGGCTAGCAGAGTCCTTCTGAATCGATAAGGGCCATTTCACGTGCGCACCTGTTCGCGTCGAGGGCCCGGCCGAGGAGAAGACGGGGGCGGCGGCCGCCCCGGCCAGCGCCGACTGTCACCAGCCGTCCACAAAGGACTCCTGGGCCGCGCGGTGCACCTCCGGCGTTCGCGAGGACGGTGCCACACGTGCGCGTCGGTCCACGATCGTGATAGTCATGAATCTGGACCAAATCGAGGGAGCGCGGATGGCCGTCGTCGAACTGACCACCTTCACCGTCCGGCCGGACCGGACGTCCGCGATGCTCGCGGCCCGGCCCGGCATGGTGGCCGCCTTCCGGGAAGGTCGCCGGGGTTTCGTCTCGGCGAAGCTGGTGCGTCTCGACGCCGGGACCTGGCTGGACGTCGTCGAGTGGATCGACGACACCGCGTGGGACGACTCGAAGGCCCGAGGCGGGGACGATCCGCGGATCGCGGCGTTCTTCGGCACCATCGACGCGCTGGTGAGCGCGCGGCGCGGTGCCCGCTACGACGACGAACAGGACGCGCCGCGGCCGGTGCGCACCGTCGCCTACGGGCCGCACCCGGCGCAGGTGGGGGAGCTGTACGTGCCGGCGGGCGAGGGCCCGTTCCCGGTGGTCGTGCTGCTGCACGGCGGGTACTGGACGGCGATGTTCGACCGCCGCTCGATGACCCGGCTCGCCGACGACCTGGTCGCCCGCGGGTACGCCGTGTGGAACGCGGACTACCGCCGGCTCGGCGACGGCGGTGGCTGGCCCGCGACGTTCGAGGACACCGCGGCCGCGCTCGACGTCGTCGCCGGGGCGGACCCGGCCCTCGATCCCGCCCGGGTCGCGGTGATCGGGCACTCCGCGGGCGGCCACCTGGCGGCGTGGACCGCGCACCGCGCGGCCTTGCCCGCCGACGCCGTGGGCGCGGCGCCGAAGGTGGTGCCGGTCGCGGCCGTGTCGCTCGCCGGGGTCCTCGACCTGGCCGAGGCCGACCGGACGGCGTTCGGTGCGCTCCTGGCGGACCCGGACCTCGTGCGCCCGGCGAACGCCCCGAAGCCCGCGGCCCCGGATTTCTGGCCCGCGGTGGCGGAAGGAGCCGGCGAGGGCGTGGTGAACCTGCTGCTGGGCGGGCACCTCGACCAGGTCCCGCAGCGGTACGCGACGACGTCACCGAGCGCCCTCGAGAGTGCCGGGGTCCCGGTCCTCGTGCTGCACGGCGACGCCGACGACATCGTCCCGATCGAGTACAGCCGCACCTACGCCGAGCACGCGCCGGACGCGCAGTACCTGGAGGTGGCCGGCGATCACTTCGAGGTGATCGATCCCGCGCACGGAAGCTGGCCGCCGGTGGCCGAATGGCTCCGGACGCGGGTGTAGCCGGTCAGTCCCCGGCGACGGCACCGCGCTGGTGCTCGGTGATGTCGGCCAGGACCCGCTTGAAGTGCTCGTAGTCGGCCCGCCCCAGGCGGTTCGCGTGACGCCGCTGGATGCCCGCCATGATCGCGTCCGCGGCCTTCATCTGCGCGAGACCGCGTTCGGTGGGGCAGATCAGCTTCGCGCGGCGGTCACTCGGGTCGGGCCGCCGTTCGACGTAGCCGAGTGCTTCCAGCTCGTCGGTGAGCGTGCCGATGATCTGCTTGTACTGCCCCGAAAGCCGGGACAGTTCGGTCGGCCGGACGCCGTCCGGGTCCAGGTAGGCCAGCACCGCGCCGTGCCGGTGCTTCAGGTCGTCGAACCCCTGCGCGGCCAGCGTCGCGAAGAGCTCCCGCTGCACGGCGAACAGCAGCCGTCCCGACAGGACACCCAGGTCGGGGTCCGTCGCGTTCCGCTCCGCGCGGGTGACCATCGGCTGCCCTCCTCACCGTCGAGACCACCCTAACCAGAGCTGGGCAGGAAGGCAGGCGCCCGGCGCGCCGGGGCGGCACGCTCGAACGCCGCCGCGAAGGCGAGCACCCGGGCGTCGGCCCAGCGCCCGGCGAAGAACGAGACGCCGATGGGCAACGGACCCGCGAACCCGGCCGGCACCGACACGTTCGGGTAGCCCGCGACGGCCGCCGGGGTCGACGAGCCGAGCACGAACGCGTCACCCGCGGCGTAGTCCGTCTTCCACGCCGGGCTGTTGGTGGGCGCGACGATCGCGTCCAGGTGCAGCTTGGCGAGTGTCTCGTCGATCGACCGCTTCGCCAGGTCCGTCGCCGTGGCCCGCTGCTGCCGGTAGGCCGGGTCGCTCGGGCCCGGCGCGGCCGCGGCCTGCTCGAACAGCTCCTGGCCGAACTTCGACAGCTCCACCGGATCCCGGCGGTCGAACGCGATCAGTTCGTCGAGCGTCGTGGGGTGACCCGGGCGGTGCGTGAGGTAGGCGTCGAGGTCGCGCTTGAACTCGGTCAGCAGCGCCGGTGTCTCGGCCGCGCCGATCTGGTCCTGGTACGGCAGATCGACGTCGACGACGGTGGCGCCCTGCGCGGTCAGCGTCCGCACGGCGTCGCCGACGACCCGGTCGACGTCGGCGTCCAGGCCGGCCAGCCGCCACACGCCGATCCGGGCCCCGCGCAGGGCACCCGGGTGCAGCAGCGCGGCGTAGTCGCGCGGCTGTCCCGCGGGGATCGCCGCGGTCGCGGGATCGGCCGCGTCACGGCCCTGCAGCACGGAAAGCGTGATGGCGGTGTCGACGACGTGGCGCGCCATCGGCCCGGCCGTGTCCTGCTCGGCGGAGATCGGCACGACGCCGGTCCGGCTGACCAGCCCGAGCGTCGGCTTCTCGCCGACCACGTCGTTGGCGCCGGCGGGACACACGATCGAGCCGTCGGTTTCGGTGCCGATCGCGACCTGGGCCAGCGTGGCGGCCACGGCGGCGCCGGAGCCCGACGACGAGCCGCACGGGTTGCGGTCGAGGACGTAGGGGTTGTTCGTCTGGCCGCCGATCCCGGACCAGCCCGACGTCGAGTGCGTGGACCGGAAGTTGGCCCACTCGGACAGGTTCGTCTTGCCGAGGATGACCGCGCCACCGCGCTGCAGCCGCTCCACCAGCGCCGCGTCGGCGGCCGGGCGGCTGCGCGGCAAGCCGCGCGAACCGGCGGTCGCCGGCTGGGCGCGCGTGTCGATGTTGTCCTTGAGCAGCACCGGGATCCCGTCGAGCTGCCCGAGCGGGTGACCCGCGCGGCGGCGCGCGTCGCTGGCCGCGGCGGCCCGCAGCGCACCCGGGTCGACGGCGAGGACCGAGTGGATCTTCCCGTCGAGGGCGTCGATCCGGTGCAGGTAGGCCGTGGTCAGCCGGACGGACGTGAGGCTGCCGTGGGCCATCCGCTGCTGGAGTTCGGGGATGGTGGCGGCGTCGAGGTCGAAGCCGAGGCCGGTGGCGGCGACGGCGGGCACCGGGGCCACGAGAGAACCGGCGAGGACGACGAGCACGGCGGCCGAGCGCAGACGATTCACGGCCTACATGGCACTCCTGAACGCCGCGCCGGTCAACCCTCCGATGGTCGGGTGCCCCCTCTGTCCACAAGGGACTCGATACCGGGCGGGAGGCTCGCCCGGTCGGCCACGAACCCGACGATCGCGGTGCGCAGCGCGCGGACGGCCCGGGTGGGTTCGACCTCGGTCCGGGCGGCGAGCTGCACGATCCGCGTCATGCCCGCTTCGGGCGCGAACCGCGTCCGCCGGAACCGTTCGCCCGCCACGGTGCTCGGCACGACGGCCGAGCCGACGCCGGCGCGGACCAGCTCCAGCACGGCGTCCATCTCGCCGCCCTCGATCGCGAACGACGGCTCGAACCCGGCCGCGCGGCAGGCGTTCACCGTCGCCTCCCGGACGTCGTAGCCGCGACGGAACATCACCAGCGGGACGTCGGCGAGCTCGCGGACGTCGAGCCGGCCGGTCCGCGCCGGCGCGTCCGGCGGGGAGATCACGACCAGCTCTTCCAGCAGCAACGGCGTCGCCGCCAGGTGCGGGTCGCCCATCGCCCGGGCACCGGCCAGCAGCGCCAGGTCCAGCGCGCCTTCCGACAGCCGCTGCCGGAGGTCGCCGGACCCGCTTTCGTGCAGCTCCAGCTGGATGCCCGGGTACCGGCGGCGGAACGCCGACAGCATCGCCGGCAGCAGGCCCGTGCACAGGCTGGGCGGCGCGCCGAGCCGGACGCGGCCGCGGTCGAGCTCGGCCAGCTCCCGGATCGCGAGCCGCGCGCTTTCGGTCTCGGCCAGGATGCGCCGGGCGATCGGCAGCAGGACCTCGCCGGCCTCGGTGAGGGAGACGTTGCCGCGGATGCGGTGGAACAACGGCGCGCCGAGGTCGTGTTCGAGCGCGCGGATCTGCTGCGACAGCGACGGCTGGGCGACCCGCACCTCCTCGGCGGCGCGCGTGAAGTGCCGGTGCTCCGCGACGGCGACGAAGTAGGCGAGCTGGTGCAGCTGCATGCGAGCACGATAGCCGGTGGCTATCGAATGCAGAGTTATCATGTCTTTGACCTCTGGTGAAGCCGCTCCTACCGTCGGTCAGGTGGTCAACGCCCTCGAGCACCGTTCGAACGTCCGCCGGTTCTGGGACTCGACGATCGGCAAGAAGATCGTCATGGCGGTCAGCGGCGCCCTGCTGCTGGCGTTCGTCTTCGCGCACATGGTCGGCAACCTCAAGACGTTCCTGGGGGCCGGCGACCTCAACGCGTACGCCCACTGGCTGCGGACCCTCGGCGAGCCGGTCCTGCACTACGCCTGGTTCCTCTGGATCCAGCGCGCGGTCCTGCTCGTCGCGCTGGTCCTGCACGTCACCGCGGCGGTCCAGCTCGTGCGGCGCGACCGCCGGGCGCGACCCGTGCGCTACGTCCACCGGCCGCCGGTGCGCGCGACCTTCGCCGTGCGCACGATGCGCTGGGGCGGCGCGACCCTGGCGGTGTTCGTCGTCTGGCACATCCTCGACTTCACCGTCGGCACGGTGAACCGGGACTTCGTGCCCGGCGACCCGTACCACAACCTCGTCGCGGACTTCCGGGTCTGGTGGGTGAACCTGATCTACCTCGTTGCCCTGGCCATGCTCGGCCTGCACATCCACCACGGCTTCGCGAGCGCCGCGCGGACCATGGGCGTGACCAGCGCCAAGCGGGAACGGGCGATCAAGATCCTCGGCAGCACGACGGCGGTCGTGATCGCGGGCGGCTACGCGCTCGTCCCGGTCGCGGTCATGACGGGACTGGTGGACTGATGAGCGACTACACCGTGGGCGACCCGATCGCCGACACCAAAGCCCCGGCCGTCCCGCTGGAAAACCGCTGGGACGAAAGGAAGTTCGCGGCGAAGCTGGTGAACCCGGCCAACCGGCGCAGGCACCGGGTGATCGTCGTGGGCACCGGCCTGGCCGGCGGCTCGGCCGGCGCGACACTGGCCGAGCAGGGCTACCACGTCGTCCAGTTCTGCTTCCAGGACTCGCCGCGGCGGGCGCACTCCGTCGCCGCGCAGGGCGGGATCAACGCGGCGAAGAACTACCGCAACGACGGCGACTCCGTCTACCGGCTGTTCTACGACACGGTGAAGGGCGGCGACTTCCGGTCCCGGGAGTCCAATGTGTACCGGCTCGCCCAGGTGTCGGCGCAGATCATCGACCAGGCCGTGGCGCAGGGCGTGCCGTTCGCCCGCGAGTACGGCGGCCTGCTCGACACGCGCTCGTTCGGCGGGGTGCAGGTCCAGCGGACGTTCTACGCGCGCGGCCAGACCGGCCAGCAGCTGCTGATCGGCGCCTACCAGGCGTTGTCGCGGCAGATCGACGCGGGGAACGTCGAGCTGCACGCGCGGACGGAGATGCTCGACCTGGTCGTCGACGGCGGCCGGGCGCGCGGCATCGTGGCCCGGGACCTGGTGACCGGGGAGATCACGACGCACCTGGCCGACGCCGTAGTCCTGGCCAGCGGCGGCTACGGCAACGTCTTCTTCCTCTCCACCAACGCCAAGGGCTCGAACGCCACGGCGATCTGGCGGGCGCACAAGCGCGGCGCGTACTTCGCCAACCCGTGCTTCACGCAGATCCACCCGACGTGCATCCCGCGCTCGGGCGAGCACCAGTCGAAGCTGACGCTGATGAGCGAGTCGCTGCGCAACGACGGCCGCATCTGGGTGCCGAAGCGCGCGGGCGACGAGCGGCCGCCGGCGGACATCCCCGAGGACGAGCGCGACTACTACCTCGAGCGGCTGTACCCGAGCTTCGGCAACCTGGTGCCGCGCGACATCGCGTCCCGGGCCGCGAAGAACGTCTGCGACGCGGGTCTCGGTGTCGGGCCCGGCGGTCTCGGTGTCCACCTGGACTTCGCCGACGCGATCGAGCGCATGGGCCGCCCGGCGATCGAAGCCCGCTACGGCAACCTCTTCGACATGTACCAGCGCATCACGGCGGAGGACCCCTACCGGACCCCGATGCGGATCTACCCGGCCATCCACTACACGATGGGCGGGCTCTGGGTGGACTACGACCTGCAGAGCACGATCCCCGGGCTGTTCGTCATCGGGGAGGCGAACTTCTCCGACCACGGTGCCAACCGGCTCGGCGCGTCCGCGTTGATGCAGGGCCTCGCGGACGGCTACTTCGTCCTGCCGGCCACCTTGAACGACTACCTCGGCGGCACCCGGTTCGACGACGTCTCCCGCGAGACGGTCACGCAAGTGGAAACCGAAGTGCGCGACCGGATCACCCGGCTCTTGACGGTGCGCGGGACGCGGTCCGTCGACTCGTTCCACCGCGAGCTGGGCCTGCTGTTGTGGGACCGGTGCGGGATGTCCCGCACCCGCGAAGGCCTGCGCAAGGCCCTCGAGCGCGTGCCCGGGCTGCGCGCGGAGTTCTGGCGGGACGTCCGCATTCCCGGCACTGCCGCCGACCTCAACCAGGAGCTGGAGAAGGCGCTTCGCGTCGCCGACTTCCTGGAGCTGGCCGAGCTGCTGCTGATCGACGCGCTCGCCCGCGAAGAGTCGTGCGGCGGGCACTTCCGCGAAGAACACCAGACTCTCGAAGGCGAGGCGCGGCGCGACGACGAGAACTTCGCGTACGTCGCCGCCTGGGAGTACGGGGAGAAACCCGTGCTGCACCGCGAAGAGCTCGTCTTCGAGCACGTCCACCCGACCCAGCGGAGCTACACATGAACCTCACCGTCCGCGTCTGGCGCCAGGCCGGCCCGGCCGCCGAAGGCCGGCTGGTGTCCTATCCGGTCGCCGACGTCAGCCCGGACATGTCCTTCCTCGAACTGCTGGACGTGCTGAACCAGGAGCTGATCGCCGCCGGGGAGGAGCCGGTGGCCTTCGACCACGACTGCCGCGAGGGCATCTGCGGTTCGTGCGGCGTGGTGATCAACGGACAGGCCCACGGCCCGGAGCGCACGACGTCCTGCCAGCTGCACCTGCGCTCGTTCGCCGACGGCGACGTCGTGGACGTGGAACCGTGGCGGGCTCGCGGTTTCCCGGTGGTCAAGGACCTGGTCGTCGACCGCTCGGCCCTGGACCGGATCGTCCAGGCGGGCGGCTACGTCAGCGCCCCGACGGGCAGCGCCCCGGACGCGCACGCGACCCCGGTCCCGAAGCCGGACGCGGACCTGGCGTTCGACAACGCGACGTGCATCGGCTGCGGCGCCTGCGTGGCGGCGTGCCCCAACGGCTCGGCGATGCTCTTCACGGCGGCCAAGGTGACCCACCTTTCGCTGCTGCCGCAAGGACAGCCGGAACGGGCCCGGCGGGTGCTGGACATGGTGGACACGATGGACGCCGAGGGCTTCGGCGGCTGCACCAACACCGGTGAGTGCGTGGCGTCGTGCCCGAAGGGGATTCCGTTCGCGAGCATCGCCGGCCTGAACCGGGAGTTCCGGAAGGCCCGGCGCTCCTGAACGTCCCGCTCCCGCCCTACCTCGTCCGCCACGTCGCCGACGCGGCCGGCGGATCGTCCGCGACGGGCACTGGATCCCGACGAGGCGTGACGATCCGCCGCACCGGCGCCGACGGCTCGGCGTCACTTCTTGAGCTTGGCGTACACGATCACGTTGTCGAGGTAGTTCCGGTTAGCTGCGTCGTACTTCCCGCCGCAGGTGATCAGCCGCAGCTCGGGCTGGGTCGTGTTGCCGTACACGGCTTCGGTGGGGAACTCCTTCTTCGCGATCTGGTCGACCTTCGTCACCTCGAAGGTCAGCGTGTGGCCGTCGGCGCGGTCGACGTGCACCGGGTCGCCCGGCTTCAGGTCGCGCAGCCGCCAGAAGATGCCCTTCTGGTGGTTGCCGTCGATGTGGCCGAGGATCACCGCCGGGCCGACCTCGCCGGGCGTCGGGCTGTACTCGTACCAGCCGGCCTGCAGCGGCTGGTCGACCGGCGGCACCTCGATCGTGCGATCGGGGTTGAGGCCGAGCGAGATCAGCGTCGACTTCGCGTCGATCGCGGGGACGTCGAGCAAGGTCGGCAGAGACCGCGACAGGCCCGCGGCGGCGGGCACCGGCGGCGGGGCGGCCGGGGTCGTCGTCGCGCCGCAGCCGGCGAGCAGCAGGGCGGAGACGACGATGAGGAGTGCGCGGCGCAGCATCGGGCTCAACGCTCGCCGGCGAGGCTGCCGTCGCCGGTCTGCGGGGCACCGGCGGGGACGACGACGACCTGGCTGGGGCCCTGCGGCTTCGGCGGCGCCTGGGGCGACGGGAGCGACGGGGGCGCCTGCTCCTTCGACGGGCCGCAGGTGACCGAGGCGAGCTTGACGTCGCCGCGGCCGAGCGCACCGGTGGCGGCGCCGCCGAGCAGTTTGATGTGCAGGGCGGTCACTTCGAGGCTGCCGTCGTAGCGCTGGGTCTGCTCGTTGACGATCACCTCGGCCACGCCGGGGATGCCCAGCTTCTGGTTGGGCGAAGTGGCGACGGGGAGCGTGCCGAGCCGGCCGAGGTTGACGCCCGCGATGTCGCTGCTGCCGGTGACGTGCCCGTCCGACGACGCGCAGCGGGCGCTGATCAGGCGGATCGACGGCACCCGGCCGGCGGCCGCCGCGAGCAGCGGCAGCGTCACTTCGGCGACGCTCGCCTTGGCGGCCACGGAACCCGCGCCGGGCGTCACCGAGCTGGTGATCGCCTTCGCGGTGACGAGCCCCTTGAGCGGGACGTCGGCGACGCTCGCCGTGGCCGGGCCGGCGCTCGAGGTCTTCGCGAGCTGCCCGGTGTCGACGGTGATCCCCTTGCTGTCGGTCAGCACCCCGGGCAGCAGCGAGACGCTGGCCGAAGCTCCGTAGGCGGATCCGGTGACGGCGTCGTCGGCGGTGGCGACGGCGGACGAGCCGGCGAGAACGGCGACGGTCACCCCGGCCAGGCTCCCGGCTCGGAGCAGGGTCGTGCGCATGTGGAAAGTCCTTTCACCGCAAGGGAAAACAGGGAGACGCCGCATCGGGGCACAGCCCGGCGGCGGGGGAAAGCCTGGCCACGCTATCAAAATCGCTACGCGGGGCAAGGATTCGTTGCGGTGGCGGTGTTTGCGCCGGTTTGCCATAAGTGATCTCCAGCTTCGAGGACAACTCGAAGCGGTCACTCAAGCACCGGGATTTTCCGAATTTGTCGACGCGCGGTAACGCGCATTGCGACATTCGAGGCGATTTGACGCCCGATCAGACACGGATGAGTGATTACCTGGATGGGCGGCGGCGAACACGCAGCGTCATGTGACCACCACGGTGTCCTGGCCGGGCAGGTCGTCCCCGTAGCGGGCCAGGGTCGCGGCCACGATGCGCTCCGCGAGGTCTTGGAGGGCGGGGTCCGCCGGCTCCAGGTCGTGCGCGCGGTCGACTCCAGGTACGTCCGCCGCGTCTCGGGCCGGGTGAGCGCGTCGGCCTGGTCGCGGAACAGGGCGAGCGCCGTGTCCGGGTGGGCGGCGCGTCCGGTGAAGCCGAGGCCGGGAAGGGCGTCGAGGTGCGCGGCGACCTCCGGGGGCAGGCCGTGCGGGGGACCGGACTCCAGGCGGCGCAGGCGGTCCCGCGTCTCGCGCAGCCGCCGGATCCGGGCCGTCAGGTCGGGGTCGACCTGGCGGAGCGCCTGCCGGACGTCCTCGGACGGCGCGTCGGCGAGGGTGTGGATCTTGATCAGCTCGACGGCGTGCCAGGCGGTGTAGCGCCGGTAGCCCGAGGCGTCCCGCTCGGGCTCGGGCAGCAGGCCCTTGCCGTGGTAGACGCGGACGGTCTTGGTCGACACGCGAGCGACTCGACGAAGGCAGCACGCACGCGGGCGAGCTGCTGACCCGGCGGCGCGCGGTCGCGGCGCGGAACCTGCGGGAGCTGCAACGGCTGTCCGAGGCGGGCTACGACGCGGCGGGCGACGAGCTGGCGCGGTTCCTGTCCGGCCCCTGGCCCGTCCCGGCGGTCAGGTCCGGTACGGGCCGCGGTCGCCGAGGTCCGGGCTCACGTGCGGCGGCCGTCCGTCCTGGCCGGGCACCGGCGTGACCGTCGCCTGCTCGAGCTCGGACGCCACGACCGGGTCGTCGCCCTCCTGGAAGTGTGCTTCGACGATGTGGTCCTGCCGCCGCCGGGCCATCGCCAGCAGCGTCAGCCCGTGGACCGCCGCCAGCATCAGCAGGAAGACGCCCAGCCGGCCGACGAGGGCGGCCGTCGAGCCCGACCAGCCGGGGCCCACCACCGACAGCAGCGCGAGCAGGCCGAACGCGACCAGGTGGAAGACGGTCACCAGCATCCACGCCAGGGACCCCGCGCCCGCGACGTTGAGGTACCGGCAGCCGCCGCGGTAGAGGACCTGGCCGTCCGCCAGCACGAAGACCAGGCCGATGAGCAGGAACGCCGTGAGTTCGTTGTCGGGCATCGCGCCTCCTCTTTCCGGTGGGGTACCCGGGGAACGCGGCGCGGCCGGGCACTTCACCGGATCGTGCGACCCGCTTCCTGGAGGAACTCCAGGTTTACGATCAAGATCATGCGATTCGCCATCAAGACTTCGCCGCAGAACACGGTCTGGGCGGACATGCTCGCCGTGTGGCAGGCGGCCGACGAGATCGAGCTGTTCGAGTCCGGCTGGACGTTCGACCACTTCTACCCCATCTTCTCCGACTCGAGCGGTCCGTGCCTGGAAGGCTGGGTCACGCTGACCGCGCTGGCGCAGGCCACCCGGCGGCTCCGGGTGGGCACGCTCGTCAGCGGGATCCACTACCGCCACCCCGCGCTGCTCGCGAACATGGCCGCGACGCTCGATATCGTGTCCGGCGGCCGGCTGGAGATCGGCATCGGCGCGGGCTGGAACGAAGAGGAGTCCGGCGCCTACGGCATGCGCCTCGGCCCGGTGAAGGAGCGCAGCGACCGGTTCGAGGAGGCCTGCGAAGTGCTCGTCGGCCTGCTGACCCAGGAGACGACGACGTTCCAGGGCGAGTACTACCAGCTGGCCGACGCCCGGTGCGAGCCGAAGGCCGTGCAGCGCCCGCACCCGCCGATCTGCATCGGCGGCAGCGGCGAGAAGCGCACCCTGCGCACGACCGCGAAGTACGCCCAGCACTGGAACTTCGTCGGCGGCACGCCGGAGGAGTTCGCCCACAAGCGCGACGTCCTCCACCGCCACTGCGCGGACATCGGCCGCGACCCGGCCGAGATCACGCTGTCCTCGCACGTCCGCCTGGGCCCGGACGCCGACTACGCGAAGGTCGCGGCGGAAGCGGAGGCGCTCGGCGAGGCGGGCCTCGACCTGGCCATCGTGTACCTGCCGCCACCGCACACCCCGGCGGTGCTCGAGCCGCTGGCGAAGGCCCTCGAACCGCTCCGCTGAGACTCACGACAACCTGAGCCGCGTCCTGGCATGCCGCGGGGCAGGTCGTCGTGCACGGCGGTGCCCTGCTCGGTCACGAAACCGATTCTCACCCGGGCGTGCGGCCCTGGTCACCCGGCCGAGTTGCCGCGAATTGCGCGGACTCGGACCCGATGGGAGCGTCGGTTCACCGAACTGTTTTCCCACCACGGAGACCGGAGCCGAGCATGACCACCACCGAAATGCCCGCCGTCCACGAATGCACCGTCAGCGGCTGTTCCTACAACCACGACGGCTGCCACGCGTTCGCCATCACCGTCGGTGGCGACAACGGGTCCGCCGACTGCGGCACCTTCGTCCCGCTGAACACCAAGGGCGGCCTGGACCGCGTCGTGGCCCAGGTGGGCGCGTGCTCCCGCGCCGACTGCCGGCACAACTCCTCGCTGGAGTGCACCGCTTCGAGCGTCCGGGTCGGCCCGGGCGAGGGCGGCCACTCCGCGAACTGCCTCACCTTCACGAAGTAGCGCGCGGCGCGGTGTCGACCGGCCGTCGCCGCAGCCCGGCGGCGGCCGCGACACCTGCCACGACCACGGCTCCGGTGGCGACGGGGCCCAGGAACTTCGACAGGCTCGGCGCGGTGCTCGGCCCGATGAGCCAAGCCGCCAGCGGGACGGCGTAGGCCGCCGCCATCAGGCCGCTCCACCAGCGCGTGGCCCGCGACCCGGCGGTGCAGGCCAGCACGATCGCGACCGGGATCCCGGCGAGCAGGGCGAACTGACCGGCGACCATGACCGGGAACGCCCACGCGGCACCGAGAACGCTCTTCGACGGGCGAGTGGTGACACTCATCTTCTTCTCCTTTGAGTTCAGCAGGGCGTTTCAGCGGCGGTCTTGAGGTCGGCGAGCCACTGGTCGAGGCCCGGCGCGAGGTACTTGATCGCCGTGGCCGGGTCGGCTTCGACCTGGGCGCCCGTCCAGCTCTCTTCGGTGCGGACGACGACGCCGCCGCGGGCCGGCGTGAACGTCCAGACGTGCACGCCCCGGTCGATGCGCAGGCCGTCGCCGATGGCCGGGCCCGACCAGCGGATGCAGTGACCCGGCTGGACCTGCTGGACCGTGGACGTGATGACGAGCGTGGTGGCGGGGGAGGAAGGCGTCGCCGGGGCGGGCGTCGTCCAGCGAAACCGCGCACCCGGGTGCAGGGGGCCGGGATCCAGCCGCTTCGCGCTGGTGACGGCGGACTGCCAGGCCGGCCACCCTTCGACGCCGGTCTGCACCTTCCAGACGGTGTCCGGCGACGCCTTGACGAACGTTTCCGTCCGGTAGTGCAGCCGGGCGGCGGGGTCGATGCCCTGACCCCGGCAGGTCAGCGGGCCCGTGGCGGCGTCCGCCGGTGCGGCGGCGAAGAGGGCCGCGGCGGCCAGCGGGACGGCGAGCGCGGCGGACCGCAGCCGGGTGGTGTCGAACATAGGCTTCTCCTCGGGCTTGTTAGTTCATCTCGCGATAGTTAGAAGCTATAACCGACAGTCTCTTAGTGTCAATAAGGAAAGTGATAGCCTCTAACTCGCCGGAAGGAGACACCCATGACGGACGCGGGGCCGAGCTCGCGGGAGCGCTACCGGGCCCAGGTCCGGGCGGAGATCAAGCAGCACGCGTGGGCGCAGATCGCCGCGGCGGGCGTGCCGGCCCTGTCCCTCAACGCGATCGCCAAGCAGCTCGGCATGAGCGGCCCGGCGCTGTACCGCTACTTCGCGAGCCGCGACGAGCTGGTCACGGCGTTGATCCGCGACGCCTACCGCAGCCTCGCCGACACCGTCCGCGAGGCCCACGACGGCGGCGCGGACCTGGCCGGGCTCGCGCACGTCATCCGGGACTGGGCCCGCAGCGACCCCCAGCGCTACTTCCTGATCTACGGCACGCCCGTCCCGGGGTACCACGCGCCCGACGACACGACCGCGATCTCGGCGGAGGTCATGGCCGTGCTCATCGAGGCCTGTGACGCGCTGCCGGGAAAGGCGACGCCGTTCGACGCGCACCTCGAGAACCACCGCGCGTGGGCCGGTGACCACCCGGCGCCGACCGCGGTGCTGCACCGCGCGCTGTCGTTCTGGACGCGCCTGCACGGCGTGCTCTCGCTCGAGCTGGCGGGCCAGTTCGCCGGGATGAGCTTCGACACCGATCTGCTGATCGACGAAGAGGTCGCCGCGATCTGAGGGGCGGTCAGCGGGCGAAGCAGCTCAGCGGCGGGAGCGTCGCCGATGCGGGGTCCGACAGCTCGACGAGCCACACGAGCAGGTGGGTCATGGCCCCGATGACGTCTTCGGGCCGCCCCCGCGTGGCCAGGCCGATGTGGATGTCACGACTCTCCTCGTCCCGGCAGAGGGTTGCGAGGAGCGCGCGCAGGGCAGCGAGGGGGCCGGGCGGGAGCCGGTCCACTTCGACCTGCTGGGCCTGGTCGTCCTCGATGACGACGGTGAAGACCGCGCCGGCGTCGGCCGGGTGCCGGGCGCGGACCTCGGCCGCGCACCGGTCGACGAGCTCGCCGACGACCCCGGCGGGCAGGTCCGTCGAGCCGACGCGGCCGAGCAGGTCGATCGCGTCGGCGACGTCGTCGTAACGGCCGTTCACCGCGGCTTCGACGAGCTCGGTGGCGAACTGCCGGACCGCGTCTCCGTTCTCCGTCATCGGGTCGAGGTACCCGGCAGGAGCGCGCCTAACCGGTCAGCCCGGTTCCGGCAGGGCGAAGAGGACGTGCTGGTGCGGATCGTCCGGTTCGCCGCCGAGGCGCAGGCACTTGCGGCAGCTGACCGGATCGTGGGTCGGCGTGATCTCGCCGGCGGCGCCCAGCCCGGACCACCCCTGGTGACAGGCGGGGGCGGGCAGCGTCAGGTCGTCGAGCCAGGGCACCCACGTGACCCGGTGGGCGATGCCGGACCGGCCGATGTGCAGCCGCATCCCGGTGAAGAGGCGGTGCTGAGCGTCGGCGAACCGCGCGGGATCGACGCGCGTCACCGGGAACAACGGGATCGGTTCGCTCACCCGTCCAGTATGCGGGGAACGGACCGCTGTGCGCGGTGGCCGGCCGGTCGGGGGGCGTGCCGCCCGGCCACCGCGGCACCCATCGAGAGTGGGGTCCGGCGCGCGCATGACGGCCGGGCCCTGAGTTCACCGATTCGGGTGACGCGGGGAGGATGGTCGGATGACGGACAAGCGAGACCGCGTGCTGGTCCGGCCCGGGTTCCGCGAACGGGTCGAGGATCTGGTGCGCGAAGAGTGGCCGGAACCGGTCGTCGCGCTGCGGCTCGCGGACGACGACCTCGGCTTCGCCGTCCCCGGCCGCCGGCGCGACGGCACCGTGCGCGGCCGGCGGCTGGTGCGGCGGTTCCTCTGGAACGTCGTGCGCGGCGTCGGTGGTGCGGCGTTCTTCCTCTTCGCCCTGGTCAACGGCGGTGTGGTGAACCCGTTCCAGCGCGAAGTCCGCGTCACCGGCCCGGCCGGCGCGATGGCGCTCGGCCTGCTCGACGCGCTGCGCCCGGCGCGGGGGCCGTGGCTGGTGTGCTCGACGTCGGGGGTCGCCGTGGTGGACAGCGGCCCGACCTACCTGGACCCGGCCGACGCGCCCGCGCCGAGGATCCTTTGGCATGCACGGGAACCGGACGCGCCGGAGGTCGCCTTCCGCAAGCGGACGCTGACCTGGCCCGACGGGTCGTGCTTCCGGTTTTCGCTGCACGGCCGCACCGAGGACCGGCACCTGCGGGAGTACCTCAGCCGCCTGTGACGGCAAGCCAGTCGAGGTTGACGCGGCCGGTGTCGCCCGGGCCGTACGACAGGGTGACCACCGGGTCGCGGCCACCGAGCGGGACGTCGGTGAAGGTCGTGGTGCCCCAGGCGTCCCAGCTGTCGGAGACCTTCGGGAAGCTCACCTGCCGCACGGCGTGGCCGTCGACGGACAGCGTCATCGTGCGGGTGTCGCCGGTGGCGTTGGCGTACCGCGCGGTGATCGCGGCCTGCGCCGTGCCGGACGTCGTGCGGTGCACCGTGAACGCCGACGCGGCGCCCTCGGCCCAGAGCCCGTCGAGGAACGCCCGGCCGGAGTAGCCGGTGTGGTTGTCGTTCGTCTTGACCCCGCCGGTGTTGAGCGCGTCCTCGGCTTCGAGGTGGGCGGGGGACGGGCAGCCGTCGACGGTGCCCGCCGTGTCGGCGCACCGGTCGCGCGAGTCGGGCACCTGGTCGCCGTCGCGGTCGCCGTCGGCCGCGCCGGTGAGCGTGATCGCGATGGTGTGGTCGCCGGTCAGCGTGTCCGGGACGGCGTTGCCGGGCGCGGGCCGGCCGTCGACGGTGAACGAGCCGATCCGGGTGCCCGCGCCGTGCAGGGCGATCGTGAGGTTCGCGGCGCGGTAGCGGAGGTTCCGCAGGGTGACCTCACCCCAGCCCGCCGGGAGGTCGGGGGCGAAGGCGAGGCCGTGGTCGGTGAAGGTCAGCCCGAACAGGCCGCTGTGGACCATGTCGAGGAACGCCGTCGCCGACCACGTCTGGTCGGGCTGCGAGCCCCAGTGGAACTTCACGGTGTCGCCGAGCCGCTGCCAGCCGCCGTCGACGACGCCGGTGCCGCCGTTGTGGATCTCCCAGAACCCGCTGTTGTTGCCGGCCAGCTTGGCCAGGCGGGCCGTTTCGGCGGCGAAGCCGGCCTGGTCGCCTTGCTGCGCCAGGGCTTTCGCCCACAGCCCCTGCACCAGCGGCCAGACGATCGCGTTGTGGCGGCCGGGTTGCGCGTCCGAGTAGCGGTCCCAGTTCGGGTAGGTGTCGGGCATGCCCCACGTCAGCTCGCGGGCGTGGGCGAGGATCGACCGGGCCTGGGCCGGGTTCGCGATGCCGAAGACCACGGCGAAGGCCAGCCCGGCGCCTTCCTGGTAGGCACCGGTGGTGCCGTCGGCCAGCAGCTGGTAGTCGTACAGGCCGGTCTTCGGGTTCCAGAAGCGCTTGGTGATCGCGGCTTTCAGCGCGTTCGCCTTGGTGCGGTAGCCGGCGATCTCCGCGGCGGGGCGGCCGAGCTTCTCGGCCATGTCGGCGGCGCTGACATAGGCGGCGTAGTACACCTCGTTGGTGCTCAGGTACATCCCGCTCGCGACGCCCGGCCACGGCATGCTGCCGGTGCTGACCGACTCGGTGGCGTCGGCGGGCGGCGCGGGGTAGCCGGCGATGCCGTCGTTGAAGAAGGAGGCGCCGGTGAACAGGCCGTACTTGGCGTTGAAGCCGGCGGTGGTGGCGTGTTCGCGGATGGCCAGGGTGTCGGCGGTCGTCCGGTAGGCGTTGCCGAGGAAGTCCCGGTCGCCGGTGACCAGGTAGTGGTGCCACGCGGCGGTCGCCCAGACGACCTGGTCCCACTGCTGGTCGTCCTGCTGGACGCGCAGCGCCCCGGCGGCGTCCTTGTCGACGACCGCCCAGAGCGTGTTCTCGGCCAGGGCGGGGGAGAGGAGGCTGGTGGCGTTCCAGCTGTTGATCGACGCGTCCCGCGTCCACGGCTGGTCGTACCCGCCGCCGGCGCGGACGACGCCGACGGACGGGTCGAGCAGCCCGCTCTTGTCGTACTTCGCGTCGTAGCCGATGGTGTTGGTGCGCAAGAGGTTCCGCAGCGCGGCGTCGTAGGCGGTGCCGAACAGCGCTTGGCTGCCGGGGTTCGCGAACTCCAGCGACGGCGTCGCGGCCGAGGCCGCGGGTGCCGCGGCGCCGAGCGTGCCGGCCGCGACGGTGAGGGAAACGAGGACCGAGCCGAACCGCTGCCGCATGGTGCGCACCCCTTCCCGGCGCCCGCCTCGAACGGCGACCAGTGCACCACAGGATGGGTGGCTTTCCCCGCCCGCGGGCGAATCCTGTCCATTTCTGTCCGTTGCCCGGCTTCGGCGGTCCGGGTGGCGGGTTGATCACCCAGTGCGACGTCTCTCGTGTGGTGCGGCGTGGGTCACCGTCGTCGAAATCGGGCTTCCCGCGCTGCGTCGACCTGCGGGTTTCCGGATCGGGTGGGTGCTTTGCCCGAATTGCGGGGCGCCGCCACTTGGCCCCGCCCGGCTGCGGGTTGCATACTGCGACCATGGCGCGAGGGAAAGCGGAGACCGCGCGGTGAGTCCCCGGGAGGGGCCGTCCCGCCCGAAGTTCGGCCGGATCGATCCGTACTGCCTGATGGCGGTGCTGCCGGTGCTGCTGGTGGCCGGGATCATCGGGTCGCTCGTCAACGTGATGCTGGGTGTGGCCTGCGCGGTGTTCGCGGGCTTGATCGTGCTGTTCGACTCGTGGGTCAACCGCCCCGCCCGCCGCCCCCCGGCACCCGAGCCGGCGGAGGAGCGCCCGGCCCGAGCCCCGCGCCCCCAGACGCGCCCAGCCCCGGCGGCGGCCCGCGCCCCGGTGCGCCGCACGGGTCCACCACCGCCCCGGCCCCAGCAGCCGCGCCCGGTACGCCAAGCCCCGCGAGGCGCGCCGTACCGCTGAGCCCGGCCGCGGGGTCAGCCGTGTGCGGTGAGGCTGAGCCCATCGCGAGGGTTGCCGGGTTGTGCTGTGTGGCTGAGCCCATCGCGAGGGTTGCCGGGGTGCGCAGCAGCGCCGAGTCATCGTGGGGTTGCTGCGGCGTGCCGTACCGCTGAGCCCGTCGCGGATTGCCGGGCTGCCCTGTGTGGCTGAGCCCGTCGGGGGTTGCTGTTGTGCAACAGCCGAGCCATCGCGGGGCCGCGCGGTACCGCCGAGCCCGTCGCCGGTTGCCGTTCGCACTGTACGACTCGGCCCGGCGCGAGGTGGCGGTCAGTCCGAAGTGGACATCACCGGCCCATCACGACGGGCCCATGTCCAGCGACAGCCAGTGCTCCGGCCGCATGAACACCGCGATGTGCTCGCCGATCTGCGTGCGCTCGAACTCCAGGTACTCCGCCACCTTCTCCGCCGGCAGGTAGCGGGCCGCCAGCTCGTGGGCCAGCTCCGGGGTGTCCGGCTCCGTTCGGGTCACCGGGCCCTCCACCGTCACGTACCTGACCGTCGGCTCGACCCGCTGCGCCATCAGGGTGAACCGGCCCGTCGCGTCGATCGCGCGCATCTTGCGGGAGCTCGGCAGGGTGCGCAGCCACAGCTCGCCGCCCGGGGTGTACTGGTACCACAGGGGAACCGTCAGCGGGGCGCGGTCGGGCCGCTCGACCACCGACAACGCCCCGACGTGCGGTTCCGCCAGGAATGTCTCGCGTTCCTCCACCGAAAGTGCCATGCGCCCGACGCTACCCGCCACCACCGACAAAACGATCACGTGTCCAGGAGCGCGAAGACCTCCTCGACCGGCCACAGCCGCGAGGAGAGGCCCTGCTCGAAGTGGTAACGCAGGTACGTCTCCAGCGCCGGGCGGTTGGCCGAAATCCCGTACGGCCACCACTCCGGGCCGAACTGTGCGGAGTTGCGCTCCACCAGGGCGTTCATCCACGGGACCATCGTCGGCACCTGGTAGAGCCGGCGGTCGCGCCGGTAGCGGTCCGCGGCCGACGTCGCCGCCTCCGAGAACAGCCGGTAGACCTCCGGGGCCCGGTCCAGGAGCTCTCGCCGGATGACGATCGCGTGCATCATCGGGAAGATCCCCGTCCGCCGGTGGTAGTCGCGCTCCACCCGTTCGTGGTCCGGGAACAGGCGCGTGACGTCCGGGGAGCCGTCGAGCACGCACTGCGGGACGTTCGCCGAGAACAACGCGTCGATTTCGCCCGCGGCCAGCAGATCGCCGAGCGTCCGGTCCGTGGTGGTCACGGACACGTCGGCGGGGTGCGGGTGCGGGGTGAAGGCGAACGGGGGCGCCGGGTGCTCGAGCCCGCCGATCACCCACCGGTTCCGCGCCGGCTCGAAGCCGTGCTCGTCCGCCAGGATGCCCTTGGCCCACACGCCGGAGTCCTGGCCGTACGTGCCGAACTCGCCGATGGTCCGGTCCACGAGATCACCCGGTCCGGTGATCCCCGAACCCCGGTGGACGAACACGCACGAGTGCCGGAACACCCGGTTGGGGAAGATCGGCAGCGCGACGTACGGCAGGCCCGATTCCAGCAGCCGCAAGTAGAACGTCAGGCCGAGCTCGGCGACGTCGAACTCCTCGCCCCGGACCGCTCGCTCGAAGATCTCCGGCAGCGTGCCCGCGGTCTTCACGGCGACGTCGGCCGTCACCGTCCCGTCGAACAGCGCCCGCGTCGTGTCGTACTGGTAGCACCCGATCGTGAGAGTCATACCCCCGATCGTTCGCCCGGGCGGCCCCCGGCGTCCAAGTCCGGCTCGGACCACCCGATACCGCGAAGGTATCGTGGCGCCGTGGATCTGCGTTCGCTGCGGTACTTCGTCGCGGTCGCCGACGAACGGCACGTCGGCCGGGCCGCGAGCCGCCTGCACATGACGCAGCCGCCGCTCAGCCGGGCGATCCGGCAGCTCGAGGACGAGCTCGGCGCGACCCTCTTCGAGCGCACGTCCAAGGGCGTCGCCCTGACCCCGGCCGGCACCGCCCTGTACGGCGAAGCGGACGCGTTGCTGAAGCAGGCCGACCGGATCCGCGGCCGGGTGACCGCCGCGGCGGGCGCGGCGACCCTGACCGTCGGCACCCTGGCCGACGCCGCCGAGCACGTCGGCGGCCGGCTGGTCCCGTTGTTCCGGGAACGCCACCCGCACGTGGACGTCCGCGTGCACGAAGCCGACCTCGGCGACCCGACGGCCGGCCTGCGCGCCGGGCTCGTCGATGTCGCCCTCACGCGAACTCCCTTCGACACCAAGGGAATCGGCACGCAGGTGCTGCGCTCGGTGCCGGTCGGCGTGGTGGTCCGGGACGACGACGCTCTCGCCGGTCGCGACTGCGCGTCATCGGCCGACCTGGCCGGCCGCCGGTGGGTGCGGCTGCCCGACGGGACCGATCCTCTGTGGACGGCCTACTGGACCGGCGGCCCGCCCGGCGCCGCGGCGCCGGTGCTGCGGACGGTCCAGGAGTGCCTGCAAGCGGTGGTGTGGAACGGAACCGCGGCGCTCGCCCCGGTCGACCAGCCGCTGCCGGCCGGCCTGGTCGTCGTCCCGCTGGCCGACCGGCCGCCGAGCGACCTCGTCGTGGCGTGGCCGAAGACCGGCCGCAGCCCGCTGGTCCGCGGCTTCGTCCAGGTGGCCTGGTCCGGTTACCGCGAGTAGCGGTGGTTCCGAGATCCGTCGGCCGACCGATGTCTCCGCCCGCCGCGGCGCGCATCGTCGGAGCATGAAGGTGAACGAGATCGACACGACCGCTTTCGGCCGGCCGCTGCCGCTGGACGACCACGACGAGTGGAATTTCGCGGTGCGCCGCGAGACACCCACCCAACGGCTGGACCGCAACTACGCGGAGATACTGCAGGAAGTACGGGTGGCGCAGACCGGCGTGCAGCTGCTGCTCGCGTTCCTGCTGACCGTCGCCTTCACCCCGCGGTTCGCGACGCTTTCGGAGTTCGAACGGCGCGTCTACGTCGGCGCGCTCGTGCTGGGCGCGGCGTCGACCGCGCTGCTGATCGCGCCGGCGGCCTTCCACCGGCTGGTCTTCCGGCGCCGGCTCAAGCGGGAGCTGGTGCTCGCGTCCAGCCGGTTCGCGCTCTTCGGGCTGGCACTGCTGATGCTTTCGATCAGCGCCGCGCTGCTGCTGATCCTCAGCGTCACGCTGGGCGCGGCGGTCGCGACGTGGATCACCGCCGGGACGACGGGGTGGTTCGTGCTGTGCTGGTACGTCGTGCCGCTGTGGAGCCGGCTGCAGGGTTCGCGGCGCCCTTAGCCCGACGCCGAGTTGTTGGCCGCCTCGCGGGCGATGTCGATGCGCGAGTGCACGCCCAACTTGGTCAGGATGTGCGAGACGTGCGTGCCGACGGTGCGCGGCGACAGGTACAGCCGGGCCGCGATCTGGGGGTTCGACAGGCCCGCGACCACGAGCCCGGCGATCTTGCCCTCGGTCGGGGTCAGGCTGTCCCAGCCGTGCGTGGCCTGACGGTGCTTCACCGTCGGGCCGCGCCGGATCCCGAACGCGCGGAAGCGGGCGCGCAGCCGGGCGACGTCCCACTGCGCGTCCAGGGCCGTGTAGCAGTCGAGGGCCCGGGTGAACGCCGCCCGCGCCGAACCGCGGTCGTCCGCTTCGGCGAAGGCGACCGCGGCGGCTTCCAAAGCCTTGGCCCGGGGGAGCGGACGGCCCGCGTCGCGGTAGCCGTCGGCCGCGCGCAGCAGCGTCGCCCCGTCCCGCGAAACGAGGCCGTCGCAGTAGAGGGCCAGCGCGTTCCGGTGCGGCACCGAGGATCCCGCGGTGATCGCCCGGACGCGGGACACGAGCCGGGCCGCCGTCGCCGTGTCACCGAGTTTCATCGCCAGGCGGACGGCGTCGCCGAGGAGGGCTTCGCCTTCGTCCTCCCCGGTCAGCCGCGCGGTCAGGGCGGCGAGGGCCCGCGCCGGGGCGCCGGCCTGCTCGGCGGCGAGGCTGCGGGCCTGCGCCAGCGGCTCCACGACGAGATCGCCGATCCGTTTCGTCACCGGCGCCGCGACGGCCAGGTGCTCCCGCGCCGCGGCGGCGTCGCCGCGGTGGAGGTGGATGATCGCGGCGACCCCGTGGTCGCAGCACACCACGCTGGGATCCTTGAGGTCGTCCGGGACGACGTCGACCTCGGCCAGCGCGTCGTCCCACCGGCCGGCGCCCAGCAGCAGCTGGCCCAGCGCGCTCTGGGTCTGGATCAGGCGCACCACGCTGCCGGTGCGGTCGGCCAGCTCGCGCGCCCGCTCGGCGGCGGCCAGCGCCTCCGGGTAGCGGTCGAGCGCGCCGAGGGTGACCGCCTGGTTGATCCGCAGCAGCAGGCTGAGGTCGATGAGGGTGGGATCGCCGTGCGCCACGGAGATCGCGCGCTCGAACACCCGCAGCGCCTCGGCCCATTCCCCCCGCATCATCGCGACCAGGCTCAGCACGTGCAGGGCCCACCCGACGGCCCAGCGGTCGTCGATCCGGGTCGCCTCGGCCAGCGCCTCGGTGCCGGCGCGGCCGGCGAGCTCGACCTGGCCGAGGTTGCGGTGCATCCGCGCGGCGAGCACCTGCAGGCGGGCCCGGTGCCGGGCCTCGACACCGGGCATGGTCATGGCCCGGTTGAGCGCTTTCAGGGATTCCGCGCAGTGCCCGGTCATCCGGTGGCACTGGGTCAGCGTCATGTGCAGGTCGACGAGCAGGTCGGGGTCCGTGACGCGCTTCAGCGCGCGGCCGGCCATCCGCTCGGCGTCGGCCACGTCGCCCACCCGGTAGAGGGCTTCGGCGAGCCGGCAGGACAGCACCCCGGTGGCGTCCGAACCGCGCACGGCGCGCCGCAGGATCGCGACGGCGACCGCGGGTGCCAGGCCGATCAGGGGCGGGGCGGCGTCGGCCAGCCAGCCCGGAACCCAGGCGGGGACGGGGTCGCGGCCGTCTTCGGGGGTCATGGCGGGGAGCAGCTGCCGCGCCACCCGCTCGACGGGCGCGCCGGCCTTGGCCAGTGCCTGCGCGGCGGAGCCGTGCCACGCGACGCGCACCGCGGCCGGCATGTCCTCGTACAACGCCGTGCGGATCAGCGGGTGGCGGAACGCCAGGCCGTCGCCGGCGTCGGCCAGCACCCCGGCAGCCCGCGCTTCGTCGAGAGCCGGCAGCACGCCGGCCAGCCCGGACCCCACGACGGTCGTCAGGTCGCCGACCGAGAAGACCACGCCGAGCAGGGCCGCGGCCCGCAGGACCTCGCGCACGGGCTCCGGCAGGAAGCCGAGCCGGTCCGCGATCGCCTCGGCGAGCGACACGGGCGTGGGGCCGCCGGTCAGTTCCGCGATGCCCGCCTCGTCGACGGCCAGCCGCGAGCTCCGGGCCAGCGCGTCGACCAGTTCCGTGAGGTACAGCGGGTTCCCGGCCGCGCCGTCGGCCAGCTCCGCCAGCTGCCCGCCCGGCTTGCCGCCCGCCAGCGCCGCCACCAGCTCGAGCACCGCGGGCGCGCCGAGCCTGCCCATCCGCAGCCGTTCGGTCCGGTCGACGGTCCGGCGCAGCGCGCGGAGGTCGTCGCGGCGCGGCACCGGGCGCATCACGCCCACGAGCAGCAAAGGAAGCTGACGGACCGCGCGCGCGAGCCGGCTCCACACCGTCACCGTCGTCTGGTCGGCCCACTGCAGCTCGTCGACGACGAGCACGGCCGGCCCGGCGAGGCAGAGCTCCTCGACGAGGGCGAGCACCTGCTCGGCGGCCGCGGCGGCGAGGTCGATGGCCGAGTCGGCGGCGGTTTCGCCGCGCAGCAGCCCGGCGATGGCGCCGCGGCGCGGGTCCGGCGCGGAGGTCGTGATGCGCAGGGCGTCCAGCAGCGGGAGCAGGGGCAGGGCCTGGCCGAGCTCGTCGCCGGCGCCCCAGTACACCTGGCACCCCGCGTCGGCCGCGATCGCGCAGCCGGCCCGGACCAGCGCGGACTTGCCGATGCCCGGTTCGCCGTCGACCAGCACCGCGCGCCCGCGGCCGCCGGCCACGTCACGGACCCAGTCGGCCAGCCGGGACAGCTCGCCGTCCCGGCCGACCAGCAGCTCAGCACCGTCCGTGAGCGGTCGCACACAATGATAATAGAAGTAAAACTCTTGTTGAACAAGAGATGTACGGCGAACGACTGTTCAGCGGTGCGGTCACCGACGCTTCCCGTGGGGGAAACATCGATTTGGGGCGCTGTTCGGACAAATTTCACCCGAGCGATTCCGCCACCGGCAGTTCGACGCTCATTAACCTGATATTGGCCGCCGGTTGTCCCGGTTCTGTCATCGTCCCCAAGCCCGAAAAGTCAGTCACGTACGATTGACCACCCGGAGGAATGATGCGGGTTCGTCGAACGGCCGCCGTCGGTGCCGCGGTCGTTTTGAACATTTTCGCGATGGGTATCCTCAGCGCTTCCGAGGCGAGCGCCACCGGTGGTGTCAGCACCGCGCCGGCGACGGTCAGCCCCGCTGAGATGGGCTACAACAGCGTGACCCTCAGTGAGATGGGGTACAACGCGGTGTCCATGGACGAAATGGGCTACAACTGAGTCGTTTCGACGAAACGGCCGCAGCGGGAACGATTCCCGGCTGCGGCCGTTTCGCGTGGTGAATCATTCCCGGGCGTCGAGGACCACGCGGAACCGCGCCTCCCCGGACATCATTCGTTCATACGCCTTCGGCGCTTCCGACAGGGGCATGACCTCGTTCCGGCTGCGGATCCCGCGGTCGTGCGCCAGCCGGAGGCTGTCCTCGTTCTCGATCGACGAACCCGTCAGAGCACCGACCACCGAGCGCGTGCCGAAGATCAATTCCGGCGTGCGGATCTCCAGCGGATCCGGGGCGGCGCCGACGACGAACAGCCGTCCGCGGTCGGCGAGCCCGGACACGAGCGGTGACATCGACGCGCCGCTGGCCGCCGTCGCGACGATCGCCGCCGCGCCGCCGAGGCGCGCGAGCGCCGCGCCCGGGTCGCCCGCCGTGCTGTCGACGTACTCGTCCGCGCCGAGTTCCGCGGCCAGCCGGGCCTTTCCGGCGCCGCGGGCGATCGCCGCGACGCGGTAGCCGAGCGTCTTGGCGTACTGGATCCCGAGGTGGCCGAGGCCGCCGATGCCCTGGATCGCGACCAGCGAGCCGGGCCGGGCGCCGGCGGTCAGCAGCGCGCGGTACACCGTGAGCCCCGCGCACAGCAGCGGTGCCACGTCCAGGGACTGCGCGCCGTCCGGGATGCGGACCAGGCCGGTGGCGCGGGCGTACGCCACCTCGGCGTAGCCGCCGTCGGTCGTCGTCCCGGTCCACGGCTGGTCGGCGCAGTTGACGAAGTCGCCGCGGCGGCAGGCCTCGCACTGGCCGCAGTGGCCGTTGAGGTAGCCGACGCCCACGCGGTCACCGGCCGCCCAGGCCGTCACGCCGGGGCCCACCGCCTCGACCACGCCGACGATTTCGTGGCCGGGCACGACCGGCACCGACGGGTCGGCACGCAGCCCTTCGACCGCGAGGGTGTCGCTGTGGCAGACACCGCAGGCTTCGACGCGCAGCCGGACCTCGCCCGGCAGCGGGTCGCGGACTTCGCGCTCGACCAAGGCGAACTGCCGCGTCCCGGTCACTTCGAACGCACGGTAGGACATCACTGGGCTCCCAACGGGTTGACCTGGCGGTCGAGATCGCGCAGGACGTGGAGGAACGCTTCGGAGAAGGTCGGGAACGGCTGGACGACGTCCAGCAGCACGGCCAGCGGCACGCGGGCGCGGATCGCCAGCGTCGCCTGCTGGAGCCACTCGCCGGCTTCGGGGCCGACGGCGTAGGCGCCGGTGAGCCGCAGGCCGTCGGAGAAGACGGTCAGGAAACCGGGTCGCGTGTCGTAGGCGCGGGTGTAGGTCGACGTCCGCGGTACCCCGGAAAGCTGCACGGTGGCGGTGAAAGCGCCTTCGGCGGCACCGACGGCCGCGGCCTGCGGGTCGGTGAAGACCACGCGGGGGACCGCCTCGTAGTGCACCTTCGCGGGCCGGCCGAGGATGTTCGAAGCCACCACCCGGCCCTGGTACTCGCCCGCGTGCGTCAGGTTCCACTGCCCGGTGACGTCGCCGACGGCCCACAGGCCGTCGCCGGCCGCCATCCGGTCGTCGACCGGGATCCCGTGCGGGTTCGCCTCGACGCCGACGGTTTCGAGCCCGATGCCGTCGACGCGCGGCCGCCGCCCGGTCGCGACGAGCAGCCGGTCGGCACGCAGCCGCGTGCCGTCGGGGAAGCCGAGCACGTACTCGCCGTCTTCGAGTGCCGCCGCGCTCGCGTGCTGCCCGAGGTGCAGCGCGACGCCGTCGGCGCGCAACGCCTCTCCGACGGCCTCGCCGAGTGCCCGGGGCTCGCGCGGGAGCACCCGGTCGGCGCCGTCGACGAGTGCCACGTCCGCGCCGAGCCGCGTGAACGCCTGGGCCAGCTCGACGCCGGTCGGCCCGGCCCCGAGGACCAGGAGCCGGCGCGGGACCTCGGTGGCGGCGGTGGCTTCGCGGTTCGTCCACAGGCCGGGCAGCTCGCGCAGGCCGGGCACGGGCGGGACGACGGGCGCGGAGCCGGTCGCGACGACGACGTGGCCGGCGGTGTACTCCGACCCGCCGACGGCGACGGTGTGCGGGCCGGCGAGCCTGCCTTCGCCGCGCAGGACTTCGATGCCCGCGCCGTCGGCCCACGCCTGCTGGCCCTTGTCGTCGTACGACGAGACCATGAAGTCCCGCCAGGCGAGCGCCGCGGCGGCGTTCACCTGCCCGGTCACCGCTTCGGCGGCACCGGGGACGGTGCGGGCCGCGGCCACGGCTTCACCCGGCCGCAGCAGGGTCTTGGACGGGATGCACGCCCAGTAGGAGCATTCGCCGCCGAGCAGCTCCCGTTCCACGACGGCGACCCGGAGGCCGCCCGCGGCGATCGCGGCCGCGGTGTGTTCACCGGGTGCGCCGCCGCCGAGGACGACGGCGTCGAAATCGCGTCGAGCCATGACTTCCTTCTTCCGGTTCAGGCGTCCTGGTGCGCGGCCATGTACTGGGCGTACCAGGTGGGCCATTCCTCGTCGTACTGCCCGGTTTCCTGCTCGTGCTCGCCGTGCGCGGCCGCGGCCGCGCGCAGGCCCTGCTCCAGCTTCGCGGTGGACTCGTACGTCACGCCGGTGACGCGTCCGGGCAGCCGCACGGTGATCTCCTGCAGCAGCCAGGTGTTCCCGTCGGGGTCGCTGAACGACGCGAACGAGGAGTAGGTGCCGCGGCCGGGATGCACGCCCGGGGCGAACGCGCCGGTCTCGTCGCGGTGGAACACCTCGCTCACCTCGGCGCCGTGGGCGGCGAGCTCGGCGCGCGCCGCTTCGATGTCGTCGACGACGAGGTAGGTGCCGCGGACCGAGCCGGGGGCGGCGTCGGTGATGCCGGTGCCGAAGTGCACGGACGCCGGCGACCCCGGCGGGGTCAGCTGCACGATCCGCGAGCCGCCGAAGACGATGTCGGCGTCTTCGCGCCAGCCGAGTGCCTTGTAGAAGTGCTTGGTCCGGTCGACGTCGGTGACGGGCAGGACCACGACTTCGAGCTTCATGTCCATGGTGCCAACTCCTTCGTGGGTGGGTGGCGGGTTCGCCGCTCGCCCTCACCCTCGTCCTTCGCCGGGCGCGTTCGCACCAGTGAGACACCCTGGTCGTGCCCCGGGGCCCGGTAGTGTCCCGGGCATGGCGGGCAAGGGGTACCGGCTGCTCGGCCGGGAGGGCGAACGCGCGGTGCTCGACCGGCTGCTCGCCGACGCCCGGACGGGGGAGGGCCGGGTGCTCGTCCTGCGCGGCGAGGCCGGCATCGGCAAGACCGCGCTGCTGGACCACTTCGAGGCGCGGGCGTCCGGTTACCGGGTCGCGCGGGCGATCGGCGTCGAGTCGGAGCGCGAGCTGCCCTACTCCGGGCTGCAGCAGCTGTGCGCGCCGTTCCTCGACCGGCTCGGGCACCTCCCGCCGCCGCAGCGCACCGCCGTCGGCACGGCGTTCGGCCTGACCGCGGGCGAGCCGCCGGACCGGTTCCTGGTCGGGCTCGCCGTGCTGACCCTGCTGGCCCAGGTGGCCGAGGAGGAACCGCTGGCGTGCGTCGTCGACGACGCGCAGTGGCTCGACCGCGTCTCCGCGCAGACCCTCGCGTTCGTCGGGCGGCGGCTGCTGGCCGAGCGGATCGCGCTGCTGATCGCGGTGCGCGAGCCCGCCGACGAGCTCGACCTGGCCGGGCTGCCGGACCTGCCCGTCCACGGGCTGGGCGACACCGCGGCCCGCGCGCTGCTCGACTCCGTGATCAAGGGCCCGGTCGACCCGCGCGTGCGGGACCGGATCGTCGCCGAAACCCACGGAAACCCGCTGGCCCTGGTCGAACTGCCGCGGTTCTGGACCGCCGCCGAGCTGGCCGACGGGTTCGCGCAGCCCGGCGTCCTCCCGCTGGCCGGCCGGATCGAGCAGTGCTTCCGCCAGCAGGCGGACCCGCTGCCCGCCGACACCCGGCAGCTGCTGCTGACCGCGGCCGCGGAACCGCTCGGGGACGCCACGCTGCTCTGGCGCGCGGCCGGCGAGCTCGGTCTGGGCGCGGACCCGGCGGCCGCGGCCGAGGCGACCGGGCTGATCGAGTTCGGCGCGCGGATCCGGTTCCGGCACCCGCTCGTGCGCTCGGCCGTCTACCGCTCCGCCACGGCCGCCGAGCGGCAGGAGGTGCACCGCGTGCTGGCCGACGTCACGGACGCGGCCCTCGACCCGGACCGCCGCGCGTGGCACCGCGCCCAGGCCACCGTGACCCCCGACGAAGCCGTCGCGGCGGAGCTCGAGCGTTCGGCGGGCCGGGCGCAGGCCCGCGGTGGGCTGGTCGCGGCCGCCGCGTTCCTCGAGCACGCCGCCACGCTCACACCCGACCCGGCGCGACGCGCTCGCCGTGAACTGGCGGCGGCGCGGGCGAAACGCGGCTCGGGCGCGCTCGAAGCAGCGCTCGGGCTGGTGGGTGTCGCGGAAAACGGGCCACCCGACCCCGTCCGCCGCGCGGAGGCGGAACGCCTGCGCGGTCAGGTCGCGTTCGACCAGCGCCGCGGGAGCGAGGCGACGCGGCTGCTGCTGCGGGCGGCCGGCCACCTCGCGCCGGTCGACGCCGAGCTGGCCCGCGAGACCTACCTGGAAGCGCTGGGCGCGGCCGTCTGGGCCGGGACCGGGCTCGCGGAAGCGGCCGAGGCGGCGTGCAGCGCACCGCCGGGCCGGGTGCCGCCGAGCGCCGTCGACCTCGTGCTGGACGGGCTCGCGACCCGGCTCACCGACGGCTACGAGGCCGCCGCACCGGTACTGCTGCGGGCCGTCGAGGCCGTTTCCGCCCTCGACGTCACGACCGAGGACGCCGCCCGCGTGCTGTGGCTGCTGGGCAACCGGGCGGGCGGCACGCTCGCGACCGAGATCCTCGACTTCGCCGCCGGGCACGCGTTGGCGGCGCGTCAGGTGCAGCTCGCGCGCGAGACCGGCGCGCTCGTCCAGCTGCAGTTCGCGCTCAACTTCCTCGCCAACCACGAGCTGGTGTCCGGCGACCTCGCCGCGGCGGAGGCGATGGTCGAGGAGGACCGCCTGCTCGCCGACGTGACCGGCGGCCGGTCGGTCGGGTACAGCGCGGTCCTGCTCGCGGCGATGCGGGGCCGCGAGGCGCCCGCGGCCGAGCTGATCGCCGCCACCGCGAAGGAAGCCGCCGCGCGGGGCCAGGAGCGGGTGGTGACGTTCGCCGACTACGCGAACTCGGTGCTGTACAACGGACTCGGCCGCCACGACGCGGCCAGGGACGCCGCTCGCCGCGTGTTCGAGCGTGACGCCGTCGGCCACCAGGGCCTCGCCACGGCCGAGCTGGCCGAAGCGGCGTCACGGACCGGCGACGCGGATCTCGTCGAGGCCGCGCTGCAGCGGTTCGCGGGCCGGGTGCGGGTGACGCCGAACGCGTGGACGCGGGGTCTCGACGCGCGATTGCGCGCGCTGGCGGGGATCGAGCCCGGCCGGCACCACCGCGAGTCGATCGAAGCGCTGACCGGGACACCGCTGCGGGTCGACCTCGCGCGGGGGCACCTGCTGTACGGGGAATGGCTGCGCCGCGAAGGCCACCGCGTCGACGCGCGGGAGCACCTGCGCACCGCACACGACATGCTGGCCGCGATGGGCCTCGAGGCGTTCGCCGACCGCGCCCGGCGAGAACTACTCGCCACCGGCGAGACCGCGCGCAAGCGCACCCCGGAACCGAGCGGCGAACTGACCCCGCAGGAGCTCCAGATCGCCCGGCTCGCCCGGGACGGCTTCTCCAACCCCGAAATCGGCACGCGCCTGTTCCTCAGCCCCCGCACGGTGGAATGGCACCTGCGCAAGATCTTCGGGAAGCTCGGGATCAGCTCACGCCGTCAATTGCGCGACACGGCGCTGGCGCGCTGAACCGGCCCCGGTGCGCCGGCGCACCGGGGCCCCGGGTTCACTGGCAGGCTTCGCAGTCCGGGTCGTCGATGCGGCACGCCGCGCCGTCGTCGAGCGGGAAGTCGAAGTCGTCGAGCACGGGCACCACCGGAGTGGTCGACGCTGCTTCCGGCGTGGTGGTGGCGGACATGGCCCTCCCTAGGGTTCGGAACGGTTCCTACCCTCTGTAGCGCCCGAGATCGCCCGGCATTCCGTGACGCGGAGCACACCCGGTGTGCTAGCTTCCCCGCATGCGCCTCGCCTGGGTCCGGACGCTCGCGATCTTCGTTTCCCTGCTCGTGTTTTCCCTGGTCGGCCCGCCCGCGAACGCGTCACCGGCGGGCGGGTGCGCGACCCCGTCGATCGACCGGTTGCAGCAGTGGCTCGCCAGTGGCGAGGGCACCACCGTCCCGGCCACCGGGAGCCTGCTCGTCCGCGAAGGACGGGGCTACGCGGCGAAGATCGACTTCCTGAACGCGGAGTGGCACGTCGCGGTCGTCTGGCTGGGCAACCGGTTCGAGGCGCAGGCGGACCTCGCGCGCTCAGCCGGCTTCCGGCTCACCTACCGCGCGACCGACGACCTGTACGTCCAGCTGCGCCCGGCGTCGCACTGGAGCGGCGGCGACAAGTGGCTCACCCGGGTGCCGTCGACGGGCGGGAAGCTCGTCACGAAGTTCTTCAGCTTCAAGCCGCGCGCCTGGACGTCGCTGCCGGAGCTGGGCACGCCGGCGTACTCCTTCGCCTCCGCACTGACCGAAGCCCGCGGCCTGGTCTTCGTCGGCAAGACCCCGAACCGGCTGGAATTCCGCGGCCTGCGCATCGACGGCTACCGGCCGCCCTGCCTCTGACGGGAACCACGCAGCAATCGCCGGGAACAGCGACCGCTCAGCGGTCGTGTCCCAGGTAGACGGTCTTCGACCACGTGTAGAAGTCGACCGCCGACGGCCCCTGCTCCCGGAACGTGTTGGACGACGAGTCCTTGACGCCGCCGAACGGCACGTTCAGGTCCAGGCCGGTCGTCGGCCGGTTGACCTTCACCACGCCCGCCTGCGCGTGCGCGGCGAAGTGGTGCGCCAGCGCCAGGTCGCGCGTGCACAGGCCGGCGGTCAGCCCGTACGGCGAGTCGTTGACCAGGGCGAGGCCTTCGTCGTAGCCGTCGGCCGGCAGCACGGCGAGGACCGGGCCGAACACCTCCTGCCGGGCGACGTCGTGGTCGTGGGCGACGTCGACCAGGACCGTCGGGGCGAGGAACGCGCCCTCGGCCGTCCCGCCGAAAGCCACGGACGCGCCCTGGGCCGTGGCGCGCTCGACCGCGGACAGGTCGGTCGCCAGCTGCTGGTCGCTCACCACCGGGCCCATGGTCGCCGCCTCGGCCAGGCCGTCGCCGGGGGAGAACCGGGACGCCTCCTTGACGAGCGCTTCGGTGAACTGCTCCCGGACCCGCGGCGTGCAGTAGACGCGGGAAGTCGCGGTGCAGGCCTGGCCGGTCAGGCCGAACGCGCCCGCGGCGACCACCCGGGCCGCGGCCAGCGGGTCGGCGTCGTCGAGGACCAGGTACGCGTTCTTCCCGCCCATCTCGAGCTGGACGCGGGCCCGGCGGGCCGAGACGACTTCGTGCAGCCGCAGCCCCACCCGCGTCGAGCCGGTGAAGGAGATCGTCCGCACCCGCTCGTCCGCGGCGAGAGCCGCGCCGAGCACGGATCCCTTGCCGTGCACGACGTTGAGCACGCCCGGCGGCAGCCCGGCTTCGGTCAGCGCGGCGGCGAGGTGCGTGGCCGACGCCGGGGTCAGCTCGGCGGGTTTGAGCACGACGGTGTTCCCGCTGACCAGTGCGGGCGCGAGCTTCCACGCCGGGATGGCGATGGGGAAGTTCCACGGCGTGATGAGCCCGGCGACGCCGACCGGCTCGGCGCGGGTGAAGACACTCGTGTCCGGTGTGCCGCTGGGGAAGACGTCGCCGCCGAGCCGCCAGCCGTGCGAACCGAAGTACCGCAGGACGTCGATGGCCCGCCGGACCTCGCCGCGGGCCTCGCCCAGGGTCTTGCCTTCTTCGCGGACGAGGTCGGCGGCGACGTCTTCGTGGCGTCGGCGCAGGAGGTCCGCGGCGTCGAGCAGGATCGCGCCGCGCGCCGGCGCCGGGGTCGCGGCCCAGGCGCGCCAGGCCGCCGAGGCGGCCGCGATCGCGTCCTCCACAGTGGACAGATCGCCGCTCGGGGCCCGCACGGCCACCTCGTCCGGCCGCGCCGGGTTGCGGCGCTCGGTCGTGGGCTCGCCGGTCCATGCTCCGTCGATCAGGTGCCGGACGGTCGTGGTCATGACGCTCCTTCAGAGGGTGGGCACCAGGCCGCCATCGCAGCGGAGCGCGGTGCCGGTGATGTAGGAAGCCGGTGCGCCGCAGAGGAAAGCGGCCGCCGCGCCGAACTCGGCGGGCTCGCCGTACCGGCCGGCGGGGACGGCGGCCCGCGCGTCGCGGGCGACGTCGGCGACCGGCCGGCCCGCCCGGCGGGCGTTGGCCTCGTCGAGGGCGGCGACGCGGTCGGTCGCGATCCGGCCGGGCAGCAGCAGGTTGACGGTGACGCCGTCCGCGGCGACCTCGGTGGCCAGGGTCTTGAGGTACCCGGCGAGCGCGGCGCGCCCCAGGTTGGACAAGGCGAGGTTCGGCAGCGGCGCGGCGACGCCGCTGGACCCGACGGCGAGGATGCGGCCCCAGCCCCGGTCACGCATCCCGGGCAGCAGCCGCCGCACGAGCTGGACGTGCGGGCGCACCAGCGCGGCGATGGCGGAGTCGGCGTCTTCCACGGTGGTCTCGGCCGCGGTCCCCGGTGGGGGGCCGGGCCCGTTGAGCACCAGGATGTCCACGGGACCGGGCGCGGCGTCGACGAGCCGGTCCGGCCCGTCCTCGCTGGTGAGGTCCACCTCGACGCCGATCGCGCCGGGCAGCTCGGCGGCGATGGCTTTCGCGCGGTCGCCGCGCCGCCCGCTGATGACCACCCGCGCGCCTTCGGCGGCGAGCGCCCGGGCGACGCCTTCGCCGAGCCCGCCGGTCGACGCGCAGACGACCGCGACGCGGCCGGTGAGTCCGAGATCCATCAAGCCTCCACGGCGTCGAGCTGGCGGGCGAGCTGGTCCCGCAGCGGTTCGGGCAGCGGCGCCGCGGGCGGGCGGACGGCCGCGTCGAGGATGAACCCGCGCCGGCGCAGGCACTCCTTGCGGATGGCGAGAGCGATCTTGGCCTGCTGTTCGAAGTTCACCAACGGCAGGTAGGGCAGGAACGCCTTCCGCGCGGCCGGGTAGCCGCCCTCGCGCCACGCGTCGACGCAGGCGAGCAGGCCTTCCGGGTACGAGAAGCCGGTCATCGCGCCCGCGGATCCCGCCGCCAGTTCGTCGAGCAGCCCGAGGCCGCCCAGGCCACCGAACACCGGCACGTCCAGCTTCGCGGTCAGCACGGCGATCGCGGGCGGGGTCGGCGGTGCCTCGGCCTTCACGGCGACGACACCGGGTGTGTCCGCCAACGCGGCCGCCAGCACCGACGGTCCGATGTGGACACCCGAGACCAGCGGGTAGTCCTGCACGACCAGCCCGGCGCCAGTGGCCTCGTGGACCGCGGTCAGGTGCCGGACCAGAACGTGCGGGTCGGCCGAGTTCACCTGGACCATGACGCCCGCGAGCCGGTCACCCACGACGTCCGCCGCCAGCTCGGCTTCCTCCAGGACCGGCCGTGTCGCCAGCGAGGCCGCCCCGACCACGAGGGGCAGGCCGACCGTGTCCACCACCGTCTCGAGCACGGCCCGGCGCTCGTCAAAAGCCAGGGCCGCGGCCTCGCCGAAGACGCCGAGAACCGTCAGCCCACTGACCCCGAGACTCTCGTAGTGCTCGACCAGCCGCGCCAGGCTCGGCTCGTCGAGTTCGCCGGTGGACCCGCTGAACGGCGTCGCGACGACGCCCCAGACTCCGGGTGCCAGGCTCATCGGCCCGGCCAAACCGGCGGCCGCTTCTCCTGGAACGCCCGGACGCCTTCGGCGCTGTCCTCGCTGTCGAGCGCGGCCATCAGCGCGGGCAGCCGCGCGGCCCACGCTTCACGGGCGGTCAGCTCGGACGTCCGCTGCACGATCTGCTTGATCGCCCGCAGCGACGTCGGCGCGCAGGCCAGCACGTCGGCGACCCAGCGGTCCACGACGGCGTCCAGCTCACCGGCCGGCGCGACCTCGTTGACCAGGCCCATCGCCCGCATCTCCGCGGCGGGCGCCCGGCGGCCGGTCAGCAGCAGCCCCATGGCCTGGGTGTGGGGAAGCCGCCGGACCAGCTGCGCGACGCCGCCACCGAGCGGGAGGCGGCCCACACGCGGCTCGGTCAGGCCGAACTGCGCGTGTTCGGCGGCGACGACGATGTCGCAGCCCAGCACCATCTCCATGCCGCCGCCGAGGGCGTAGCCGTTGACGCGGGCGATCACCGGGACGTCGAGCGTGGTGCGCAGGCACAGCCCGCCGAACCCGGTCTCCGGCTCGTCGGCCCAGAACTGCAGGCCGGTCTTCCCGATCGCGTTCGCCGACATGTCCGCCCCGACGCAGAACGCGCGCTCGCCGGCCCCGGTCAGGACGACCACCCGGACGTCGGGGTCGTGCTCGATGGCGTCCCAGATCTCGCCGAGCCGGCGCTGGGTGTCCGGCGCGACGGCGTTGAGGACGCCGGGCCGGTCGATCGTCACGCGGGCGACGTGCTTGTCGACCTCGAAGCGGACCTCGTCGGTCATCGCAGGACTCCTGCCTCGGTCAGCGCGGCGATGCGCCCGGCGTCGTAGCCGTGTTCGGCCAGGACTTCGGCGTTGTGCTCGCCGAGCCGCGGCGGCACCCGGCGGACCGACGCCGGCGTCTCCGACAGCCGGATCGGCGCGGCCAGGGTCCGGACCGTCCCGGCGGTCGGGTGCTCCATCTCCAGGACCATCCGGTTGACCGCGGTCTGCTCGTCTTCGAGGGCCTCGGCCAGGCTGTGCACCGGCGCGCACAGGATGTCGACGCCTTCGAGGCGTTTCACCCAGTACTCGGTGGTGTTGGTGGCGAACCGTTCGCGGAAGATCTCCTGCAGCCGAGGCTTGTGCGCGAACTGCTCTTCCAGCGTGGCGTACTCGGGCCGCGCCGAGAGGTCCTCGGCCAGCTCCAGGGCCGTGCAGATGTCGCGCAGCGGGTTCTCCTTGAACGCACCGACCATGCAGACGGCGCCGTCGGCGGTGGTGAACACCCCGGACAGCGGCATCGCCGCCCAGTTCACCTCGCGGCCGCGGTTGAGCTGCATGCACGCCTCCTGCATCTGCATGTGGAGCATCGAGTCGTACATGTTCACCTCGACCTTCTGCCCCTCGCCGGTGCGCTCGCGGGCCAGCAGCGCGAACAGGACGCCCTGCAGCAGGTGCATGCCGGTGGTGTAGTCGCACAACGTCGTCGGGTACACCGAGAGCGGGACGTCGCCGGACGCCCGCCGCCACATCACGCCCGAGTAGGCCTGCGCGATGACGTCCTGGCCGCCCTTGTGCCGGTACGGGCCCTCCTCGCCGAACCCGGTGCCGGACGCCCAGACGATCCGCGGGTTGCGGGCCCGGCAGTCGTCGTAGCCGAACCCGATCCGCTCCATCACGCCGGAACGGAAGTTGCTGACGACGACGTCCGCGGTGGCGATCAGGTCGGCGATCACCTTCTTGCCGTCCTCGGTCCGGGTGTCGACCGAGACGCTGCGCTTGTTCCGGTTGATGGACAGGAAGATCGGGTTGTCCGCGCCGTCCGGGTCCGGAATGGACGACCGGGACAGGTCGCCGACGCCGGGGCGTTCGACCTTGATCACGTCCGCGCCGTAGTCACCGAGCAGCTGCGTGCAGCTCGGTCCCATGTAGACCTGCGTGAAGTCGACGACGGTGACGCCGTCCAGCGGCAGGGACATCAGGCAACCTCCAGTTCCACGGTGGCGTTCGGGGCGGGCACGTCGCCGGGGTCGGCGCCCTGGGCGTGCATCCCGGCTTGGACCAGCTCGGGGTCGACGTCCCGGACGGTGCTCCCGCGGTCGACGGCGATCCCGGCGGCGACTCCGGCCGCCTGGCCCATCGCCATGCACGGCGGGATCTCCCGCGAGATCTTCTGCGCTTCCGGCGTCGCCGAGTAGTGCCGGCCGGCGACGAGCAGCTGGTCGACGTCCCGGGGGAGCAGCGCGCGGTAGGGCGTGTAGTAGTCGCGGCCGCGCGCCACCGAGTCCGGGAAGTGCCGCCGCTGCTGGATGTCGTCCTTGGTGACGACGTATTCCCCCTGCAGCAGCCGGGTCTGGCGCACGCCGATCTGCTCGGCGACGTCCAGCAGGTAGCAGTTCTCGAAGCCGGGCAGTTCGGCCCGGACGTGGTCGAGGACCGCGGAGATGCGGGCCCGGGCGTCGAACTCGGCCGCGGTCAGGGACTCCGGGTCGGCGCCGTCGTAGCCGGTGAGGTGCGGGCAGTTGCACCACACCACGCCCGGCACCGGCGTCTTGAGCCACCACAGTTCCCAGGCGCCGCCGAGCATCCGCTTGACCTTGCGGTTGATCGCCCGGGCCTCGCGCGGGTGCTCCTGCTCGAAGCGTTCCGCGGCGGCCGTGTCGATGCCGCCGAGCCGGAAGACGAGCGTCACGAGGTAGCTGTCGTGGGAGTAGGCGGCGCCGGCGCGGGAGGCGACGTCGATGTCGCCGGTGGTGTCGATGACGACGTCGCCGAGGACGGCCTGCGGCCCGGACTTCGTTTCGCAGACGACCCCGCGCAGGACGCCGTCGTCGACGACCGGCCGCGAGAACCAGCTGTGCAGCCGCAGGTGCACGCCGGCCTCGCGGACGAGGTCGTTCGACACCCGCTTCCAGCCGTCGGGGTCGAAGGCGACGGCGTAGCAGATCGGCTTGGGGGAGGCGTGCGAGTGGAAGTCGAAGGCGCCCCAGCGGCTCCAGCGCCGCCACATCTCCGGCGAGGAGATCCGGTCGGCCTCCGGCGGGAACACCGCCAGGCCCATCCGGTGCATCCGCTCGACGTACTCGGCGACGATGCCGCGCACCGACACCTCGGGGCCGTTGACCATGTCGTCGAGCACCAGCACCATGCCGCCCGAGGCGAGCCCGCCGAGCGCGGCGTAGCGCTCGAGCAGGGTCACCGAGGCGCCGGTCCGGGCGGCGGCGACGGCGGCGCTGACGCCCGCCGGCCCGCCGCCGACCACGACGACGTCGCTGCGCCGCACCACCGGGGCCGTCAGGTCCTCTGTGGACACCGCGAGGTCCGCCAGGTTCATCCGATACTCCTCATTCGCCACGGTAGGTTCCGGTGCGGCGCAGGGCCGCGAGGTAGAGCACCACGCTGATCAGGCACAGCACGGCGGTGTAGGCCGGGAACATCCAGGGGGCGCCGTACTGGCCCAGCCACACCAGCAGGTAGGACGCCGTGCCGCCGAACAGCGCGACCCCGATGCCGTAGCCGAGGCCGACGCCGGTGGCGCGGCAGGGGACGGGCAGCAGCGTCGTGCTGACCACGTTGTAGAGCGTCATGTTGAGCACCAGCACGAGCCCGCCGCCGAGCAGCACCGCGCTGAACCCGCCGAGCCCGGGGCCGGCGTAGAGCAGCATCAGGAACACCGACGGCACGGCCAGCAGCCGCGTGACGACGAACGTGCGGGAGAGCTTCTTGCGGTCGGCCAGCATCCCGGTGAAGATCGAGCCGACGACGAGGATCACGCCCAGCGCCGAGGTGACGGCGAAGACGCTCGTCGCGTTCTCCTTGTACGTGCTGCGCGCCAGGCTCGGCAGGCCGACGTTCCACGCGTAGTTGTACGCCTGCGCGGCGCCGACCACGAAGACCATCGCCAGCAGCGCAAGCCAGTGCTTGCCGATGCCGCGCCAGACAGCACGGTTGTCCGCGGCCGGCCGGGTTTCCTGCTCGGTGTTCAGGCTTTCCGGCAGGTTCCGTCGCATGTAGACGATCACGACGCCGAGCACGGCCCCGGCCGCCATCGGGATCCGCCAGCCCCAGTCCTGCATGGCCGGGCCGCCGATTGCCGCGCTCGTCGCGAAACTGATCAGGGACGCGGCGAGGATGCCGGTGTTGACGAACACGCTCATGACGCCGGCGGCGCGGCCTTCGCGCCCTTCGGCGGTGAGCTCGACCGCGTACGCGGTCGCAAGCGGACCTTCGACACCGGTCGAAATCCCTTGCACCACGCGGCAAAGAAGCAGGATCACCCCGGCCCACACGCCGAGGGTGCGGTAGCCGGGCAGGATGGCGATGACCGCGGTGGCCGCCGCCATCGCGGCGACGGACCCGAGCATCACGCGGCGCCGGCCGAACCGGTCGGCGACCATCCCGAGCAGCACGCCGCCGAGCGGCCGGAAGACGAACCCGACGGCGAACACGGCCAGCGCGCTCAGCGTCGCGGCGACGGGGTCGGAGTTGGGGAAGAACTCGGGGCCGAGGAAGGCCGACAGCAGGCCGAAGATCTGCCAGTCGTACCACTCGAGGGTGCCGCCCAGGCCGAGGGCGACGAGCGGCCGTCGCGCGGCGAAGGTTCTGACGTCGTCGGATTGACGGGTCGACAAAGAAGCCATGGTTTCCGCCTCGCGGGAAAGTGGCTGATAAAGGGGAGGGAGGAGACGCCGCTACGAGGAGCGACCGGTGATCACCAGGTGGGGGGCGTGATCACCCAGACGGCGACGCAGGTTTCGTCGCCGGAGTTGACGTACCAGTGGGGGATGGTGGACGCGTAGCGGATCGAGTCGCCGGCCTCGAGGTGGTGCCGGACGCCGTCGAGGTACACGTCCTTGGCGCCGGAGAGGATGAGCCCGAACTCCTCGCCGTTGTGCCGGTAGGGGGTTTCGCTGCTGTCGTAGCCGGGCGGGGTCTCCACCCAGGTGGCCTCGAGCGCCCCGTTGAGGTCGGGGGTGAGCAGTTCGTACAGCCCGCCGTCGCCCTCGGCGAGCCCGTGCCCGTCGATCCGGCGGCGTTCGAACTTCCGGACCACGGGCGAGCGGTGGTCGTCGCCGTCGAACAGGCGGCCCACGGAGATGCCGAGCCCGTGGGCGAGCTGCACCATGGTCGAGAAGGACGGGTTCGCCTTCCCGCGCTCCACCTGGCTGACGATGCCGGTCGAGACGCCGGAGAGTTCACTGAGGCGTTCGACGGTGAGCCCGCGTTCCTTGCGCATGGTGCGGATCTTCGCCCCGATGGCGGTCAGCATGGAGGCGGTGGGGAGCCCGTTGCCTTCTTCCGCTGACACCATCGCCGACCCTTCAGTTTCGTGATGTGAATGTCAGCATAATGACGGTCTTCACTGAGTCAAGGGTTTCGTTCAACTTGTTGAAGACGAATGAGCGGCCGTACTGCGGACTCGCCCGCGGAACGAGAGCCGGCTCAGCCGTGGGCGGTGATCGCGGCCTCGGCCGTCGGGTAGGTGACGAAGAATTCCGCCAGCCCGGTCAGCTCGAACGTCCGCGTGATCCGGGCGGGGACCGCCACCAGGGCGACCTCCGCGTTCGCCGCCTGGGCCGCGTTCCGGGCCGCGATGAGCGCCGAAATCCCGCTGGAGTCGCAGAAGGTCACCCCGGCCAGGTCGACCACCAGCAGCTGGCCCGCGTCCAGGGTGAGCTCGCCGATCCGGGTGCGGAGCTGGGGCGCGGTGGCCACGTCGAGCTCCCCGCGGACGGTCAGGACCGGGCCGCTGCCCGCCGAAGCGGTCGAAGTGGAAAACGGGCTCGTCACAGTTGATCGCCTCCGCGCAGTGGGGACCGCCAGCCTCTCTTCCCGGCCGGTGACGAGCACGCCGTGCATGCTCACCGCCACATCCTGCCACTCGCGCCGCGGCGGCGTCGGGTGACCGTCGCTACGGCGCCCTTGCCGACGAGGCGCGGCGGGCAGGGGAGGTCGGGTCCCGTCCGTAGTGTTACGTGCTGCAATTGTTGTCGGAAGCCACGTTATGGGCGGTCCAGGGCGATGCAGCGGTCCGGCGAATCCGGCGCCAGGCGTGAAATGCGCAGCTCGCGGCGCCCGGCTAGAGTCCGGCCATGGGACTGAGCATCCGCAACCAGCTCGCGGGGACGGTCGCGGCCGTCACACCGGGCGAGGTGATGGCGACCGTCAAGGCGCGCCTGTCCGGCGGGCAGGAGATCACCGCCGCCGTCACCCGGGAAGCCGTCGAGGACCTCGGCCTCGCCGAAGGCGCCGCCGTGCGCGCGCTGATCAAGTCGACCGAGGTGTCGCTGGCCACCGGGCCGGTCGAGGGGATCAGCATCCGCAACCAGCTGCCGGGCCGGGTCACGGCCGTCGCGACCGGCGGTGCGATGGCGACGGTGAAGGTCGCCGTGGACGGCGGTGAGCTCACCGCCTCGATCACCCGGGAAGCCGTCACCGAGCTGGGCCTCGAAGCGGGCTCGCCGGTCGTCGCCCTGGTCAAGTCCACGGAGATCTCGCTGGCGACCGGCTGAAACAGCCGCGCCTGCGGTGCTTTGGCGCGAATCGTGCCGCAGTTGCGTCCGAGCTGTGCCTGATCGGTGGATGTGCGCGGCCGTGGGGCCGACTTAGCGTGGACGCATGGAGCCCGCCCGCGACCAGCACGTCCTGCCGCCGGCCGGGGCGCTGCTCGTCACCGGGACGGGGTGTGCGTCGCGGCTGATCGACGTCGGTGACCTGCGGGCCCGCCCGCAGATCCGGCTCGACGTCGAGTACGTGACCCGCCGCAAGCGGGAACGGCACGAGGTGCACGGCGTGCACCTCTACGACGTGCTCGCCGAAGGGCCGCTGCCGCTGGACCCGCGGCACAAGATGTCCGGGCTGACCGTCGTCGTGGTGGCGGTGGCCGAGGACGGGTTCCGGGTGGTGCTCTCGCTGGCGGAGATCGATCCCGAGTTCGGCCACTGCGCGGCCCTGCTCGCCACCCGGTACAACGGCGAGGTCCTGCCGCGCCCGACGCTCGTGATGCCGAGCGACCTGCGGGCCAGCCGCTACGTGCGCGGGCTGGCCGAGCTGAGCCTGCTGACCGTCGCCCCGCGGCCCGGCGGATAACCCGGGGCGGACCGGGTTCCTGTCCGGGTGCTCTGCGCGGCACGATGGTGGGCGAATTGCCCGGTACCCATCTTTTGTCCTGTCCGACGAAAGTCGGTACCGCGGGGTCCGGGCCGCGGCTCACCCTCGGGCGCACCCCGGTGCGGCCATCCCTCGCGCCGGCCGTCCCCGTGAAAGCGAGTCAACGGCATGCGCACACCACACCCGCTCGCCCGTTTCGCCACCACACTGGCCGTCGCCGCGGCGGCCGCCGGATTCCTGTCCGTCCCCGCCGGCGCCGCGACCGTCGAGGGCTACTCGCCCGAGGTGCAGGCCGACGCCGTCGCCTCCCTGATGGCCGACGCCGGGATCGGCGAGTCCGCCGCGGTCGCCCTGCTGCGGACCCAGGCCGCCGGCGTCGAGACCCTGCACCGGGTCACCGGCGCCCTCGGCACCCGGGCCGTCGACGGCTACCTCGACGCGGCCGCGAAGCCGGTCGTCAACGTGCTCGACCAGGCCGCCGCCGACCAGGTGACCGCCGCCGGCGGACAGGCCCGGCTCGTGAAGAACTCCAGCGCGGCCCTCGCCGGCGCGCAGCACGCCCTGCAGGCGCTGCCCGCCGTGGCGCACACGGCGATCGGCCTCGACCCGAAGACCAACCAGGTCGTGCTGACCGTGGCCGACGCGGCCAAGGGCACCGATGCCCTGCTGACGGCCGCCGCGTCGCTCGGCGACCGCGTCCGGGTGGAACGCGTCGCCGGCGAGATGCACACGGCGATCTACAACGGCGAGGCCATCACCGGCGGCGGGGTCCGCTGCTCGGTCGGCTTCAACACCCAGCGCGGCGGCCAGAACTACATCGTCGACGCCGGCCACTGCACCCGCGCGGTGTCGACGTGGAACGTCGGGCCGTCGCAGGGTTCGAGCTTCCCGGGCAACGACTACGGGCTGATCCGCAACACCACCGGCAGCGCGCCCGGGGCGGTCACCCTGTGGAACGGCTCGACGCAGCGGATCAGCTCCGCCGGCACCGCGACGGTCGGCCAGCGGATCAGCAAGAGCGGCAGCACCACGCACCTCACCTCGGGCTCGGTCACGCGGACGAACGTGACCGTGAACTACGCCGAAGGCTCGGTGTCCCAGCTGATCCAGACCGACGCGCTGGTCAACCCCGGCGACTCGGGCGGCTGCCTGTTCGCGGGCAGCGTCGGGCTGGGCATCACGTCCGGCAAGGGCAGCGGGACGTCGTTCTTCCAGCCGGTCGGCGAGGCGCTGAGCGCGTACGGCGTCAGCTTGACCTAGTCGCGGCGGCCGCGGCCGAACGCCATCCGGTAGATCACCAGGATGATCAGTGCGCCGAGGACCGCCAGACCCCAGGTGCGCAGGTCGAAGAAGGTGCCGAGGTCGGTGTGGAACAGGGTCTTGCCGACCCAGCCGCCGACAAAGGCGCCGCCGATCCCGAGCAGGATCGTGATGATGCAGCCACCCGGGTCCTTGCCCGGCATGAGGGCCTTCGCGATCAAGCCCGCGATGAGCCCGAGCACGATCCAGCTGATGACGCCCACGGTGCCTCCGTCCGCCTGTCTTCCCGACCGCAAGAGGATGGCAGGCGGACGGCCGCTCGGCGCGCCGAGCCACGCCGACGTGACCGGATTCTCAGCCGCGGAGCGACCGGTAGCCCGAGCAGAGGACGCGCAGCCAGACGATCTCGCCGTCCCGCGCGGTGTAGTAGGCCTGCTGCTCGACCAGGTGGTCCACGTCGTCGCGGCGGACCCGCAGCCGGTAGGCGACGTGCCGGCAGCCCGCCACCCGGCCGGTGCGCACCGAGCACAGCTCGACGATCCGGCGGCCTGGGCCGAACCACTGGCCGAGGACGATGTCGTCGACGATCTCCGCGGGGTCCGAGGCCGTCCAGTGCCGGCCCGGGGTGAGGGCGGCGAAGTCGACGTCGCCGGCCAGCACCGCCTTCAGCGCGGCGGCGTCCCGGACGGCGAGCGCGCGGGCGAACCGTTCGCCTTCGGTGGTCATGGCTTCAGTAGCTGAACGTCGTGACGGGCTCGTCGCCGATCCACTCCCACATCGGCACCGTGCCGCCGAGGGAGGCGTTCGCGACCAGGCCGTCGTCGGCGAGGTGGCGGGCGGTGAAGCAGATCGGGCAGACGAGGAAGCGCCCGCCCGCGGCTTCGTAGCGCTTGACCAGTTCGGCCAGGGGCGGGCAGCCTTCGCACGCCGTGGCCTGGGCGAAGCCGTCGAGCGCGAGCCGGACGGCCTCCTTGGTGAGGAACATCAGGGTCGCGCGGTGCTGTTCGGCGGCACCGACCGCGACGAGGAACGCGACGGTGACCTTTTCCGGGTCTTCGAGTCCGGTGGTGAGGCTGACGACGGCGCGGGTGGGCATGGCGGGCTCCTTTCGGCCGGAGTCAGCCTCGCCCGGCCCGGCCGCCCGCGCATGGGGCGGATGCCTCATCTTCCGGGCAGGCCGGTGATGCCGTGCTCGAGGGCGAACAGCCCGGCACCGGTCCGGTTGGACACCCCGGCCTTGGCGTAGATGTGCTCGACGTGGTTGCGGACGGTCTTCTCGCTGATCGACAGCGACCGCGCGATCTCCCGGTTCGAACCGCCGCCCGCCAGCAGGCGCAGGACCTCGACCTCGCGGCCGGTCAGCCCGGCGGGGTAGGCGGTGCGGCGGCGCGCGTGCCCGGCGGCGAGCAGGACGGCGTCGACGGCCTCGGCGTCCAACCGGGACTCCCGCGCCTGCTGCCGGAGGATCTCGGCGGCGTCGACGGCGTCGCGGGCCGGGCGGTGCGGCCGTGGTTCGCGCAGCGCGTGGTAGACGTCGGCGGCGGCGAGCAGCCGGGCGTGCGGGGCCAGCGCCGCGCCTGCCGCGCCGAGCGGGTAGCCGGAGCCGTCGAGCCGCTCGTGGTGCGCCGCCGCGACGACGGCGACCTGCTCCAGACCGCTTACCCGGCGCAGGATCCGGCCGGTCAGGTAGGGGTGCAGGCGCACGCGTTCCCATTCGGCTTCGGACAGCGGGCCGGGCTTTTCCCAGATGGTGTTGGGCACGCCCATCCGGCCGAGGTCGTGCACCAGCCCGGCCCGCCGGACGAGCCGGACGTCCGGCTCGGGCAGCCCGGCGTGACGCGCTGCCTCGGCGGCGAGGTCCGCGACCCCGCGCGAGTGCCCGAGGGCGAACGGGCACTTGAGGTCGGCGAAGTCGCCGATCGCGGTGAGCAGGTCGTCCAGTTCGGACCCGGTGAGCGTCCGGTCGCGGTCGGGGGCCTGCTCGAGGGCGGCCGTCCAGACGTCGGCCTCGAGCAGGCCGTCGAGGATTTCCGGTGCGGCACCGGCGAAAGCGGCCACGACGGCGGGGTCGAACCGGCTGCCACTGCGGGCTTCGGCCATCGCGACGGCGGCGCCGCTCCCGCCGCGCCGCAGGTACACCTCGGCGACTTCGGCGAGGTGCACCACGCGCACCTCGATCGGCAGCCGGTCGCCGCGGACTCCGGCGGGCAGGCCGCTGCCGTCCCAGCGTTCGAAGGTGCCGGCGAGCGCGGTGCCGACGGCCGCGTCCAGCCCCAGCCGGTGGGCGAGCTGCCCGGCCGAGGCGCAGTGGGAGTGGATCAGCTCGGCCATGCGGCCACGGGCCCTGGCGAGGAACGCGGCGGCCACCACCCCACGGGCGACGGGCCCCCGGTCACGCCCGGCGTGCGAGGCGAGCAGGCGCAGGAAGGGCAGGCCGGTCCAGTCGACGCGGTAGGTGGCGGCGCGGAACGCGAGGTCGTCCCCGAACCACGCGGCCAGCTCGTGGGAGTCGGCGTGGCAGCCGATCCAGGCGACGAGGGTGGCGTAGTAGGTCGTCCCGCGCTGCCGTTCGTCGAGGCCGAGCCGCCCGGCGAGCCGCGTCGCGATCACCGCGGAGCGCAGCATGTGCTCCATCGGCTGCCCGAGTCCGAGATCGATGGCGAGCGACAGCGCGGCCAGCACCTCGGCCCGCCGCGGCCCACCCGGCTCGACGGCCATGGTCACCGCCTCTCGCGCGCCCCTGCGCGTCACTCTACGACTGCTCCTTCCGGGCGACCATCGGTAACGGCGCGGTAGCTCTCGGGGACTGACTTCACGGTTACCCCGACGAAGCGGAGGCCGTGGATGAAGGTCGACCTGTTTAACGAGATCCAGAACCCGCGGCCCTGGCCCGAAGGGCACGAGCAGGTCCGGTTCCGGCAGGCGATCGAACAGGCCGTCCTCGCCGACGAGCTCGGCTACGGGTGCTGGTGGCAGGTCGAGCACCACGGCGCGGGGGAGTTCAGCCTGTCGTCCGCGCCCGAGCTGATGCTGGCCGCGCTTTCCCAGCGGACCAGCCGGATCCGGCTCGGGCACGCCGCGGTGCTCGCGCCGGGGCGGTTCAACCACCCGATCCGCGTCGCCGAGCGGGCCGCGACGCTCGACCACCTCAGTGGTGGCCGGGTGGAGCTGGGCCTGACGCGGTCGACCATCCCCGAGTGGCGGCTGTTCGGCATCCAGCCCGACGAGGCCAGGGCCCAGACGCAGCAGGCGTTCGAAATGGTGCCGAAGATGTGGACGGCCGAGGCGTTCTCCTACGAGAGCGACGCCTACCGCGTCGACGGCGTCCCGATCGGGCCGAAGCCGCTGCAGAAGCCGCACCCGCCGCTGTGGCAGGCGGCCGCGAGCCCGGCGTCGTTCGAAGAGGCCGGCCGCCGCGGGGTCGGCGTGCTGGGCACGACGATGTGGGAGTCGCTGGAGCGCGCCGGGCGGCTGGTCGAGCTGTACCGGGCCGCGGCCGGGCAGTGCACGTCACCGGTCGGGGCGTTCGTGAACAACCAGGTGGGGTTCTTCACGTTCGTCCACTGCGCGGACACCGACGAGGAAGCGATGCGCAACGGCGCCGCAGCGGCCGCGGCCTGGTACACGGTGACGGCCCTGACGTTCTTCGAAGCGGCGACGGAGTTCGTCCGCGTCAACGCCCGCAACGAGGAGCTGAAGCGGGCGCCGGGCCTCACGGGCGACTTCCTGCGCGGCGAGGCCTCGAACACACCGTCGGAGGCGAACCTCCTCATCGCCCGCGTCCTGCAGGGCGAGCAGGTCGCGGACGACGAGGTGTTCGAGGTGCTGAGCGCGCAGGACTCCCTGATCGTGGGCAGCCCGGAGACGTGCCGCAAGAAGCTGCGCGCGTACGCGAACCTGGGCATCGACCGGATGATGTGCCTCCAGCAGATCGGCGGCATCCCGCACGAAAAGGTGCTGAAGAGCATCCGCCTGATCGGGGAGCTGATCCCCGACCTGGCGTGATCCCGCTCGAGTCACGCGGTGAAGCCGCCGTCCACGGGGAGGACCACTCCGGTCAGGTGGCCGGCCCGGTCGCTCAGCAGGAACGCCGCCGCCGAGCCGACTTCCTCGCCCGTGCCCGCTTTGCGCAACGGCGTTGCCGCGATCCGGGCTTCCACGCCGCCCGGGATGGTGCGGCGCAGCTCGTCCAGCATCGGTGTCTCCGTCGGGCCCGGGGCGATCACGTTCACCCGGATCCCCTGCGGGCCGAAGTCGTGGGCGGCGGTACGCGTCAAGCCGATCACCGCGTGCTTCGTCGCCTGGTACGCGCCCATTCCCGAACTGCCGCGCACGCCGCCGATGCTGCTCACGTTCACGATCGACCCGGGGCCCGTCATCGCGCGGACCTCGGCGCGCAGGCACAGCCACGTGCCCTTCACGTTCACCGCCATGATCCGGTCGAAGTCCGCTTCGGACACCGAGTCGAGCCGGCCGCTGCCACCCATCGCCGCGTTGTTGAACGCGCCGTCCAGGCGGCCGAAGCGGGCGACCGTCGCCGCCACGAACGCGTCCACATCGGACGCCGAGGCGACGTCGCCGGTCGTGTAGGCGACGTCGTGGCCGGACAGCTCGGCGGCCAGCTTCGCCAAGGGCTCTTCGTGCCGGGCCACCAGCATCACCGACGCGCCGTCCGCGGCGAACACCCGCGCCGCGTCGGCCCCGATCCCCGAACTGGCCCCGACGACCAGGACCACCTTGCCGGTCAGCAGACTCATGCCTTTCCTCCCCGCAGGCCCAGCATCGCCCGGGCCTCGGCCGGGGTCGCGATCGGCTTGCCCAGATCCTCCACCACGGCCCGGATCTTCCGGACCTGCTGCGCGTTCGTCTCCGCCAGACGGCCCTTCCCGAGCCACAGGCTGTCCTCGAGGCCCACCCGGACGTGCCCGCCGAGCCACGCGCTGTGCGTGCCGAAGCTCATCTGGTCGCGGCCGGCGGCGAACGCCGAGAACGCGTAGTCGTCACCGAACAGCTTGTCCGCGATCCGCACCATGTGCTCCAGGTTCGCGTGGTCGGCGCCGATCCCGCCCAGGACGCCGAACACGCCCTGGATCAGCAACGGCGGTTTCGCCAGCCCGAGCTCGGCGAAGTACGCCAGGGAGTACAGGTGCCCGATGTCGTAGCACTCGTATTCGAACCGCGTCCCGGCCTCACCGAGCGTCCGCAGCGTGTGCTCGATCTTGTCGAAGGTGTTCACGAACGGCTTCGAGTAGGTGTTGAGCACGTACGGCTTTTCCCAGTCGTGCCGCCACTCCGTCACCTTGTCCGCGATGCCGGAGTAGACGAAGTTCATCGAGCCCATGTTCAGCGAGGCGAGCTCGGGCCGCAGCCGGTACGCCGCGGCGAGCCGTTCGTCCATCGTCATCGACGACGCGCCGCCGGTGGTGATGTTGATGACGGCGTCGGCCTCGGCGGTGATCCGCCCGACGATCTTCTCGAACACCTCCGGGTCGGGTGTCGGCCGCCCGTCCGGTTCGCGGGCGTGGAGGTGGACGATGGCCGACCCGGCTGCGATGGCCTCCAACGCCGCGTCGGCGACTTCGTCGGCGGACAGCGGCAGGTACGGGCTCTGGGACGGGATGTTCACCGAGCCCGTGATGGCGGTGGTGATGATGACTTTCTCGGCCGTGCGCATCAATCCTCCTGTGGTGCGAGCGCCCGGTAGGCGTCGAGCTTCGCGTCGTCGAGCGGGCCGACCAGCGTCAACGCCACCTGCGTGGCGCCGGCGTCGTACTGCGCTTGCACGGCTTCGCGGACTTGCGAAGGCGTGCCGCACGCGACGAGTGCGTCGAGCAGGCGGTCGGACCCCGGCGGCGCGAGGTCGGCGTCGGTGAACCCGAGCCGCTTCAGCTTCGCGATCTGGTGGGGGAGGGTCAGGTAGTAGGCGAGCCGCTCCCGGGCCACGTCGCGTGCCGACGCCCGGTCCCGGCCCACGACCGCCCACTGGACGACCGAGAGGACCAGGTCCCCGATCGTTTCGCGGGCCCAGCGCGTGTGCTCCGGCGTGACGAGGAACGTGATCAGCCCGTCGGCGCGCTCGGCCGCCAGCTTCGTGATCCCGGCCGAGTACGCGCCGAGCACCCGCGGCACCCCGGGTGCCACCTTGTCCACGCCGTCGAGGTAGTCGCGCAGGAACGGCAGCGGCCCGACCCCGCGTTCGCGGACCGCGCCGCTGACCCCGAGCCCCAGCACGTACCGGCCGGGGTAGCCGGCGGCCAGGTCCCGCGCCGCCGACCCCGCCGACTTCGGCACACGCTCGAGGGCCCGCGCGACGCCGTTCCCGACGATGATCCGGTCCGTGGCCGCCAGGACCAGCGCGGCGGTGGTGAACGCCTCTCTGCCGTTGACCTCGGGGATCCAGACCATGCGGTGGCCGAACTCCTCCAGTGAGCGCACGAACCGCACCGCGCGGTCGTGGTCGAGCTGGTCCAGCTCGCCGATCGACAACGCGGTGCGGGGCAGGGAAAGCGTCATGCCGTCGCGTCCCGGAACGCCCGAACCAGGCCGCGCGCGGCTTCGGCCAGCATCGTCGTGTCGTTGCTGAGCAGGACGAAGTCGCAGCCGTCCCGCACGGCCTGGGCAGCCCGGTCCGGCACGCCGCCGAACGCGAGCCCGCAGCGCTTCCCGGCGTCGTGCGCCGCGGCCACGGCCGACGCGATCAGGTCGAGCACCTCGGGCGACGCCGGCGTGCTGCCCATCGACATCGACAGGTCCGCCGCCCCGACGAACACCGCGTCCACGGTGTCCAGGGCCAGCATCTCCGGTGCCGCCTTGATCGCCTCGACGCTTTCCAGCTGCGGGATGCAGAGGACGTCGTCGTTGCCCGTCGCCAGGTAGGCGGCGTTCGGGCGCAGGCCCCAGGCACCCGCGCGGCTGGTGCCGCCGGCGCCGCGGACGCCGTGCGGCGGGAACCGGCACGCCCGCCCGACCGCGGCCGCCTCCTCGACGGTGTCGACGTGCGGTACGAGGATGCCCATGGCCCCGGCGTCGAGGATCTTCTGGATCGTCGACGGCGTCTTGTCGGGCACCCGCACGATCGGCGTCATGCCGAGCGCGGCGGCGGTGGTGATCAGCCGGTACGCCGTCACCAGGTCGAGGGGCGCGTGCTCGAGGTCGACGACGACGAAGTCGAACCCGGCGAAGGCCATGATCTCGGCGGGCTCGGTCGAGGCGATCTTCAGCCAGGTGCCCACGGGCGTGGCTTCGCGGGTGAACAGCCCGCCTCCGGTCCGCCCGCTCACGGCTGTGCCACCGGTGGCTCCGCCCCGGGCCGGGGGCCCTGCCACCCGGGGCCCCCGGAAGGCGGCATCGGGTAGTCGCCGGCGTTCAGGACCCAGCCGGGCTTCTCCGAGAAGTCCACCCGCGGCGGGCTGAAGATGTCGATCAGCTGGTTCACGCCGGGATCGCTCGCCGCGGACGTGTGCACGGTCGGCGGCGGGATGACCGTCACCGACGGGCTGCCGATCCGGACGTGCTCGTCCTCGCGCCAGGTGGTGCTGTCGGGCAGCCACGGCGTGCGGATGTGGTGGACGTACTCTCCCCGCACGGCAAGGGAAAGCTGTTCGAAGTCGTCGTGGTGGTGCGGCGAGAGCTTGCGCGGGTCGCGCGGACCGTCCTGCAGGGGCAGGAAGTTCACCATGAACGACCGGGTCCGGAAGATTCGCCCGAACCGCTTCGGGTCCTGCGGGACGTCGGCGAGCGGGTAGCACCGGACACGTTCTTCGGCGGGCGCGGGCCAGCGTTGCAGCAGCGCGACGCGCGGGTGGTCCTGCGCGTAGGCGTCCGCGTTCGTCACCTTGTCCCGCCACGCGGCTTCGGTCGCCTCGACGAGCCGCACGAGCGGGCCGTCGCCGTGGACGCTGATCCGCGAAGCGCCGGGCGGGACGACGACGAGCCCCGGCGAGTCCACTTTGGTCGCCCCGTCGCCGGTCAGCACGGTGAAGGCGGGGGAGGCGTCGGTGACGATGATCGCCAGCTCGCCGTCGAGGGTGCCGTCGTCGAGGTCGTCGCCGTCGCGGGCGTCGGTGTGGATCAGGATGACGTTCTGCGCCCGGACCACCGGGTTTTCGCGCAGGTCCAGGTACTGGGCGGCGGCGATGCCGTCGCCGCTGTCGGGGCGCGCCGCGGTGGCCAGCGACGAGCGGGGGTCGTCCTTTTCGTACACGGGGAGGCGTCCTTTCAGTCGTCGAGGTTCAGCAGGTAGCCGGGGTTGTCGCGGACCATCCGCCGCAGGTCCTTCTCCGGCAGGCCGAGGTCGAGCAGCGCTTCGCCGACGCGCAGCCACGCGTCGACCGGCTTGGGGTTGGCCTTCTGACCGAAGTCAGACGCCAGCACGGTGTGCTCCGGCCCGAGGGTCTCGATCCAGGTCAGCAGCTGCTTCGGGTCCCACTTCTGCGTGCCTTCGGGGTCGTACATGCCGACCTCGTGCTCGACGAACGCGCCGAGCTCGATCAGTTCGCGGCACAGCGCCGGGTCGGCGCCGATGACGAAGTCCGGGTGGCTGACGGCCATCCGCGTGATGCCGCGCTCCTTGGCCGCCTGGAACAGCGTGCGGATGTACTCGGGGTACATGTGCCCGCCGTTGACGACGGCCCCCTGCTCCTTGATCTCGTCGAGGATCTCGCCGACCTCGGGCTTGAGGTTCCCGTTCTCGTCGACGATGTCGATGCGCTCCAGGGTCAGGGGCACGGTGGTGGTCGGGAACGCGCCGTCCTCGGGGTGGCAGTCGATGTGCCGGCCGGAGGAGATGGTCGGGAACCAGACGACCTTGCCGCCCATGCGCAGGCACATGCGCACGGCGTGCACGTTCAGCCCGCCGACCGTGCTGTTCAGCGCGATGCCGCCGAAGGCCTGCGCCTTGACGTCCGCGAGACGGCCCTTCATCGCGAGGATGTCCATCTGGGTGTTGTGGTGGTGGGACTTCGCGACCATGGCGCGCATCCCGATGCGGGCGCCGTCCTGCGCGGCTTCGACGTGGTCGAAGCGCCGGGGGAACGGGCTCGGGCCGGAGTGGACGTGCATGTCGGCCAAGCCGTCCAGGACGGTGGCGATCGCGGGGCGCGGGCTCATGAGCAGCCTTTCCGTTCACATTATGAAGTCAAAGTTCACTATAGGACCGCGTGTCAACCCTGTGACCGCTCTTGTGCATCCGGGTAGCCCTATTTAGAGTGGCGTCTGTTCACTTGGTGAACATTCAGTTCGAAGAGGCTGAGCCAACTCCGGAGGACGCCGATGTCCACACCGCCCAGCGCCGCAGAGGCGTCCGCTCGTCCCGGCACCCCGCACGGCCCGGACATGGCCAAGGTCCGGGCCGCGGTCCGCGGGGGGACCCTCGCCTACTTCGTCGACCAGTTCGACATCTACCTGCCGATCGTCGTGCTGGCGCCGGCGACGGTGTACTTCCAGGCGGCGAACCTCAGCGCGAGCACGACCGCGGTGCTGGCGTCCCTGGTGTTCGCCTCCACGCTGATCGGCCGCCCGCTCGGCGCGATCGTCTTCGGCCACTTCGCCGACACCGTCGGGCGCAAGCGCACGACGCTGGTCGCGGTCGGCGGCTTCGGGGTCATCACGCTGCTGACCGCGTGCCTGCCCGGGCACGAGACGATCGGGACGTGGTCGGTCGGCATCCTCATCGCCCTGCGGTTCGTCGACGGGATCTTCCTCGGCGGCGAGTACACGACCGCGGTGCCACTAGCGATGGAGTGGAGCCCGAAGCACAAACGCGGTCTGTACGCCTCGATCATCACGTCGACCTCGCCCGCCGCGTACGCGGTGATCGCCGCGATCACCCTGCTGATGCTGCAGCTGCTGCCTTCGGCCGGCCTGCACAGCGCGTACGTCCAGTGGGGCTGGCGGATCCCGTTCTTCGTCGGCGCGCTGCTGGCCGCGGTGCTGTTCCGCTACTACCTCAAGCAGGTCCACGAGCCCCCGGCCGAGCTGACCGGGGAGAAGCACAAGCTGCCGTTCCTCCGCCTGCTGAAGAAGTACCCTCGGGCGCTCGGCCAGGTGTTCGTCCTGATGACCGGCACGTGGCTCGCGACCAACATGGAAGCCGCCGTGACACCGGCGCAGCTCAAGGCCCACCTGGACCTCTCGAGCAAAGAGGTCACGCTGACCATGCTCGTGATCAACGCGGCCGCCGCGCTGTCCTACCCGGTGTTCGGGGTGCTGTCGCAGCGGATCGGGCGCCGCCGGTTCTACATCGGCTACGGCTTCTCGATGGTCGTGATCGGCGCGGGCTCGTACACGCTGCTGATGGCTTCGAACGGCGGTTTCGGCGCGGCACTCGGCTTCGGCGTGCTGATCGGCGTGTTCACCGTCGGCACCTTCGGCCCGATCGCCGCGTACCTCACCGAGCGGTTCCCGGCGAGCATCCGGTCGACCGGGTACGGCGTCGGCTACAGCCTCGCGCTGATCGCGCCCGCGTTCTACCAGTTCTACCTGCAGCGCTTCGACGGCGTCCTGCCCGCGCACCTGGCGCCGGCCGTCCTGATCGTCCTGGCCGGCCTGCTGATCAGCCTCGGCGGGTACCTCGGCCCGGAGACGAAGGACGTCGACATGGCCGACGACAGCACGATCCCGGCGCTGTCCTGAATGGACGTCGGCGGGCTGGCGGCCGCGAACCCGGTGTGGGTCGGCTCGTCCGAGCTGACCATGACCCTGGAAGGGATCGTCGCGTGCGTCGACGCGGGGGCCGGGGCCGTGGTGGCGAAGTCGGTCAACGAGAGCGCCGCGGCCCGGCGTCAGCTCGACATCGCGGACTACGCGTTCGTCGCGGCCGACGGCCGGGTGCGGCCGCCGGGCTCGGGTGCGCCGGGCGACGGCCTGCTCAACCGCTCCGGGCTCGCGGCCGTGGACCTCGACGACTGGCTTTCCGTGCTGGCCGCCGGGGTCGCGCACGGCCGCGACCGGGGCTGCCCGGTGCTCGGCAGCATCACCCTCGGCGACCCGGCCGCGGCGGCGCGGATCGGGCGGGCGCTGGCGTCGGTCGTCCCGGCGGTCGAGCTGAACATCGGGGCGCCCCACGGCCGTGAGGCACGTGCGGTGCGGCAACTGACCGAAGTGGACGGTGTGCGCGACGCGGTCCGAGCGGTGCGGGAGGCCGTTGACGTCCCCCTCTTCGTGAAGCTGCCGGGCCAGGCGTCGGACGTCGTCGCGCTGGCCCGGGCGGCCCGCTCGGCGGGGGCGGACGCGGTCGGGCTGGTCGGCCGCTACCCGGGCTTCCTACCCGACCTCGACGGCGGCGCCGTGCTCGGCTCGTGGGGCGCGTGGAGCTCACCGGGCTGCCTCCCGATGAGCCTTTACTGGGTGAGCAAGGCTTTCCGGCAGCTCGACGTGCCCCTGATCGGCACCAACGGCGCCCGCACGGTGCACGACGTCCTGCGGTTCCTCGCCTCCGGCGCGCGGGCCGTCGAAGTCGTCACGGCGTTGTGGCTCGGCGGCCCGGCGGTCCTGCGCGAACTGGTCGACGGCGTTTCCGGGGTCGGCGAAGACTTCGTCGGCAGTGCGCTGGCCGGCGCGCGCGAGTACGCCGACGTCCCACCGCCGCCGTCGCCGGCGTGGCTGCCCTACACCGCGCGCTGGACGTCGTCGGGCCGGTAGTGCCCGCCCAGCTCGTGGGTGAGCTCGCGTGCGGTGTCGACCACGACCCGCACCTCGGGCGAGTCGTCGCCCATCGACAACGTGTTGTCCGGGCCCACGATCGCCATCGACGCGCAGATGCCGTACTCGTCGAAGACCGGCGCGGCGACCGCGACGATGCCGGGCGTGCTCATCGCCGAGCAGTGACCGAGCGCGCGGACCCGGTCGACGTCCGCGCGCAGCTCGTCGCGCGCGGTGCCGGACAGGGTGCCGATCAGGCGTTCCATCGACAGCTGGTCGGCGTGGTAGGCGAGGAAGACCTTGCTCTGCGCGGTGTCCAGCGGCAGGTGGCTGCCGACCCGCACGGACACGATGACGATCGTCGAGGGGTTTTCCTCGACCCGCGACACCACCGGGCCGGTGAGCCCCCACAGGCTGAGCACGACGCTGGTCTGCGTGGCGCGCGAGAGCGCCTGCATGTGCCGCGGCGCGAGGTTGACGACGCGGCGGTGGCCGATGGCGAACGCGCCGAGCTGCAGCAGCAGCCCGCCGGGCACGTACCCGCCGTCCGCGCTGCGTTCGAGGAGCCCGGCCGCGACCAGGGACGTGCAGTACCGGTACGCGGTGGTGCGGTTGAGCCCGAGCCGCTCGGCGACCTCGGCCGCCGTCACCTCCGGCGTGGCCGGGTCGAACAGCGACAGGATCTGGCTGACCCGGCTCACCGCCTGGATGTCGGCCTGGTCGGCGCGGGCGTCCGGGGACCGCGTCGGTTTGGTCACGGTGGCCTCCGCCGGGAGTCTGGAACGGCTGTTCACTTCGTGAACACAGGCTACCGGACGTGGCCGGGCCCGCAGACCCGCCGGATCACCGGCGCGTCGGGGAACCCCCGGACCGCGGCTCTCCGGCACCGGGGCGTACGGGGCTCGCAACGCACCCGTACGCCCCGAAGCCGTTGTGGCACAAGGGAGTCAGCCGGCCAGGCCGACGTGCAGGAACGCCAGCACGGCGCCGGGCCCGACGAGCACGCAGATGCCGAGCCCGCCGAACAGCGGCTCGTCGTCCCGGACCATCTTCACCAGCAACCCGACGGCCACCACGACGGTGGCCAGCAGCAAGAGCAATACGACAACAGGCACTTCCCGGTCCTTCGCGCAGCAGTGAGCACGACGCCGGGCAACGGCGCCGCGAACGGTCTCAGCTCGCGAAGGAGGGCGGTGCGCGGGTGGAGCGCGACGTCGACGGCGCGACGTCCGGAGGTGCCTCGCCGGTGCGCTCGACCCGCGTCCGCCACGAGGTCGTGGAGGTGAGCGGCGAGGCCGGGGTCAGCGCCCAGGGGACCGGGGCGGTCGACGGCGCGCGCGGTGCGGCCTGCCGGCCCGTGACGAGGTCGTGCGTCTGCGGGGCGGCCACGACCGGGCCGTCGGGACCCGGTGTCCACGAAGGAACCGCGGCCGTCCCGCCGAAGAACAGCAGGACAGCGAGCAGCAACCCGAGGCGGTGGCGCCGCTCCGGGTTGCCGTGCTGTCCGAATCGTCCGATGCGGTCAGGCTACCTCAGCCACCGCCGTAGGTCGCCTGGGTGACCGCGAAGACGTTGCGGCTGCCCGCGCCTTCCTGCAGCGACCACAGCAGGTCGGCGGCGGTGTCGTCCTCCCAGTAGGACAGGCTCTCGCCGCTGCCCACCCAAGCGAACGTGGACGGGCCGGCGGTCGGCGTCCAGTAGTAGAGCTGCTTCGAGCCGGACGAATTGAACCACCAGCGCCCGTTGTGGGACGCCACGCCGTTCAGCTTGTACCAGGGCAGCTGCAGGGCCTGGCTCGCCGTCGTCGTCGCGGCGAACGTGCCGGACGACGCGAACGGGTAGCGGATCGCCCGCGGCGCGCGGTTCGGGTAGTCCGTGCAGCCGGAGGAGCAGGTGTACTCCGTCATGACGATCGACTTGCTCACCCGGTCGAGGGAGATCGACGACCACGCGAGGTTCGTGCCGGAGGTGGTCTTCGACGTGATCGTGCCCACCTGCGGCAGGACGTAGGCGTAGTTGTGGGCGTAGTACGTGCTGCCGCTCTGGTGCCCGATCTGGTCGGCCGTGCCGCCGCTGTCGGTCTTGAGGATCTTGCGCATGTCGAACACGCGCATGCCCTTCCCGGTGTCGGCGACGTACAGGTAGTCGCCGTACCAGGAGACGCCGCCGGCGTGGATCGGGATGTCCTTGAAGTCCGGGGCCGCCGCCGTGCCGGTCGGCTCGACGAGCAGGACCTTCCGGTACTTGTTGGGGTAGGTGGCGTCCCAGTCGACCAGGGTGATCCGGCTGCGGGCCTGGGCGCCGCCGCAGCCGTCCTTGGTGTACCAGCTGACCACGACGAGCTGGTGCCCGTCGTAGTTGCCGCTGTTGGCGGTCCCGACCGCGTCGCGGCTGGTGGTGATGCCCTGCGGGTAGTTCGCGCAGTCGGAGTTGTCGCCGCTGTCGAACCGGAACCCGGTCGACAACCCGGCGACGCCGAACGACGACGGCAGCGCGGTGCGGTCGTGGTTCGCGTTGTCCATGACGGTGTGGACGGCCGCGGTGCCCAGAGCCGAAACGAGAGCGTTGTCGACCGTGTCGAATTGGTTGTAGGTGGCGCTCAGGGTGTACTCGCTCGTGGGCAGGGTGGTCGGCCCGGCCGCGGCCGACGCCGCGGTCGGTGCGGCGACCAGGCCCGCGAGGACACCCGCCGCGACGGCGGCTTGGGTCAATCGGTGGCGCACTGACATGAGACCCCCCAGGAGTCCGATGATGCCGGTTCACGCTGGAACCGGGCTGGGTGGATGGGCAACGCCTTCCCGGCGAACGACCGGCGGGCTACCAGCTCGACGGGACGTAGGCCCAGCCGAGGTAGTCGGAACGCTGTGCGTACGTGCTCGTCTGGTACACCGACGGGCCCGTGCTGATCGCGACCCCGCCGCCGAGGGCGAGCATGATGTGCCCGGCGCTGGTGGTGCTGGTGAAGAACACCGCGGCGCCGGCCGGGGCGATCGCCGCCTTGAGTGTGGTTCTCACGGGTCCTCCAGAACGAGTTCGTCCGGCGATCGTCGGTGGCGGCCGTACAAGAGCCGTACAACCCGGCGGGCGGCCTAGTACTTTCCGCCTATCCCGGAGTCCCCGATGATCGGATGTGCGCGCCCGGGGCGGTGGGCGATCTTGGCAGCAAGAGATCGCCCTGCCGTGAGGAGAACACCGATGCACCCGGCCGCCCTGATCCAAGGCCACGAAGAGACCTGGTCGTGGCTCCTGCTCGGCCTGACCGCCGCCGTCATGCTCGCCTTCGCCGGGTTGTTCCTGGCCGCGCTGGTCAGCATCCTCGGCTCGCGGCTGACCGGCGGCATGAAGCTCGTCTGGGTGATCTTCGCGTTCTGCGCGCCGTTCCTGGGCAGCCTGCTGTGGTTCGTGGTCGGCCGCCGTGACGCGTACCTGGCGGTGCGCCGGTGATCGTCGCGGAAGGGCTCGCGAAGGCCTACCCCGGCGGGGCCGGCGTCGAGGACCTGTCGTTCACCGTGCGGCCCGGCGTCGTGACCGGCTTCCTGGGCCCCAACGGCGCGGGCAAGTCGACGACCATCCGGCTGATGCTCGGCCTGACCCGCGGCCGCGGCCGCACGACGTTCGGCGGCCGGGCCTACCCGGACGTCCCGGGCCCGCTGCGCACGGTGGGCGTGCTCACCGACGCCGCCGCGGTGCACCCGGCGCGGCCGGCCGCCGCGCACCTGCGGATGGTCGCCGCGGGCGGCGGCCTGCCCGTGCGGCGGGTGCGGGAGGTCCTCGCCACCGTCGGCCTGGAGTCCGTCGCCCGCCGGCCCGCCGGCCGGTTCAGCCTCGGCATGAAGCAACGGCTCGGGCTGGCCACGGCCCTGCTCGGCGACCCGGAGTACCTGATCCTCGACGAACCGGCCACCGGGCTCGACCCGGAAGGCGTGCGGTGGATCCGCGACCTGCTGCGGCGCCTGGCGGGGGAGGGGCGCACGATCCTCGCGTCGTCGCACCTGCTGGCCGAGATGTCACTGCTGGCCGACGACCTGATCGTCATCGGCGCCGGGCGGCTCGTCTCGGCCGGGTCGCTCGACGGCTTCGTCCGGCAGCACGCGCACGCCGACGTCGTGGTCCGCGCCGACCAGCCCAGCGTGCTCATGGTCGCGCTGGCGCGAGCCGGGCTGCGCGTGCGGCAAGAGGGCAAGGACGAGCTGGTGATCGCCACCGCCGACACCGAGCGGGTGGCCGCCGTCGCCGGGCACGCGGGCGTCGGCGTGCGCGAGCTGTTCGTGCGGCAGAGCGGGCTGGAGGACGCCTTCCTCGCCGCGACCGCCGCCGCCGTCCGGCACCGGGGGGAGCTGCCGTGAAGCACGCACTGGCCTACGAATGGGTCCGCGTCCGCTCGCTGCGGTCGACGTGGCTGCTGCTGGCCGGCGCGGGCGTCCTGCAGTTCGCGTCGGGCCTCTACTGGGGGCTCAAGCGCGACCTGGGCACGCTCGACGCGTTCACCTCGGCGTTCGGCCTCGTCGACCGGCTCGGGGCGCTGCTGGTCGCCGCGATCGGCGTCGCCGCGTTCGGGCTGGACCACCAGCACGGCACCCTGGCGACCACCCGGCTGGTGCTGCGCTCGCCGGCCCGGATCGTCGCCGCGCGCTCGCTGGTCACCGCCGGGCTCGGGCTGCTCGGGGGGCTGCTGATGGTGGCGCTGACCGCGGCCGGGGTGCGCACCGGAGGGGGTGCCCTGCCCGCCGACGCGGGGGCGGCGGGCAGGGCGGCCGGTGCCGTGGTGCTGCTGACCGTCCTTTCCGGACTCGCCGGGGTGGCGCTGGGCGGGCTTTTGCGCCACCCCGGACTCGCCGTCGGCGTGTTCGCGGTGTGGACGTTCGTCGCGGAGACGGCGTTGGCCACCCTCACCGACGTCCCGGTCGCGGCGCTGCCCTTCAGCGGCACGGCGTTGTCCGCCTGGCCGGGGACCTCGGTGTTCGCGGGCCTGGTCGCACTGGCCCTGGGCGCGACGACGTTCACCCTGGCTCGCCGTGACGGCTGAGGGGCCGCACCCTAACCTGAGCGGGATGAAGCGGTGGCTGAGCTGGTGGGACGGCCGCGTCGTCCTGCTGGCGCTCGACGTCGCGGTGGCGGCGGGCACCATCGCGTTCAGCCTGCTCGGCGGCGACCCGCGCGACCCGCACCCGGCGCTCTACGTCCCGGCGGTGGTCGGCTCCGGGCTCGCGCTGCTGGCGCGGCGGCGGTGGCCGTTCCTCGTGCTGCTGCTCGCGGCGGTGTGCCTGCTGGCCGACGTGACGCTGCTGCCGGTGACCATCGCGACGTACTCGGTCGCGGCCCGCCACGGCGTGAGCTGGACCACCGGCGCGGCGGCCGTCGTGGCCGGGCTGACCGGCAACGCCTTCGGCCTGCTGCGCCAGCCCGCGGACCTGATGATGGTCACGATCGTGCTCGGGCTGTTCGTCCTGGGCCCGGTGCTCGGCGGGCTGTGGATGCACCAGCGCGCGGCCCTGCTGGCCGTCCTGCGCGAGCGCGCGGACGAGGCCGAGCGCACCCGGACCCTGCTGGCCGACCAGGCGGTGTTCGCCGAACGGCGGCGGATCGCGCGCGAGATGCACGACGTCGTCGCGCACCGCGTGACCGCCGTCGCGCTGCAGGCCGGTGCGCTTTCGCTGCGGGCTCCGGACGAGAAGACCGAGCAGGCGGCCGAAACCATCCGCGCCACCAGCGCGACCGCCCTCGACGAGCTGCGCGGCATCCTGCGCGTGCTGCGCGACGACGTTCCGGCCGGCGACGTCGGCCCCGGGGTGCTCGCGTCGCTCGAGGACCTGGTGGCGGAGGTCGCGGCGACCGGCGCGCGGGTGGAGCTCACGCTCCCGGACCCGCTGCCCGCCGTGCCGGACCAGGTCGGCCGGGCCGTGTACCGGGTGGTGCAGGAGTCGTTGACCAACGCGGGGAAGCACGCGCCGCACGCGGCGGTCGACGTCCGGCTGGCCGTCTCGGGCGACCGGCTGGCGGTCGAGGTGACCAACCGGCTGACCCCGCACGGCAGCGCCGTCCCGGGCGCCGGCTACGGCCTGGTGGGCATGCGGGAACGCGTCGAACTGGCCGGCGGCGACCTGCGCACCGGCCCGACCGGCGACGGCCGGTTCCGGGTGCTGGCGGGCTTTTCGGTGGGGGAGGGCGAGTGACGGTCAAGGTCGTGCTGCTGGAGGACGAGGAACTGGTCCGCAGCGGCATCCGGATGATCCTCGAGTCGGCCGACGACGTCGAGGTGGTCGCGGAGGACACGAACGGCGCGCGGGCGGTCGAGCTGACCGACCGCTTCCGGCCGGACGTCGTGCTCACCGACGTCCAGATGCCGAAGGTCGACGGCATCGAGGTGGTCAAGCGGCTGGCCGCCCACCCGGCCGCCCCGGCGGTGGTGGTGCTGACGACGTTCGACGTCGACGAGTACGTGTACGCGGCCCTGCGCCACGGCGCGACGGGGTTCCTGCTGAAGGACACGCCCCCGCGCGAGCTGGTGACGGCGGTCCGGGTCGCGGCCCGCGGCGAGGCGATGCTGTCGCCGAAGATCACCAAGCGGCTGTTGACGGATTTCGCGTCCGGTGGCGGGACTTCGCGAGCGCGGGCGCGGCTGTCGGCGTTGACGCCGCGGGAACACGACGTGGCCGTCCACATCGGACGCGGGCTCAGCAACGCCGAGATCGCGAAGGCGCTGGTGGTCAGCGAGTCGACCGTGAAGGTCCACATCGGGCACATCATGGCCAAGCTGGAGGCGGCGAACCGGACCCAGGTGGCCATCCTCGTCCACGACGCGGGCTTGAGCTAGCGCGCGGCCCGGCGGTCGAGGATCTTCAGCGACTGCTCGCACCAGCGGAGGTTCTCCCGTTCGAACGCCAGCCCGCGCATCAGCGTCAGGTACGGGCCGACGCGCTCGGCCCCGGCGAGGTAGTCGTCCTCGAACCGGCCGTCCAGCAGGCCCGCGCGCAGCCGCTCGTAGCGGGCGATCTTCGTCTCCGCCCGGGTCATCCGGTCCTCGAGTGCGCGGCGGACGGCTTCCGCGTCGCCGACGTCGACCGCTTGGACCTGGATCAGCAGCTCGTCGCGGACGACGCCCGGCCGCGGCGGGCCCGCCGTGAACTCGTGCAGGGCCCGCCGGCCCGCTTCGGTCAGGGAGAACAGCCGTTTGTCCGGGCGCTTCTCCTGGTGGACGAGCCGGGCCCGGACGAGGCCGTCCGCCGCCATGCGGTCGAGTTCGCGGTAGAGCTGCTGGGGGGTCGCCGGCCAGAAGTTCGCCACCGACGCGTCGAACCCCTTCGCCAGGTCGTAGCCGGAGGCCTCGCCTTCCAGGAGCGCCGCCATCAGCGCGTGACGCAGGGCCATGCTCAACTAGTTGAGTGCTTCGCGCTGGATCCGGTCGAACTGCGCGGCCATCGCTTCCGACAGCGCCTGCGCGGCCGACAGCGGCCGGACCATCACCGTGAACTCGTCGATCAGCCCGTCGGCGTCGAAGTGCAGGAAGTCGCAGCCCTCGACGCGCGTGTCACCGATCCGGGCCTCGAAGACCAGCGCGTGGTCCCGGCCTTCGCCGCCGCTCAGCTCGCGGACGTACCGGAAGTCCTCGAACACGCGCAGCACGCCGCGCAGGATGGCGGCCGTGATCGCCTTGCCCGGGTAGGGCTTGAACGCCACCGGGCTGCGGAACACGACGTTCTCGGCCAGCGCGGCGGCCATGGCGTCGGGGTCGCGCGCCTCGACGGCCTTGCGGAAGCTGCTCATGCGTCACCTCACCTACTCAAATAGTTGAGTAGAGACTACCCGTGGCCGCGCGGGTGGCGCCGGGCCACCCGCACGGCCTCGGGTCACGACCGGGCCAGCCAGCCGGCGAGCTTGGTCTCGCCCAGCCGGGCGCCCGGCCCGGGCAGGAGGTCTTCCGCGCCCGGCACCGCGCCGAAGTACGGTGCCCGCGCGTCCGTGACGACCTCGCGCGGGTCTTCCCGCGCGGCCAGCACCGTGCGCACCCACTCGTCGAGGCCGAACACCTCCGGGCCCGCGATCTCCGTGATGCCGCCGACCGGCTTGCCGCCCGCGGTCCGCGCGACGGCGGCCGACACCTCGGCGGCCGCCATCGGCTGCACGCCCGCGCCCGGCAGGTGGACGACGCCGTCGACGGTCGAGGTGTCCGCGATGCCGGCGGCGAACTCGAAGAACTGCGTCGCGCGCACGATCGAGAACGGCAGGCCCGACTCGGTGATCAGCCGCTCCTGCGCGAGTTTGGCGCGGAAGTACCCGACGCCGGGCTGCCGGTCCGTGCCCACCACCGACAGCGCGACGTAGTGCCCGGCGCCGGCTTCCTTCGCCGCGGCGACGAGGTTCCCGGTCGAGGTGCGGAAGAACGCCATGACGTCGTCGTCGGCGAACGACGGCGAGTTCGACACGTCGATCAGGACGTCCGCGCCCAGCAACACCTCCTTCACCCCTTCGCCGGTCACGGTGTTCACGCCCGTGCTCGGCGCCGCGGCGACAGCGTCGTGGCCGTGTTCGGCCAGCCGTGCGACCACTTTCGTGCCGATCAGGCCCGTTCCGCCGATGACGACGACCTTCATGTCCGCACCCTCCGTCCGGAGCCGTCCCGGCCGGTCCGGAACGACTGCACACCACCAGGACAAGACAGCGGGCTCGTTCGTGACGACCGGTCGCTACGCTGCCACCCGAACCCCGCAGCCGGAAGGATCCGCACGCATGGAGGACACCGGCCTCGACGAGGCGGCGGCGGTCTTCGCCGAGGTGCGGCCGCGGCTGTTCGGCATCGCCTACCGGATGCTGGGCAGCGCCGCCGACGCCGAGGACCTCCTCCAGGAGGTGTGGCTGCGCTGGCAGGCCTGCGACCGCGCCGCGGTGCGCACCCCCGCGGCCTACCTCGCCACGACCGCCACCCGGCTGGCGATCAACGCGACCAAGACCGCCTACGCGCGGCACGAGACCTACGTCGGCCCGTGGCTGCCGGAGCCCGTGGACACCTCGGCCGACCCGCAGCTCGGCGCCGAACGGGGCGCCGCGCTGGAGTTCGCGGTGCTGCTCCTGCTGGAGAAGCTGACGCCGACCGAGCGCGCGGCCTACGTGCTGCGCGAGGCGTTCGACTACCCGTACCGCGAAATCGCCGAAGTCGTGCGGACGACCGAGGCCGCGGCCCGCCAGCTGGTCAGCCGCGCTCGCAAGCACCTCGCGGCGCAGCGGCGGGCACCGGCCGGGCCGGCCGAGCAGCGCCGCCTCCTGACCGCCTTCGTCGCGGCGGCCCAGGCCGGCGACTTGTCGACACTGGAGAAGCTGTTCGCGGCCGACGTGGTCAGCTACTCCGACGGTGGCGGCGTCGCCCGCGCGTCCCGGATCCCGGTGCGCGGCGCGACGACCGTGGCGAAGTACGTCCGCGCGTTCCACGACCGCTTCTGGGTGGGCGTCACGGTGACCCCGGCGATGGTCAACGGCGCCCACGCCGTGCTGCTTTCCCGCGACGGCGAGGTGTTCGCCGTGCTCACCGTCACGGCGTCGGCCGAGGGCATCGACCAGGTGCTGTGGATGATGAACCCGGGCAAGCTCGCCGCCGTATAACGCCCTACACGGCGGCGTTCTGCGCCGCGTACCGGGCGCGCAGGGCCTTCTTGTCCGGCTTGCCCAGCCCGGTCATCGGCAGCGACTCGGCGACGATCACCTGCTTGGGCACGTGCACCGGTCCCTTGCGCTCGCGCACTTCCGCCTGGATCTCGGCGGTCAGCCGCTCGATCGCGGCCTCGCCGGTGCCGGCGTCCGAGCGCAGCACGACGACCGCCGTCACGGCTTCGCCCCATTTGTCGTCCGCGGTCCCGATCACGCCGACCTGCGCGACGGCCGGGTGTTCGGCCACGACGTCCTCGACCTCGCGGGGGAACACGTTGAAGCCGCCGGTGACGATCATGTCCTTGACGCGGTCGACGATGAACCAGAAGCCGTCCTCGTCCTCGCGGGCGACGTCGCCGGTGTGCAGCCAGCCGTCGCGGAACGTCTCGGCCGTCACCTCGGGGAGGTTCCAGTAGCCGCCGGCGAGCAGCGGGCCGGCCACGCAGATCTCGCCGGGCTCGCCGGGCGCGACCGGGTTGCCCTCCTGGTCGAGCAACGCCGTGCGCAGGAACGCCGACGGCCGCCCGCACGAGGACAGCCGCGCGTCGTCGTGGTCGGCCTTGGCGAGGTAGCTGATCGCCATCGGGGCCTCGGACTGGCCGTAGTACTGCGCGAAGATCGGCCCGAACCGGTCGATCGCCTCCTTCAGCCGCACCGGGTTGATCGACGCGGCGCCGTAGTAGACCGTCTGCAGCGACGACAGGTCGCGCGTGCGCGAGTCGGGGTGGTCCATCAGGGCGTAGAGCATGGTCGGCACCAGCATCGTGGCCGTGATCCGCTGCTCTTCGATGATCCGCAGGACCCCGGCGGGGTCGAACTTCGGCACGACGACCAGCGAGCCGCCCTTCAGCAGCGTCGGCGCGAAGAACGCCGCGCCGGCGTGGGAAAGCGGCGTGCAGATGAGGAACTTCGGCGCCTCGGGCCACTCCCATTCGGCGAGCTGGATCTGCGTCATCGTCGCCATCGCCTGCGCGGTGCCCATGACGCCCTTCGGCTTCCCGGTCGTCCCGCCGGTGTAGGTGATCGAGACGACCTGGTCCGGCGGCAGCTCGGCGGGCGCCAGCGGCCGCGGCTCGAAGGTCGCGGCCGTCGCGGTCAGGTCCTTGCCGACGTGGGCGAGCTCGTCCGGCACCGGCCCGATGGTGAGCACCTGGGTGAGGCCGGGGACCTTGTCGAGCAGGCCGAGCGCGCGCTCGACGAAGGCGGGCACCGGGTCGATGATCAGCGTCGTGATGCCGGCGTCGCCGAGGATGTAGGCGTGGTCGTCGAGCGAGCCCAGGGGGTGCAGCGCGGTCCGCCGCGACCCCTGCATCTGCCCGGCGGCGATGATGAGCAGGACCTCGGGCCGGTTCAGCGACAGCAGTGCCACGGCCGCGCCCGTGCCGGCGCCGAGCACTTCGAAGGCCTGGGCGTACTGGCTGACCTGCTCGGCGGTCCGGCCGCCGGTCATCGTGGTCTCGCCCAGCGTCATCACGGGCGCGTCCCGGTGGCGCTTGAGGGCGGAGACGACCAGATGCCCGAGGTGGTTCGGATACCGCATCGCCTGCTCGTCCATCCCGGTCCCTTCGACGGCGTGATACTAGAACACGTTCTCGTTCTTGGCACTATACCGCCACTGCGCAATGCCTGGTGACCTCGGCGATCAGTGGAACAGGTTTCACTGCCGGTCGCGCTGGTTGAACAGTGTTCACCGGGGTGGTCGCCATACTGTCCACATCGGACACGGATGGAACCCGTGCCGGAGCGCTCGCCCGCCTGACAAGCCGCGGCCGGGGGCGCCCGGCGCGGAAGAAACCGGGCTTTCGCCCGCGAAACCTTGCGCGACGCCCGTGGGTGCACCAGGATCGCTGGGCGTTCTGCACGTGCAAGCGCACGGGCAAAGGGGGTGAGGGTGACCGAGGTGGCACCGGCGGTGGCCGAGGCGGCGGACGGCCCGAGCGACGCGGTCCTGATCCAAGCGGTCCGCGGTGGGGACATCGCCGCGTACGGCCGGCTCTACGACCGGCACCTGGTCGCCGCGAAGCGGGTGGCGGCCGCGATCGCGTCGGACGAGGCCGAGCGGGACGACCTCATCGCCGAAGGGTTCTTCCGCGTGCTGCGGATCCTGCGGTCGGGCGAAGGCCCCAACGAAGAACTCCGGCCCTACCTGCTGACGACGATCCGGAACACGATGATCAGCTGGCGCCGGCGCGACTCGGCGCTCTCGCTGGTCGCCGAGGTGCCGGACGTCCTGCCGGGCGAGGGCAGCGACGAGCCCGTCGGCAGCCGGATGCACGCCACCGTCGCGGCGGACGCGTTCGCGAGCCTGCCCGAGCGGTGGAAGACCGTGCTGTGGCGCACCGAAATCGAGGGCGAGTCGCCGGCGCGGATCGCGCAGGACCTCGGGATGACACCGAACGGCGTCGCCGCGCTCGCCTACCGCGCCCGGGAAGGGCTCCGCCAGGCCTACCTCGACCAGCACGTCCCCGCGGCCCGGCGGCGCACCTGCCGGATCGTCTCCGGCCAGCTCGCCCGCTGGGTGCGCGACGGCGTCGGGGACCACAAGGCGCACCGGATCACGACCCACCTGGACCGCTGCCCGGACTGCCGGAAGCTGGCCACCGGCCTCAAGGAGCTCAACGAAGAGCTGCCCGCCACCCTCGCGCCGCTCATCCTGGGCGTCCCGGTCGTGACGCACTGGCTGACCGGCTCGCTCGCCTCGTCCGGGGCCGCCACGAGCACGGGCGCGTCGGTCCTGTCGTGGGCCACGGCGGCGAAGGTCGCCGCCGCGAGCGCGGCGATCGTCACGACGGTGACCATCGGGGCGAGCTCGTCCGACATCGCCCCGCCCACGGCGCCGGGCGCGGAAGGCACGACGGTGCAGCCGGTCTCGTCCCGGCCCGGCACACGGGCCCCGGCGGCCGGCCAGGAAGAGCCGTCCGGCTCGGCCGCCGGCCTCACGTCGGACGCGCCCGCGCCGTCGTCGGACGCGGCGGGCGCCGCGGCGCAGCCGACGGCCACCGGGGAGAACGCCGCCACGGCCACGAACGACAAGCAAGCGGCCAAGGAGTCGAGCAAGGCCGCGAAAGAGTCGTCGAAGGAAGCCGCCAAGGAGTCGAGGCAGGCGGCGAAAGAGTCGAAGAAGGCGGAGAAGACGCAGCAGCCGACCGGGTAACCCGGTCGGCAGGGTTGCGGCAGCCGGCAGAGCCGGTACTCGGCCTGGTAGGTCGCCTCGGTCGCCGGGGCGACGCTGTTCTGCGTCCGCACCCAGTTGGAGAACGCGCGCGTGGGTGTCGCGTCGCGATCTTCGGGGACGGGCGAGCGGCCCGATGGTTCCGACGGTAACAGATTTCTGCTAGCGTTGGAAATATCATCGATAACACGCCGCGGGAAGGGCAGTGCATGATCGTCATCACCGGGGGAACGGGCAAACTCGGCGCGCAGGTCGCCGACCGGCTGCTGCGACGGGTGCCGGCCGAGCGGATCGGGGTGAGCGTCCGCGATCCCGGGCGCGCGAGCGACCTGGCCGGCCGGGGGATCCGCGTGCGGCGCGGCGACTTCACCGACCCGGCGTCGCTCGCGGACGCGTTCGAAGGGGCGGCCCAGGTCCTCGTCGTCTCGACCGACGCGACCGGCGAGGCGGCCATCGCGCACCACGTCGCGGCGATCGAGGCCGCGCGAGACGCCGGGGCGAAGCGGATCCTCTACACGAGCCACCAGGCGGCCGCCGAAGACTCGCTCTTCGCGCCGATGCCCGACCACGCCGCGACCGAGCGCCACCTGGTCGCGGCGGGCACGGCGGTCACCGTGCTGCGCAACGGTTTCTACGCGAGCACAGTCCCGCTGCTGCTGGGGCCGGCGCTCGAAACCGGCGAACTCGTCGCGCCCGCCGACGGGCCCGTGTCGTGGACCGCGCACGCCGATCTCGCCGAAGCGGCAGCCGTCGTCCTCGCCGACGAGGGCCGGTTCGACGGGCCGACCCCGCCGCTGACCGCGCCGGTCGCGCTCGACCTGGCCGACGTCGCGGGCATCGTCACCGAGCTGACCGGCCGGACCGTCCGCCGGGTCGTCGCGGACGACGACGACTGGGTGGCCGGCCTGGTCGGGCACGGCGTCCCGGCCGCGCGGGCCGAGTTGCTGCTCGGCATGTTCCGGGCCGCCCGCCGGGGCGAGTTCGCCGTCACCGGCCCGGACCTGGAAGACCTGCTCGGACGGCCCGCGACGCCGCTGCGGGCGGTCCTCGCCGAGCACTATGAACGGGGTGTATAAACCCCGGCTATACACCCTGTGTACAGTTGCGGGCATGTCGATCGGACACACGCTGCTCGGGCTGCTGGAAAACGGCCCCCGCCACGGCTACGACCTCAAGCGCGCCTACGACGACCGGTTCGGGCACGACCGGCGCGTCCACTACGGCCAGGTCTATTCGACCCTGGCCCGGCTGCTCAAGCAGGGGCTCGTCGAAGCGGACGGCATCGAGGCGGGCGGCGGTCCCGAGCGGAAGCGCTACGCGATCACCGAGGCCGGGGTCGCCGATGTCGGCAGCTGGCTGGCGACCCCGGAGAAGCCGGACGCGTACCTGCACAACACGCTCTACACCAAGGTCGTGCTGGCGTTGCTGTCCGGCCGCCCGGCCGCCGACGTCCTCGACGTCCAGCGCACGGCGCACCTCGACGCGATGCGCGAGCTGACCCGCCGCAAGACCGGGGGCGACCTGGTCGACCAGCTGGTCTGCGACCACGCGCTGTTCCACCTCGAGGCCGACCTCCGGTGGCTGGAGCTGACCGCGGCCCGGCTCGACCAGCTGGCGGAGGCGGTCGCGTGAGCACGCCGGGGGACGTCCTGCTGGTGGCCGACGGCGTGCGGAAGGCCTACGGGCCCACGGAGGCGCTGACATCGGCGAGCCTGAGCGTGCGCCCGGGCGAGGTCGTGGCCCTGATGGGCCCGTCCGGCGCCGGGAAGTCGACGCTGCTGCACTGCCTGGCCGGGATCGTCCGGCCGGACGCCGGGACGGTCCGGTACCGGGGTGGCGACCTGGCCGCCCTGACCGACCGCGCGCGCTCGGCCCTGCGCCGCACGGACTTCGGGTTCGTCTTCCAGTTCGGCCAGCTCGTCCCCGAGCTCACCTGCCTGGAGAACGTGGCCCTGCCGCTGCGGCTGAACGGCGAGCGCGGCCGGGTCGCCGCGCGGCGCGCGAAGGAGCTGCTCGCCGAGTTCGGCCTCGAGGGCGTCGCCGGCAAGCGGCCCGGTGAGGTCTCCGGCGGCCAGGGCCAGCGGGTGGCGGTGGCCCGCGCGCTCGTGACCGGGCCGCGCGTCGTCTTCGCCGACGAGCCGACGGGTGCGCTCGACTCGCTCAACGGCGAGCAGGTGATGCAGCTGCTGACCACCGTGGCCCGCGAGCGGTCGACGGCGATCGTCCTGGTGACGCACGAACCCCGCGTCGCCGCGTACTCCGACCGCGAGGTCGTGGTGCGCGACGGCCGGACGCGGGAGCTGGAGGTGATCCGGTGATCCGGCGCTGGACGGCGGATCTCGGGCTCGGGATGCGCCTGGCCCTCGGCGGCGGGGGAGCGCGCACGGCCTTGCTGCGCCTCGCGCTGACCGCCGTCGGCGTCGGTCTCGGCGTCGTCGTCCTGCTCACGGCCACGTCGGTGCCGCACATCCTCGGCGCCCGCGACGACCGGGCGTCGGCACGGCTGGCCGACGCCGGCGCCGTGGTCGACGGCGTCGACCCGGTGTTCGCCCTCGCCCGGCAGGACGAGTTCCGCGGCGTCGGGGTCCAGGGCTACCTCGTCCAGCCGACCGGACCGCGGCAGCCCGTCGTGCCGGGCGTCGAGCGGCTGCCGGGGCCGGGGGAGGCGGTCCTGTCCCCGGCGCTGGCCGAGCTTCTCCGGTCGCCGGAGGGCGAGCTGCTGCGCGGACGCTTCCCGCAGCGCGTGGCCGGGTCGATCGGGGACGCCGGGCTGACCGGGCCGAACGAGCTGTACTTCTACGTCGGCTCGGACTCCGTGGCGCGGCAACCGGACGCCGCGCCGGTGAGCCGGTTCGCGGCCGCGCCCGCGCGGCGGAGCCTGTCCTCGCTCGAGCTGCTGCTGGTCGTCGTGGGCGCGACGACGTGCCTGGTCCCGGTGTTCGTCTTCGTCGTGACCAGCACGCGGCTGTCGGCGGCGACCCGGGACCGGCGGCTCGCCGCGCTGCGCCTGGTGGGCGCCGACCGCGGCCAGGTGCGCCGGATCGCCGCCGGCGAGGCCCTGCTCGGCTCGCTCGCCGGGCTGCTGCTCGGCGTCGGCCTGTTCCTGCTCGTGCGTGTGCTGGTCCCGATGATCACCGTGTCCGCCTTCCGCGGCGGCATCTTCGGCGCCGACATCGTGCCCGACTGGCGGCTCGGCGTGCCCGCTTTGCTGGCGCTGCCGGTACTGGCCTGCGCGGCGGCGGTGTTCGCGCTGCGGCAGGTCGTCATCGAGCCGCTGGGCGTCGTGCGGCGCGGGACGCGGACGCGGCGGAAGCTGGGGTGGCGCGTGCTGCCGGCCGTCGCCGGGGCCGCGGTGCTGGCCGTCCGCCCCGGCGAGCACGACGTCCAGGATCCGGCGGTGATCGCCGGTGTCGTGCTCGTCCTGGTGGCCGTGCCTCTGCTGCTGCCGTGGCTGGTCGAGCGGGTCGCGGGCCTGCTGCGCGGCGGGTCGCCCGCCTGGCTGCTCGCCGTGCGCCGCCTCCAGCTGGACAGCGCCACGGCCGCGCGTCTGGTGAGCGGGGTCGCGGTGGTGCTGGCGGGATCCATCGCGCTGCAGAGCGTCTACGACCGCGCCGAGCGCGAACAGCCCGCGGCGCGGGACGTCCAGGTGCTCGCGAACCACTTCGCCACCAGCCTCGCGGACGGCCGGGCGTTCACCGCCGCGCTCCACGCGTTGCCCGGGCAGCACGACCTGCCGGTGCGGACCGCCGGCCTGGTCGAAAACGCCGCCGGCGAGTGGAGCTCGGTCGTCGTCGCGACCTGCCCCGAACTGCGCGCCGAGGCCGGGATCGAGGACTGCCGCGAAGGCGAGGTCTACGCGGCGGGAACCGACGGCTACCAGCCGGCGCCGGGGGAGAGCGTGTGGTTCTCCGGCGCCCGGCGCGCCGACCCGAGCGTGCCTCCACAGTGGACGGTCCCGGCGGTGCACCGGGTGCCCGGCGCCGGCCCGGCGACGCTGCTCGTCACCCCGGCCGCGCTGGCGACGGCGTCGGGGGTCGGGCTGAGCCAGTCGGTCAGCATCCCGGCCGCCGACGCGGACCTCGTCGAACGGGTCCGGAACGCGGTGGGGTGGAACGGGACCGCGTTCTCGCTCGGCACCGGGCGGGACGGCACGTACGCGCTGATCACCCGCGTGCTGTCGGTGGGTTCGGTGCTGGTGCTGCTGTTCGTCGCGGGCAGCCTGCTGATCGCCGCGTGGGAGCAGCTGCGCGAACGGCGGCGCAGCCTGGCCACCTTGACGGCGAACGGCGTCGGGCGCGGGGTGCTCGCCCGGTCACTGGTGTGGCAGCTGGCGATCCCGGTGGCGGTCGCGGTGCTCGTCGCCGTGCCCGCCGGGCTCGTCCTCGACTGGCTGGTGCTGACGCTGGTGGTGCACCGGCCGATGGTCGTGGACCTCCCGGCCATCGCGGTCCTGGCGGTGACCGCGATCGCCGCGGTACTGGTCGTGACGGCGTTGACGCTGCCCGCGTTGTGGCGGACCACGAGCCTGGAGAATCTGCGGGAAGAATGAACCGGAACGGTGGCGGGTCCGGATTTTTCCGGATCCGCCACCGCGCGCGAAGTTCTTTCGGGACAACCACTCCGCCCGAAAAGGCACCCTCTTCGACGTTGCGTCGAATTCCGTTCTCGGAGATCGTGAATACGCCGATATTCGCCGATCCACGATTTCGAGGCGATCCGATGCGTATCATGTACGACGCGGTCACCGCGGGCAACATCCTCAAGAAGGACCGGCGGCCCGCCCTGGTGGCGGGATACGTCGACCGGATCAAGCTGGCGCCGTGGAGCGCCGCGGACTGGGCCCTCTTCCCGGACGCGCTGAAGGTGCGGATAGTCAAGAAGCCGTCCACCAACGACGGGCACGTCCTCGACGTGGAGGTGGGCGACGCCACGCCCGCGCAGGCACCGGGCTGGGCCCGGATGCGGCGGCAGTCGGGGTTCGCGCACCCGGTCGTCTACTGCAACCGGTCGACCTGGCCGAAGGTGCGGGCCGCGTTCGCCGAACAGGGTGTCGCGCCACCGCTCTACTGGATCGCCACGGCCACCGGGCGAGCCGAAATCCCCGACGGCGCGATCGCCGCGCAGTACCTGCTCGACGTCGCGCCCGGCATCGACATCTCCGTCGTCGCCGACTTCTGGCCCGGCGTGGATTCCGCGTCACCCCAGTCCGTCCAACCGGAAGTGGAAATCATGGAACGCATCACCGTCACGCCGCCCAACGCCGACGAGAACACGGTCCGCCTGAACCTGTCCGGCAGTGCCGGCGCCGCCGTCATCGTCCGCCCGCGGATCAACGGCGACGGCCTGTCGAGGCCCATGTGGGTCGGCAACATCTTCGCGTGGGGCTCGGACAAGACGGGCATCGGCCACAACCCGAAGGCCGACCCGCACTACGACGACCGCCTGACGTCCCACCGCCGGTTCGACCTGCCGGGCGCGTTGTGGGCCGACCTCGAATACAGCGCCGCGGAGGAGTTCGACATCGACGTCGTCGGCTGAAGGCGGCTCAGGCGGTCAGCCAGTCCGTGCACCACCACGCGTTCTGCTTCTGGCACGCGCGGAAGGTGCCGACCGGGTTGGCCGACGTGCCCGGCGTGACCGCGCTGCAGCCGGAGCTGCTGCCGTTCGCGTCGTCCACGTACCCGGACTTCCCGTTGCGGAGCCGGTACTCCGTGCGGAAGCCGTAGCCGTCGCTCGCGGTGTCGCACGAGTAGACGCGGGTGTGGCTGGTGGTCACGCCGCCGTAGCCGCAGCGGAACTGGCCCTGGTAGAGGCAGCCGTAGACCTCGCCGACGGCGTCGTGCGCCGACGCCGTGGGCGCGAAGGCGACCGTTCCGGCGAGGGCGACGAACGCCGCGGCGGCAACGGTGGGCAGGGTGCGGTTCGGCACGGTTCCTCCTGGTGGCTCCGGGGTGTGTGATCCCCTCACTCCGGAGGTGCCGAACCGGTTGGGGCCGGGCCGGGGACGTCACCCGGTCGGCGCAGTGGCGCTCAGCCGAGGTGGTTGCGGAGGAAGGCGATGCCCGCGTCCGTGACGTGCTGCAGGTTCCGCTCGCCGTAGAAGTGGCCGGCGCCGTGCAGGCGGATGAGGTCCGCGTCCGCGCCGGCCCGCCAGTATGCCGCCACCAGCGCTTCGCTGTGGGCGATGGGGATGCCCGCGTCGTCGGTGCCGTGCGCCAGCAGCAGGGGAGCGGCGGTCGCCGACACGTGGAGCAGCGGGCTGGCGGTCGCGCCGGGACACCAGTCGTGCGGGTCGTGACCGCTGCTGTGCAGGGGAGAACCCGGCGGCGGCGGTGGGATGTGCGTGAAGTCCGTGGGCGGGCTCCACGCGACCGCCGCGCCGACGCCGCTCGACGGCCCCGTGATGCCGAGGTCGCCCTCGAAGCCGGGGTCCTCCGCCGTCACGGCGAGCATCGCGGCCAGGTAGCCGCCCGCGGAGTGGCCCCAGGCCGCGACGCGCCCGGCGTCGAGGGTCAGTTCTCCGGCGTGGTGGCGCACCCAGCGGACCGCGGCCTTGACGTCGTGGACCTGCGCGGGAAACGGCGCCTCGCGCCCGTGCCGGTACTGGGCCCGCGCGACGGCGAACCCCGCCGCCACCAACCGGTCCGTGACGCGGTCGCCGAACCGGCTGTGCTTGTGCGAGCCGGCCGCCGGTGCGCCGCCGTACAGGTACACCACCACCGGGTGACTCCCGGCCCCGGCCGGGACGACGAGGTCCAGCAGCAGCGGCCGGTAGCCGGCCAGGGTCGCCACCAGAGCGTCCTGATAGGACACTCGTGTCTCGGTCCGTTCGGCCCGGGGCAGGACGAGCGGGGCACGCGAAGCAATCACGCGACTACTATCGGGTGGCACGCGCGAGGGGGGCCAGCCGTATCAGGATGCGGGAGGGGCGGCCGCCGTGCCGGGTCACCGGGAGGCAAGGCCGATCGACCCGCGAGCGCCGCCTCACTGGTCACCGCCGTCGGCTCGGCGCTGTGCCTCCCCCGGCCCGCGAGGGGGCGAAGAAGTGACCGTCCGGGTGCGCTCCGTGCCGTGTTGACACGCGCGCCGAGCGGGTGCCAGTATCAGGATTAATCCGATTGGAAACGTTTCCAGCACCAGCTTCCGAGGTTGGAAACGTTTCCAAGACTGCACACCGAGGACGACGATGACGTCAACACGCGCCACGCTGCTCCAGGTCGCCGAGCGCGCCGGGGTTTCGCTGGCCTCGACCTCCCGCGCGCTGCACGGCACCGGGGCGAGCCCGGCGATGGTCGAGCGGGTCCGCGCCGCGGCCGCCGAGCTCGGCTACAGCGCGGACGCCATCGGCCGGTCGCTGCGGCTGAAGAAGACCTTCCAGGTCGCTTTCGCGGTCGCCGACATCGGCAACCCGGTCTACGTCGAGATGATGCGGGCCATCCACGAAGTCCTCGCGCCGCACGGCTACCGCGTCGTCGTGATGAGCACCGGCGACACCGCGACGTCGACGACCGAGCTGGTCCGGAGCCTCAACAGCGGTTTCGTCGACGGCATGATCGTCAGCCCGCTGCGCACCGACGACCGGCTGATCGAAGAGATCCAGCAGGCCCCGGTCCCCGTCGTGGTGATCGGCCGGGCGCTGGACGACCGGGGGATCAGCTCCGTCTCGACGGACTCGGCCGGCGGCATCGGCGAAGCCGTCCGCCACCTGCACGCGATCGGCCGCCGCCGGGTCGGCTTCCTCAACGGCCCGCTCGACACGACGCCCGGCGCGTCCCGCCAGCGCGGGTTCGACGCCGCCACCCGGGAGACCGCCTTCGACCGGGTCGACCAGGAGGTTGCCGGCGACTTCACCGTCACCGCCGGGCTCGAAGCCGCCCGGGCGCTGCTCGCCCGCGGGCCGGTCGACGCCCTGGTCTCGGCGAACGACCTCCTGGCCATCGGCGCGATCCGCGCGGTCCGCGAAGCCGGCCTCTCGGTGCCCGAAGACGTCGCGATCACGGGCATGGACGACACCGAGCTCGGCCGCGTCTTCCAGCCCAGCCTGACCAGCGTGTCGCTCGGCTCGACCGAACGCGGGCGCGCCGCCGCCCGGATCATGCTGCAGCTCGCCGACGAGCCGGACCACGAAGCACAGCAGGTGGCCGTCGGGCCGGAGCTGATGGTCCGCGAGTCGACCGGCGGTGTGGCGTGACCGCGACCCTGACGCGGCCCGCACCCGCGGCGCCGAACCGGAAGCCCGCCCTCGCCCGCACGCGGCGGCGCGAGGCGATCGCGCTCGTGCTCCCGTCGCTGATCCCGATCCTCGTGCTCAGCGTCGCGCCGCTGGCCGTCGGGATCTTCCTCGCCTTCACCGACGCGCGCCTGGTCCGGCACCCGGACTACGCCTTCGCCGGCGTCGACAACTTCACGAAGCTCGTCGGCAACGACCTGTTCTGGGACTCGCTGCGGATCGGCCTGATCTGGACCGTCGGCGTCACGCTGCTGCAGCTCGCCGCCGCGATGGGACTCGCGCTGCTGCTCAACTCCGGCCTGCGGCTGCAGGGCCTGACGCGGGTGCTCGCGCTCGTGCCGTGGGCGATGCCGCCGGTCGTCGTGGCGATCATGTGGCAGATGATCTACTCGGCCAACGGCGGCCCGCTCAACGCCTTCCTCGGCAGCGTCGGCCTCCCGGACGACACCAACTGGCTCGGCGACTTCTCGGTCGCGCTGCCCGCGGTGATCGTCGTCGGCGTCTGGGTCGGCATGCCGCAGACGACGGTGACGTTGCTGGCCGGCCTGCAGCAGATCCCGGCCGAGCTGCACGAAGCCGCGGCGGTCGACGGTGCCGGCGCGTGGCGGCGGTTCACCGCGGTGACGTGGCCGAGCCTGCGCCCGATCGTCACGTCGATCACGTCGCTGAACTTCATCTGGAACTTCAACTCGTTCTCGCTGGTCTACGTCCTCACCGCGGGCGGGCCGGGCGGAAAGACCATGGTCCCGGTGCTGTTCGTCTACCTCGAAGCCTTCAAGAACCGCGAGATCGGCTACGCCGCCGCGATGGGCCTGGTGCTCGTCGTCGTGGTCGTGCTGATCCTCGCGGTCTACCTGCGGTCGCAGTTCCGCGACGACCGCACCGCCGGGAAGGGGCGTTGATGCGGGTTCTCGTGCGCCCGGCCCAGTACGCGGCCCTCGCGCTCTACATCCTGTTCCTCGGTTTCCCCCTGCTGTGGCTGATTTCCGCGTCGGTCAAGTCATCGGGGGAACTGAATTCGCTCACGGTGAGCCTGCTGCCCGGCGAATGGCACTGGGACAACTACGCCGAAGCGCTGAACAAGCAGGGCCTGGTCCGGTCCGCGGCCAACAGCCTGATCGTCGCGCTCGCTTCGACCGCCCTGTCGGTCGTGATCGCCGTGCCTGCCGCCTACGTGCTCGCGCGGCTCAAGGGCAAGGTGCGCGCGGCCGGCGTCGGCTGGATCCTGGTCAGCCAGGTGTTCCCGGTCGTGCTGATCATCCTGCCGCTGTTCCTCATCCTGCGGACGCTCGGCCTGGCCGACAGCCTCGTCGGCCTGACGCTCGTGCACACGACGTACATGCTGCCGTTCGCGCTCTGGATGCTGCAGGGCTACGTCGCCGCGATCCCGGTGGAACTCGAAGAAGCGGGCGCGATGGACGGCGCGAGCCGGCTCACCGTGCTGCGCACGATCCTCTTCCCGCTGCTCGCTCCCGGCGTCGTCGCGACGGCGATGTTCAGCTTCGTCTCGTCGTGGAACGAGTTCTTCTTCGCCCTGGTCCTCCTGCAGTCGCCGGAGAACTACACCCTGCCCATCACGCTCACCATGTTCGTCGGCGGGGAGGGCAAGGTCGCCCTCGGCCCGCTCGCCGCGGGCGCCGTGCTCGCCGCCATCCCCAGCATCGTCTTCTTCGGCATCCTGCGGAGAAAGCTCACCAGCGGCCTGATGGCCGGGGCGGTGAAGGGATGAACCCCACCCGGTATCACTCGAAAGGTCGGTCGATGAAGACACGACGCATGCTCGCCGCCACCGCCTTGACGGCCGCCGGCCTGCTGCTCGCCGCGTGCGGGAGCGGCAGCAGCGGCGACGGCGGGGGCGGGCCCGTCACCCTCACCTTCCAGTCCCTGTCCGACCAGCCCGCCGCCATCGCCGCCACGCAGCAGATCGTCGGCGACTGGAACAAGGCCCACCCGGACGTCCAGGTCAAGATCGTCCAGGCGGGCTGGGACGGCGTCTACGACAAGCTGATCACCCAGTTCAACGCCGGCAGCGCGCCGGACATCGTGCACTACGAGGCGGCGGGAATCGCGCCCTTCGCCACCGACGGCTACCTCGCGGACCTGACGCAGTACCTGCCGGAGGCCAAGCGCGCGGACATCCCGAAGGGCGTCCTGGACTCCGTGACGGTCGACGGGAAGGTGATCGCCGTCCCGACCGAGCTGCAGTCCTATGTGGTCTTCGCGAACAAGACCCAGCTGCAGCAGGCGGGCGTCACGATCCCGGCGGGCGCCTCGATGACGTGGGACCAGCTGCGTGACCTCGCGAAGGCGACCACCAAGGACGGCAGGTTCGGCCTCGGCTGGGGCCTGTCGAGCCCGACGGCGGCGTTCGTCGCCCTGGCCCCCGGCTTCGGCGGCAAGTACTTCGACGGCACCGGCAAGGACGCGAAGCTCACCGTCGGCCAGGGCGAGCAGGCACTGCCGCAGCTCGTCGACGCGATGGCGCACCAGGACCACTCGATCCTGCCCGTGACGCTGACGCAGTCGGGTACCAAGGCGCTCGCGCCGTTCTACGCCGGCCAGATCGCGATGACCGTCCAGGGGTCCTACCAGGCGGCCAACATCGCGAAGGACGCGCCGAAGGGCTTCGACTGGGTGGTGCTGCCGCCGCTGGCCGGCTCGGCCGGGCCCGCGCAGGCGGCCAACCCGCAGACGTTGTCGGTGAACAAGGACTCCCAGCACGTCAAGGAGGCCGCCGAGTTCGTCGACTTCTTCACCAGCACCGAAAACCTCGTCGCGATGAACGAGGCCGACGCGCTGATCCCGCCGACGACGTCCGCGCGCAAGGCGCTGGCCGCCAAGCTCGCCGGGAAGAACGGCTGGGACGCGATCCTGGCTTCGGGGGACCACCTGACCTCGGCGCCCTACCTGTTCGCCGGCAAGTACGCGCAGTGGAAGGACACCGTCGCGACCCCGGCGTACCAGCAGTTCCTCGGGCAGAAGATCGACGCGGCCGGCCTCGCGAAGCAGCTCGAGGACGGCTGGCGGAGCGTCAGCAAATGACAGGAGCGGATTCTTGACCTGGCTGGAAGACCGGGCCGTCGCGGTGATCACCGGCGCGGCCGTCGGGGACGCCCTCGGCGGCGCCACCGAAGGGTGGACACCCGAACAGATCGAAGAACGGCACGGCGGCCGGGTGACCGGCGTCGTCGGGCCGTGGTACCCGGATTGGCGGACCGCGCGCCCGATCGCGCCGTACCACAAGGGCGACGGGCACGTCACCGACGACACCCTCATGACGCGGGCGCTCGTCGAGGTGTACGCGAAGCGCCGCGCGCACCTCGACGCGTACGCGATGGCCGAGGACCTGGTGCCGCTGATGATCGGCGAGCCGCGCTGGGTGCCGGAGCTGGAGTCGACGGCGTTGCTGCTGCAGCGGGTCTTCCTGGCCGAGAAGTGGATCGTCGCGAGACTCCACTATGGACACGTCGACCCGCGGGAAGCGGGCGTGGGCAACGTGGTCAACTGCGGTGCGGCGATGTACGTCGCCCCGGTCGGGGTGGTCAACGCGGGTGACCCGCGCGCCGCCTACGCCGAAGCGATCGACCTCACCGGTGCGCACCAGTCGAGCTACGGCCGCGAGGCGGCGGGCGTGCTGGCCGCGATGGTGGCGGCTTCGGTGGCGCCGGGTGCGACGCTCGACGACGTGGTGGCGGCGGCGTTGGACGTCGCCCATGACGGGACCGCGGCGGCTCTGCGCGCGGTCGTGGAGACGTTCGGTGGCCGGTCCGTTCCCCCGGCCACCGACGGGGAAGAACGCGCGCTGGCGGCGCTCGTCCGCGAGACCGTCGCGCCGTTCGACTCGGTGGGGCCGCACTACCGGGAGATGTCCCTCGACGCACGGCGTCCCTCGCGGACGAAGGCGATCGAGGAGCTGCCCGCCGCGCTGGCGTTCGTGCTGGCGCACCGGGGCGAGTTCCGGGGCGCGGTGCTGGCGGCCGTCAACTACGGCCGGGACGCCGACTCGATCGCCGTCATGGCGGGCGCGCTGTGCGCCGGCCTCGGCGGGACGGCCGCGGTGCCCGCCGAGTGGGTCGACGAGATCGGCGACGCCAGCCGGATGGACCTGCGGGAGACCGGGCACCTGCTGGCCTCGGCGGCCGCGGACATCCTGAAGGCCGACCGCGAGCGGGCGCTCGCCCGGGTCGCCTTTCTCGAGGAGACGGCGTGAGGCTGACCTGGGCCCAGCCCGAGGACCTGCTCCCGCACGAGCTGGTGCAGTCCCTCGCGGAGGGGCGCGACGTCGCTTCGGTGCGGGCGCGGTGGGTCGCGGCGGGTGGTTCGCCCACGCCGGCCGTGAGCGGCGCTGGTCCCGCGTTGCCCGCGTTGCGGCCGTTGGCCCGGGAACTGCTGGACGAGCTGGACGCGCCGGGTGCCGAACCTTCGTGGGACTCGCTGGACCTGCCGCCGGCGCCTTCGCTGCCGCGCGGCTCGCGGGGGCGTGAACTCGCCGCGTGGACCGGTCGGGCTGCCGGGTGCCTGCTGGGCAAGCCCGTGGAGAAGATCCCGCGCGAAGGCATCGAAGAAATCCTGCGGGCGACCGGCCGCTGGCCGTTGAGCGGGTGGTTCACCGCGGTGGGACTGCCTGACGACGTCGCGGCTCGGTGGCCGTGGAACCGCCGTTCGGCGCCGACGTCGCTCGAGGAGAACATCGACGGGATGCCCGAGGACGACGACCTCAACTACCCGATGCTGGCGCTGTCGCTCCTGGAGACGCACGGCCGGTCGTTCACGACGGACGACGTCGCGCAGCTGTGGCTGGACAACCTCCCGGCCGGGCGGGTGTTCACGGCGGAGCGGGCGGCGTACCGGAACCTCCTGGACGCGCGCCCGGACACCGCGACGTACCGGAACCCGTTCCGGGAGTGGATCGGGGCGCTGATCCGCGCGGACGTGTTCGGCTGGGTCTCTCCGGGCGACATTCGCGCGGCGGCCCGGCTGGCGTGGACGGACGCCCGCCTGAGCCACACGCGCAACGGCGTGTACGGCGCGATGTGGGCCGCGGCCCTCGCCTCGGCGGCCATGGTGTGAGACACGGTGGCGGAGGTCCTCGACGCGGCGGCCACGGTGATCCCGCCGGGCAGCGCACTGGCGTCGGCGGTCTCACTCGGCCGTTCGGCGGCGTCGTCGGGCGACGTCCGAAGTGGACTCGACCGCTTGCACGCGGCCTACGGCGATTTGCACTGGGTGCACGTGCTGAACAACGCGGCGGTGATCGCCTACGCGCTCGCGGCCGGAGGCGGCGAGTTCGGGTGGAGCGTGTCGATCGCGGTGACGGCGGGCTGGGACACCGACTCGGCCGCCGCGACGGTGGGCGGAGTGGTGGGCGCCCTGCACGGGGTGGACGAGTACTGGAGCAAGCCCCTCGACGGCCGCATCGCGACGTCGTTGCCGGGCGGCGACCGCCGGATCGCGGACCTCGCGGCACGGACGGCGGCGTTGGCGGAGGCGGGCCGATGAGCGGACAACGTGCGGCGATCGGCTGCGCCTGCCGGGTCGGCGGTCGGGCGGCTACGGGCTTGGTCGGGGTGGGCGGCCGGTGCGCGGCGATCGGCTGCGCCTGCCGGGTGGTTCGCCGGAGTGCGCTCAGCCGGGCGAGCCTTGCCCGTCGGATGGGGGTGTTCTCGTGAAGGGGCGGGTGGTCGTCGTCGGCTCGGCCAATGTCGATCTCGCCGTCGACGTGGCCCGGCCGCCCAAGGCCGGGGAAACCGTGCTCGGCGGGCGTCTTCGCCGCAGTCCCGGGGGCAAGGGGGCGAACCAGGCCGTCGCCGCCGCCGTGGCCGGGGGTGCCGATACCAGCTTCCTCGGCGCGCTCGGTGAGGACGAAGCCGCCGACCTCGTCCTCGTCTCCCTCGGGGGCGCCGGCGTCCGGACCGATCTCGTCGAACGGGCCGACGCGCCCACCGGGACCGCCTTCGTCACCGTGTCACCGGACGGGGAGAACGCCATCGTCGTCGCGCCCGGGGCGAACGACCACGTCCGGATCGGGGCTGCCCAGGCCGAGCGGATCGCCCAAGCCGACGTGGTGCTCGCGCAGCTCGAGATCCCCCTCGACGTGGTCGCCGCGGCTGCCGCGGCCCGGCGGGGCGCGCGGATGGTCCTCAACGCCGCGCCGTCGCGGGAACTGCCCGGCTCGCTTTGGGAAGTGGTCGACCTGCTCGTCGTCAACGAGCACGAGGCCGCCGACCTCGCCGGTGAGCCCGAGAAGCTGCTGAAGCGGGTACCAGCTCTGGTGGTCACCCTGGGCGGCGAAGGCTGCGTCGTCCTGCAGCGAGACCGCGAACCCGTGCGCATCCCCGGCATCCCCGTCGGCGTCGTCGACACCACCGGCGCCGGGGACACCTTCTGCGGCGTGCTCGCGGCCGCGCTCGCCCAGGGCGACGACCTTCCCGTTGCCGCCGGAAGGGCGTCGGCCGCCGGGGCGCTCGCCGTCACCCGGCCCGGTGCCCAGGCCGCCGTTCCCACCGAAGCCGAGGTCGCAGGGATGACGTCATGACCCACCAGTTCGACCCGCTCGTCCCGCGGCCGATCGACCGGCCCACCGAGGTGCGCGGGCCACTGTCCGAATTGGACGACGCGAAGATCTTCGCCGCGCCCGCGGACCCCGCCGCCCGCCCCGCGTGGCGCGCCGAACTCCGTGCGTGGCGTGAGGACGCCCGAAAGCGCCACGGCTACACCGGCGCCGCCTATGAACGTCCACAAGCGACTTGGGCGGCGTCCTGCTTCGCCGTCGCGCAGGTGTGGCTCTGGGACGAACTGCTGTACTCCTTCGAGGACCGCCGGTTCACGCCCGAGCGGTTCCTCGCCGACGCGCGCGACCGCTTCGGCGGCCTCGACGCCGTCGTGCTCTGGCACGCCTACCCGGTGATCGGTCTCGACGACCGCAACCAGTGGGACTTCTACCGCGACGTCCCCGGCCTCGGCGAACTGATCGAGACCCTGCACGGCCACGGGTTGCACGTCTTCGTCGACTACAACCCCTGGGACGTCGGCACTCGCCGCGGCGAGGACGACTTGACCGAGCTGGCCGCCCTCGTGCAGGACCTGCAGGCCGACGGTGTCTTCCTCGACACCCTCAAGAAGGCCGAACCGGACTTCGTCGAGCGGCTGGAAGCCGCGCGACCCGGCATCGTCCTCGAGGGCGAGTCGAAGCTGCCGGTCGAGCGGATCGAGGACCACGCGGCGTCGTGGGCGCAGTTCTTCGCCGACTCGCCGGTGCCCGGCGTCCTGCGCGCCCACTGGTACGAGCGGCGCCACATGCAGCACCACGTCCGGCGCTGGCACCGCGACCACAGCGAAGAGCTGCAGTCGGCCTGGCTCAACGGCGTCGGCGTCATGGTGTGGGAGGTCGTCTTCGGCGTGTGGGTCGGCTGGTCGCCGCGCGACGCCGCCACCGTCCGCCGCATGGTCACGGTCCAACGCGCGGCGGCGGACCTGCTCCTCGACGGCGAGTGGACGCCCCTGGCCGAACTCCCGCCCGAGGCGGAGGCCGCGGGGGTCTACGCGTCGAAATGGCAGCGAGCCGACCGGACACTGTGGACGTTCGTCAACCGCGGCGGCACCGACTACCACGGCCCGCTGCCCGGCACGGACCTCTTCGGCGGGGTCCCGGCCCGGGGCATCGGTGCCGCCGTGGCGGGGTGGCTGCCGGACCTCCCGCCGCTGCCGCACGACCCGGACGCCCGGTTCCCGCACCGGATCGCGACCCGCAAAAGTCCACCGAGGACCACCGGCGCCCCCGACGCGGACGCCGTCGTCGTCCCAGCCGGACCGTACGTGCTGACCGTGCGCTACCGCGCCCGAGAAACCGGCATGTACCAGGGAGCGCCCTACGTGGACGAATGGAAACCCCTCCCGCCGCGGCTGCACGACGCCCGCACGCTGCAGCGTGAAGGTGAACTGACCACGGCCGTGGCGGTAGCGGCGACCGAAGTGACCAACGCCCAGTACGCCGAGTTCCTCGCCGCCACCGGCCAGGAGCCGAGACGTCCGGGCCCTCCCGACGCTCCCGTCACCCACGTCGACCTCGACGACGCCCGCGCGTACTGCGCCTGGCGCGGCGGCCGCCTGCCGACCGAGGACGAGTGGCAGCTGGCGGGGGAGCGGCTGCGGCGCGAGACTCCGGCCGTCTGGAACTGGACCGAAAGCGAACATTCCGACGGCCGCACGCGGTTCGTGATGCTCAAGGGCGGCAGCGACTACCGCGCCGAAGGCTCCGAATGGTACGTCGAAGGCGGCGTGCAGAAACCGGATTACACCGTGAAGCTGCTCCTGCCCGGCCTGGGCCTGGCGCGGAGCGCGACCGTCGGCTTCCGGTGCGCCTGGGAGGTGACCGCGTGACGGTCTCCCGTGATCCCTCGGACGGCGCGCTGGCCGGGCTGCGCGTCGTCGACGCGTCCACGCTCTTCGCCGGCCCGATGGCCGCGATGCACCTGGGCGACATGGGTGCCGACGTCGTCAAGATCGAGCACCCGCGCAAGCCCGACCCGTCACGCACGCACGGCGCCGCGAAGGACGGCGTCAACCTGTGGTGGAAGACCTTGGGCCGGAACAAGCGCACCATCACCGCCGACCTCGGCAGCGAAGGCGGACGTGAGGTCTTCCTCGCCCTGGTCACCACCGCCGACGTCGTGATCGAGAACTTCCGGCCGGGCACCCTCGAACGCTGGGGCCTCGGCTACGACGAGCTCGCGAGCTGGAACCCGGAGCTCGTGCTCGCCCGCGTCACCGGGTTCGGGCAGGTCGGTCCCTACCGGTCCCGGCCCGGCTTCGGGACGCTCGCCGAAGCTATGAGCGGGTTCGCGGCGGCCACCGGGGAGCCGGACGGGCCGCCGACGCTGCCGCCGTTCGGGCTCGCCGACGGCGTCGCGTCCCTGGCCACGGCGTACGCGATCATGGTCGCGCTCGCGGCGCGCGCGACCACCGGGCGCGGGCAGGTCGTCGACACCGCGATCATCGAGCCGATGCTGGCCATGCTCGGCCCGCAGATCACGCGCTGGGACCAGCTGCGCACCGTCCAGCCGCGCACCGGCAACCGCTCCACCAACAACGCGCCGCGCAACACCTACCGCACCGCCGACGGCCAGTGGGTCGCCGTGTCCACTTCGGCCCAGTCGGTCGCCGAACGCGTCGTCCACCTCGTCGGCCGGCCGGACCTCGTGGACGAGCCGTGGTTCGCCGGCGGGGCCGGCCGCGCGCGCCACGCCGACGAACTCGACGAAGCCGTCGGGAAGTGGATCGGGCAGCGCACGCGCGACGAGGTCGTCGCGGCGTTCGAGGCGGCGCAGGCGGCGGTCGCGCCGGTCTACGACGGCGCCGACATCGTCGCCGACCCGCAGTTCCGCGCGCTCGGCACGATCCACGAAATCGAGGACGCCGACCTCGGCCCGATGCTCATGCAGGGCCCGCTGTTCCGCCTCTCCGGCCACGACGGCGTCATCGGCTTCACCGGCCGTCCGCACGGCGCGGACACCGACGCCGTGCTGGCGGAGCTGGGGTTCGCGCCCGAGCGAGTGGCCGAACTGCGCGAGCGGGGTGCGGTGTGACCCCGCCGCTGACGTTCCTCTACACGCCCGCCGACCGCCCCGACCGGGTCCGCAAGGCCCTGGCCTCGGCGGCCGACGTCGTGCTCGTCGACCTCGAGGACGCTGTCGCGCCGGCGCGCAAGGCCGAAGCCCGGGACCACCTCGGGCGGCTGCTCGCGTCGGTCACCCGGCCGGTGCAGGTGCGGGTCAACCACCCGAGCACGCCGTGGCACGACGCCGACCTCGCCGCGGTCGCGAGCCTGCCACCCGAGGTGGGCGCGCGGTTGCCGAAGGTCGAGACGCCGGAAGAGATCCTCGCCGTCGCCGCCGTGCTGCCGGGCCGGGCCCTGCACCCGCTGATCGAGTCCGCGCTGGGGGTCGAACGGGCGCTGGCGATCGCGACGGCGTCGCCGGCGATCGCGTCGATCGGGCTCGGCGAGGCGGACCTGCGCTCGGACCTCGGCGTCGCCGACGACGCCGGGCTGACGTGGGCCCGCAGCCGGGTGGTCGTCGCGGCGCGGGCGGCCCGGCTCGCGCCGCCCGCGATGTCCGCGTACGCGAACGTCCGCGACCTCGACGGGCTGGCGGCCTCGTGCCGGGCGGGCCGCGCGCTCGGCTTCCGCGGCCGGACCGCGATCCACCCGAGCCAGCTCGGGACGATCCGGGCCGCGTTCCTGCCGACGCCACAGGAGGTCTCGCGGGCCCGCGAGGTGATCGCGCGGGTCGCGGACGCGACCTCGGCGGGCGTCGGCGCGATCGCGTTGCCGGACGGGACGTTCCTCGACGTCGCCATGGTGGAACAGGCGCGGACGGTGCTCGCGCTGGCCGACTAGTACGCGGCTTGTACGGATTTTGGACCCGCGTGTGGCGCACTGGCGCCCATGCGAATTCCGAAAGCGCTCCTCCTCGTGCTGGCCGTGGTGGCCGGCGCACTGGCCCTGCCCGGCACGGCCAGTGCCGCCTACAGCGATCCGCTGACGACGACGGCCAAGCAGAACCTGGTGTGGCACGCGACGCCGGCCGCCGCGTTGACCGCGCTCGACACCGCGCTGCCCAACGTCAGCCTCAACACCGTCGTCAACGACCCCAGCTACGCGATGACCGGCTGCACCACCGCCGAGAAGGCCGCGCTGCCCAAGGCGCCGACGGCGACGAAGTCGCTGTGCTGGGACGCCGACCGCGCGGGCAGCACCACCTGGGTCCCGCAGGGCATCACGACGTCCGGCGACGCCGACGACGACGGCATGTGGGGCGCGGACAAGATCATCCTGTCCGGCTGGCACGGCACCGACGCGCTCGGCCGCTACGACGACGCCCGGATCCAGGCGGTCAACTACGACGACCCCGCCGCGGCCGCGCACCGGATGGTGTACCTGGCCGTGCCGAACAGCACCGGCAGCAGCTTCTCCGCCGCGCAGGCGCACATGGGCGGGATGGCCTGGTACGGCGACAAGATCTACGTCACCGCGGTGGGCAACACCTCGACCGCGATCCGGGTGTTCAGCACCAAGCACATCCTGCAGATGACCGACACGACGGCCAACGCGATCGGCAGGACCTCGGGCGGGTATGCGGCGTACACCTACAAGTACGCGATGATGCAGATCGGCTACTACACCTACGCGGGCGGCACCTGCAGCATGGCCTCCGACACGGGCGTGCCGTGCTTCTCGTCGCTCTCGCTGGACCGCAGCACCACCCCGGCGTCGATCGTCACGACGGAGTACTTCTCCGACCAGAGCCTGCACGGCCGCCTCTACCGCTTCCCGATGGGCACGGACTACCTGCTGACCGGCACCGCGACGGAGGCGTTCCGCAGCTCCGTCGGCAACATGCAGGGCGTGCTGTCCCACAACGGCAAGTGGTACGTCGCGCACAGCTCGGCGACGCTCAACGGCCAGCTCTGGGCCCAGACGACGACGGCCGGCACGTCGGCCACCTGCGGCTCCACGACGGCCTGCTGGGCCGTCCACCCGGAGGCGCTGACGTACGACTGGTCGACGGGGCTGGTGTGGTCGCAGTCGGAGTGGTCGACCGCGGACTGCGCGGCGCAGAACCAGGTCTGCGGGCGGGCCGTGTTCGCGGTGCCGCTGAGCTCGCTGGGCTAGCCGCCGAGCAGGGACGTTCCGAGCGCCGTGGTCACGTAGAGGACCCGGCGCCCGGAACGTTCCCGGCTCACCAGGCCGTTTTCGCGCAGGACGGCCAGGTGCTGCGACACCGCGCCCGGCGTCACGCCGAGCGCGCGGACCAGCTCGGTCGTGGTGGCGGGGGAGCGGAGGGTCTCGAGGAGCCCGGCCCGGGCCCGGCCGAGCAGCCGGACGGTGCCGGCTGCGGGCGGCCGCGTGCCCGCCGTCCAGAGGGCGCCGCGGCCGCGGGCCGGGTAGCGGACCGTCGTCTGGGTGGACGTGTTCCGCTTGATCAGCACGTGCGGTGAGCCGAGCACGACGGGGATGAGGACCAGCCCGCCCGGACCCCGGTGCACGGGCGGGCGGTCGCCGGTGTGCCAGAGCCGGCCGTCCCGCCAGCGCAGGTCGGGGTGCAGCCCGGCGAACAGCCGTTCGGCGCCGCCCGCGGCGAGCGTCCGGGCGCGGTGGGCGACGTCGGCGTCGAGGACGGCGCGGATCCGCGGCCAGTGCGGGGCGACCAGCCGGTCGTGGGCGCGGCGCAGTTCGGTGGCGATCGCCGTCAGCCCGGCCGCCGGCCGCGCGGCGAGCTCCGCGACCGTTCCGCTCAGGGCGTCGCCGAACACCCGGCCGAGACTGGCCCGGACCTGACGCGCGGTCGTGCCCCGGAGCGCGGCCAGGTCGTCCTCAATGGACGGACCGGAGTCCTTCGGTGCGGGGACGAGGAACTGCGGCCAGCCGGGCCGGTCGTGCACGAGCAGCGGCCAGGTCCACGGGAGGTCGAGCGGCTCGCGGGCCAGTTCGTCCTGGGCCCAGCGCAGCCACGGCAGCGTGGCGGCCTGCCGTTCGATGCCGCCCAGCTGCCGGAGGCACGCGACGGTCTCCGAGAGCGGGGAGATCGCGATCCGGGTCGTCGCCAGCTCGTCGGCGCCCAGTTCGATCGTCAGGGCCATGCCGCCGAGTATGGAGCACCGGGCTAAATGCTGTCCGCCTCGGCGCGGGGGCCGAAGGATCGGAGCATGATCTCGGGGGACTTCCGGCGGCTCTGGTGGGCGACCGGCATCGACAACGTCGGCACCGGCGCGTTCACGGCGGCGGTGCCGCTGCTCGCCGTCACGATCACCCGGGACCCGCGGCTCGTGTCGCTCGTTTCGACGGCGGCGTACCTGCCGTGGCTGCTGCTGAGCCTCCCGGCCGGCGCACTGGCCGACCGGCACGACCGCGCGGGCCTGATGTGGCGGGCGCAGGCGTTCCAGGCGGTGCTGGTCGCGACGACCGCGCTGCTGGTGGCGTGCGGCCGCGCGGGTATCCCGCTCCTCGTCGTCACGGCGTTCGGGCTGGGCGCCGGGGACGTCGTGTTCGGCACCGCGGCGCAGGCGATCCTGCCGGACCTGGTCGCGAAGCCGTTGCTGGCGCGGGCCAACGGCCGCCAGCAGGCGATCACGACGATCGGTGTCCAGTTCGCCGGGCCACCGCTGGGCAGCCTGCTGTTCGGCGTGGCGGCGGCGCTGCCGTTCGGGCTCGACGCCGTCTCGTTCGCCCTGTCCTCGGTGCTCGTCGCGAAGCTGCCCCGGCGAGAGCCCGGTGTGCGGGCCCGCTCCGCCGTGCGCGAAGGGCTGGCGTGGCTGCTGCGGCACCGGCTGCTGCGGACGCTCGCGGTCCTGCTGGGCGTCAACACCTTCTGCGGCCAGCTCGCCAACGCGACGCTCGTCCTGCTCGCCACCCAGGTCGTCCGCCTGGACGCGCGCGGCTACGGCCTGCTGCTCGCCGGGGCGGCGCTGGGCAGCGTGCTCGGCGGCTTGGTGAACGCGCGCGTCGTGGCCGCGACCGGCGACCGGGCCGCGCTCGTGACGGCGCTGGCGGTCAACGTCGGCGCGTTCGCCGGCATCGGGCTGAGCCGGGACCCGGTGACGCTCGGCGCGTTCCTCGCCGTGAACGGGTTCGTGACGACGCTCTGGAACATCGTGACCGTCGGGCTCCGCCAGCGGCTCGTGCCGTCCGCACTGCTCGGCCGGGTCACGAGCGTGTACAAGCTGCTCGGCTGGGGGCTGATCCCGGCGGGCGCGCTGACCGGCGGGCTGGTCGCCCACGGGCTGGGGCTGCGGGCGCCGTACCTCGTGGCCGGTGCCGTACGCGGGGTCGCCCTCGTGGCGGCGCTGCCCGTGCTGGTCCGGGCCTGGCGGGACTAGCCGCCGGGGTGGCCGCAGGCGTACACCGGCGCCGAGGCCAGTGCCACGCAGGCCGGGCAGGTGTTCACCGGCCGGTCGCGGCGGCCGTGGTACGGGTGCCGGGCACCGCAGAGCGCGGTGAGCACTTCGCCCGGCTTCGGGTCCGGGTGGCACCGCGGGCAGAAGGCGTGTGCCGCGCGTTCGACGTCGGTGCTCATGACCCGCGGGGTACCCGCGCCGCCGGGGCGTCAACCCGGTGGGCTCCGTAGGGTGGGGCGATGAACGTCAAGGCGGCCCGCGCGAGCGCGACGCGGGAGAGCATCCTCGTGACGGCGGAGCGGCTCTTCGCCGAGCACGGGGTGCAGGTGGTGTCCAACCGGCACATCAGCGAGGCCGCCGGGCAGGGCAACAACGCCGCCGTCAACTACCACTTCGGCACCAAGGCCGACCTGGTCCGCGCGATCGTCCGCAAGCACACCGAGCGGATGGAACGGCTGCGCGCCGAGCTCGTCGAGGGCGTCGAAGACGGCGCCGGCCTGCGGGACTGGGTGGCCTGCCTGGTCCGCCCGAGCACGACGTACCTGAGCGAGCTGGGCGCCCCGACGTGGTTCGCCCGGTTCAGCGCCCAGGTGATGACCGACCCGGCGCTGCGGGCGATCATCGCGGAGGAGTCCCTGTCGTCCCCGGCGCTGGCCAAGGCGGTCGAGGGGCTGAACCGCTGCCTCGACGGCCTCCCGCCGGACGTCCGCGCCGAACGCGGCGACATGGCCCGCCAGCTCATGATCCACCTGACCGCGGAGCGGGAGCGCGCCCTGGCGGAGGGCACGCCGACCCCGAGGGCGAGCTGGGACGACGCGGGCACGGGCCTGATCGACGCGATCACGGGTCTCCTCCTGGCCCCGGTCACGCCGGTTCGTCCGCGCGGCTGAAGACCGCCGCCCCGGTTCGTCGTCGCGCACCAACGGGCCGGCCGGAAATCCCCCTAACGTCACCTCGATCGGCAACGACGAGGAGGCGGACGGGTGCAGACACTCTTGCGGGGCGGCCGGGTCGTCGACCCCGGGACCGGGTTCGACGGCGTCGCGGACGTGCTCCTCGACGGCGGCCGGGTCGCCGCGGCCGGCGTCGGGATCGAGGCGCCGGACGCCACCGTCGTCGACGTCCGGGGGCTCGTCGTCGGGCCCGGGTTCGTCGACCTGCACAGCCACGTGCACTCCATCGCCGGGCAGCGGCTGCAGGCCATGGACGGCGTCACCACGGCGCTCGACCTCGAAGCCGGGCTGATGCCCATCGAGCGCGCCTACGCCGAGGCCGCCGCGGCCGGACGCCCGCTGCACTACGGCTTCTCCGCCTCCTGGGGCGCCGCCCGCGCCCAGGTGCTCGCGGACATCGCGCCCGACGCCAGCATCGCCGGCGGGCTCGCGGTGCTCGGGAACCCGCGGTGGCAGCGCAGTTCCACCCCGACCGAACTCGCCGCCTGGCTGGCGCTGCTCGAAGGTGAGCTCGCGCGGGGCGCGCTGGGCATCGGCATCCTCATGGGGTACGCGCCCGCGACCGAGCCCGGCGAGTTCATGGCCGTCGCGCACCTCGCCGCGCAGGCCGGCGTGCCGACCTACACCCACGTCCGCGAGCTGGTCGAGGTCGACCCGGCGACCCCGGTCGACGGCTCGGTCGAGATCGTCGCGGCCGCGGGGGAGACCGGCGCCGCGATGCATCACTGCCACGTCAACAGCACGTCCGGGCACCACATCGACCGCGTCCTGGCCACTTTGGACACCGCCCGCCGCGAAGGCTCGCGCGTCACCGTCGAGGCCTACCCGTACGGCGCGGGCAGCACCGCCGTCGGCGCGGCCTTCATCGAGCCGGACCGCCTGCGCCTGAAGGGACTCCGGCCGTCGAGCGTGGTCATCCTCGAGACGGGCGAGCGCGTCGCCGACGAAGGCCGGCTGCGTCAGGTGCGGCAGGAAGACCCCGGCGCGCCGTGCATCCTGGAGTTCCTCGACGAGACCGATCCCCGCGACCGCGGCCTGCTGCACCAGGCGCTCGCGTTCCCCGACTCCGTCGTCGCCAGCGACGCCATGCCGGTGTACTGGAAGGACGGTCGCACGGAGACGACCGAGTGGCCGCTGCCCGCGGGCGGCACGACCCACCCGCGGACCGCGGGCACGTTCGCGAAGACCCTGCGCCTGATGGTCCGCGAAGCCGGGGTGTGGAGCTGGCTCGAGGCGTTCCGGCGCTGCTCCTACCTGCCTTCGCGGCTGCTCGACGAGGTCGCGCCCGCGGCGCGCGGCAAGGGCCACCTGGCCGCGGGGGCCGACGCCGACGTCGTCGTGCTCGACCCCGCCCGGATCACCGACACCGCAACGTATACCGATCCCACCCGGCCGTCAGTGGGCGTCCGGCACCTCTACGTCGGCGGAGTTCCCGTTGTCAGCGAAGGGGATCTGAACACCGATGCACTGCCCGGCAAACCCCTGCGGGGTGAGCCGCGGTGATCGACGACATCGAGACGCTCGTCCGCTGCGAGTCGCCCTCGCACGACCACGAAGCCGTCGCGCGCAGTGCCGAGGTCGTCGCCGGGATCGGCCGCCGGCTGCTCGGCGTCGAACCGGAGCGGCTCGTCACCGACGGCTGCACGCACCTGCGCTGGCGGTTCGGCGGGGAGCCGCGCGTCCTGCTGCTCGGCCACCACGACACCGTGTGGCCGCTGGGTTCCCTGCGGACGCACCCGTTCGAGGTCCGCGACGGCGTGCTGCGCGGCCCCGGCTGCTTCGACATGAAAGCCGGTGTGGTGATGGCCCTGCACGCCGCCGCGGCCCTGACCGACCGGGACGGCCTCTCGATCCTCGTCACCGGCGACGAGGAGATCGGCTCACCGCTTTCCCGCGCCCTGATCGAGGAAGAGGCCAAGAGCTGTGACGCGGTCTTCGTGCTCGAAGCCTCGGCCGACGGCGGCGCGCTGAAGACCCGCCGCAAAGGTGTTTCCCTGTACCGGATCGAGGTCGACGGCCGCGCCGCGCACGCCGGGCTCGAGCCGGAGAAGGGCGTCAACGCCGGGATCGAGATCGCCCACCAGGTCCTGGCGGTGGCCGCGCTCGCCGACCCGGCGAAGGGCACCACCGTCGTCCCGACGGCGCTCGCGGCCGGCACCACGACCAACACCGTGCCCGCCACCGCGAGCGTCGCGGTCGACGTGCGGGCCTGGGACGCGGCCGAACAGGACCGCGTCGACCGGGCGATCACCAGCCTGGCACCGGTGCTCGACCAGGCGCGGATCCGCATCGTCGGCGGCGTCAACCGGCCGCCCTTGGAAGCGAAGGCGTCTTCGGACCTCTTCGTCCTCGCGAACGAACTCGGTGGCCCGCTCACCGAAGCCGCGGTCGGCGGTGCCTCGGACGGCAATTTCACGGCAGGACTGGGCATTCCGACGCTCGACGGCCTCGGCGCGGTCGGCGGTGGCGCCCACGCCGACCACGAGCACGTCGTCGTCGGCGAGCTGGCCCGCCGCACGGAGTTGCTCAAGGCCCTCACCGAAACCGTGCTGTCCCAACGGAGTTCGTCCGCGGCGACGAACGCGCGGGGCGATTCCGGTGCGGCACAACGGTGACCCGCCGGACGGGACCGGAGAGGATCGGAGGCGTGACAGAAGTCGTGACGAACACAGCCCCGCTCCTGCGGGACGAGGCGGCCGCCGCCGCGACCGCCGCCGCCACGGCCTCGGGAGTCCGGGTCCGGACCCTGGCCGAGGTCGCCGACCTGACCGCCGTGACCCGGCTCTTCGAGTCGATCTGGCGGCCCGCTCCCGGCAACCAGCCCGTGACGTCCGAGCTGCTGCGGGCCATGGTCTCGGCCGGCAACTACGTGGGCGGCGCCTTCGACGGGCCCGAGCTGCTGGGTGCCTGCTTCGGGTTCTTCGGCGGGCCCGGGAAACGGGGCCTGCACAGCCACATCGCCGGGGTCGCGACCGCCGGGCACGGCCGCGGCATCGGCTTCGCCCTCAAGCTGCACCAGCGCGCGTGGGCGCTGCAGCAGGACGTCACGTCGATCTCCTGGACGTTCGACCCGCTGGTGCGGCGCAACGCGCACTTCAACCTGACCAAGCTCGCGGCCCGGCCCGAGCACTACCTGCCCGACTTCTACGGTCCGATGCACGACGGCATCAACGGCGCGGGCGACACCGACCGGCTGATGGCGGTCTGGGACCTCGCGAGCCCGCCGGTCCGCGCGGCGGCCGAGGGCACCCCGGCCCGGTTCGACGCCTCGGCGTTGAGGACGCAAGGTGCCGCGGTCGCGCTGGCGGCGGGTCCCGACGGCGCGCCGGTCACCGGCCCGGCGGACGCGCCGGTCGTGCTCGTGGCCGTGCCGCCGGACGTCGAGGCGCTCCGCCGTACCGACCCGGACCAGGGCCGGGCGTGGCGGGTCGCGCTGCGGGAGGTGCTCGGCGGCCTGATGGCCGGGGGCGCTTCCGTCCTCGGATTCGATCGGGCCGGCTGGTACGTCCTGGCAAAGGAGCACGCGTGAAACTCAGTGGTATCGAACTCCTCCGCGTCCGGATGCCCCTGGTCGCGCCGTTCCGGACGTCGTTCGGCACGCAGGCCGAACGCGAGCTGCTGCTCCTGCGGGCGGTGACGTCGGAAGGCGAGGGCTGGGGCGAGTGCGGCGCGATGGTCGACCCGCTCTACTCCTCGGAGTACGTCGACGGCGTCGAGCACGTGCTGCGGACGTTCCTCGTCCCGGCCCTGCTGGCCGCCGAGGACCTCACGGCCGGCAAGGTCGCGCCGCTGCTGGCCAAGTTCAAGGGCCACCGGATGGCCAAGGGCGCCCTGGAAATGGCGGTCCTGGACGCGGAACTGCGTGCCCACGGCATCTCGTTCGGCACCGCGCTGGGGTCCACGAAGGACTCGGTGCCGTGCGGGGTGTCCGTCGGCATCATGGACACGATCCCGAAGCTCCTGGACGTCGTCGGCGGCTACCTCGACGACGGCTACGTCCGGATCAAGCTCAAGATCGAGCCGGGCTGGGACGTCGAGCCGGTGCGCGCGGTCCGCGAGCGCTTCGGCGACGACATCCTGCTGCAGGTCGACGCGAACACCGCGTACACCCTCTCGGACGTCCCGCAGCTGCAGCGGCTCGACCCGTTCGAGCTGCTGCTGATCGAGCAGCCGCTCGAAGAGGAGGACGTCCTCGGGCACGCCGAGCTGGCCCGGCACATCCGGACGCCGATCTGCCTCGACGAGTCCGTCGTCTCGGCCCGCTCGGCCGCCGACGCGATCAAGCTCGGCGCCTGCCGGATCGTCAACATCAAGCCCAGCCGGGTCGGCGGGTACCTCGAGGCGCGGCGGGTGCACGACGTGTGCGCCGCGCACGGCGTCCCGGTCTGGTGCGGCGGGATGATCGAGACCGGGCTGGGCCGGGCGGCGAACGTGGCGCTCGCTTCGCTGCCCGGGTTCACCCTGCCCGGCGACACGTCGGCGTCGGACCGGTTCTACACCGAGGACATCACCGAGCCGTTCGTGCTCGAAGGCGGCCGGCTGCCGGTGCCCTCGGGCCCCGGCCTCGGCGTCACGCCGATCCCGGAACGGCTCGCCGAGGTCACCGTCGCGAAGGCCTGGCTCGCCTCATGACGGCGGTCGACGCGCAAACCGAACTCTGGACGGCGAAGCGGGTCAACCGCACGGCGCTGGTGACGATGGTCGTCATGCTGCTCGCCTGGTCGGTCGACTACATCGACCGCTTCGCGATCAGCATGGCGCTGCCGTCGATCGGGGCGGAGTTCGCGCTGTCGAAGGCCCAGCAGGGCTGGCTGGTCACGATCTTCGCGCTCGTCTACATGGTCTGCCAGATCCCGGCGGGCTACCTGGCCGACCGCTACGGCTCGCGGCGCCCGATGCTCGTCACGCTCGTGCTCTGGTCGCTGTTCACCGCGCTGACGGGCCTGGCCGGCACGTTCGGCCTGCTGCTGCTCGTGCGGGCGCTGTTCGGGGTCTGCCAGGGCTGCTTCCCGGCGGCGTCGTTCAAGGCCGTCGCCGAGCGGACCACCCCGGCCAACCGGGCGACGGCGAGCGGCGTGATGCTCTCGGCCAGCGGGATCGGCGCGGGCCTGGCCCCGCTGATCGTCGGGCCGCTGCTGATGGCCGTCGGCTGGCGGCACACGTTCTTCTGGATGGCCGGCTGCGGCGCCGCGATCGGCATCGCGGTCTGGGCGATCCTGCCGAAGGCGCTGCCCGACCGGCTGAGCAGCCTGCCGGAGGGCAAGGCCACACCGCGGGTGCCGCGCTCCCGCGTGCTGCGGTCGTTCGTGGTGTGGCAGTTCGCGCTGCTGTTCTGCCTGGTCAACATGCTTTCCTACGGCCTGGTCACCTGGGTGCCGAGCTACCTGGTGGAGGCGCGGCACCTGTCCCTGGCCCAGACCGGTGTGCTCGCCGCGATCCCGATGCTCGTCAGCATCGGCACCACCATCCTCGGCGGCTGGCTGTTCGACCGCTTCTTCCACGACCGGGCCCGCTGGTTCCTCGGCGGCATCCTGCTCACCACGGTCGTCCTGCTCGCGCTGATGGTCACCGCGGGCAGCACGACGCAGTTCACCGTCTACGAAACGCTCTCGCTCGGCGTCGCCGGCCTCGCCACGATGGGCGTGTTCGGCCTGCCGCTGCGGGTGATCCCGCCGGCCGTGATCGGGCTGGGCATGGGGATCATGAACTTCGGCGGCCAGGTCGCCGGCGCCGTCGCCCCGGTGGTGATGGGCTGGCTGGCCGACCGCTTCTCCTACCCGGCCGCGTTCGGCTTCCTCATCGTCACGACCCTGCTCGCCGCGATCGTCGCGTTCTGGGTGCCCCAGCGCGCCGAGCAGTTCACGTTCGCCGGATAGTCCACAAGGGACGGAGAGCTCCGTGGAATCAGCCGAAGACGCGATCACCCGCCGCGTGGCCGAGGTCGGCGTCCGGTCCGGCGGCTCACCGTCGAGGCGGCGGTGACCGCCTCGAAGCTCAAGGTCCTGGCCGCGGTCGGCTGGGCGGCGGCCCGCGCGGCCCTGCCACCGCGGCCGCGCGACGCGGGGGTTCGTCCGCCGCGATGAAAGTTTCCCCGGGTCTCGTCGGTTTCGACGAATCGGCCGCCCCGGCCCCCGGCCTAGCATCCCCGAATCGCCGGTTCCCCCATCTCGGACGAGAGGCAACCATGTCGAAGCTCACCGAACTCTCCGCTTGGCTCGAAACCCGGCTCCCCGCCGTCCTGGCCGACCACAAGGTGCCCGGCGCGTCCGTGGCGGTCTACGCCGGCGGTGAGATCATCGACCACGCGGCCGGCGTGCTCAACAAGGGCACCGGCGTCGAGGCCGACACCGACTCGCTGTTCCAGATCGGCTCGATCACGAAGGTCTGGACGACCACGCTGGCCCTGCAGCTCGTCGACGAGGGCCTGCTCGACCTCGACCAGCCGGTGCGGAAGTACCTGCCCGAGTTCACGATCGCCGACGAAGACGCCGCCGCGCGGATCACCGTCCGGCAGCTGATGACCCACACTTCGGGCTTCGAAGGCGACATCTTCACCGACACCGGCCGCGGTGCCGACTGCGTCGAGAAGTACGTCGCCACCCTGGGCGACGTGCCCCAGCTCTTCGCGCCCGGCGAGATGTTCTCCTACAACAATGCCGCTTTCTGCGTGCTCGGCCGGGTCGTGGAAGTGCTGCGGGGCAAGGCCTACAACGACTGCCTGGCCGAGCACCTGTTCGTCCCCCTGGGACTGACGCACGCCGCCGCGAGCCCGTACGAGGCGATCCGGTTCCGGGCCGCGCTGGGCCACGTCGCGCCCGAGCCCGGCGCCGACCCCGAACCCGCCGGGGTCTGGTCGCTGGCGCCGTCGAACGCGCCGGCCGGCTCGATGCTCGCGATGCGGCCGCGGGACCTCGTGACGTTCGCGGCCATGCACCTGCGCGACGGCGAAGACTCGGACGGCAAGCGCGTCCTGAGCGCCGAGAACGCCCGCGCGATGCGGGAGCGCCGGGTGGAGCTGCCCGACCTCGGCCTGATCGGCGACGCGTGGGGCCTGGGCTGGTCGCTGTTCGACTGGCCGGGCGGCGCGGTCGTCGGGCACGACGGCGGCACGATCGGCCAGTCGGCCTTCCTGCGGCTCGCGCCCGCGCACGGCGTCGCCGTGGCGCTGCTGACCAACGGCGGCGAACCGATCCCGGTCTACACCGAGGTCGTCGGCCACATCCTCAAGGAGCTGACCGGCATCGAGCTCGCTGTGCCGCCGGTGCCGGATCCGGCCGCGCCGCGCATCGACGCCGCGCGGTACGTGGGGGAGTACGCGTCGTCGGTCGCGGACATCACGGTCAGCCAGGACGACGACGGCCGCGTCTGGGTCGAGCGCGTCCCGAAGGGGATCTTCGCCGAGCTGGCCAAGCCCGAGAAGACCGAGCTGGTCGCGATGAAGGGCGACACGCTGATCCTGGCCGAGCCGATGCAGGGGATGTACCTGCCGCACGCGTTCGTCGGCGACGACGGCGAAGGCCACGCGCTGTACCTGCACACCGGCCGCGCCGACAAGCGGGTGCGCGCGTGAGCACCGTCGAGGCGGAGATCGCCGACGTCTTCTCCTCGGTCGGCGCGCGGGGCTTCCTGCACGCGCGGGAGATCGGCGGCGGGCCCGAGGTGGCCGCCGGCGCGGACGACCCGGTCGTGCTCGCGTCGGTGTTCAAGATCCCGGTCGCCGTCGCCTACGCCCGGGAGGTCGTCGCCGGGCGCCTGGACGAGACCGGACGCACCCGCGTCGGGAAGCGCTACCGCATCGGCGGGATCGGCACCGCGGGCTGCGCGGACGACGTCGAGATGAGCTGGCGCGACCTCGCGCTGTTCATGCTGACCATGAGCGACAACGCGGCCACGGACGTCATCTACCACCGCGTCGGCCAGGACGCCGTCGACCGCGTGCTCGCCGATCTGGACCTGAAGCGGACCCGGCTGATCGGCTGCTGCGAAGACCTGTTCGCGTCCGTGCTCGCCGACCTGGGGGCCGCCGATGACGCGGACCTCGACACCGTTCTCGCCGAAGCCCGGCCGGAGCAGATCCGGAAGCTCGCGGTGCTGGACCCCGAGCGCACGACGGCGTCGACGCCCCGCGAGATCACCACCCTGCTCGAAGCGATCTGGACCGACCGCGCCGCCGACCCGGCCGCGTGCGAGCGGGTGCGCTCGATCATGGCGCACCAGATCTGGCCCCACCGCCTCTCCGCCGGCTTCCCCGCCGACGTCACGATCGCGGCCAAGACCGGCACGCTGCCCGCGGTCCGCAACGAAGCCGGTGTCGTGTCCTACCCGGACGGACGCCGGTTCGCCGTCGCGGTCTTCACCCGGGCCGAATCCCTGGCCGAGCGGCAGCCCGCCGTCGACGCCGCCATCGGCGAGGCGGCCCGCCTCGCCGTGGACCACCTGCGGAAGGAAACCCCATGACCAAGACACGGACCGCCGCGGTCCTGCTCGGGGTCCTCGCCCTCGCCGCGACCGCCTGCGGGGGACCGGGCGGCGGCGCCGCGGCCGGGGACGGGACCCCGGTGGACGGCAAGACGTTCAACGTCGGCGTCGGCTCCGACCCCGGCAGCCTCGACCCGCACATGACCGTGCTGTCGGTCGCCCTCCAGGTCGACCGGTTCCTCTACGACCCGCTGCTGAACCTCGGCGCCGACGGCAAGCTGGTCCCGGGGCTCGCCGCGAAGTGGGAGGCGACGACCACCACCGCGTCCTTCACCCTGCGCCCCGGCCTCACCTGCGCGGACGGGTCGCCGCTGACCGCGGCCGACGTCGCGGCCAACGTGAACTTCATCGGCGACCCGGCGAACAAGTCACCCATCGCCGGGCTCTACGTCGCGCCGGGCACGAAGGCGACCGCGGACGAGGCGACGCGCACGATCTCGGTCACCAGCGGAAAGCCGGACGCGTTCCTGGCCCGCAACGTCGGCGGCGTGCCGATCGCCTGCGCGAAGGGACTCGCGGACCGCAAACTGCTCGCCAAGGGCGAAGCCGGCACCGGGATGTTCACGGTTTCGGAGTCCGTGCCCAACGACCACTACACCTTCACCCGCCGCAAGGACTACACGTGGGGCCCGGGCGACTGGAAGGCCGAACCGGGCCTGCCGGAGAAGATCGTCGTGCGGGTCGTCCCGAACACCACGACCGCGACGAACCTGCTGCTGTCCGGCGAGCTCAACGCGGCCCAGATCATCGGACCGGACCGGCAGCGGCTGGACGCGCGCAAGCTCTTCCACGCCGACTACACGGCCCCGATCGGCGAGGTGTTCTACAACCAGGCGGACGGGCGGCCCGGACAGGACGAAGCCGTCCGCCGGGCGCTGACCCAGGCGCTCGACCTGCCGCAGCTCGGCAAGGTGCTGACCAGCGGCGCCGGCAAGCCGTCGCGGGGCATGGTCACGAACGAGCCGGCGATGTGCCCCGGCGACTCCGTCACCGGCAACCTGCCGGCCCACGACCTGGCCTCGGCCGCGTCCGGGCTGGACGCCGCGGGCTGGAAGAAGGGCGCGGACGGCGTGCGCGCCAAGGACGGCAAGAAGCTCTCGCTCACCGTCCTCTACGGCACCCAGCTCGGCCCGACGATGGCGCCGACCGCGGAGCTGGTCCAGCAGCAGTGGAAGTCCCTCGGCGCCGAGGTGACGCTCAAGGCGGTCGACAGCCCCGGCCTCAGCCAGGTCCTCTTCGGCACCGGCGAGTGGGAGGTCTCCCTCGGTCCGGTCGGGTTCACCCTGCCGAGCCAGCTGGTGCCGTTCGTCTCCGGCCCGGCCGCGCCCAACGGCACGAACTTCGCGCACATCGCCAACCCCGGGTACGACCAGGCGGCGCAGCGGGCGGCCTCGAAGCCCGGCGAAGCGAGCTGCCCGGACTGGAACGCGGCGGAGACCGCGCTGGTCAAGCGAGTCGACGCGGTGCCCTACTTCGACTCCGTCGTGCCGGTCTACGCCAGCGGCGCGAAGTTCACGCTCAACCAGGGCAACATGGACCCGACCTCGATCCGGATGTACGCGAAATGACCACGGCGACGGCGACCGCCGGCCTGCGGGGCACCCCGTGGCCGGCGTTCGCCGCACGGCGGCTGGCGCGGTTCGCCGTCTCACTGTGGGCGCTGCTCACCGCGGCGTTCCTGATGATCCACCTGGTCCCCGGCGACCCGGTGCGGGCCGCGCTCGGGATGACCGCGCCCGCCGACCTGGTGGCCGCGAAGCGGGCGGAGCTCGGCCTCGACGACCCGTTGTGGCTGCAGTACGGGCACTACCTGCGCGGCCTGGTCTCCGGTGACTTCGGGACGTCGATGGTGAGCGGGCAGCCGGTGGCGCAGGTGATCGGCGACCGGCTGCCGGCGACGCTGCAGCTGGCGGTGCTGGCCTTCGCCGTGGTGGTCGTCGTCGCGGTCCCGGCCGGCGTCTGCTTCGCGGTGCTGACCCGCGGCGGGCGGCGCCGGGGCGCGGAGCTCGGGTTCACGTCGGTGAGCGTGCTCCTCGCCGCCGTCCCGGAGTTCCTGATCGCGGTGGGGCTGGTGGCGTTGCTCGCCGTCGGCCTCGGCTGGTTCCCGGTGGCGGGCGGCGACGACGCGAGCGCGTACGTGCTGCCGGTGGCGGCGCTGGCGGTCGGGCCGGCGGCGGTGCTCGCCCGGATCATCCGGGTCGAGCTGCTTTCCGTGCTGGGCGCCGACTTCGTCCGCACCGCGCGGGCGAAGCGGCTGCCCGCGCGGCTCGTGTACGTCCGGCACGCCCTGCCGAACGCGCTGACCGCGTCGCTCACCCTGGGCGGGCTGATGCTCACCACGATGGTGGCGGGCACCGTGCTGGTGGAGAACGTGTTCGCCTGGCCCGGCCTCGGTTCGACGATCGTGCAGTCGATCCTGGAGAAGGACTACCCGCTGGTGCAGGGGATCGTGCTCGTCTACGGCGTCGGCGTACTACTGGTGAACCTGCTGGTCGACGTCGTGCTCGGGCTGCTCGACCCCCGCTCGACGATTCGGGAGAGCTGACATGGCACGACGACGCGGTTCGGTCTGGGTGGCGGCCGTGCGCTCGCCGGTGGGCGCGTGCTCCGCGGTCCTGCTCGCGGGGGTCGTCGCGCTGGCGGTGCTCGCGCCGCTCCTGTGGGGCGACGCGGCCGCGGCGATCGACACCGACGCGATCGGCCAGGGCCCGTCCGGGGCGCACCCGTTCGGCACCGACTCCCTGGGCCGCGACCTCTTCTTCCGGACGCTGGTGGCGACCCGGCTCTCGATCGGCCTCGCCGTGCTCGCCACCGCGATCGGCGTCGCGGCCGGGGTGGTGCTCGGGACGCTGCCGTCGGTGCTGCCGCGGTGGGCGGCCCGGCTGCTCAAGGCCGTCGTCGACATCGCGGTGGCGTTCCCCGGGCTGCTGCTGGCCCTGTTCCTCGCGGTGATCTTCGGGGTGGGCACGCACGGCGCGGTGCTGGCGATCGCGTTCGCGATGGCGCCGGCGTTCGCCCGGCTCGTCCAGACGCTGTCCGCGTCGGTGGCCGGGCGCGACTTCGTCGCCGCCGCCCGGGTTTCCGGCGTCGGCCGGGTCCGGCTGCTGGCCCGGCACGTGCTGCCGAACATCGGCGAGCCGCTCGTCGTCAACGCGACGATCGGGGCGGGCTCGGCACTGCTCGCCTTCGCCGGGCTGTCCTTCCTCGGGATCGGCGTGCAGGCGCCGGACTACGACTGGGGACGGCTGCTGCGCGAAGGCCTCGACGGCATCTACGTGAACCCGGTGGCGGCACTCGCGCCCGCCGCGGCCGTGGTGCTCGCCGGGCTGGCGTTCAACCTGGTGGGGGAGACGGTGGCCGCGGTGGTCGGCGTCCGCACGCGGGCGACGCGCCGGTCGGCGGCGCCGCCCCCGGCCGCGCGCCCCGGGGCGGCCGAGCCCCCTGCCGGGGACGCGGTGCTCGTCGTCGAAAACCTCCGGGTGGCCTTCCCCGGACCGGCCGGGTGGACCGTGCCGGTGCGCGGCGTGAGCTTCAGCGTCCGCGCGGGCGAAGCGATCGGCGTGGTCGGCGAGTCCGGCTCCGGCAAGAGCCTGACCGCGCTGGCGGTGTCGCGGCTGATCGAGGCGCCCGGCGTGGTCACCGCCGACCGGCTGGACTTCGCCGGCGAGCCGCTGGCGAGCGCGTCCGACCGGGCGCTCGGGACGTCGCTGGCCATGGTGTTCCAGGACCCGATGACGTCGTTCAACCCGGCGCGGCGCGTCGGCCGTCAGCTGGCGGAGGTGTCCGAACAGCACCACGGCCTGTCGCGGCGCCAGGCGTTCGCCCGCGCGGTCGACCGGCTGGCCGCCGTGCGCGTCCCGGCCCCGCTGCGGCGCGCCCGGCAGTACCCGCACGAGTTCTCCGGCGGCATGCGGCAGCGGGCCATGATCGGCATGGGCCTGATGGGCGAGCCGAAGCTCGTCATCGCCGACGAGCCGACGACCGCGCTCGACGTCACCGTGCAGCGGCAGGTGCTGCGGTTGCTGGCCCGCACGCGCGAAGCCGAGGGCGCCGCGATCCTGCTCATCAGCCACGACATCGCCGTCGTTTCCCAGACGTGCGAACGGATGCTGGTGATGTACGCCGGCCGCGTCGTCGAGGACCTCCCGACCGGGACCCCGGCACAGCACCCCTACACGCGCGCGCTGCTGGCCACGACGGTGGACCTCGAGACCGACCGCGACGAGCCCCTGGCGGTGATCCCCGGCCGCCCGCCGGAGCCCGGCCAGGTGCCGGCCGGCTGCGCGTTCGCGGCGCGCTGCCCGCTGGCGTCCGAGCGCTGCCACGCCGAGGACCCGGCGCTGGCGCAGGCCGCGCCCGGGCACCGGGTCGCGTGCTGGCACCCGCAGGTGAGCGTCCTTTCCGGACCGTCGCACGAGGAGGGAGCGGCATGAGTGAGCCCGCGAACGAACCATTCACCACCGCGCGTACCGCTCAGGTCGCGCCGAGCGTCCGCGAGGCGCGCGCATGAGCGCGCTGGAGTTCGACGCGGTGAGCGTCCGCTACGGCAGGCTGACCGCCGTCGACGGGGTGAGCCTGACCGTCCCTTCCGGACAGGTCGTCGGCCTGGTCGGCGAGTCCGGCTCGGGCAAGTCCACCCTCGCCAGGGCCGCGGTCGGGCTGGCGCCCGTCGGCTCGGGCCGGGTGCTGCTCGACGGCGCCGACGTGCGGAGCCTGCCCCGGCGCCGCCCGCTGCAGATGGTGTTCCAGGACCCGTATTCGTCGCTGGACCCGCGGATGGCGATCGGCGAGTCGATCACCGAGGCCATGCCGCGGGGGACGTCCCGCGGTGCCCGGCGCGCCGAGGTGGCCCGGCTGCTCGACCTGGTCAACCTCGACCCGGAGCGCGCCGCGATGCTGCCCGGGCAGCTTTCCGGCGGGCAACGCCAGCGCGTCGCCCTCGCCCGCGCGCTCGCCGGGCAGCCGAAGGTGCTGATCGCCGACGAGATCACCTCGGCGCTCGACGTCTCGGTGCAGGGCGCGGTGCTCAACCTCGTCCGCGACGTCCAGCGGCGGCTGGCGCTGTCGATGCTGTTCATCTCGCACAACCTCGCCGTGGTGCGCTACGTCAGCGACATCGTCGCCGTGATGTACCTCGGCCGGATCGTCGAAGCCGGGCCCGCCGAGCAGGTGCTCACCGATCCGCGGCACCCGTACACGCGGGACCTGCTGTCCGCCGCGCCGTCGGCGCACCGCGGCCTGCTCGACGACACCGGCGACGACCCGCTCGCCGACACCGAACCCGCCGACCCGCACCACCCGCCGGCCGGCTGCCGCTACCACCCGCGCTGCCCCGTCGGCCCGCTCGTGCACACCGACCGCACGCTCTGCACCACCGCCGACCCGGCCGACGGCGCCGCCGCCCGGCCGCACCGGGCGGCCTGCCACTTCGCCGCGTGAGACCGTTATCCCACAAGGAGATCCGCATGACCCGACGCCTCGGCCTCGACGATCTGTACGCCTTCGAATTCCCGGACCAGCCGGCGCTCTCGCCCGACGGCACCCGGATCGCGTACGTGCTGCGCACCGCCGACCGGGACCAGGACGAGGACACCCGTTCGCTCTGGCAGGTCGCCACCGCCGGCGGCGAAGCGCGCCGGCTGACGCGCGGCAAGGCCGACGTCGCCCCGGCGTGGTCGCCGGACGGCACGCGGATCGCGTTCCTGCGTGCCCAGGACGGCCCGGCGCAGCTGTGGCTCCTGCCCGCCGACGGCGGCGAGCCCGAGCAGGTCACCACCCTGCCGCTCGGCGCGGGCACGCCGGTCTGGCGCCCGGACGGTGCCGAGATCGCCTTCAGCGCGCCGGTCGACCTGAACGCCGAAGAAGGCGAAGACGACGGCGCGAAGAGCCGCCGGGCGCACGAGCCGGTGGTCGCCGACCGGCTCGACTTCAAGGCCGACGGCGCCGGCCTGCTGCGCACCCTGCGCAAGCACGTCCACGTCCTCGACGTCGCCACCGGCGAGGTCCGGCGGGTGACGTCGGGGGACTGGCACGCGGGTGACCCCGCCTGGTCGCCGGACGGCGGGCGGCTGGCCTTCCCCGCATCGCGGGACGCCGACGCCGACCTGACCTTCCGGTCGGCCGCCTACGTCCTCGAGCCCGGAGACCGGACGGCGGAGCCTCGGCAGGTGGGCTCCGGGGACGGCTTCTGCGGCGCGGTGACCTGGACCGCCGACGGGGACGCGCTGCTCGTCGTCGGCCGCCGCGACACCTCGCCGGGGCACGCCGGGCTGCTGCGGGTCCCGCTGGACGGCGGCGAAACCGTCGACCTGGCCGCCCCGCTCGACCGCGCCGTGATGCCGGGCGGCCCGGGCTACCCCGGTGCCCTGCCGCGGCCGGCCGGCTCCACGGTCCTGTTCTGCGTCCGCGACCGCGGCTACACGCACCTCTACGCCGTCGACGTCGCGGGTGGCGAGCCGCGGCGGGTGCTCGGCGAGGCGGGCAGCGCCGTGTCGGGCCTGAGCGTCGCCGGCGACACGGCGGCGGTCGTGCTCGCCACCACGACGTCCTACGGCGAGATCGCGACGGTCGGCGTCGACGGGGGAGCGGCGGAGGTGCGCACGGCGCACAGCCCGGCCGATCTCGACCTCTTCGCCCACGAGGAGCGGGAGTTCACGATCTCCGACGGCACGGTCGTGCACGGCTGGCTGCTGCGCGACCCCGCCCGGACCGGCCCGCTGCCGCTGCTGCTGGACATCCACGGCGGCCCGCACAACGCGTGGAACGCCACCGCCGACGCCGCGCACCTCTACCACCAGCAGCTCGCCGCGCGGGGCTGGGCGGTGCTGCTGCTCAACCCGCGCGGCAGCGACGGCTACGGCGAGGCGTTCTACACGGCCGCGGTCGGCGCCTGGGGCCTGGCCGACGCCAAGGACTTCCTCGAGCCGCTGGACGCGCTCGTCGCCGAGGGCGTGGCTGACGCGCGCCGCCTCGCCGCGTCCGGCTACAGCTACGGCGGCTACATGACGTGCTACCTGACCAGCCGCGACGACCGGTTCGCCGCGGCCGTCGCGGGCGGGGTCGTCAGCGACGCGGTCAGCATGGCCGGCACCTCCGACAGTGCGCACTACCTCGGCGTCGCCGAACTCGGGTCCGTCCCGGCGGAGAACCGGGCGCACTACGCGGCGCTTTCCCCGCTGGCGCAGGTGGAAAAGGTGCGCACGCCGACCCTGGTCGTGCACGCCGAGAACGACGACCGGTGCCCGATCGGCCAGGCCGAGCAGTGGTTCACCGCGCTGCGCGAACAGGGCGTGCCGACCCGGCTGGTGCGCTACCCGGGCGCGTCGCACGTGTTCATCCTCGACGGGCGCCCGTCGCACCGCGTGGACTTCAACCGCCGGGTCGTCGACTGGGTCGAGCAGTACGCGGGGGAGCCGGGCCGGGCGAAGCGGGTCCCGCTCGACGTCGCGCACTGGCGGCGCCGCCTGGCCGAACTGGCGCGCAAGCACCGCGTCCCCGGGGCGGCGCTGGGCATCGCGCGCGGCGACGACCAGGTGCTCACCAGCTTCGGCGTGCTCAACAAGACGACCGGCGTCGAGGTCACCGACGACTCGGTGTTCCAGATCGGCTCGATCACCAAGGTGTGGACGGCCACCGTCGCGATGCAGCTCGTCGACGAAGGCCTGCTGCGGCTGGACGCGCCGATCGCCGACGTGCTGCCCGAGCTGAAGCTGGCCGACGCCGACGTCACGAAGCAGGTGACGCTGCGGCACCTGCTGACCCACACCAGCGGCATCGACGGCGACGTCTTCACCGACACCGGCCGCGGCGACGACTGCGTCGAGAAGTACGTCGGGCTGCTCGACCAGGCTGCGCAGACCCATCCCCTCGGCGCGACCCTGTCGTACTGCAACTCGGGGTTCGTCCTCACCGGCCGCGTCATCGAGAAGCTGACCGGCAAGACGTGGGACGCGGCCCTGCGCGAGCGGCTGTTCACGCCGCTGGGCCTGACCCGCACCGGCACCCTGCCGGAGGAGGCGCTGCTGCACCGCGCCGCGGTCGGCCACGTGGCGCCCGGCGACGGCGAGCCGCAGCCGGCGCCCGTGTGGGGGCTGCCGCGCTCGGCGGGCCCGGCCGGGCTGATCACGGCGTCGACGGCGGACGTGCTGGCCTTCGCCCGCCTGCACCTGACCGGCGGCCTCGGCCCTGACGGCTCCCGGCTGCTCTCGGCCGAGTCGGCCGCGGCGATGACCGAAGCGCAGGCCGAGATGCCGGACAAGGACACCCTCGGCGACTCGTGGGGCCTCGGCTGGATCCGCTTCGCCTGGGACGGCCACCGCCTGATCGGCCACGACGGCAACACGATCGGGCAGTCGGCGTTCCTGCGGATCCTGCCGGAGCAGGACCTGGCCGTCACGCTGCTCACCAACGGCGGCAGCGCGCACGACCTGTACGAGGAGCTCTACTCGGAGATCTTCGCGGAGCTGGCGGGCGTCGCGATGCCGAGCCCGCTCGAGCCGCCGGTGCCCGCGCCCGCCGTCGACGCCACGGAGTTCCTCGGCGTCTACGAGCGGGAGTCCGTGCGGATCGAGGTCCTCGAGCGCGACGAAAAGCTGTGGCTGCGCACGACGGTCACCGGCGCGCTCGCCGAGCTCATGCCGGAGACCACGACCGAAGACGAGCTGGTGCCGATCGGCCCGAACCACTTCGCGCACAGCCCGGCGGGCATGCGCGGCTGGGTTTCGGTGACGTTCTACACGCTGCCGACGGGGGAGCAGTACCTGCACAGCGGCGTGCGGGCGACCCCGAAGGTCAAGGAGTGACGACGATCCGCTGAGCGCCGGTGTCCTTCCAGGCCCGCTGGACGTCCTGGAGGGACACCGTGCGCGCGTCTACGCCTCGCCGCGGTGGACCGGAACCGGCTGGGCCGCATGCTGTCATGACACCCGTCACGTCGGGAACATCGGCGGGCGTGGAGCGTTGTAAGGGGTGTCGGTACGGAGGAGTCCCCGGGCCTCACCCCTTGCCTTCACGGAGTGCCAGTCCGGCTGGAGCCGTGTAGCGCCACTCGCCGCGAGGCGACCCCCGTACCGGCCCCAAAACTCCCGTTTCCGCTCGCAGGTCTCCCCCCAGCCTTCGCTGAGCGGAAGCGGGACTTCATCCGTCCTCAGTGGACCGCCGGCGGCGGATCAGCCAGGTGCACGCGAAGGCGACGACCCCGACGCACCCGGCCACCACGAACGCGGCCCGCAGCCCGGAAGCGTCCGGGCTCTCCGCGGTGGCGTCGGCACTCCCGAGCGTCGCCACGCTGACGAACACCGCCGTCCCGAGCGCCCCGGCCACCTGCTGCAGCGTCGACAGGATCGCGCTGCCGTGCGAGTACAGGTGGTCCGGCAACACCCCCAGCGACTCGGTGAACAACGGCGTCATCATCAGCCCGAGCCCGGCCATCAGCAGCACGTGGATCCCGATCACCGCGATCAGCGGCGACGTCGGGCCCAGCGTCGTGAACAGCCACAGCGACACCGCCATCGCCGCCGCGCCCGGGATGACCAGCGGGCGAGCCCCGACCTTGTCGAACAGGGCACCCACCGGACGGCCCAGCAGGCCCAGCACCAGCCCGCCCGGCAGCACCGCCAGGCCGCTGACGAACGTGCTCGTGTGCAGCACCGTCTGCAGGTACAGCGGCAGCAGGATCGCCGCCGCGCCGATCAGGCACACGAACAGCAACGCAGTCAGCACCAAGGCCACCACGAAGCTCCGGTGCGTGAACGGCCGCAGGTCCAGCAGCGCCCGGTCGCGGCGCTGCAGCCGCAGCTGCCGCCACGTGAACACCACCAGCGCCACGACCCCGGCCACGATCGGCACCCACGGCGGCAGCGGGGGCCGGACGCCACCCTGCTCACCCGACGTCGACAGGCCGTACAGCACACCGCCGAACCCGATCGCCGACAACACCACCGAAGGCACGTCCAGCGGCACCCGCCGCTGCTCGCTCGCCAACCGCAGCCGCAGCGCACCGGTCACCAAAGCCGCCACCGACAACGGCAGCACGATCCAGAACATCCAGCGCCAGCCCAGCGACGACAACACCGCGCCACCGATCGTCGGCCCGATCGCCGGCGCCACCGCGATCACGATCGTGATCGTCCCCATCGTCGCGCCCCGCCGCTCCGGCGGCACCAGCCGCATCACCGACGTCATCAGCAACGGCAGCATCACCGCCGTGCCGCACGCCTGCACCACCCGCCCCACCATCAACATCCCGAACCCCGGCGCGAGCGCGCACAACAACGTGCCGAGGCTGAACGCCGACAACGACACCAGGAACACCTGCCGCGGCGTGAACCGCTCCAGCAAGAACCCGGTCGTGGGAATCACGACGGCCATCGTCAGCAGGAACCCGCTGGTCAGCCACTGCACCGTCGTCGTCGGCACCTTCAGGTCGACGGTCAGGTCACGCAACGCGACACTCAGGATCGTCTCGTTGAGGATCATCACGAACGCGGACAGCACGAGGACCCCGATGAGGAGCCCCGGGCGCGCCGGAGCGCGGTCCAGGTCGGCGGGCGGGGTGGACACGGTGTCGGTCATCGAGGCGAGAGCTCTCCTGGTCGGGGCGGCACAAGCCCGGCAACGGGCGTGCTGTCTCCCTGCAGTCTGCCCGTTTCGGCGCCTTCGTGTCACGGCGGTTTCCCCCGTGCGGCCGGTCACCCGGGACCCCCTGCCGACCCACCGAAGACGTCCGATATGCTTCTGCGAGTACGGAGTTCCGCAGCGCGCGATTAGCTCAGCGGGAGAGCGCTTCCCTGACACGGAAGAGGTCACTGGTTCAATCCCAGTATCGCGCACCACGAGTCCACCCCCGGGATTTCGTGGAAGTTCGTACGAAGGGCGATTAGCTCAGGGGGAGAGCGCTTCGTTCACACCGAAGAGGTCACTGGTTCGATCCCAGTATCGCCCACTCGATCGCGGGAGAGCCTTGCTTGCGGAAAGCGCAAGCAAGGCTCTCTTCGTCGTGTCCTGTGGGGGGCGGGGCCCCCCCCCCCCCCCGGGGGGGGGGGGGGGGGCCCCCCCCCCCCCGGGGGGGGGGGGGCGGGGGCGGGGGCGGGGGGGGGGCCCCCGCCCGCCCCCCCCCCGCCCCCCGGGCGGGGGCACCGGCCGTCTGGGCCAGCCCCAGGGGGTTGTCGGGGGGGGGGGGCCGGGCTGG
>NZ_JBSGDR010000021.1:0-158532 GCF_053602455.1 Amycolatopsis sp. NPDC004378
TTGGGGGGGGTGGGGGGGCGGGGGGGGGGGGGGCCCCCCCCCCCCCCCGGGGGGGGGGGCCCCCCCCCCCCCCCCCCCCGGCCGGTAGAAGTACCGGGCGGTCAGGCCACGTCGTTCCAGACGTAGTCCAGGCGGTTGCGCACCTCGACCACTCCGGACAGTTCGGCGATCAGGCGGGTCACCGGGGCGATGTCGCTGCGGCGCTCCACGCGCCCGACCACCGTCACCACTCCGGCGCGCACCTCCGCGCGGACCCGGTCCGGGCCGAGGTTGAGCTGGTCTCGCAGGACCCGGTCGCGGACTTCGCGCTCGAGGTCGGCGTCGCCGCGGGTGAAGACGCTGATCAGGTCGCGGCGGGACAGCACGCCCACCGGCCTTCCGTTGCGCAGCACGAACAACCGGCGGACGCGGGCGCGCGCGAACCGCGCGGCGGCGGTGGCGAGCGTGTCGTCGGCGTCGATCGTCACAGCGGGGCTCGTCATCAGGTCGCCTGCCGTGCACGCGGTCGCCTTGCGGGCCAGCCGGCGGTCGCGGCGGCGGGGCTTCCGGTCGTCCCACAGGTGGGGCAGCAGGTCGGCCTCCGAGACGACGCCGACGAGCGCGCCGGTCTTGTCGACGACGCCGACCGCGCTGATCCCGTTGCCGGTCAGCAGGGCGGCGATGTCCTTGAACGGCGTCTGCGGGGAGACGGTGATCGGGTCGGCGGTCATCACCGCGGATACCGTGGTCATGGCGGAACTCCCTTGTGGTTCAGGCGTTTTCGGCGCGGACGACCATCACCGGGCAGGCCGCGTGGTGCAGCAGCGCCTGGCTCGTCGAGCCGAGCACGAGGCCGCTGAACCCGCCGCGGCCACGGCTGCCCACGACGAGCAACTGGGCCTCGTGGCTCGCGCCGAGCAGGCGGTCGCGTGGTTTGTCGTGCTCGACCCGGCGCTCGACGACGACGTCCGGGTACTTCTCCTGCCACCCGGCGAGCCGCTGCGCGAGCAGCCGCCTGCCGGAGTCGCGCAGGGATTCGCCCTGGAAAGCGACGTTGCCGTCGCTGAACAGGCCTGCGGTGTCGCCGTCGTGCCACGTGTACACGGCGACGAGCGGGGCGTGGCGGATCGAGGCTTCTTCGAAGGCCCACGCGATCGCGGCCTCGCTGAGCGGGCTGCCGTCGGCGCGCCCGTCCGGCGCGACGATCGGTTCCCGCGTGCGGATCGGGCCGTCGGAGATCCGGCAGAACGCCACCACCGGCGCCCCCGTGCGTTCCGAGCCGAAGCTGGGGAACGCCTGCGCGTGCCGGCCTTCGGTGAAGGCGGCCACCGACAGCAGTTCGGCCGCGGTCACCACGCCCTGACCGCCGCGGCCGTGGATGCGGACCTCGAAGGTGCTCATGCGCTCGCGTACTTCGCGAGGATGTCCTGCAGGGCGGCGACGAACCGCAGGGACTCGTCGTGGTCGCGCTGCCAGACGTTGCGCCCGAAGATCAGCCCGGTCGCCCCGGCCTCCATCGACTCGCGGGCCTTCTCCAGCATCGCGTCGTCACCGGCCCTGCCGCCGCCCGAGACCAGCAGCAGGGTGCGCCCGGCCGACCGCACGACCGCGTCGATCGCGCGCTGGCTGGTCATTTCCTGGGCGTAGACCCCGGGGACGTTGTCGATCTTCGCCGGGTGCGGGAAGTTGACCTTGACCACGTCGGCGCCGAGCTCGGACGCCGTGCGCGCGGCGTAGTCGACGGCGTAGAACGAGTCGCGCCCGCCCTTCGCTTCGATGGCCGAACCGCGGGGGTAGGCCCAGACGATGAGCGGCATGCCGAGGCGGTGCGCGTCGTCCCGGACCCGGCGCAGCTGCGCGAAGTCCTGTTCCTGCGCCGGAGTCCCGACGTAGAGCGTGTAGCCGACGGCGTCCGCGCCCAGGCGCACCGCGTCCTCGACACTGCCGTGCAGCGGCGACAACGCTTCGGCGTCGGAGGGAATCTCCGTCTTGCCGTTGAGTTTCAGCACCAGCGGCACCTCGCCGGCGTAGTCCCAGTAGAACTTCTCGGCCAGCCCGATCTGGAGCACGACCCCGTTGAAGCCGCCCTCCAGCGCGAGCTTGAGGACGTACTTGGGATCGCCTGCGGCCGGGTTGGCGAAGAAGTCGCGGGGCCCGTGCTCCAGGCCCTGGTCGTAGGGCAGGAAGAACGCGGTGCCGTTGCGCAGGCCGTGCTGGTGCAGGATGCGGTGCAGCCGCGCCTTCTTGCCGGTGTTCAGCCCGAGCTCGGCCAGCGGGGGACGGTGCGTCATGACGGCCTCCGAGTCGCTGATGCGTGGTGCGCCCAGCAAATCGCGGCGCCCGGGCCACCACCGCTGGCGAACGCCACCGGCACCGGGGCCCTCGGTCACCGGCGGGTGGGACCATCGGCTCTCCCCCGCGCGCCCGCCGCCGGTGACACTTCGCCGAATGAAGGTCGACGAACTGCTCGCGAAGGCGAAGGACGGGCTGGAGACCAAGCTGGTCTACGGCGAGCCGTACGAGGTCGACGGGGTGACGGTGATCGTCGCGTCGTCCGTCGGCACGGGCGGCGGTGGCGGGGACGGCCGCGACGAAAACGGCCGCTCCGGCGAAGGCGGCGGGTTCGGGCTGTCGGCGAAACCGGTCGGGGCCTACGTCATCAAGGACGGCGAACTCCGCTGGGAACCGGCGATCGACGTCAACCGCCTCCTGGCGACCCTCGGCGCGATCGCCGTCGCGGCGCTCTTCGTGGCGACGCGGCTGGCGAAGTTCAAGTACCACGCGCAGCACGGGCGGAGGATTCCGTGGATCGCACGCGAGGACGGCCCACGCCGCGTCCGGGGTTCGTCGCAGAAACCCGGGACGACTGCGCCGTCGGATCGGCGGCGCGGACCAGGGGCGCGGCCCGCCGGATGGCCCGGTGACTTCCGTCCTGCCGGCCGGTGACGTCCTCCTCTAAGCCTTCGCTTGGCACGAGCCGAGAGTTTCCTCGTCAGCGAGAAGCCCGAGACCGGGGGACGACCAGTGGGCGCAGCGGAACTGCACGCGTTGGGCCCCGGCAGCTGCCGGGCGCTGCTGGCTTCCGTGCCGCTCGGCAGGCTCGGTTTCGTCCGCGAGGGGCGGCCGGCGATCCGGCCGGTCAACTTCACCGTCGCCGGCGACGTGATCTGGCTGCGGGCGGGCCGCGGCTCCTGGGCCGACCGGCTCGACGGGCAGCCGGTCACCTTCGAAGCCGACGCCTACGACGCGGCCGGGCACACCGGCTGGAGCGTGATCGTGACCGGGGTCGCCACCCTGACCACCGACGTCGAAACGGTGGTCGCGCAGCTCGGCGCCGGGCTGCGGTCCTGGGCTCCGCCGCCGCGGGACCGGCTGCTGAGGATCAGCGTCGACCGGATCGAGGGGCGGCGGCTCACCCCCGGCCCGGCACCTGACGCCGCCGGAACGGGATCGCCATGACGAGACAGTCCCTTCGCCACCGCGGCGCCCTCGCAGGTGTCGTGACGGCCTCGGCCCTGCTGCTGACGGCCTGCGTCCCGGGCGGGAACACCTTCGCCGCCACGACCGCCGGGCCGGGCTTCTGGCTCGGGCTGTGGCACGGGTTCATCTGCCCGATCACCTTCCTGGTCTCGTTGTTCAACGAGCACGTCGGCGTCTACGAGGTGCACAACGACGGCCACTGGTACGACTTCGGTTTCGTGCTCGGCATCGTCATCGCCGCGAGCGTCTTCCACAGCCCGACCTACGCCCGGCGCAGGCGGTAGTCCCGCTGCGCGGGCATGATGGCGGCCATGCCGCACCACGTCCTGCTCGCCGACGACGACCGCGCCATCCGCGAATCGCTCGTGCGGGCCCTCGACCTCGAGGGCTACCTCGTCACCGAGGTCACCGACGGGGTCAGCGCACTGGCCACCGCCCGGCGCGAAGACTTCGACGTGCTGATCCTCGACGTCATGATGCCCGGCGTCGACGGCCTCGGCGTGTGCCGCGTGCTGCGCGCCGAGGGCGACCCCACCCCGATCCTGATGCTGACCGCCCGGGTCGAGACGCCCGATCGGGTGGCCGGGCTGGACGCCGGCGCCGACGACTACCTGCCCAAGCCGTTCGAGCTCGACGAGCTCCTCGCGCGGCTGCGGGCCCTGCTGCGCCGCACGTCGGCCGAGCCGGAAGCGCGGCGCCCGCTGCGCCTCGGCGAACTCGCCGTCGACCCGGCGGCACGGCGCGTGTGGTGGCAGGGCACCGAAATCACGTTGTCGAAGACCGAGTTCGACCTGCTGGAGCTGCTCGTCCGCAATGCCGGGATCGTCCTCGACCGCGCCACGATCTACCAGCGCATCTGGGGCTACGAGTTCGGCGCGGACTCGAAGAACCTGGCCGTCTACATCGGCTACCTGCGGCGCAAGCTCGAGCAGGCCGGGGCCACCGAGCTGATCCACACCGTGCGCGGCGTGGGCTATTCTTCGCGGCCGGCATGAACCTGCGCAGCAAGCTCGCGATCGCGTTCGCCGGGGTCGGCGCGGCGGCGGCGATCCTCGTCGGCGTGCTGAGCTACCAGGCCGCGTCGGAGCGGATCAACGCCGAGCTCGACCGGTCGCTGCTCACGACGTCGGCGGAGGTCGCGGCCGGGGCGACGCAGGTGCTCGCCCCGAGCCCGGTGACCCGCGGCCCGGACGACGACGACCACGACGAAGCCCAGCCGATGGTGGCGCAGTCCCTCGCCGCGGACGGGACCGTCCGCCCGATCGGGGGCCGCCCGGTCCGCCTGCCCGTCGACGACGAGGACCGGGCCCTCGCCGCCGGCGGCACCCTCGGCCCCCACCGCTACTGGAACTACACCTCCGGCCGGGACGACTACCGCGCGATCACGGTGGCCCTGGGCCCCGGGCGCGGCGCCGTCCAGCTCGGCATCGACGTCGACGAGTCCCGGAACGTGCTGAGCGGCCTCGCCACCCGCATCACCGGCGTCAGCGCGCTCGTCCTGGTCGTCGCGGCCCTGGCCGGCTGGCTGCTGGCCCGGCAGATCACCCGGCGGCTGGTCCGGCTCACCGACGTCACCGAGCAGGTCAGCGAAGGCCGCCTCGACGACGTCGCCGTGCCCACCGGCGGCCGCGACGAGGTCGGCCGGCTGGCGACGTCGTTCGACCGGATGCTCGGCCGCCTCGCCGACGCCCGCGCCGACCAGGAACGCCTGGTCCAGGACGCCGCCCACGAGCTGCGGACCCCGCTGACGAGCCTGCGCACGAACGCCAGCGTGCTGCGCCGGTTCGCCGAGCTCGGGCCCGAGGCCCGCGGCCGCCTGCTCGACGACGTGGACGGCGAGACCCGCGAGCTGACCCACCTGGTCGACGAGCTCGTCGAACTGGCCACCCGCCGCTACGAGGCCGACGAGCCGACGCCGGTCGGGCTGGGCGAGCTCGTCGAGCGTGCCGCCGACCGCGTCCGGCGCCGGTCCGGGCGCACCATCACGGTCACCTCCGACGCGTCGGTGGTGACCGGCCAGGCGAAAGCGCTGGACCGCGCGGTGGCGAACCTGCTGGAAAACGCCGTGAAGTTCGCCCCGGACGGCCCGATCGAGGTCGACGTCCGCGACGGCCGGGTCCAGGTGCTGGACCGCGGCCCCGGCATCGGCGACGAGGACGCGGTCCGGGTGTTCGACCGCTTCCACCGCGCGGACGGCGCGCGCGGGCTGCCCGGTTCGGGACTGGGGCTGGCCATCGTGCGCGACATCGCCCTGGCGCACGGTGGGGCGGTGTTCGCCGAGCCACGCCCGGGCGGTGGCGCTGTGGTCGGGTTCACCGTCGGCGCCGATCAGCTCTTACCGGTTTCTCACCCTGGTCACGTCGACGGCTAACCGGGCTCCGGGAGGGTGGAGCGAGAAGATCACTCCGAGGAGCCCGCCGATGTCCACCGCCTTCGCCACCCGCCGCGTGGCTCCCCCCGCGGTCCGCGCCTGGTGGCGGGACGCCGCGGGCCTGACGGCCTGGCTGAGCGTGCTGTTCGTGGTCGCCCTCTGGGTGTCCGGGCGCGGCCTGCAGGACCTCGGCACCGACTTCTTCACCTCGACGGGACGACTGACCGGGTTGCTGTCGGCCGACCTGCTGCTGCTGCAGCTGCTGCTCATGGCACGGATCCCCTGGGTGGAGCGCAGCTACGGGCAGGACGACCTGGCCCGCCGGCACCGGCTGGTGGGGTTCACCTCGATCACCCTGCTCGGCGCCCACATCGTGCTCATCACCCTCGGCTACGCGGCGACCGACCGCTCCGGCGTCCTCGGCGAGCTCTGGCTGCTGGTGACGACCTACCCGGGCATGCTCCTGGCGGCCGCCGGGACCGCCGCGCTGGGCCTGGTCGCGGCGACGTCGGTGCGCGCGGCGAGGCGGCGGCTGCGCTACGAGTCGTGGCACCTGCTGCACCTCTACGCCTACCTCGGCGCCGGGCTCGCGTTGCCGCACCAGCTGTGGACCGGTGCGGACTTCACCGCTTCGCCGGTGGCCACGGCCTTCTGGTGGACCGCGTACGCCACGGCGGCGGGTGCGGTGCTCGTGTTCCGCGCCGGGCTGCCGGTGTGGCTCAACCTGCGGCACCGGCTGGTCGTCGAGCAGGTCGTGCGCGAGGGCCGCGGAGTCGTCTCGGTGTACCTGCGGGGCCGGGACCTCGGCCGGCTGCCCGTGACGGCGGGCCAGTTCTTCGTCTGGCGGTTCGTGTCCGGGCCGGGCTGGACGCGCGGCAAGCCGTTCTCCCTCTCGGCCGCCCCGGACGGGCACCGGCTGCGGATCACGGCGAAGGACCTCGGCCCCGGCAGCCGCCGGCTCGCCACGTTGCGGCCGGGCACGCGGGCGCTGTTCGAAGGCCCGTACGGCCGGCTGACCGGAACCGTCCGAAAAGGACGGAAGGTCGCGCTGTTCGCCTCCGGGATCGGGGTCACGCCCCTGCGCGCCCTGCTCGACGAACTCCCGTACCGGCCCGGGGAAGCGGTGCTGTTCCAGCGCGCCGGCCGCCCGGCGGACCTGCTGTTCCGGCGCGAGCTCGAGGACCTGGCCGCCCGGCGCGGGGTGCGGATCCACTACCTGCTCGGCCGGCGCTCGCGCGACCGCGCGTCGTGGCTGCCCGCCGGCTACGCCCCGGTGCCCGACGACGTCGTGCTGCGCCACCTCGTGCCCGACATCGCCGACCACGACGTCTACGTCTGCGGCCCCGACGCCTGGACCGGCGCCGTGCTCGACGCCGCGCGCCGCGCCGGCGTCCCCGCCGACCGCGTCCACGCCGAGCGGTTCGCCTGGTAGGAAAGGACTTCCCGATGCGCAGGATCGCCATCGCCGTCGCCGCGACGGTCTCGGTCGTCGTGCTGCTGTTCAGCTACCGCACCAGCACCGACCAGACCCCGGTCGCCGCCGGCCGCCCGCAGGCGACCCACGCCGCGACTCCCCCGGCCCCGGCTTCGCCCGGTGCCACCACGCCCGGTGCCACCACGAGCGGGGGCGGGACGTTCACCGGCGACGCCGCGGACACCCGCTACGGGCCGGTCCAGGTGCGGATCACCGTCGCCGGCGGCCGGATCACCGACGCGCAGGCCGTCCAGTACCCGCAGGAAAGCGGCCGCGACGTCCGGATCAACTCCGACGCCGTCCCCGAGCTCAACCAGGAGACGCTGCAGGCCCAGAGCGCGCAGATCGACACCGTCAGCGGCGCCACCTACACCTCCGAGGGCTACCAGCAGTCCCTGCAGTCGGCGCTCGACCAGGCCCACCGGTGACCGCGCTCCCCTGACCTGCACTCCGGCCGGAAGACGGAGGATTACGCAACGGCGGAGACGCTCCCCCGCCACCCGGGTCCCGGGCCGGCGCTCCGGATTCGGATTCCGTGCCGGCGGCCGCTCCGCGTTCGACGACGACGTCCGGCGGCAACGGGCCGTGCCCTGGTCACAGGGTCGTCCGGCGCCTACGATCGGGGTTCGGCGACGCACGCCCCCGCAGGCGTCGCCCGGCCGAAAGCCGGTGTCACACACCCCAGAAACGGGAGACAGCGATGCCGCACTCTCCCCAGCTGCGCCTCGCTTGCACGCCGCAGAAGTCCGTGTGCGTCCACTGTGGACAGAAGATCCCCGTCGGCGCGCTGCGCATGGCCGTGGTGCCCGATTCGTCGATGGTCGACTTCGGCGACCCGAGCCGGCACGGGCAGCGGGTGGTCTCGGCGTGCAGCGACGAGCACCTCTCGGCCCTGATCGACCGGGCGCGCGAGGCGTGGGTGGCCGAAGAATGGTGGTTCGGCCTGCTGTGGGCGGCGAGCAGCCGCCCCGACATGCGGGACGCTCCGCTGTCCCGGGTGGGTGAGCGGGCCCGCCTCTCGGCGCGCCAGGTCGACGCCGCGGTCGCCTGGAACGCCCACCGCACCGAGTCGCGCGGCTACCTCCCCGGTGGCCAGTTCCTGGTGCCGCGGCGACGAGGACCCGCGACCGGCAACCGGCGCTGACCGGGAGGGCGGCCGCGCTCACGGCGCCTGCTCGGCTTGCGGGTTCCGGCGCGGTCTTCGGTCGGTGCGTGCTCGCCGTCACCGGCCTCGGGGAACGGCGGGAGACCCGTACCGGACTCAGGGTGCGCCGGTGTCGGACTGCACCGCGCGGACGGCGAGGGTCCGCTGCCCGGGCATCTCCTGGGCACAGGCCCGGGCGCCGGGCTGGGGCAGCAGCACGGCCTGGGTGTCGCCGGGCGGGTACACGCGCAGGCCCGTCACCGGAGTGGGATCGCACTCGGCCGGGTCGTAGTTGTCGGCGTTGACCTCGTCGACCCAGGCCGACGCCGACTGTCCCTGCTGCAGGACCACCCGCGGCACCGGACCGGGATCGCGGATCGCGGCCGCACCGACCTGGTGTTCGTCGCTGCCGGCGAAGTAGGAGACCCCCGGGTAGCCGGTGATGCCGCAGGCGTTTCCCGTGTTGGTGAACAGGACCGGGACGTAGAAGTGACCGGCGGCGCCCTCACCTTGCCCGAGGCTGACGCGCAGCGCGGCCGTCGTGCACCGGGTGAGCGCGGACGCGGCCGGCACCGTGGTGGTCCGTGACATCGATAGCGGCGCCGGGGGCGGCGTCACCTCGCTCGTCGTGCCGGGCGGCGCCGCGGTGCTCGCGGAGTCACCGCAGGCGACGGTGACCAAGACGATGCCGACGGCCGCGACCGCCCGGCTCGTGCCGAATGCAGACATGTCCACCCCTGTTCCGTCCGTCCGGGCCGTACTCCGGTGTCCGACCGTGGCAGCCGGGTGCGGTGGCGGGAAGAGGCGAAGGTGTACGAGGGCCGGGTCCGAAGTCATCACCCTTCGGCGCGGTGGGGGTTCGTCCAGCGGGCTCCTCGTGCCCCGGCCAGGAGATTTCGCCCTGGCTCGCCGTTTCGAGGATCTGCGGCGGTGGTGGTCAGAACTCGCGGACGGACTCCACCACGAAGCCGGAGAGCACGAGACGCGCTGAGCAGCGGCTGTGCCCGGCCGCCGTGGCGGGGGCTCGGCGGACCACCACCTCGAACCGGCGGTGGCCTGCCTTGACCTGCACCGTGCGGACGTCGCCCTGGCTGTCCTCCGAGACCGCCAGCACCGCGTCCAGGCCGCGCAGGCCGGTGCGGGTGCGGACCTCGATCTCGGCGTACTGGGACCACGGGCTCTCCGCCGACGTGCGGCCGCGCAGGTGCTCCAACCGGACGTTGCCGCTGAGGGCTTCCTTCGCGACCAGCTCGGCTTCGGTCACCGCCAGGCTGCCGTGGAGGTAGCCGTCCGGGACGGTCAGCAGGTTGCCCGCCCAGCGGTCGCCGCCGACGTGGCTGACCTCCCACACCTGGCCCGGGTGGTTCTGGGCCAGCGCGGTCACCAGCGGGCGGCCGAAGACCGCGCAGCACATGTCCTTGCTGCCGTGGGTGCAGACGAGGAAGAGCGGGCCGTCGACGGGCTCGCCGTGGCCGCGGCGTCCGGCGGCGACGGCCTCCAGGTCGAGGGCGGCCAGCTCGCCGAGGTCGGCGACGTCGAGGCGTTCGAGCCAGTGGTGCCCCGGCCGTCCGCTGGCGAGGTAGACCGTGCGGGGAGCGCCGGGGACGCGCACGTGCCGCCCGGGCCGGCGGATCAGCAGCGGCCGCAGGCCGGCGTCGCGGACGGCCTCGATGCCCGCGGGGAACGCTTCGGCCAGCACGGTTTCGAGGGCGTCCGGCGCCCAGGACCCGGGCTGCTCGACGAGCAGCCAGGACGTCATGCGGGCGGCGGTCCCGGCGGGCTCGCCACCGAGCTCGCGGGTGAGGGCGGCGCACCCCGGCGCCGCGTTCGGTCCGGGTGCGCAGAGCGCCGCCTCAGCCATGGGGCTCGACTTAGGCATGCCTAAGCGTACCCGAATCCGCGCGCGTTAACCCCGCCGATGTGACCGGCTTACCGCCACCCCTCACCCGAAGGAGCGATGAACCCCCACGGACCGGGCAATTCAGGCCCGCGCCACCAGCCCCTGGGTGACCAGCTCACCCAGCAGCGCCCGCACGGTCGCCCGGTCGACGCCCGCCGCGGCGTCGGCCAGCACCTTGAACGGCTGCGGACCGCCCGTGAGCAGGGCGGCGAGGATCGGCCGCGCGGCCGCCGCGAAGACCAGGCGGTGCCCGGCCGCCACCAGGGCGACCGTGCCTTCGCCGTCGACCAGCGCCGCCCGCGGGGCGAGCAGCCGGACGTCGAAGTCGTCGTCCGGGGGCAGCAGCTCGGCCGTCGCCGCCCAGGGCAGGCCGATCCGGGTCTGGGCCGGGGCCTGGGCGTCGCGGTCGGCCAGGAACCGGTCGACGAGGTCGCCCTCGACCAGCTCGGCGAGCCGGCGACGCAGGGCCTCGGCCCGTTCGGCGCGCGCCTCGGGCGGGCCGAACCGCGGCAGGTCCTCGCGAAACAGCTCGTCGGCGCGCACCTGGTCGGCGAGCCACGCGACGAGGTCGACCCCGGTGGCGGCGTTGAACCCGATGGTCAGGTGCAGGGACTCCTCGCCGACCGCCGACACGTCGTGCCAGTGGCCGCGCGGCAGGTAGAGGACGTCGCCGTCCTCGAGCAGGAAGTCTTCGCGGGGCTCGCCTTCGGGGCGTTCGGGCAGCTCGAGGTCGCGCTGCAGCGGCGCGCGCCGCGTGACGCCGTGCAGGCGCCAGCGCTTGCGCCCGGAGAGCTGGATGATGAACGCGTCGTGGTCGTCCCAGTGCACGTCGAAGCCGTGGGTGGTGCCCCAGCCGGCGTACAGGTTGACCTGGATCCGTTCGCGCAGGTCGTGTTCGAGCCGGGTCGCCAGCTCGCCGACGCCGTCGATCATCTCGTTGACCGAGTCGACCACGAGCGTCGCGCCGGAGCGCAGGTGCTCGGCGAAGGGCGCCGGCAGCACGCGCGGCACCAGGCCGTTGCGGCGCGTCGACACCATCTCGGTGTAGGTGTGCGCGGGGACGACGTCGCCGTCGAGCGCCAGGCGCAGCCTCGGGAACTCCAGCCGGTGCTGCCGGATGACCCGGTCCAGCTCCGGCCACGGGAGCAGGGCCGCGAACCGCCCCGCCTCACCCGGGAAGCGCCGCGGCGACTTCCCCAGAACGTCGGCGAAGAACTGGCCGACCTCGAGGGGTGCCACGAGGTCGGCCAGTCCGGGAATCTCCGTCACGGAGCGGGGCGACGACTAGTCGTTGCCGTCGTTGTCCGCGACCGCGCCGTTCGCCTTGCCCCGGTCGACGGGGGCCGGCAGCGCTTCGACGCTGAGCAGCAGGCCGCTGGCCGTAGTGCCGGCTTCGGTGTGTTCTTGACCCATCCGGACCTCACTTGTGTCGGCTACTGGGCCACCCACGCTACGTGAGACCGCGACGAAGGTCATCAGGCATTGGAGTAGTTCTGGCCGACCAGGTGACCGGCGGCCAGGAGGCTGCGGGCGGTGTCGGCGATGGTGTCTTCGACCGGGCGCGGCCGCCAGCCGAGCACGGTCCGCGCCTTGTCGGTGCGGATCACCGGCACCCGGCCCAGGCGGGCCGCCGCGTCCCGCAGGGCGGGGTCGGTCTCGGCGGCGGCCCGCACCTCCTCCGCGGTCAGCTCCCGGGTGGGCAGCCCGCTCCCGCCGACCCGCTCGGCCAGGATCCGGGCCAGGCCGAGGAAGCTGATCGACTCGCCGGCCGCGGCGAGAAACCGCTCCCCCGCGGCCCGGGGGTGGGTCATCGCCCGGACGTGCAGGTCGGCGACGTCCCGGACGTCGGCCACCCCGAAGTACAGCGGCGGCACCGCGGGCATCGCGCCGTCGAGCATCGCCCGCACCAGCCCGACCGACGAGGACAGCCGCCCGCCCAGGACCGGGCCGAAGATGCCGGCCGGGTTGAGCACCGCCAGCTCCGGCCCGCCCGCCGAGCGCACCTGGTCCCACGCGGCGCGTTCGGCGATGACCTTCGACCGGACGTAGGCGGTGTTGGGGTCGTCGACGTCGGTCCAGTCGGCTTCGGTGTACTCCTCGCGCGGCGTGGCGCTGTAGCCGACCGCGGCGAACGACGACGTCAGCACGACCCGCCGGACCCCGGCTTCGCGTGCCGCGGCCAGCACGCGGACGGCGCCGTCGCGGGCCGGGCGGATCACCTCGTCGTCGGTTCCGGGTGAAGTGGGCGGGAACGGGGAGGCGACGTGGAGTACGTAGTCCACGCCTTCGGTCGCGGCGGCCCAGCCGTCGTCGGCGCCGAGGTCCGCGACCACCACTTCGAGGTCGCCGGGACCGGCGGCGGCCCGGACGTCGGCCGCGCGGGCGGGATCGCGCACGGTGGTGCGGACGCGGTGGCCGTCGGCCAGCAGCCGCGCGACGGTGTGGCCACCCAGGTAGCCGGTGCCCCCGGTGACCAGGACGAGCGAAGTCATTTCAGTCCTTTGTGGATCGTCAGAATCGGTCGACGACGGCCAGGAGCCGCGGGACGAGCCGCTGCGCCGCGTCGGCGTCGCCGCGGTCCCGGGCGGCCCAGAGCCGGGCCTTCAGCCGCAGGTACTCCAGCCGCAGCCGCAGCCGCTCGATTTCGGCCTCGAGCCGGTCGGCGTGCCGGTCGAGCAGCCGAGCGCATCGAGGACGTCCATCGCCGCGGCGTCGTACCGCCGGTGCCCGCTGCTCGGATCACGCGGCACCGGGCCGACGAGCCCGATCTGCTCGTAGTAGCGCAGGGTCGGCTCACTCAGCCCGCTGCGCCGCGACGCCTCGAGGATCGTCAGCCACACCTGCTCGCCCGCAACTCCTGCCGCCATGACGACAGCATGCAGAACTTCAAGCACTTGAAGTCAAGAGGACGCCCCACCCGAAGGGGTGATCACGGACGCCGGCGCCTGACGAAGACCACCACACCCGCGAGCACCGGCACCACACCGAGCAGCCACCACGGCCGAGGTGCCGACGGCGCCGGTGGCGGACCGGCGAGCTGAGGTTGCTTGTCCGCGTACCGGTCGTGGACCTGACGCTGGTACTCGCCGAGCGGCACCAGCGCACCCACCGGGTTCTGCGGCAGGCTCGCCCGCAGCAGCCGGACGCCGTCGGGGCCCAGCTCGTACCAGCCGTTGATCTGGGGCTCGTTCAGCAGGACCGTGCCCGGGTGCAGGCCGGCCGCCAGGCGGGCTTCGTCGTCACCGGAGAGGGCGCTGCCGACGTGCCAGCCCGACTCCGGGTGGCCCGGGACGGCCGGGGTCGCCTGGAGGGTCGTCGTGCGGCCGTCGGCCGTGCGGGTCACCACCGCGACGTACGCCAGGACCGCCGCCGGTGCCGGCGTCTCGCCGCGGACGAATGCCGGGTCGAGGGTGTACGCCGGGATTCCCGTGTCGGCCACGGAAATCCCGGCGGGCTCGGGCTGACCAGGCCGGCGCAGGTTCGTCCGGGCGTAGCCGACCGCCTCGGGCGTGTGGGCGGCCGCGACCGCCGCCGAGAGCTGGCTCGCCGTCGGGGGGACCCACGCCGGGCCGAGCAGCAGCGCGGCCAGGACGGACACCACGAACCTGGTCATCCCACGTCACCGCCCGGCGATGCCGACGACGGTGTCGCCCCACGTGAACTCGCTGTTCCGCAGGTAGTCGTTGTAGGACTGGGTGCGGTAGCGCTGGTACGTCGGCCACGGGTCGCCGACGTTCATCGACTGGTTGGCCGCGTCGTAGCCGTAGATCACCTCGGCGTGCCCGCCGCCGGCGGTCCAGTAGATGCCCGTCAGCGCCGGGTTGCCGGCGTCGATCTGCTGGCGGATCGTCGCGAACGACACCGCGCCGCCGGCGCTCTGGCCGGAGAAACCGGTGCCGTGGAAGCCGTTGACGATTTCGTCGATCTGCGCCGCCTCGTTCGGGCAGTAGCCGGGGCTGGTGCCCTTTCCGGCCGCGCAGAACTCTTCCTGCGACGTCGACGCGCCGTGGAACTGTTCGATGCTCGCGCCGTCGGCGGCCCAGCACCATTCGTCGTTCTGCTGGACCTGCTGGCTGTAGTCGAGGCTGACCGCGGCGGTCGCGGCCTGGGCCGCCGCGCCGAGCTTGAAGTGGCTGTTGTCGGCCAGCGGGTGGGTCAGGACCAGGCCGTTCGGCACCGGCGCCGGGGTGGCCGCGGCCGCCTGCGGGGCGAGGGCGAGCGTGGCCGCGGCGCCGCACGCCAGCAGCAGTCCCAACCGTTTTCTGTCGAGTGCGATCACCATGGATTTCTCCTTCACGACGGGGAATGGGAATCCACACTCTGCGCCGGAAGGGAAATCTCCAACAACCTACGAACGGCGGCGAAGGCCGGTGTTATGGCAGATGCTATGGCCGGATCAGCCGCAGGGTCGACGCGGACGCCGACGCGTTCACCATTTTTTCGACGGTCGCGGCACCGAAGTGCCCGTATTTGCCGCGATAGGCGGCGTCGACGGCCTCCCGCGACGCCACGCCGACGTCCTCGACCGCGACGTCGGCATCAAGCCCTTCGACGCGGACCCGGGCCCGGCGGCTGCGCAGCACCTGGCCGAACCAGCCGCTGTCGCGCCGGAACCAGGTCCGGACGTACACGTGCGGACCGACGCGCACGACCCAGACCGGCACCGCCTGCCGCAGCGAGCCGTCACCTCGCCGGGCGGCGATCTCCAGCTCCAAGGCCGTTTCGAACCGGTCGAGCTCGGTCGGGGACCACGGGGTCACTGCTCCTCCTCGAGTGTCCCGAGGACCGTAAAACCTCAGCCAAGGTCGAGGTCAAGCCGTCGCTGTTGCCCCAGCAAGCGCTCCGGGACGTCGACCACCCGGCTGCGGAGGAATTCGCCGAGTCCCTTGGCCTGCGGGTCGGGCCGGGTCGCCGAAGCCACGCCTTCGCCCAGCAGGCCGACCACCACGAAGTTGAGCGCACGCAGGTTGGGCAGCTCGAACCGGCGGATCTCGAGCGTCGCCGCTTCCGGCAGCAGCTCCCGCAGCCGGGTCTCGTCCAGGTAGCCGCGCAGCCACGCGTATTCCGCGTCCGTGCGGGTCCAGAACCCGATGTTCGCGTTGCCGCCCTTGTCCCCCGAGCGGGCTCCCGCGACGTCACCGAGCGGCGCCCGCCGGGTCGGTCCGGAGCCGGCGTCAGGTGCCCGGGTGGGCGCGGGACAAGCAGGCGGCGGCCCGGCGGGCGGGTGCGGGATCACCCGGCGGGTCCCGTCCGGCAGGGTGACGCGGTGCTCGACCTCGGCCGCCGGGACCAGGGTCGGCCAGTAGACGCCGAACGCGCTCTCCGCCGACGGGGGCGTCGTCGTGTGGAAGCCCGGGTAGCCGCCCAGGGCCAGCTCCATCGTCGTGTTCGAGAAGCGGCGGCCGACCTTGGCCCGGTCCGGGTCCTTCACCGTGATCCGCAGGTGCGCGGTCGCTTCGGCGTTCACCGGCGCGTCGGGGTGGTCGAACCGCAGCAGCTCGACGACGACCTCGGCGTACTCCTCGCCCAGCAGCTCGAACAGCTGCTGCTCGGCCCACGCCGCCTTCTCCTCGATGCGGGTGCCGGTGAGCACCAGCGTCATCGTGTTGCGGTAGCCGCCGTCGTGGTTGAGCGCCACCTTGAGCCGGTCGCCCGGCGCACTCCCCCGGGTGCCGCTGATCCGCACGCGGTCGGGGCCGTCCTGCTCGAGGCGCAGGGTGTCGAAGTGCGCGATCGCGTCCGGGCCCGCGTACGCCGGTTCGGCGATCTCGTACAGCAGCTGCGCGGTGACCGTGCCGGGCGAGACCAGGCCGCCGGTGTCCGCGTGCTTCGTGATGACGCACGCGCCGTCCGCCTCGACCTCGGCGATCGGGAAGCCCGGGTACCGGCGGTCGGTGACCTCTTCGAAGAACGCGTAGTTGCCGCCGGTGGCCTGCGGTCCGCACTCGATCACGTGGCCCGCCGCCATCGCGCCGGCGAGCGCGTCGAAGTCCGTGGGCGTCCAGCCGTGCCACCACGCCGCCGGGCCGACCACCAGCGACGCGTCGGTCACCCGGCCGGTCACGACGACGTCGGCGTCTTCCGCCAGGGCCGCGGCGATGCCCCAGCCGCCGAGATAAGCGTTGGCGGTCAACGGTTTCACCGCGGCGTCGGCGAGCGCGCGGCCGGTGTCGAGGTGGGTCAGGGAATGCCCCGCGGCCTGCAGCTCGGCCAGGCGGTCGACGATGTCGTCGCCGTCGACGCAGGCGATTCGCGGGTGGAGGCCCAGTCGCCGGGCCAGCGCGGTGATCTCGGCCGCCAGACCGGGCGGGTTCAGGCCGCCGGCGTTGGCGACGATCCGGATGCCGCGGTCCAGGCAGGTGCCGAGCACGTGCTCGAGCTGGGTCAGGAACGTCTTCGCGTAACCGAGCGCGGGGTCCTTCCGCCGGGCCTTCCACAGGATCAGCATGGTCAGCTCGGCGAGGTAGTCGCCGGTGAGGACGTCGATCGGGCCGCCCTCGACCATTTCGCGGGCTGCCGCGAGCCGGTCGCCGTAGAAGCCGGAGCAGTTCGCGATCCGGACCGGGCGGCTCATCGGGGTCCCCGCCCCGGCGCCCCGGCGAAGGCCTGCGCGATGCCGAGCCACTCCCGGGCGACGGGCCCCCGCACGACCAGGCCGGTCTCGTCGACGTGACGGCGTTGGGTGACGGTCAGGCAGAAGTCCAGGGCTGGGCCTTCGACGCGGTCTTCGGCGTCTTCGGAACCCCACGTCCACCGCGCGCCCGAGGGCGCGGTCAGCTCGACCCGGATCGGCGTGGCAGGCGCGGGACGGCCGTGCAGCCCGAAGCTGAACGCCGTCGTGGCCACGCCGAGGTGGGCGATGTGCCGCAGCCGGTCGGTCGGCGTCCGCACGACGCCCACGGTGTCGGCGATGTCCTGGCCGTGCGCCCAGGTCTCCATGATCCGCGCGGTCACCGACGACGCCACGCTCATGTCCGGCCCGTACCACGGCAGCCGGGCCCGCGGATCGCGGCCGCGGAACGCCGTCACGAGCCCCGCCCGCGCCCGGGCGAACCACGCCCGGGTTTCCGCGGCGGTCAGGCGCGCGTTCGCCGCCGCGACGCGGTCGGGGAAGTCCATCCCGTCGGACATGAGCGCCGCCGCCTCGCGGCGGAAGGTCCCGGGATCGGTGAGCGCGTGGGTGGCGGCCTCGTCGAAGAACGCCAGGTGGGTGACCTGGTCGCGGATGTCCCAGCCGGCCGCGGGGGTGGGCCGGGCGATCCCGGCGTCGTCGAGCGGCGCGATCATCGCCGCCACGTCGGCGGTCTCCGCGAGCAGGTCGTCGAGCAGGCTGTCGAGCGAGACGGGCATCTCAGCGTCCTTCCCAGACCGGCGGGCGCTTCTCCCGGAACGCCGCCGGGCCCTCCTGGGCGTCGCTGGAGCGGTACACGGGCGCCCAGATCTCTTCGGCGCGGTCGTAGACGCCGGGACAGGACAGGTAGGCCGTGCGCTTCGCCGCCCGGACGGACAGCGGCGCGTTGGCGGCGATCCGCTCGGCGAGCTGCTGTGCCCGTTCCCGCAGCCGCGCGAGCGGGACGACGTCGTTGACCAGTCCCACCTCCCGGGCGCGCCCGGCGTCGAGCGGGTCGCCGGTGAGCAGGATCTCCAGGGCGACGCGTGGCGGGACGAGCCACGACAGCGGGGCCGCCCACGGCGCGCCGCGGCCGACCTTCACCTCGGTCACGGCGAACCGGGCGTGCTCGGCGGCCACCACCAGATCGCACTGCTGGGCCAGCAGGAACCCGCCCGCGTAGGCGACGCCGTTGACGGCGGCGATCGTCGGCTTCGGCACGTCGATGTTCCGGCCGAACTGCGGCAGGAAGTCCGGCGGCGGGATCTCCAGCGCGGTTTCGGCCATCTCCTTGAGGTCGCCGCCCGCGCAGAAGGCCTTGTCGCCGGTGCCGGTCAGCACGAGGACGGCGGCGGAGTCGTCGGCGACGAACCGGCGCGTGCCGTCCCACAGGCCGGCTCTGACCTCTTCGGACAGGGCGTTGCGGGCTTCGGGCCGGTCGATGGTCAGCCAGGCGACGCCATCGCGGACGTCGTAGCGGACGGGGCTCATGCGGGCTCCTCGACGACCGCGAGGACCTGGCCGGTGTCGACCTGGTCGCCCTGCGCCACGCGCAGCTCGGCGAGCACGCCGTCGATCGGGGCGGTGACCGTGTGCTCCATCTTCATCGCCTCCAGCACGACGAGCGGTTGCCCGGCGGTGACCGTGCTCCCGGCTTCGGCCAGCACGCGGACGACGGCGCCGGGCATGGCCGCGAGCAGCGATCCCGCGGCCGTGGCGGCGTCCGGGTCGGCGAACCGCGGGATTTCGGCCAGGGTCACCGAGCCGTCCGGACCATCCACATAGGACACACCGTCGCGCGTGTGGACGGTGTAGCCGCGGGCGATGCCGTCGATCTCCAGCTCGACGACGTCGGGCGACGCGGACACCAGCCGCACGCGTCCGCCGAGCGGCGTGCCGTTGACCGTGAGCCGCAGCCCGGACCGGCGGAGCGTGTACGCGACGTCCAGAGTCTCGCCGCCGCACGTGTACCCGGCTCGCTGCGGCAGCCCGCCGACGTTGCGCCAGCCGGAGGGCATCACGGGCACGACTCGCGCCCGCTGCCGGTTGCCGGCCTGCCGGGCCAGCGCCGCCGCGGCGGCGTGGCGCGCTCCCCCGCCCGCCGGGGCGCCCAGTTCGGCGGGGTCGTGCCGGTCGAGGTAGCCGGTGTCGGTGCGGCCGGCCAGGAACTCGGCCTCGCCGAGGATCCCGGCGAGCAGGTCCCGGTTGGTCGTGACGCCGTGGAGTTCGGCGTGGCGCAACGCGCGGGCGAGCGTCCGCGCGGCTTCGCGGCGGGTGCGCCCGTGCGCGATCACCTTGGCCAGCATCGGGTCGTAGTGCGGGCCGACGACCGAGCCGTCGACGACCCCGGAGTCGACGCGGACGCCCCGCAGGGCCGGGACGCGGAACCGGTGCAGGGTCCCGGTGGCGGGCAGGAACCCGGCCGGGACGTCCTCGGCGTAGAGCCGGACTTCGATGGCGTGGCCGTCGATCCGGGCCCCGGTGACCTCGGGCGGCAGCGGCTCGCCCTCGGCGACGCGCAGCTGCTGCTCGACCAGGTCCAGGCCGGTGACGAGCTCGGTGACCGGGTGCTCGACCTGCAGCCGCGTGTTGACCTCCAGGAAGAAGAACCGGCCGTCGCGGTCGAGCACGAACTCGACGGTGCCGGCGCCGGTGTACCCGATGGCTTTCCCGGCGGCGACCGCGGCGGCGCCGAGTTCGGCCCGCAGCTCGTCGTCCACGGCCGGGGACGGGCACTCCTCGACGATCTTCTGGTACCGCCGCTGGATCGAGCATTCGCGCTCGAAGAGGTGGACCACTTCGCCGTGGGTGTCGCCGAGGATCTGCACCTCGACGTGCCGGGGGTCGACGACGAACCGTTCCAGGAACACCGTCCCGTCGCCGAACGCGGACGCCGCCTCGCGACGGGCGCCTTCGACCGCGTCGCGCAGGCCGGCCGCGTCGTGGACCACGCGCATGCCGCGGCCCCCGCCGCCGAACGCGGCCTTGACCAGGACCGGAAAGCCGATCCCGGCGGCCACCGCGGCCAGGTCGGTGCCGTCGGTGACCGTGGCGCCGGGCAGCACCGGGACGCCCGCCGCCGCCATCAGCGCCTTGGCCTCGATCTTCGAGCCCATCGAGGCGATGGCCTCGGGCGACGGCCCGACGAACGTCAGCCCGGCGTCGGCGCACGCGCGGGCGAACCCGGCGTTCTCCGACAGGAAGCCGTACCCGGGGTGGACGGCGTCCGCGCCGGTCGCCAGCGCCGCCGCGACAACGAGGTCACCACGCAGGTAGGTGTCGGCGGGCGCGGCTCCCGGCAGCCGGACGGCCTCGTCGGCGAGCCGGGTGAACGGCGCTCCGGCGTCGGCGTCCGAATACACCGCGACCGTCGAGACGCCGAGGTCGTGCGCGGTGCGCATGACCCGGGCGGCGATCTCCCCGCGGTTGGCGACGAGCAGTTTCGCGATCATCGGCTCACATCCGGAAGACGCCGAAGCCGCGGCGGCCTTCGACGCGGTTCGAGTGGACGGCGGACAACGACATCCCGAGCACGTCCCGGGTGTCGCGCGGGTCGACGATGCCGTCGTCGTAGAGCCGGGCGGTGACGGCGAAGGCGTGGGACTCCGTGTCGATCTGGGCTTCGATCGCCGCCGTGCGGGCCCGGTCGGCGTCTTCGTCGAACGGCTTCCCCTGCGACGCGGCCGAAGCGCGGCCGACGATCGACAGCACGCCGGCGAGCTGGGTCGCCCCCATCACCGCGAGCTTCGCGCCCGGCCAGGCGAACATCAGCCGCGGGTCGTAGGCGCGCCCGGACATGCCGTAGTTGCCGGCGCCGAACGAGGACGCCAGGTTGACCGTCAGGTGCGGGACCGTGCTGTTGGTGACGGCGTTGATCATCTTGGCGCCGTCCTTGATGATGCCGCCCTGCTCGTACTGCGTGCCGACCATGTAGCCGGTCGTGTTCTGCAGGAAGACCAGCGGGACGTCGGTCTGGTTGGCGAGCAGGATGAACTCGCTGGCCTTCTTGGCTTCTTCGCTGAAGAGCACGCCGCGGTGGTTGGCCAGCACCCCGACGGGATAGCCGTGGATGCTCGCCCAGCCGGTGACGAGCGACGTGCCGTAGAGCGGCTTGTACTCGTCGAAGTCCGAGCCGTCGACGGTCCGGGCGAGGATTTCGCGCGGGTCGAACGGGACCTTCGGGTCGGGCGGCACGATCCCGAGGATCTCCTCGGGGTCGTACTTCGGCGGTTCCGGCGTCCGGCTGGGCGCGGGGCCGAGCTTGCGCCAGTTGATCCGCGCCAGCACGCGGCGGCCGAGCCGGATCGCGTCCCGCTCGTCGACCGCGAAGTAGTCGGAGAGCCCGGACACCCGGGAGTGCATCTCGGCGCCGCCGAGCGACTCGTCGTCGGCCTCCTCGCCGGTGGCCATCTTGACCAGCGGCGGCCCGCCGAGGAACACCTTGGCCTGGCGGTCGACCAGCACCGCGTAGTCGCACATGCCGGGCACGTACGCGCCGCCCGCGGTCGAGTTGCCGAACACGATGGCCAGCGTCGGGATGCCGAGTGACGACAGCTCGGTCAGCTCGTGGAAGATCCGCCCGGCGGGCACGAACAGATCCGCCTGCGTCGGCAGGTCCGCCCCGCCCGACTCGACGAGGTTGACCACCGGCAGCCGGTTGACGCGGGCGATCTCCAGCGCCCGCAACGTCTTCCGCAGCGAGTACGGGTTCATCGCCCCGCCGCGCACCGTCGGGTCGTGGCCGATGACCACGCACTCCACATCGGACACCACGCCGATGCCGGTGACGACCGAGGCGCCGACGGTGAAGTCGGTGCCCCACGCGGCGAGCGCGGACAGCTCCAGGAACGGGCTGTCCGGATCCAGCAGCAGCTCGATCCGTTCCCGCACCGGCAGCTTCCCGCGGTCCCGGTGGCGCCGGACGTACCGTTCCCCGCCGCCCGCGACGGCGAGATCCAGCTGCTCCTCCAGTCTCGCCAGCAGCTCCAGCTGCGTCCTGCGGTTGGCCGCGTACGCCTCGGCGGAGACGTCCAGCTGCGACTTCAGCACCGTCATGCGGTTCCCCCGTAGTGGCCCGCGTGCCGCTCGCGGACGACGTTCTTCCGGATCTTCCCGGTGGACGTGCGCGGCAGCTCGTCGACGACGATGACGGCCTTGGGCACCTTGTAGCCGTCGAGCCGGTCCTTGAGCCGCGTGCGCAGGTCCTCGGCGTCGATGGCGGTGCCGGGCTTGGGCACCACGACCGCCGTGATGGCTTCGCTCCACCGCTCGTGCGGCAGCCCGACGACCACGACCTCGGCGACGTCCGGTTCGGTGTCGTAGACGGCCCGCTCGACCTCGATCGACGCGACGTTCTCGCCACCGGTCTTGATGACGTCCTTGGAGCGGTCGGCGAACCACAGCACGCCGTCCGGGCCGAACCGGCCGACGTCGCCGGAGTGGAACCACCCGTGCCGGAAGGCTTCGGCGGTCGCTTCGGGGTTGTGCAGGTACTCCTGCATGGCCGAGGGCGCCCGGTAGACGATCTCGCCCTGGTCACCGCGCGGCAGCAGCTTCCCGTCGGGGTCCATGATCCCGACCTGGACGCCGGTGAGCGGCGTCCCGACCGCACCGACGTGCGAAAGCTGGTGCTCGGGCCGGAACAACGTCGTGATCGGGCTCATCTCCGTCTGCCCGAACAACAACGCGAAGTCGCAGCCGAAGCCGTCGAGGCACGCCTTGATCTGCGCCTCGGGCATCGGGGCCATCGCGTAGACCGCACGGCGCAGCGACGAGAGGTCGCGCTCGGCGAAGGACGCGTGGTCGAGCGCCGCGCGGTACATCATCGGCAGCCCGAAGACCTGCGTGATGCGCTCGCGTTCGATCGTGTCGAGGAAACGGGCCGGGTCGAAGCCGCGGTGCACGAAGATCGTCGCGCCGACGACGATCGCGGGCGTGCAGAAGGCGTTCAGCTGCGCGGTGTGGAACATCGGCATCATCGCGATGAACCGGTCGCCGGCGTGCCAGCCCGAGTCCAGCGCGGCCGACATCGACTCGAGGTGGATCGCCAGGTGCGTGCCGACGACGCCCTTCGGCGCCGAAGTCGTCCCCGAAGTGTACAGATAGGACAGTGGCGCGCGGTCGGCGACGACGACTTCCGGCGTCGTGCTGTCGGCGCTCAGGACGTCGTCGAGCGAGGTCCGGTCCGGGGGCACGTCACCGGTGCCGGGTGCGACGATCACCTCGACGCCCGCCGGAACGGCCGGGGCGCTCACGTCGACGAGCTGGCTCTCCACCACGATCCCGCGGGCCCGCGAGTGGTCGAGGACGTAGGCGACTTCGTCGGCGCGCCAGCCGAGGTTGACGGGCACGCAGACCACGCCGACCTTCGCGCAGGCGTAGTACACGGCAAGGAATTCCGCGCTGTTGGCCGAGGCGAGGGCGAGGACTTCGCCGGTGGCGTAGCCGCGGTCGAGCAGGCCGTGGGCGAGGCGGTTCACCCAGGCGTCGAACTCGCCGTAGGTCCAGCGGCGCTCGCCGTCGACGATCGCGAGCTGCTCGGGCCGGGCGAACGCGACGCGGGTCAGCGCGTCCCCGACGTTGACCCGGTGGACGAGGTTGTAGGGATCCGTCATCAGTCCTCCTAGTAGGACCGGGGCAGCCCGAGGCTGTGCTGGGCCACGAAGTTGAGGATCATTTCGCGGTTCACCGGGGCGATCCGCAGCAGCCGGGCCAGCCCCCAGTACGGCAGGAGGCCGAACTCGGCGGACACGCCGTTGCCGCCGTGGGTCTGGATCGCCGCGTCGAGCGCGGCCAGCGCCGCCTCCGCGGCGGCGTACTTCGCCATGTTCGACGCCTCGCCCGCCGGGAGCCCCCGGTCGTGCAGCGCGGCCGCGCGGTGGGTCATCAGCGCGGCCAGCTCGGTCTCGATCTTCGCCTTGGCCAGCGCGTGCGCGACACCCTGGTGGGCGCCGATCGGCCGGTCCCACACCCGCCGGTCACGCGCGTAGCGGGCGGCGACGTCCAGGGCGTAGCGGGCGATGCCGACGCACAGCGCCGCGCCGGTGATGCGTTCCGGGTTGAGGCCGTGGAAGACCTGCCGGAAACCGTCGCCTTCGTCGCCCACGAGCGCGGCGGCCGGCAGCCGGACGCCGTCGAAGTGCAGCGTGAACTGCTTTTCCGGCAGCATCACGTCCACCGGCAGCGGGGTCACCGTGAGGCCGGGGGCGCCGGTCGGCACGAGGAACAGCGAGAGCCGCGCCGAGCCGTCGTCGCTGCGGCCGGTGCGGGCCACCAGCAGCAGCGCGTCGGCGGTGTCGACGCCGGAGATGTAGTACTTCTCACCGTCGACGACCCAGTCGTCGCCGTCGCGCCGGGCGGTCGTGGCGAGCTTGTGGGTGTTGGACCCGGCTTCCGGTTCGGTGATCGCGAAGACGACCTTGGCACGGCCGCTCGCCAGGCCGGGCAGCCATTCCTCGCGCTGCTCCGGGCTGCCGAACTCGCTGATCACCTCGGCCGAGATCGCCTCCGTGACGAGCAACAGCAGCAGCGGCGCGCCGTTCGCGGCGATTTCCTCGCAGACGATCGTCAGCTCCGCCAGGCCGGCGCCACCCCCGCCGTACTCCTCGGGGATGTTCACGCCGATGAAGCCGGCGTCGCCGAGGGCGTGCCAGAGCTCGGTGCACTCGCGGCCGTCCCGGGCGTGCTCGACGTAGTACCGGCCGCCGAACGGCGCGGCGACCGCACCCACCGCGGCCCGCAGATCCCGGGCCTCGTCGCTTTCGAGCACGTCCACGCCGACGCTCCTTAGTGATTTTTGATTCACTAATAGCGCACCGTAGCGTCCGGCTGCGATGATGACAAGATGACGACGCCCCCCACGACCGGCCGCCGCCGCCGCGACCCCGGCCGGCGCGAGCGGATCCTGACCGCCGCCGCCGACCTCACCGCGCGGCGCGGGTTCCACTCGATCGGCATGGCCGACATCGGCGCGGAAGCCGGCATCGTGGGCTCGGGCGTCTACCGGCACTTCGAGAACAAGGACGCGATCCTGGTCGCGCTGCTCGACCGCGTGATGACCCGCCTGCAGGAGGGCGCGGCGGGCATCCTCGCCGCCGCCCCGGACGACCACGCCGCGCTGTCCGGCCTGATCGGCGACCACGTCCGCGTCGCGATCGAGGACCGCACGGTGCTGGCGGTCTACCACCGGGAGATCCACAACCTGCCCGAGGACGACCGGCGGCGGCTGCGCCGGCTGCAGCGGCACTACCTCGAGGACTGGGTCCACGTGCTCGCCCCGCTGCGCCCCGACCTGGCCGACGGCGAGCTGCGGCTGGCCGTGCACGCCGCGATCGGCGCGGTGCAGTCCACATTGTTCTTCCGCAGCGGCCTGGCCCCGGAACGGCTCGCCGAACTACTGGAGCAGATGGCGCATGCCTGCCTGGGTGTGACCGCGTCAGTGAATGGCCAATAACTTTCTTCTTGCCTCGGTGACCGCGGTCACGGCATGCTGACGGCGGCAGCGACGGCGAAGGAGCCTCGGCATGACCGCGACCGAACCCGACATCGACGTGGACACCCTGCGCGGCCGGCGGGCCGTGCGGCGCTGGGAGCGGACGTCGGTCGGCGACGTCTTCGAACGCCTCACGTGGAGCCGTCCCCACCAGGTCGCCATCGCCGCGGCCGAGGACGCCCACGGTGAACCGCGGTTCGCCGCCGTCACCTACCGGCAGGCCGACGAAGCCGCGAACCGGCTGGCGCAGGCGTTGCTCGCCGAAGGGCTCGTGCCGGGCGACCGCGTGCTGCTGTTCTGCGAGAACAGCGTCGAAGCGTTCCTGGCGAAGATCGGGATCGCCAAGGCGGGCATGGTGGCCGTGCCGCTGAACCCCGGCCTCGCGCCCGACGTCGTGGCCCACCTCGTCGAGCTGACGGCGCCGCGGCTGGCGATCGTCGACGCCGAGCTGTGGCCGCGGCTCGACGGCGTCGTGGCCGTGCGGGTCGGCGCCACGATCACGATCGGCGGCGGCCCGGTGGCCGGCAGCCCGGCGTTCGGCGCGCTGCTCGACCGGCACCCGGCCACCGAACCCGACGTCGAAATCCACGGCGACGACATCTTCCAGCTGCTGTTCACCTCGGGCACCACCGCGCTGCCGAAGGGCGTGATGCTCTCGCACAGCTACGCGCACCTGGCCGGGCTGAACTTCGCCCTGTCGCTCACCCGCGGCCTGCGCCACGAGGCCGACCTGCGGGTCTGCACGTTCCTGCCGATGATCTACCACGTCGGTGACGCGCTGTTCACGTACTCGACGTTCTTCGCGGGCGGCACGCTCGTCCTCGGCCGCCGCCCGGCGCCGGGCCCGGTCGCCGGGGCACTCGCCCGGTCCGGCGCGACCGCGGTGTGGGCGGGCTCGCCGCAGTTCACGGCCGCGCTGGCCGACGAGGTCGACGCCCACCCCGAGCTGGACCTGACGTCCTTGACCACGCTCGTCTACGGCTGGGGTGCGCTCTCCCCCGAGCTTCTTCGCCGGCTCGAAGCCCGGACGGCGCCCGGGTTCGTCGCCGTCGGGATCTTCGGCCAGACGGAAGCCATCGCGTGCCACCGGTTCTGGCCGAGCGCGTGGCCGGAGGTGCACGCCCGCACGGCCCCGGCGATGAACTACGTCGGCGTGCCGAGCGGCCTGCTCGCCTCCGACGTCGTCGACGAACTCGGCGAGCCGGTCCGCGGCCGCCCCGGCGAGGCGGTCTACCGCTCCCCGGTGATGGCGGCGGGCTACTACCGCGACGAGGCGGCGACGCGCGAAGCGTTCCGAGACGGCTGGTTCCACTCGGGCGACTCGGCGGTCGTCGACGAGGACGGCCTGCGCGTGATGGTCGACCGCTACAAGGACATCGTGAAAACGGGCGGCGAGAACGTGTCGAGCATGCGCGTCGAAGCGGTGCTCCACCAGCACCCGGCGGTCCTGCGAGCGGCGGTGATCGGCCTCGCGCACGAACACTGGGGCGAAGCGGTCACCGCGGTCGTCGTGCCCCGGCCGGACGCCGAGCCGGACCCGGACGACCTGATCGCGTTCTGCCGCGAGCACCTCGCGGGCTACGAGACCCCGAAGGCGATCGTGTTCGCCGACGCGCTCCCGGAGACGGTCGGCGGCAAGATCCTCAAGTACAAGCTGCGCGCCGAACACGCGAAGCTGTACGGCCAAGGGTGATCAGCGGAACGCGGACTCGCCGGTCAGCGCCCGCCCGATGATCAGCTGGTGCACTTCCGACGTCCCTTCGTAGGTCAGCACGGACTCGAGGTTCCCCGCGTGCCGCAGCACCGGGTATTCGAGCGTGATGCCGTTGGCGCCCAGCAGCGTCCGGCATTCACGCGCGATGGCGAGGGCTTCCCGGACGTTGTTGAGCTTGCCCAGGCTGACCTGGTCCGGCGTCAGCGTTCCGGCGTCCTTGAGACGGCCGAGATGCAGGGCGAGCAGCATGCCCTTGCCCAGCTCCAGGGTCATGTCCGCGAGTTTCAGCTGCGTCGCCTGGTAGGCGGCCAGGGGCTTGCCGCCGATCGTGCGGTGGCGGGTGTAGTCGATCGCCGTCTCCAGGCAGTCGCGGGCCGCACCGAGAGCGCCGAACACGATGCCGTAGCGGGCCTCGTTCAGGCACGACAACGGCCCCGAAAGGCCGTGCGCGCCGGGAAGCTCGGCGGACGCGGGCAGCCGGACGCCCTCCAGCACGAGTTCACTGGTCACCGATGCCCGCAGCGACAGCTTGTTCTTGATTTCGGGGGCCGAGAAGCCGGGGGTGTCCGCGGGGACGACGAAGCCGCGGATCCCGTCTTCGGTGCGGGCCCAGACGACGGCGACGTCGGCGACGGAACCGTTGGTGATCCACATCTTGGTGCCGTCGAGGACCCAGTCGCCGCCGTCGCGGCGAGCGCGCGTGCGCATGCCGGCCGGGTCGGAACCGAAGTCCGGTTCGGTGAGGCCGAAGCAGCCGATCGCCTCGCCCGCCGCCATCCGCGGGAGCCATTCCTGCTTCTGGTCTTCGCTGCCGTGCTTCCAGATCGCGAACATGGCCAAGGAGCCCTGGACGGACACCAGGCTGCGCAGGCCCGAGTCAGCGGCTTCGAGTTCGAGGCAGGCAAGGCCGTACGCGGTCGCACTGGTGCCGGCGCAGCCGTAGCCGTCGAGGTGCATGCCCAGGACGCCCAGCTTGCCCAGCTCCCGGGCCAGTTCGCGGGCGGGGATCGCCGCGGATTCGTACCACTCGGCGAGGTGCGGGCGGACGCGGTCGGCGGCGAACCGCGCGACGGTGTCGCGGATCGCGCGGTCGTCCGCGTCGATCAGGGTCTCGGTGCCGAACAGGCCCAACGGGGTGGTGGCCACGGGTTTTCCTCTCTACAGGAAGGCGCTGACGCCGGTTTCGGCGCGGCCGACGAGCAGCTTCTGGATCTGGCTGGTGCCCTCGTACAGGGTCATCACGCGGGCGTCGCGCAGGTACTTCTGGGCCGGGTACTCGTCGATGTAGCCGTAGCCGCCGAACACCTGGACCGCGCGGTTGGCCGCGCGGACCGCCGCCTCGCTCGCGTAGTACTTCGCCTTCGACGCGGCGACGCCGAACGGTTCGCCGCGCTCGATCAGGTCGGCCGCGCGCCAGGCGAGCAGGCGGGCGGCGTCGACCTCCACCGACGTCTCCGCGATCAGGTCCTGCACCAGCTGGAACGACGCGAGCGGGCGGCCGAACTGCCGCCGTTCGCGGGCGTAGTCCACCATGGACTCCAGGCAGCCCTGAGCGATCCCGACGCACCCGGCGGCGACCGACACGCGGCCCTTGTCCAGGGAGTGCATCGCGATGGCGAAGCCGTCCCCCTCGGCGCCAAGCCTGGCTGAGGCCGGGACGACGACGTCGGTCAGGAAGAGTTCCGCCGTGGCCTGGCCGCGCAGGCCGAGCTTGCCCTTGATCTCGCGGGCTTCGAACCCGGGCGTCGACGTCGGCACGAGGAACGCCGACACGCCCTTAGGCCCGTCGTCGCCGGTGCGAGCGAAGACCAGGCAGACGTCGGCCCAGGTGCCGTTGGTGATGAACATCTTCTGTCCGTTGAGGACGTACTCGTCGCCGCGGCGCCCGGCCTTCGTCCGCAGGTTCCCGGCGTCGGATCCGGTGTCCGGCTCGGTCAGCCCGAAGCAGCCCAGGGTGGTCCCGGCCGCGATCCCGGGCAGCCACCGCTGTTTCTGGGCTTCGGTGCCGTGCGAGAGGATCACCTTGCCGACCAGGCCCATCGACACCGACACGATGCCGCGCACCGACGAGTCGGCCCGGCCCAGCTCCTCCATGCCGAGGCAGTAGGTGACGTAGTCGCCGCCGAGGCCGCCGTACTCCTCGGGGATGGTCAGGCCGAAGAAGCCCAGTTCGCCGAGCTTCGGCACGACGCCGAGGTCGACCGACTCGGCCCGGTCCCACTCCGCCCGGTACGGCACGACCTCCTTGTCGAGGAACGCCCGGGCGACCTGCTGGAAGTCGCGTTGCGCTTCGGTGAGGGTCAGGTCCATCGTCCGCCTCCGCTCAGGTCCCGGTGAACCGGGCCGGCCGCTTGGCCAGGAAGGCCGCGGCCCCTTCGTGTTTGTCGTCGGTCGTGTAGAGCACCGCCTGGGCCAGCCGTTCGACGACCAGGCCGGTGCGGCGGTCGGCGTCCATGCCGCTGCGGATGACGAGCTTGGCCAGCCGGACGGCCAGCGGCCCGCGGGCCAAGATGCGCGCCGCCGTCTCGCGAGCGAAAGCCATCAGCTCCTCGGGCAGCACGACGCCGGTCACCAGGCCCATCTCGAACGCTTCGAGCGCGTCGACGCTGCGGCCGGTCAGCACGAGGTCGACGGCGCGCCCGACGCCGGCCAGCCGGGCCAGCCGTTGCGTGCCACCGGCGCCCGGAAGCACGCCGAGCGCGGTCTCCGGGAGGCCGAACTTCGCGGTGCGGGCGGCGATCCGGATGTCACAGGCCATCGCGAGCTCGCAGCCACCGCCGAGCGCGAATCCGTTCACCGCGGCGATCGTCGGCTTCTCGAAGTCCTCGATCCCGTCGTAGAGCCGCTGCATCCGCGACTCCAGCGCGGTGTCCACTGTGTACTTCTCCAGCTGCCCGATGTCGGCGCCCGCGGCGAACGCGCGGTCCCCGGCGCCGGTGAGCACGACCGCCCCCACGCCGGGGTCCGCGCGCAACGCCGAGAGCGCGTCCTCGAGGTCGTCCAGCAGCTCGGCGTTGAGCGCGTTCAGCACCTGCGGCCGGTTCAACGTCACGACGGCGACGCCGTCGTCGAGTTCCACGAGTACGGTCACAGCCGCTCCCGGAGGACGAACTTCTGGATCTTGCCGCTCGCCGTGCGCGGCAGCTCGGTCAGGATCTCCAGGCGTTCCGGCCAGTACTGCTTCGCAACCCCCTTCTCCGCCAGGAACTCCCGCATCTCCTCGAAGGTGATCTCCCGCTTGGCGACGACGCAGGCGCACGCGCGTTCCTGCAGCCGCGGGTCGGGCAGGCCGACGACGGCGACCGCCTCGACGTCCGGGTGCTCGTACAGGACGTTCTCGACGTAGGCGACCGGGATGTTCTCGCCGCCGCGGATGATGACGTCCTTGGTGCGCCCCGAAATGCTGAGGTAGCCCTCGGTGTCGATGTGCGCGAGGTCGCCGGTGTCGAACCAGCCGTCGTGGAACGACTCGCGCGTCAGCTCGGGCCGCTCGGCGTACCCGGCGAACAGGAACGGCCCGCGCACCTGCAGCCGGCCCTCCTCTCCCGGTGGCCGTTCCCGGCCGTCGCCGTCGACGACGCGGATGTGCATCCCCGGCCACGGGTAGCCGTCGGTGTCGATGAGCTTGTCGTCCGGGTCGCCCGGGATGCCGAGGGTGACCAGGCCGTTCTCGGTCTGGCCCCAGCCGCCGAGGACGACCGTGCCCGGCAGTTTCCGGCGGGCTTCGCGCACGATGGCCCGCGGGATCGGCGCGCCCATGCAGCAGAACCGGGCCAGCGACGAGACGTCGTGCTCGGCCAGGTTCGGCGCGTTGAGCGTGTCGTGCAGGAACGGCGTCGCGGCGGAGGTGTAGGTGATGCCGTGCTCGGCGACCAGCTCCACGAACCGCGCCGGGTCCCAGACCTCTTGCAGGATCGCGGTGGCGCCGACCTGGACCGGCAGCCGGGCGCCGTAGAGGAACCCGGTGAGGTGGGCCAGGGTCGAAGCCATGTGGATGACGCTGTCCGCGGTGATCCCGAGCCGCTCCGGCAGCGGCGCGTTGGCCGCGACCGCCGTGTTGTGCGTGTGCATCACGCCCTTCGGCTCGCCGGTCGTGCCGGAGGTGAAGATGAGCAGGGTGACGTCGTTGGCGTCCGGACGCAGCTCGGTCAGCGACGCCGGATCGCGGCGCTCCTCCCAGGGCGTCTCGACGAAGTCCGTCCAGGAGTCCTCGCCGACGACGAGGACGTGCTCGACGAACGGCCATTCCGGTCGCAGCTCCTTGATCAGCCCGGCGTGGTCGAAGCCGCGGAACTCACGCGGCACGACGACCACTTTGGACCGCGCGAGCCCGACCATGAACCGCAGCTCGCGGGCCCGGTAGATCGGGATCAGCGGGTTGGAGACCGCGCCGATCCGCGTCGCGGCGTAGTGCAGGACGATCCATTCGATGCGGTTCGGCAGCTGGAACGACACGACGTCGTCCGGCCCGACGCCGAGCTCCAGCAGGCCCAGCGCGCAGCGGTCGACCTGGCGTTTCAGCTCGGCGTAGGTGATGCTGCGGGTGGCGTCGACGAAGGCGGTCTTGTCCGGCGTCTTCGCCGCGGCGTCGTCGAGGAAGTCGGTGATCAGCCGGTCCGTCCAGTACCCCTGCGCGGTGGAGGAGCCGATCTGCTCGGCGGTGAGGATCGTGCGGAAGGCCATGGCTGCTCCTCAGCTCATCGTGAGGCCGCCGCTGACGCTGACGGTCTGGCCAGTGACGTAGGCTGCCTCGTCCGAGGCGAGGAAGGCGACCACGTTGGCGAGGTCGCGCGGCTGGGCCAGCCGCCGGAACGGGATGGCCTTGGTCAGCGCCTCCCGCAGCTTCGGGTTGTCGCCGCCGAGTGAGGCGAACAGCGCGGTGTCGGCCGGGCCGGGGCACACGGCGTTCGCGTTCACCTGGTGGCGCGCCATCTCCCGGGCGATCGACTTGGTGAACGCGATCACGCCGCCCTTGGCCGCCGAGTACACGGCCTCTCCGGACGATCCGACGCGCCCGGCGTCGGAGGCGACGTTGACGACCGAGCCCGCGCCCTGCTCGGTCATGACCGGCAGCACGGCCTTCGTGGTGTTGAGGACGCCGTAGAGGTTGATCGCGATGACGCGGTCCCAGTCGGCGGGGTCGGAGTCGACGAACGGGCTCGCGACGTCCCAGCCGGCGTTGTTGACGAGCACGTCGATCCGGCCGAAGCGGGTGCGGACCTGCTCGACCATGCCGGTCACCGAATCGCGGTCGGTGACGTCGGCACGCAGGCCGGTCGAGGCCCCGCCGAGCGCGTCGGCCGTCTCCTTGGCGCTCGCCTCGTTGACGTCGGTGACGACGACGGTCGCGCCCTCTTCGGCGAGCTTCTCCGCGATGCCGCGGCCGATGCCCTGCCCCGCGCCGGTGACGATGGCGATCTTGCCGTCCAGCTTTCCCATGGTTTCCCCTTTCACGGCGCGTACGCGCGGCCGAGCAGCGAGCGGGCGATGACGAGCTTCGAGACCTGGGCGGTGCCGTCGCCGATCTCCAGGCCGATGACGTCACGCAGCCGTTGCCCGATCGGGCTTTCGGTGGAGTAGGCGAGGTGCCCGAAGGTCAGCAGGCACTGGTGGATGACCTCGGTGGCGAGTTTCGGTGCCCAGAACTTGGCCATCGCGGCCTCGGCGCCGTGCTCGAGGCCGCGGTCTTTCTTCCACAATGCCTCGTAGCAGACGTGGCGGGCGCCGCGCAGGTACGTCGCGTACTCGGCGAGCGGGAACGAAACCCCTTGGAACGTCCCGATCGGCTTGCCGAACGCCTCACGGTCGCGCGACCACTGCACGGCTTCGTCCAAAGAGGACTGGGCGGCGCCGAGGCAGCAGAGGCCGATGATCGCGCGGGAGTAGTCGAAGCCTTCCATCACCGAGACGAACCCGGCGCCTTCTTCGCCGACCAGGCGGTCCCGGCCGACCGGGAGCCCGTCGAAGTGCAGCGACGCTCGGCCGATCGAGCGGCCGCCGAGGTCGTCGAACACCGTGCGGGTGACGTACCGGTCGTCGAGGTCGACGTAGAACGCGCTCACGCCGCGGGCGCCGTCGCCGCCGGTGCGGGCCAGGACCAGGCCGGTGTGCGCGGCCATCCCGAGGGTGATCGACGTCTTCTCGCCGGTGAGCCGCCAGCCGTCGCCGTCGGGTTCGGCGCGCAGCCGCAGCGACGCGGCGTCCGTGCCGTGCCCGGGCTCGGTGACGCACAGCGCGGGCAGCGCCGCGCCGGACGCGATCGGCGGCAGCCAGGCCCGGCGCTGCTCCTCGGTGGCGTTGCGCACCAGGATGTCGCCGATCAGGGCGGACAGGATGATCAGGTAGGACGCGTTGAAGTCGGCCCGGCCGACTTCCTCGGCGGCCATGCCCGCGACGACGGCGCTGGCGGCCTGGCCGCCGTACTGCTCGGGGATGCGCAGGCCGGTGAGGCCCATTTCGGCCATCTCGCCGGGCAGCTCGGGCCGCAGCCGGGCCGCCTTGTCGTCGGCTTGGTAGTGCGGGGCGAGGATCTTCGTGGCGAACCGCCGCAGTTCCTGGCGGTAGGCCTCTTCGTCCTCGTCGAAGCGGAAGTCCATGTCGGTCCCTCGCTGGTGGAGTCTCAGTGCCAGTTGACGTGCTTGACGAAGTCCGGCTTGCGCTTTTCGGCGAACGCGGCCGCGCCTTCGAGGCCCTCGGGCGAGGCCGTGAACAGGTCCAAAGCGGACATCGCGAGGTTGCTCAGCCCGGCCTGGTGGTCGGTGTCGGCGTTGAAGGACTGCTTGAGGAACCGCAGCGCCGTCGGGCTCTTCTCGGCGACGTCGCGCGCCCACTGCTTCGCTTCGTCGAGGAGCTGCTCCGGCGGGACGACCTTGTTGACCAGGCCCATCCGCTCGGCTTCGGCCGCGCTGTACTGCCGGCACCAGAACCAGATCTCGCGCGCCTTCTTCTCCCCCACCACGCGGGCGAGGTAGGCCGAGCCGAACCCGGCGTCGAACGAGCCGACCTTGGGCCCGGCCTGCCCGAACCGGGCGGTCTCGCTGGCCAGCGAGACGTCGCAGAGCACGTGCAGGACGTGGCCGCCGCCGATCGCGACGCCGTTGACGGCGGCGATCACCGGCTTGGGGATGTCGCGGATGAGCTTGTGCAGGTTGCCGATCTCGAACATGCCGCTCTCGGTCGGCCCGTAGTCGCCGGTCTCGGCGCGCTGCTTGACGTCGCCGCCGGTGCAGAACGCCTTCTGGCCCGCCCCGGTGAGGATCACCGCCTGCACGTTCACGTCGGCCCAGGCCAGCCGGAAGGCCTTGATCAGCTCCTCGACGGTCCGCCCGCGGAAGGCGTTGTAGCGCTCCGGGCGGTCGATCGTGATCACCGCCGCCGGGCCGTCGATCTCGTAGCGGATGTCCTCGTAGGTCTGTCCCACGGTCTGCCTCCTTCGCGGTTCTCGACCACGGTGACAAAATTTGAATCAAAAGTCAAACTTTGACTCTGCGGTAGATTCGCTACTCTGTGTTCGGTGGAGACCACGACGAAGCAGGCGTCCGAGCGCGTCCAGCGCAAACGCGGGCGCCGGATCCAGGAGATCGCGACGGCCGCCGCCGCCCTGTTCGGCGAGCGCGGCTACGACGCCGTCAGCCTGGAGGACGTCGCCGAGCGGCTGGACGTCACCAAGGGCTCGCTCTACCACTACTTCAAGGGCAAGGAAGAGCTCGGCACGGCCGCGATCGAAACCCTCGGCGGCGAGTGGACCGAACGGCTGGAAGCGTTGCTGGCCAAGGAAACCGGGTCACCGGCCCGGCGGCTGCGCGCGCTGATCCACGAGCACGTGACGATCGCGGTCCGCGACTACCCGGCGGCGCTGCGGCTGTTCCTGGTCCCCCGCGAGTGGCCGGACGCGCAGCGGGTGCGGATCAAGGAGCTCCGCCGCCGCCACGACGCCCTGTTCCGGCGGGAGGTCGAGGCCGGGCTGGCCGAGGGCGAGTTCGTCGTGACCGACGTCGACGTCGCCCTGCAGTGCCTGCACGCGTCGATGTCCCAGGCGCCGACGTGGTGCGAGGACCTTGCGCCGGCGGAGCGGGACCGGGCGGTCGACCGGATCGCCGACACCCTCATGATGCTCGTCGGGCACCTCCCGCCCGGTCCCTCCACTGTGGACAGTCCGCCGGGAACGTGACCCGCGTTGCGTTCCGGGGGCAGCTCCCCGGAGCGCCCAGTAGCATGCGGCTGGTGACCGACAGCCACGGCGACCGGCCCGACCACCGACGGAGGGTGTCCCGCTTCGTCGACCTGCTGCGCGCCGCCGACCAGCGTCCCGGCCTGGTCCGGTCCGCCCGCGCCGTCCGGCGCCTGATCCCCGGCGACCACGACCTCGGGGACGCGCTGTCGACGACCGCGGGCCACCCGACGGACCGGGTGGCGCGGCTGCTGGCCGAAGCGAAGGCCGAACAGCCGAGCGCGGTGCGTGAGCTCGGGCTCGCGGCGGTCCAGGTCTGGCAGGCCGTCGCCCAGGGCCGCGACGGCGACACCGGCGAGCTGACGATCGTCTTCACCGATCTGGTCGGCTTCTCGAGCTGGGCCCTCGACGTCGGCGACGCGCGGGCGCTCGAGCTGCTGCGCGCCGTGTCCACCGCGAGCGAAGCGACGATCGCGCGCCACCGCGGCCGGGTGGTCAAAGGCCTGGGCGACGGCTTGATGGCCGTCTTCGGCGACGCGGGAGCCGCGGTCGAGGCCGCGTACGAGACGTGCGGCGCGGTCAGCGCGATCGACCTCGGCGGCTACCGCCCCCAGCTGCGAGCGGGCCTGCACACGGGCAGGCCACGCAAGGTAGGCCGCGACTACTTCGGCGTCGACGTCAACGTCGCGGCCCGGATAGCCGACGCGGCCACGGGCGGCGAAGTTCTCGTCACGGGCGACGTCCTGGCGAACCTCGACACCGAGCGCTTCACCCTCCGCCGCCGGCGCCGCTTCCGCGCGAAGGGCGCACCCAGCGACCTCGAGGTGTTCGCCGTCGTGCCCCGGTACGACGAGTCCTGAGCCCTGGACCGCGGCATCCACAGTAGTTTATGATCGTCCCGCTCAGCGTCAGCTGAGATAAAGACACGGTCGGGGTAGGGGGAACCATGTCTCGCGGAAGAAGACTGTTCGTCGTGGCCGCGTTGGCCATCGTTTCACTGGCGATACCGTCGCCCGCGTACGCCGGCACGGCGGATCTCCACGATTGTCCCGACGACTACTTCTGCGTCTGGGAGGAATCGAACGCGACCGGGCATTTCGCCAAGTTCCAGACCGGCTCGCCCGACCTCGCCAAAGCGATCAACAATCATGTTTTCAACGACCGGATTTCGTACGCGTGGAACCGCACGACACGCTTGTGGTGCCTGTTCAAGGACGCCAAGTACGTCGGCACCCCGTTGCGGATCTCGGTCGAATGGCAGGGCCCGCTCGGCCCGCGCTACAACTTCGACAATGTGGTCAGTTCGCTCCAAGCGTGCGATCTGAGTTAGGGAAAATGGGGGAAGAAGCACCGTGAAAAGCGTCTTCAAGCTGCCGGCCGCACTCGGGCTGATGTGTTCTGCCGTCGTGGTGGCCGCACCTTCGGCGTCGGCCTCCGCGGCCGGTCAGACCTGTCAGTTCGTCAACGAGGTCGGGCACGTCGTCCGCAGCATGGAACTGATGGGCACGGACGGCTCGACCGGCACGATCGCAGTCTGCCGCGACGACTCGTACAACTACTGGGGCTACGTGGGGTTCCGCGAGAAGCTCACGGCCAGCCAATGGGCGCAGGCAACGCTGTACCGGGAGCGCGACTCCGTCCCGGCGGACTCGGTCACCTGCGACAGCAAGAACGGCAACGGCCACGTCGGGCCGTTCCAGCGGGTCTGCTGGACCCCGAAAGTCAGCGGCGTGAGCGGCCATTACACGTTCCTGGCCCTGGGTGAGCTGCACAGCAGCCACACCGGCGCCACGCTCGCCATCGATTCCACGCGCGATTTCGCCCGGTAACGAGGCCTTGCGAAGGGCCGGCGGCAAGCTCAGTTCTTCTTGAGCGCGGCGCCGGCCTTGGCCCAGTTGGCTCGCAGGTTCTCCAGGTAGGCCCGCGCCTGCGTGCCCGGCGCGGTGCCGCGCGCGAACGCCTTCATGTTGCCCGGACCCGCGTTGTAGCCCAGGGCCAGCAGTTCGTCGGTCGTGTACCCGCCGGCGTGCTTCGCGGGCAGCTGGGCGGCCAGGTCGTGCAGGTACCAGGCCTCGGCCTGGATGGCCAGGTCCGGGTCGTCCGGCAGCTCCTGCCAGTCCCGGCCGGCGAAGGGCCGGCCGCGGCGGGTCTGCTCGAACGTGGCGCGGTGCATGTTCGCCACGCCGAACGCGGCGTCCGGCTTGAGCTGCTGCCACGACCGCTCGAGCTGCGGATCGTGCGGCTTGTAGTCCTCGTTGTAGAGGACGGCCAGCACGAGCTGCGCGTCGACGCCCGCCTCCCGCGACCGCGCCTCGACCTGCGGCGCGTACTTGGCCGGATCGGGGTTCACCCCGGTCGACGGGCTGGAAACGGGCGCGGACGAAGACACCGGAGACGAGGGCGCCGTCACACCGGAAGGCGCGGCACACGCGGAAACACTCGCCACAACGGCACAACCCAGCACGAAACCGCGGCCCACCCGCACAGCGCCACCTCCCCGGGACGTCCGCCCCAAGATACCGGCGCGCGCACGCGGCCTGCTGGACCCAGCCAACTTCTACAGTCGGGTAGTATTTCGACGTCACCGCAGAGACCCCCTGGAAGGCGCCGTGCTGGACTACTTCGAAGCCATCGTCGTCGGCGCCTTCCAGGGCGTCACCGAACTGTTCCCGGTGTCCAGCCTCGGGCACTCCGTGCTGATCCCCGCCGTCGTCGGCGGGCAGTGGGCGCGGGACCTGGACGTGTCGGCGCCCGAGTCGCCGTACCTGGCGTTCATCGTGGGCCTGCACGTGGCGACCGCCGCCGCGCTGCTGCTGTTCTTCCGGCGGGACTGGGTCCGGGTCGTCGGCGGTTTCTTCAGCTCGATCCGGCACCGCCGGATCGAGACGTCCGGGGAGCGGCTCGCCTGGCTGATCGTCCTCGCGACCATCCCCGTCGGGGTGAGCGGGCTGCTGCTGGAGCACCTGTTCCGCACCACATTGGGGAAGCCGATCCCCGCGGCCGCGTTCCTCATCGCCAACGGCGTCGTCCTCTACGGCGGCGAACTCCTGCGGCGCCGGGCGAACGCGACGGTTCCGGCCGACGCACCCGGCGCCGCCACCGAGACCGGCACGGCCGCCGACGAACGGCTTTCGCGCATGTCCTTCGGCCGCGGCGTGCTGATCGGCAGCGCGCAGGTGCTCGCCCTGCTGCCCGGCATCAGCCGCTCCGGGGTGACGATGGTCGCGGGGCTGCTGCGGGGGCTCTCGCACGAGGACGCCGCCCGGTTCTCGTTCCTGCTCGCGACGCCGGTGATCCTGGCCGCCGGGGTGCTCAAGATCCCCGACCTGTTCGGGCCGCTCGGCGCCGGCATCCACGGCCAGGTCCTGGCCGGCAGCCTCGCCTCGTTCGTCAGCGCCTACCTCGCCGTGCGCTTCCTCACCCGCTACTTCCACACCCGGACGCTGACCCCGTTCGCGCTCTACTGCGTGCTCGCGGGCGCGGGTGCGCTGGCCGTGCTCACCCTCCGCTGATACGACAGCCGTGTAGATTCGGGACATGCGGAAGGAACCGGCCCGGCGTGCCCCGGGAGCACTCGAAGCCGAGGTCCTCGGCGTGCTGTGGAGCTCCGGCGAGCCCCTTTCCCCCGCCGACGTCCAGGGCCGTCTCGAAGACGAGCTCGCGTACACCACGGTCGTGACGATCCTCACCCGGCTGCACGACAAGGGCATGGCGACCCGGGAGAAGCACGGGCGGTCGTTCCGTTACCACGCCGTCGACGACGAAGCCGGCCTCGCCGCCCGGAAGATGACGAAGGTCCTCGACGGCGAGCCGGACCGAGGCAGCGTGCTGGCGCGCTTCGTGACGCAACTGTCCGAATCGGACGAAGCCGTCCTGCGAGACCTCCTGAGCGGCTCGTAGTGCCCACGGACCCGCTGATCCCGCTCCTGCTGCCGGTCCTGGCGTGGCCCGCGGCCCGGCTGGTCGCGCCACGGCTGCCGCCGCGGGCGGCGAGCTGGCTGCTCACCGGAGCGTGCCTCGTCCTCGCCGCGGGCAGCACCGCGGCCCTGGCCCTGCTGGCGTTTTCCGGGCTGTCGCTGATCCCGGCCGTCGCCGACTTCGGGCACTGGTCCCCGCAGACGTTGCGGTCCGAGAGCGGAATCGACGTCCCGGTGTCGATCGCGGGCGGCGTGGCGCTGGCCGCGCTGACGATCCTGCTGGCTCGCACGGTCGTCCGGTACGTGCGCTGGGCGCGGCGTCTCGCGCGTGAACTGGACGAACACGGCCAGGACGGGATCGTCCTGCTGCCGGGCGAGGAAGCCGTGGCCTTCGCCGTGCCCGGCCGCGGCGGCCGCATCGCGGTCTCGAGCGGCATGCTGGCTGCGCTCGGCCCCCGGGAGCGGGCCGCGTTGCTCGCCCATGAACGCGCGCACCTCGCCGCGCGCCACCACGTGTTCCTCGCGGTGCTGACGGTGTCCTCGACGCTGAACCCGGTGCTGCGCCCGCTGTGCGCGGCCGCGGGGTTCGCACTCGAACGCTGGGCCGACGAAGCCGCCGCCCAGCGGGTCGGCGACCGCACGGTGGTCGCGCACGCGGTGGCGAAGGCGGCACTGGCCGGGCGCCCTCACCACGGCTTCGCACTGGCGGCGACCGGCGGCCCGGTCCCCCGCCGGGTTTCGGCGCTGTTGACACCGCGGGGCCGCGGCCGGGTGCCGGTGGTGCTGCTGAGTGCGCTGCTGATCGGGCTGGCGGGCCTCTCGGCCCAGACCACCCTCGACAGCGCGGCCGACCTGCACGACGGCATCGAGCTCGCACAGGTCGGCCGCTAGCCTCAGCCGAGGCCGGCAGCACCGACCGCCCGCAGCACCCATCGAGCCAGCGCAGGCCGCCGCCAACCCCAGCCCAGCCCGGCAACACCGACCCCGCCCGCAGCGCCCATCGAGCCCGCACAGGCCGACCGCCAGCCTCAGCCCGGACCGGGCAGCACCGACCGCCAGCCTCAGCCGAGGCCGGGCAGCACCCGCGTCCCCTCCTCCTGGACTGCCTGCAGCGCCCTCGGGTCCAGGCCGAGCAGCCGGAGGATCGTCGGCGCGATCTGGGTCGTCGCGACCGGTGCCGCGATGGTCCGGCCTTCGCCGCCGCTCACCACGAGCGGGACCGCACGGTCGTCCCGGGCGGCCCCGCCGTGCTCGGCGATCTTCTTCGTGCCGCCCGTGTAGACCACGCCGTACTGCGCGACGCCGAACAGGTCCGGCACCCGGTCGTCGCCCGGCCGGACGCCGAAGTAGCGGGCCGCGTCGGCACCCGCGTACACCTGCTGCAGGCCGGAATCGGTGAACGGCTTGGCCGCGCCGGCGCGGTCGGTGCCGGTGCCGTTCTGGGCCAGCAGGTACCGCTTCGCGAAGTCCGCGGCGGCCGGTGAGCGGTCGGTGAGCCACAGCAGCATGGCGTCGTCGTCGGCCGACTGGGCGACGAGGTCGGCGGCGCCGGGGTGACGGGCTTTCCAGGCGGCGTTGAGACCGTCGAGCAGCTTGCCGTCGTCGATCCGGGTCAGCGCGCCCGGGTCGGTGGGCGACTGGCCGTGCTTGGCCGACAGGATGACGGTCGTGCTGCGGTCCAGGTGCTGCCGGCGCAGTTCGGCGACGAACGCGCCGATCCGGCCGTCGACGAAGTCCAGCGCCGAGGTCAGGACCGGCCCCGGCGCGACGCCGCCCGGCAGGTACCCGCCGGGCCGGCCGCCGGACGTCGCGAGCTTCTGCGCCGTGGACACCGACTGGAAGTTCAGCCCGAACACCGCCGGGGTGCCGACCCGCCGGGCCCGGCTGTGGTCGTAGCCGTCGATCTCGTTCAGCACGGCCTGCGCCTTGTAGCCGTCGTACTGCTGGGTCGCGGCGTTGTCGCTCGTCCAGTCCCCCGTGCCACCCGGACCGGTGCTGTTGATCTCCGGGGTGAACAGGTCCTGCACACCGGTGCCCGAGGGCCCGTCGAGGATCTCGTAGGCCGGGTGCTTGTCCGACCACGCGGTCCGCAGCCCGGCGCGCCGCGCGACCTCGAAGACGGTGTTGACCTTCAGGTACTCGTGCGGGAGCACCGGACGGCACGTGCGCGGGTCGACCGGCAGCAGCGCCGGGTTCAGCAGCGTCTGCGGGCTGCCGGTCATGCCCAGGATGGAGCCGGGGAGCCCGGTCAGGCCCTGCCCGGCGTCGAGCCGGCTCGGGTCGTGGTCGAGGTCCTCGGTGAGGTCGACCGGCGTGCCGGGCTTCGCCCCGGCGCACGACGTCGTGCCCGCGGGCAGCAGGCCGTGGTTGTAGGTGGCGTCGTAGTAGATGCCGGTGGCGGCCGGGTCACCGCCGGTGAGCTGGCCGATCAGGCCGGGGAACGAGTCGGACGGCACCGGCGTGCGGGCGTCGCCGTAGGCGGTCCCGCGAGCGAGCAGGGCGGCCATGGCGGAGCGCGGGTGCGCGGCCGCGTAGGCGGCGAGGTCGGTCTGGTGCAGGCCGTCCACGGAGATCAGCAGGACGTGGCGGACGCCGTCTTCGGCCGACGCGGTGGGCGCCGCGGCCGGGAGCAGTACCAGCGCTGCGAGCACGGCCGCGGCGCGAATCCGGTTCGGGGACAAGGGCTTCCTCCTCGACAGGCCCCGGGCGGGGCATCCCCGGAATCCCACGCCATCGAGCCGACCGCGAGAAGACCGCGACGCGAACAGTCCGTGAACACGTACTTCCGTGATGTCGAGGACGATTTCTTCGGCGCGCAACGAAAAACCGGACATCTTTTCGTCCTATTCGGACAAAGCGCCGGTCGTGGATCCGCCGTGGCCGCAAACCTCTCACCCCACTCTAATCTACGAACCTGTAGAACTACTACCGACCTGTAGTAGAGGAGGGGCATGAGCCGCATCGTGATCGTCTCGGCGCGGGTGGGGGCCGGGCACGACGGAGCCGCCCACGCGCTGGCCGACCGGCTGACCGGGCACGACGTCGAAGTGCTCGACTTCCTGGACCTGCTCCCCGGCTCCCTGGGCCGGCGCCTGTGCGCCTTCTACCACCGCCAGCTGGAGGTGGTGCCGCGCAGCTGGGACTGGACACTGGCCGCGCTCGGCACGAAATGGGGTGCCGGGCTGTCCCGGCGGGGCGCCACCCTGGCCTGCCCCCGGCTCGGCGCGGCCCTCGCCGGCGCCGACCTCGCGGTCTCGACCTACCCCCTCGCCACCCACGCCCTCGCCGCCCTGCGTGCCGGGGGCCCGCCGCTCGCGGTCTACCTGACCGACCCCGCCGTGCACCGGCTGTGCGTGCACCCGGCCGCCGACCTGCACATCGCGCAGAACCACCAAGCCGCCGACCAGGCCCGCGCCCTGGGCGCGCCGGAGGCCGCCGTGGCGGCGCCGCTCGTCCGGTCGCGGTTCAGGCCGCCGGCCACCGGCGAGGGCCGCTCGGCACGGCACGCCCTGGGCCTGCCCGAGCGGGGCCGGCTGGCGCTGGTCGTCGCGGGCTCCTGGGGCGTCGGCCAGGTCCGCGAGACGACCGCCGACGTCGCGGCGTCCGGTGTCGCGGTGCCGGTCGTCGTCTGCGGCCGCAACACCGCGTTGCGCGACCAGCTCCGCGCCGCCGGGCACCGGCACGTGTTCGGCTGGGTCGAGGACATGCCCCGGCTGCTGCACGCCGTCGACGCGGTCGTCCAGAACGCCGGCGGGCTGACGACGTCCGAAGCGCTGGCCACCGGCCTGCCGGTGGTCACCTACCGCTGCCTGCCCGGCCACGGCCGCGCCAACGCCGCCGTGCTCGACCGCCTGGGCCTCGTCCCCTGGCTCCGCACCCGCGAGGACCTCGCCGCGGCGCTCGTCGCCGCACGTCCCAGCCCTTCGCTCATGCCGACGGCCGACACCGTGCCCCTGCTCGAGAAGCTCTTGGAGACCCGGTGAAGTCCGCACTCGCCCTGGCGGCGCTGGCCGTGCACGCGGCTCCCGCGATCGCGTTCCTCCCCGGGCCGCGCCGCGCCCTGCTGCCCCGGCTGGCCGGCGCGACCACTCCCGGCCGCGTCGCCCTGACCTTCGACGACGGCCCCAGCCCCGAAGCGACCCCTCGGGTCCTGCGGACGCTGGCGGCGCACGACGTCCGGGCGACGTTCTTCCTGCTCGGCGAGGAAGCCCGCCGTGCGCCGCACATCGTCCGGGACATCGCCGCCGCCGGGCACGAGATCGGCGTCCACGGCTGGGACCACCGCTGCCTGCTCCGCCGGCCACCGCGCGCCACGCACCACGACCTGCGGCGCACCCGCGACCTGCTGCACCGCACCACCGGCACGCCGCCACGCTGGTTCCGCCCGCCCTACGGCGTCTTCAGCACCGCCTCCCTGATCTCGGCCCGCCGGCTCGGCCTGACGCCGATCCTCTGGAGCACCTGGGGGTTCGACTGGACGGAGGGCTGCACCCCGGACTCGATCCGGCGGCGGGTCACCGCACGTCTCGGCACCGGCGGCACGATCCTGTTGCACGACAGCGACATCACGACGGGCAACGGTGCCTGGCGCGCCACCCTGGGGGCCCTTCCCGCCCTCATCACCGACTGCCGCCACCGCGGCCTCACCTTCGCGTCCCTTCAGGACGTCACGTGAGCGTGGGTGAACTTCCCGGCGTGACGTCCGGTTCGCCGAACCAGCGGGCCAACGCCGGCCGCAGAGCCTCGGGAGCACCGGCCCAGCACACGTAGCCGTCCGGGCGGACGAGCATCGGCTCGGCCTCCGTTTCCCCGGTCACGCGGTCCACCCGCGACGACCAGGGACCGGCGAGCCCGGCCAGCGCGTCGTCCGGGTCGAGCAGCACGCCGCGGCCGGACCGCAGCAGCTCGTGCAGCCGGGCCGCCCCCACCTTCGGGTCCGGGGCGGGACGGCCGGGCAACGGGTGCGCCGCGGCGCCGGGCATCGGGTAGCGGATCGCCATCCCGGACAGCAGATCACCGAGGTGGCGCTGCACTTGCGGCAGCTCCGCCAGCGCCGCGAACAGCTCCCGGGTGGCGGCGACGTCCGGGTCGCGCGTGCCCGCCCAGTCCATCAGCAGGCTCTGCGCCTGGACGTTGCGCAGCACCGCGGCGCCGACCGGGTGCCGCTCCTCGTGGTAGGTGTCCAGCAGACCCTCCGGCGCCCAGCCGTGGACCGCGGCGCCGAGCTTCCAGCCGAGGTTCAATGCGTCCTGCATGCCGGTGTTCATCCCCTGCGCGCCGAGGGGGAGGTGGACGTGCGCGGCGTCGCCGGCCAGGAAGACCCGGCCGTGCCGGTAGCGCTCGGCCTGGCGCGCCGCGTTCGTGATGCGCCGGGCGTAGCGGAGTTCGAGCAGCGCCACGCCGTCGCCGAAGACGAGCCGCAGGCCCTCGCGGATCTCGTCCTCGGTGACCGGGACGTCCCGTGGCCGCGACCGGCCCGGTCCGCCCAGGACGAGCCGGCGCATCGGCCGGCCTTGCCCGTCCGTGCCCAGCGGGTACAGCGCCGCCCAGTGGCCGTCGCTCCAGGTGTGCGACATCGCCTCGCCCGCACCGCTCAGCCGGACGTCGGAGGCAACGACCGTCGAGGTGCCCGCGCGCCCCGGGAACGCCGCGCCCAGCAGCGCACGCACCGTGCTGTGGGCGCCGTCGGCGGCGACGGCGTAGCGGGCGCGGACCACCACGCCGTGGGCGAAGGTCGCGGTGACCCCGGCGCCGTCCTGGGCCAAGCCGGTCAGCTCGTGGTCGCGCCGGACGTGGACGCCGTGCTCGGCGAGGTGCCGTTCGAAGAACTCTTCGAGCACGACTTGCGGCACGGACCGCCACGGCAGCCGCTGGCCCGTGTTCTCGAGCCCGAACTCGATCCCGGCGAAGTGGCCCGCGCTGATCGGGTGGTTTCCGTTCGCCAGCAACGGTTCCAGCAGCCCGCGCTGGTCCAGTGCCGTCAAGGTGCGCGACTGCACGCCGCCCGCTCGCGAAAGTTCGCTCCGCCGCGGCAGCTTGTCGGCGAGCACGGCCGGCACCCCCGCCAGCCGCAGTTCGTTGGCCAGTGTCAGGCCGGTCGGGCCCGCGCCGACGATGAGCACTCCGGTGTCCATGAGCTCTCCCCTGGGTTTCGTGTCGATCAGGACGAGAGCCACGCTGCGCCGGCCACGACCGCTACGCCAGAAACGGCACCGACAGAGGCCGAATCCGGCACCGAGTAGGGTCGGCGCGGTGGAATCCGACTACGACGAGCTGGACCGCCGGCTCGTGCACGCGCTGCAGGTCGACGGCCGCGCCGCGTTCAGCACCATCGCCGAGGTTCTCGGCGTGTCGGATCGCACCATCGCCCGCCGCTACGCCCGGTTGCGGGCGACGGGCGCCGTGCGGGTGGTCGGCGGCGTCGACCCGACCGCGCTGGGCGCCGTGCTGTGGTTCCTGCGCGTGCGGTGCGCGCCGGCGGCGTCGGTCCCGGTCGCCGAAGCGCTGGCACAGCGGTCCGACACGTCCTGGGTGAGCCTGACCTCCGGCGGCACCGAGATCACCTGCACGGTGCGCACGGAAACCGCGGCCGACAGCGAAGCGCTGCTGCTGGCGAAGCTCCCCCGGACGCCGCGGGTCGAAGGCGTCACCGCGCATTCGGTCCTGCACACCTTCTACGGCGGGCCGGACGGCCTCGTCGCCAAGCTCGGCCGGCTGGACGAAGACGCCGTCGAACGGCTCCGCCCGCCCCCGGCACCCCAGCGGCCGGGCCCGGTGCGTCTGGACGACGGCGACCGGAAGCTGCTCGCCGCGCTCGCCACCGACGGCCGGACCGCGATCGCCCGGCTGGCCACGCTCACCGGCTGGTCGCCGACGACGGTCCGGCGCCGGATGACGGACCTGCGCGACCACGGCGTGCTGTACCTGGACCTCGACGTCGACCGGCGGCTCTTCGGCACCGGACCGCGGACCCTGCTGTGGCTCTCGGTCGCCCCGGCGCAGCTCGAACAGGCGGGGGAGGAATTGGCCGGGCACCCCGAGATCGCCTTCGCCGCGGCCACGACCGGGCCGAGCAACCTGTTCGCCAGCGTCGTGTGCCCGGACCAGCGCGCGCTCTACCGGTACCTGACCACCCGGGTGGCGGCGCTCCCGGCCATCACGCACATCGAAACGGCACCGGTGATCCGGACGGTCAAGCAGGTCGCCAACCAGCGGTAGGGCCTGCGGTTCCGATGCCGCACCGAGGAGTGCGGTGGTTCCGATCGCGCATTCGGTCCAGCGACCACATGGGAATGGCCTCAGTGGACAGTCCTTTCGCGACAGTCCACACCCGAGCCAGCGGTTTCGGTGGCTCCCTGTCGGCTCACCACGGCTTCGTCGGCGGCGTGGTGCCGGTGCGTTCGTCGCCGTAGCTGAGCCAGGTGCCGATCGGCGCGTGCTGCCCGACGCCCGGGCGGCTGTAGTCGCAGACGCCGCCGGGGAACGCCGCCCGCAGGCGGTTCTGGTCCGCCGTGGTGAACGTGACCGGGTAGTCGCGGAAGTTCAGCGGCTTCAGCCGGCACTTCAGCACGTCGAGGGCAAGGCCTTCGCCCGCCACCATCCGGGTGTCGGCCGCCACCGGGTACTGCGCGCCGCACTGGCCGCTCGCCGGGTACGTCAGCTTCTCGGTGATCCGCGACGCGGCGGAGAGGTAGCACCCGTCGCCGAGGTCGGCCGGCCGGTTCGCCAGCACCTTCTGCCGGAGACTCCGGTGCGAACCGTCGGCGTCGATCGCGGTCAGCCAGCGGTCCATCGCGTCGAGCTCGTACACGCTCGCGCTCGCCGCTTCGGCCGCGGTGGCGTGGTTTTCGATGATGACCTGGTTGCCCGCGGTGCCATTGGCCCGCAGAAGCCGTTGCCGCATCACGTAAGACCACTCGGTGGTGTGGATGTCGTTGCCCGGGCCGGCGAAGTCGAGGTCGGTCCGCTGGTCGATGATCGGCGTTTCCCGCAGGCCTTGCGACGCCGAGTTCACGATGTCGTCGGCATACACCGCGTCGAGGGCCTTCGGGTCGGCCGCGATCCGCTGCGCCACGGGCTTTCCGGTGTAGTCGAGGCCGCCGATCGCGGCGTTGAGGTCGGCGAACTGCGCCGCCGTGATCGCGCCGGCCTGCAACGCGGCCAGGCCGTACTGCACCCCGGTCGTGTCCAGCGAACTGCGCACGAACCCGGTCCGCGGGTCCCGGCCGAGCTGGTTGACCAGCTGCTCGTTGGAGTTGCACTTCACCCCGCGCGGGTTGGTCACCGGATCCCACCTCGCCGACACCGGGATCGCCGCGTTGCAGCTGCCGGTCGCGGTGGCGCGGCTGGCGAAGGTCAGGTTCCAGGAAGTGCAGCTGTCATAGCTCGCGAAGCCCGCGACGGCCCGCTTCTGCGCCGCGGTGAACGACGCGCCCGGCCCGGCGAAGTACTGCTCGAGCAGGCGGCAGTCCGACACCGGGCCGCCCACGCTCAGCGGGTCCGGGAACGACACGCCGGGGATGATGCCGTCGACGATGCCGGGGTAGTTCTCGGCGATGTCGTACTGCTGGATCGCCCCGCCCGAGCCGCCCCAGCCGATGGTGTGGGCGACCGGGCCGTAGGTCTCGACGAAGTGCTCCTTGACCATCATCGCCGCTTCGGCGGAGATGATCGGGCTGCAGTTGTTGTCGAGCACGTTCAGGCTCGACGACGCGACCCCGTAGCCCCGGGACAGGAACAGGTCGTTGACGACCCCGCCGGTCGAGGTGCCCTGGTGGTAGCCCGCGTTGCAGCCGCCGCCGAAGGTGTAGACGAGCTTCCCGTTCCAGGCGGCGTCCGGTGCGACGGGCGACGGCGTGCCGTCGTAGAGCGCCGCCATCTCGTAGACGGCGCGGTCGATCGTGCCGCGCTCGACGCGGATCACGTAGGGCACCGAGTGCCCGTTGACCGTGGCCGTCGCGAGGTCCGCGGGCCGGGCCGCCGGGTCCGCCAGCGGCGCGAACGCCCCGGCGGTGGTCCGGTACTGGTAGCTCACCTGGGTCGGGGCACTGCAGAACGGCTGCGACGCCGGGGGCAGGCCGAACGCCTGGGTCTCGCAGTAGAACGGGAGCTGCTGCGCACCGGAGAAGACGGGGCCGGTGAGCGGGTGGTTGGTGACCCGCAGGTCCGCCCGCTGGTCCGGACCGCGTCCGCTCGCCCGGGCGCGCAGGTCGTTGGCACCGTCACGCAACCCGGTCACCAGGCCGAGCAGGCTCCCGTCCGGCTGCGCGCGGAAGGCCTGCGTGACGTCGCGGCCGTTGGCGCTGACGTCGACCCGCCCACCGCGCGTCCGCTCCGGCGGAACGACCCGGACCAGGACCTGTCCCCCGCTGACGAGCGATGGCCGCGGGTTCGACACGGTCTCGATCGTCAGCTGCCGCCCCGGTGGCGGGTCGGCCATCGCGGTCGCGGTCCCCAGCAGCAGGACGGGTGTGGTCAGGGCCGCGACGACGAAAGCACGGTTTGCCACCGGACACTCCGCTCGCTCGTGGCGTCGCGTCGTCGCGACACCGGGCAGCTGCCGGTATAGCACCTGCGGCCGGACCGGAACAAGAACGTCCGGTTCCGGCTGGGGTGAGCTCAGCGGGGCCGGGGCTCGGCCACCACGGGATGCGAATCCCGGCCCGGACAGCGGCGTGTCCGCGAATCCGGCTGAGGTGTCAAGACCCGCGCACGCGGTACCGGGTCAGCACCACCCCGCCGGGGAACGTCCGCGTCTCCACCAGGTCCAGGTTCACCCAGGCGTCGACCGCGGCGAAGAACGGCACGCCGCCACCGAGCAGGACCGGATGCGTCACGATCTCGTACTCGTCGACCAGCCCGGCCCGCATGGCCGCGCCGCCGAGCGCCGGGCCGCCGACCCGCATCGGCCCGCCGGTCCCGGCCTTGAGCCGGGTGATCTCCTCGACCGCGTCGCCGGTGACCACCCGGGTGTTCCAGCCGACCTCGCCGACGGTCGAGGAGAACACGACCTTCGGCGTGTCCCGCCAGTTCCGCGCGAACGCGACCTGCGCCGGCGTGGCACCCGGCTGCCGGTCACCGGTCGGCCAGTAGGAGCTCATCGTCTCCCACAGCTTGCGCCCGTACAGGAACAGGCCGATCGCCTGCTCCTGCTCGAGCCACCACGCGAACAGCTCATCACTCGGCTCGCTCCAGCCGAGATCGTCCCCGGCCGCGGCGACGTAGCCGTCCAGGGACAGGTTCATGCCGTAGACCAGCTTCCGCACAGCACCGCGCCTTTCTGCCGGTCGGTCCGGAGAGCCGGACCGCACCACGCGGACCACCGTACTGGGCGGCCGGCCCGGTGCGGACCTAGCGCACCTCGCCGGCCCGGGACCAGGATCGTTGACGCGACCCTGACGAGCGCCGCGGAGACGTTTACGCGTTCTCTACGCCCCCGTCCGGATCTTGACGTTTTCCCTACGCCGGTCGGCCGCCGTGCGAGGGAGGCTGCCGTACGTGCCGGCAACCACCTCATGGCTGAAGCGGCTGGTCGTCGGCCGGCCGTTCCGCAGCGACACCCTCGGCGAGACCCTGCTGCCCAAGTGGCTCGCCCTGCCCATCTTCGCGAGCGACCCGCTGTCCTCCGTCGCCTACGCGACCCAGGAGATCCTGCTGATCCTCTCGATCGGCGGGCTCGCCTACTTCACCCTCGCGCCCTGGATCGGGCTCGCGGTCGCCGTGCTCCTCGCCGTCGTGGTGATCTCCTACCGCCAGGTCGTGCGCGCCTACCCCAGCGGCGGCGGCTCGTACGAAGTCGCGTCGCGCAACCTCGGCAGCCACGCGGGCCTGGTCGTCGCCGGCGCCCTGATGGTCGACTACATCATGACGGTGGCCGTGTCGGTCGCCTCCGGGGTGGACAACATCATCTCCGCGCTCCCCCAGCTCAACGACGAGCGGATCCTGCTCGACGTCGGGTTCATCGTCGTGCTCATGGCGATGAACCTGCGGGGCATCCGCGAGTCCGGCCGGGCCTTCGCCGCGCCGACCTACCTGTTCATCGCGACCGTCGTGCTGATGATCGTCGTCGGGTTCACCCGTGTCGTGGCCGGGCACCCGCCGCTCTCCGAAAGCGCCGGCTACGACGTCCACCCCGAGCAGACCGGCCTGACCGGCCTCGCCCTGGTGTTCCTGTTGCTGCGCTCGTTCTCCTCCGGCTGCACCGCGCTCACCGGCGTCGAAGCGATCTCCAACGGCGTCCCGGCCTTCCGCAAGCCCAAGGCGCTCAACGCCGCCCGCACCATGACCGCCATGGGCGTCATCGCCGTCGTCATGTTCGGCGGCATCACCGCGCTCGCGCTCATCACCAAGGTGCACATCGCCGAGAACACCTGCGATCTGGGCGGGTTCCGCGGCGACTGCACCACCGATCCGCAGCGCACGGTGATCAGCCAGATCGGCGCGGCGGTGTTCGGCGGCGACCACGCCGTGCTGTTCTTCGTCCTGCAGGCCGCCACCGCGCTGATCCTGATCCTCGCGGCGAACACCGCGTTCAACGGCTTCCCGCTGCTGGCCTCGATCCTGGCCCAGGACCGCTACCTGCCGCGGCAGCTGCACACCCGCGGCGACCGGCTGGCGTTCTCCAACGGCATCATCGCGCTGTCGCTCGTCGCCGCGGTCCTGATCTTCGCCTTCGACGGCTCCACCACACGGCTCATCCAGCTCTACATCCTCGGCGTGTTCACGTCGTTCACGCTGTGCCAGGCCGGCATGGTCCGGCACTGGAACCGCGAACTGGCCGGCGCCACCACCGGCCGCGCGGCCATCAAGCGGTCCCGGCTGATCAACGCCCTCGGCGCGACGCTGACCGCGATCGTGCTGGTCGTCGTGCTGGTCACGAAGTTCACCCACGGCGCCTACCTGGTCGTGATCGCCATCCCGGTGCTGTACGTGGTCATGCGCGCGATCCACCGCCACTACACGCACGTCCGCGAAGAGCTGCTGCCCGACGACGAGAGCGAGCTGCTGCCCAGCCGCGTCCACGCGATCGTGCTCGTTTCCACATTGCACAAGCCGAGCCAGCGCGCGATCGCCTTCGCCCGCGCGACCCGGCCCGACACCCTGACCGCCATCACGGTCAACGTCGACGACGCCGACACCCGCGAACTCCAGCGCCAATGGGAACACCGCGGGATGAAGCTGCCGCTCAAGGTCATCGAGTCCCCGTACCGCGAGATCACCCGGCCGGTCGTGCAGTACGTCAAGAACCTGCGGCGCGCCAGCCCGAGGGACGTCGTCTGCATCTACATCCCGGAGTACGTCGTCGGCCGCTGGTGGGAGAACATCCTCCACAACCAGAGCTCGCTGCGGCTCAAGGGCAGGCTGCTGTTCGAGCCCGGCGTGATGGTGACGAGCGTGCCCTGGCAACTGCACTCCACCACCCGCCGCGACCTGCAGCGCGTCCGCCCGCTGCCCGGCGACCTCCGCCGCGGCGTCACCACCCAGCGGCGGTCCGGCTGAGCGCCCTCGAACCGGCGGAAGCGGAGTCGCCAGGATCGGATGTTCGGCCGCTATCCGGGACCCCCGGGCAGGGCTAACGTCGGTTCGTCGTTCCCCTGCGCACGAAGGAGGAAGCCATGCCGGCCAAACCGGGCATCGTGTTCGCCCACGGCCTCTGGGCCGACGGCTCGTGCTTCAGCAAGCTGATCACCCCGCTGCAGGAAGAAGGGTACGAAGTCGCGTCCTCGCAGCACGGACTCGACAGCCTCCGAGGCGACGTCGACGCGGTGGTCCGGACGCTGGGCCGGGTCGGCTCCCCGGTCCTGCTCGTCGGCCACTCCTACGGCGGCACCCTGATCACCGCCGCCGGCACCGACGACCGCGTCGCCGGGCTGGTCTACATCGCCGCGCTCGCCCCCGACGAGACGGAAACCTCGCAGGACCAGCAGAACAAGTTCGCCCGCACCGACGTCTTCGAGCACATCGAGGTCACCGACGGGCGCATCTGGCTGCGTCACGACGGCATCGGCTGCTTCGCCGGCGACCTGCCGGAGGCCGAGCAGAAGCTGGTCTGGGCGACGCAGATGGTCCCGGTGCCCGACCTGTTCGACCAGAAGGCCGACGGCACCGCCTGGCGGTCGAAGCCCAGCTGGTACATCGTCGCGAACAACGACCGGACGGTGAACCCGGAACTGCAACGCGCGGCCTCGCACCGCATGGGCGCGAAGACGTTCGACATCGACAGCAGCCACGTCCCGATGCTGTCCCACCCCGATTTCGTCCTCGACGTCATCCGCAGCGCCGCCGAATCGCTCTGACGGCCGGGCTCGGCGATCCGGCCCCGGGCGGTCAGGTCGCCGAGCGCTCGGCGTCAGCGGGTGGCGAGCCGGGGGAACAACGCCTCCGCGGCGGCGCGGTCGACGTCGGGGAACCGGTCCGCGCCGGGGCCGTCGTAGGCGGTGAGGTACCGGTCGAACTCCCCTCGCCAGTCCTTGGGCGCGAACGGGAAGTCACTGCCGTAGAGGACGTGCCCGGGCTCGGCGAAGGCGAACAACGACGGCAGGGACGTCGCCGCGGCGGACAACGCCGTGTCGAAGTAGAACTTCCGCAGCCCGGCCAGGATGCCCTCCGGGGTGGTGCCGGGGTTGAACATCGCCGCACCGGCGAAGCGGTGCGCGGCGAACGGCAGGAAACCCCCGGCGTGCGAAAGGATGATCCGCAGCTCCGGGTGCCGGTCGAACACCCCGTGCGCCACCAGGTCGAGCGCGGTGCGCGTGGTGTCGAACGGGAAGTCCAGCAGCGGGCTCGGCAAGCCGGGCAGCCGCTCGATCGGCGGTTCGGCCGGGTGCACGAACACCACGGCGCGGCGCGCGGCCAGCTCCGTCCACAGTGGCTCGTACGCCGGGTCGCCCAGGTACCGGCCGCGGGCGTTGGAGAGCAGGACGACGCCGTCGGCGTGCAGCTCGTCGAGCGCGCGCACCGCCTCGGCGACCGCGCCGTCGAAGTCCGGCAGCGGGAGCACGGCGAAGTGCCCGAACCGGCCGGGGGCGTCCTTGACGAGCTCGGCCTGGAAGTCGTTGACCTCGCGAGCCAGGTCGCGGGCCGCGGCGTCGTCGCCGAAGTGGACGCCCGGCGCGCTGAGGGACAGCACCCCGGTGGCGATGCCCGCATCGTCCATCATCGCGGTCGCGTCGCCGGGGCTCCACGCCGGTGTCGGCCACCCGCCCGCGGTCAGGTCACTGCTTTCCAGCGCTTCCCGGTAGCGGGCGGGCAGGAGGTGCTGGTGGACGTCGATGCGGTCACTCATGATACCTAGCCTCCTAATAACTAGGTTGCTAACTATTACTTTGCTAGACTAACCCGCATGACGACGACCGGCAACCAGCCCCCGACGGCCGCGGAGGTCGACGAACTCGTCCAGGCGGCCGACGCGGTGTTCTTCGCCATGCGCAAGGCCCGCTCGGCGGGCGCGGACCGCGACGGCGGCCTGTCGCTCCCCCAGGTCACGCTCCTCGAGCCCCTCGCGACCGAGCCGGAACTGCCGGTGGGCCGGCTCGCGGCGGCGGCCGACGTGTCCATCCCCACGGCCACCCGGATGCTCCAGCAGCTGGAAGCCGCCGGAGTCGTGGTGCGCCGCCGATCGCCCGAAGACGAGCGCAAGGTCCTGGTGACGTTGACCCCGGAAGGCAGCGAACGCCTGACCCGGCTGACGGCCCGCCGACGGGAACGTCAAGCGGAGGCGTTCGGCGTGTTCTCCCCCGCCGAACGCCGCCAGCTCGTCACCCTGCTGCACAAGCTGGTGCCGGTGATCACCCTCGGCTGAGCTCAGGAGCCGCGGGGCGCGGCCAGCCCGGATTCGTACGCGAACACGACGAGCTGGGCGCGGTCCCGCGCGCGGAGCTTGGCCATCGCCCGGTTGACGTGGGTCTTGGCGGTCAGCGGGCTGATCACCATCCGGGCGGCGACCTGGTCGTTGGACAGGCCCTGCGCGACCAGGGCCACGGCCTCGCGCTCGCGGTTGGTCAGGTCCGCGAGCCCGGCTCCGGGAGCGGGCGGCCGGGTGACGTAGCGGTCGATCAGCTTCCTGGTGATCGACGGCGCCAGCAGGGCGTCACCCCGCGCCGCCACCCGCACGGCGTGCAGGAAGTCCTCCGGCCGGATGTCCTTGACGAGGAACCCGGCGGCACCGGCCCGCAACGCGTCGAAGACGTACTCGTCCAGCCCGTAGTTGGTCAGGATGACGACGTGCACGCCCGCCAGCGCCGGGTCCGCGGCGATGCGCCGGGTCGCCTCGATGCCGTCGACGCCCGGCATGCGGACGTCGAGGATCGCGATGTCGGGCAGGTGCTCCACCGCCAGGGCCACCGCTTCGCGCCCGTCCGCGGCCTCGGCGACCACTTCGATGTCGTCCTCGATGTCCAGGAGCGCGCGGAACCCGCTGCGGACGAGCGGCTGGTCGTCGGCCAGCAGGACCCGGATCACGCCGGGTGCTCCACGGGCAGCTCGGCCTGGACGCTGAACCCGCCTTCGCGGCGCGGCGCCGCCCGGAGCCGGCCACCCAGGGCCGACACGCGCTCGCGCATCCCGAGCAGGCCGACGCCCGGTTCCGGCGCGGTGTCCACCGTGGCCTGGCCGTCGTCGTCGACCCGGATGGCCAGTGTGCCCGGGCGGTAGACGATCCGGACCGACGCGGTGGCCGCGGCGGCGTGCCGGGTGACGTTGGTCAGGGACTCCTGGACGATCCGGTAGGCCGTCCGGTCCACCGCGGCCGGCACGTCGTCGCGGTCGCCCTCGATGGTCAGCTGCGCGTCGAGGCCGGCGGCCCGGGCCCGGCGCACGAGGTCCGGGACGTCGTCGACTCCGCGCGGCGGGTTCTTGTCGTCGTCACGCAGGGCTTCGAGCGTCGCGCGCAGCTCCCGGGCCGCCTCGCGACCGGCGTCGCGGATCGCCAGCAGGGCCTCCGGCACGTCCTCGTCCCGTTTGCGGGCCAGGTGGACGGCGACCTCGGCCTGCACCTTGATGACGGAGATCTGGTGAGTGAGGGAATCGTGCAGTTCCCGCGCGATGTGCAGCCGCTCCTCGTCGGCGCGCCGGCGTGCGGTCTCCTCGCGGGTGCGCTCGGCCTCGTCCGCCCGGCGTTCGGCCTGCCGCAACGCTTCCCCCGCCGCCCCGGCGGCGATCAGCCAGGCCAGCTGGAGGACGTCGCGGGACTGCGTGAACGCCTCGGCGGTGTCGTGCAGGCCCGAGGCCAGGAGCGCGAGCGGAACCGCTCCCAGCATGAGCACCGAAGCCACGACCGCGGCGACGCGGTGCCCGGCCCGGACCGCGGCGTACACGGCGAACAGGTAGGCGACGACGGGGACTTCGAAGCCGGCGGCCTGGTACCCCAGCGCGCACGCCGCCGTCACCGCCAGCACCGCGACCGGAGCGCGGCGGCGCGCGGCCAGCGCCAAGCCGCCGGCCGCCAGCAGCGCGTACCCCAGCGGGGCGAGCGCCGTGGCCGGGTGGTGCGCGGACCGCCCGGCGATCAGCAGCGCCGCCGCCACCCCGGCGGCGATCACCCCGTCCACGATCCGTCCGCGGCTCATCCCGGCACCCTAACCGGACATCGCTGCGCGCGAGTCCGGCACGAGGAGCATTCCCGGACTACCGCGCCCGCGGTAGGAACTGCCCGCATGCGCACGACGACGCGAGAGGACCGGGAGGACAAGCTCGACGACGTCCGGTCTTCCGAGTGAAGGAGCACCTCATGTCCGCTCGTCCCCTGCTCGCCGCCCTGGTCCAGGCGGCCGAGGTGGGCGCCTACACCCTGACCGCCGCGCGCTTCTGGGCCACGGCGGCCGCACTGCTGGGCCTGCTCGGCGCGCTCGCCGGGGGCCGGGCTCGGGTCCGCGCCGACCGCGGCGCCGGCAACGCGCGAGGAGCCGTCGTGGCCTTGGTGTCGGGCCTGATCGCCGTGGCCGGCGGAACGGTGAACCTCGCCGTCGCCGACGGCGGTCCCGGCACGGGTAACGGCGTCGTCGGTGGCGGGGCGGCCGTCGTGCTGGGGCTGATCGCCCTCGTGCTCGGCGGGCTCGCGGTTCGCGCCCGTCGAACCGTCCCCCGGAGCCGGTGAATTCGACGGCCTGCGTCACGGTTTGCCGGGCTTCTTTCCCGGGCCCTTCTTGGCGTTCCCGTGCGGACCGCCGTCCGGTTTCGCCGGGCCGCCCTTCGGGGGCGCGGCGGCCACCACACCCGCTGCCACCGGCTTGGCGGCTTGCGACGAGGCCACCACCACGGCCGAGGCCGGGGACAACGAGACCTGGGCGGGGACCGCGACGGAACTGGTGGGCGGCGCGGCCGCGGGCAGCGGGGCCGGGGTGGTCGCGGGCTCGGCCGGCCGGGTGAGTGCCACCGTGAGCACGGCCGCCGCGGTCACGGCCAGCAGACCACCGGCCACGGCGGCCGTCGCCCGCGGTCGCCGCGCGGAAGCGACGAGCGGAACGGTGCCGGCGTGCGCGCTCAGCAACTGCGGCAGCTGCTCGGCACCCGGGCGGTCGGCGGGGTCACGGGCGGTCATCCGGCGCAGCGTGCCGGCGAGCGGCTCGGGAGTCCCGTCGGGAACGCGCGGCGCGCGGTGCAGCCGGGCCATCGCCGACTCCGCCAGCGTGCCGGGGAACTCGCACTGCGCGGTCAGGCACTCCAGGAGGATGAGGCCGAGGGCGTAGATGTCGGCCGGTGGCCCGGCCGGCTCCCCCAGGATCTGTTCCGGCGCGAGGTAGGCGGCCGTGCCGGTGACCAGGCCGGTGCCGGTGATGCGCGTGGAGTCCAGCGCGTGCGCGATGCCGAAGTCGGTGATCAGCGGGCCTTCGGGGCCGATCAGGACGTTCGGGGGTTTCAGGTCGCGGTGCACGATCCCGCGGGCGTGCACGTGGGCCAGTGCGTCCGCCAGCCGGATCGCCAGCTCGGTGACCTCGTCCGCGGTGAACGGCCCGGCGAGCAGGCGCTCGGCGATGTTCTCCCCGTCGACCAGCTGCATCACCAGGTACGGCAGGTCCCCCTCGGTACCGCTGTCGAACAACGCGACGACCCGCGGGTGGTGGACGCTGGCCAGCAAGGTCTTCTCCCGCGCCCGGCGCAGCTGCTCCACGGCCACCGCGTGGCGGTCGTAGACCTTGACCGCGACCTCGCGCCCCAGCTCCCGGTCGACGGCGCGGTAGACCCTGGCCGTGGCGCCCTGACCGATCAGCGATCCGACCTCGTACCGCCCGGCGAGCACGTCCGGCAGTTCGTTCGACATCGTCAGGCACCCCATCCCGCTCGGCTGCCTTCCGGTACCCGCCGCCGAGGTCCGCGTAAACCCGATTCACGGCGTGAGCCGGAACACCGGCCGGCCGATCTCCGTCCGCCGCGGCGGGGGCTTGACCCTCTCCCCGGGAGAGACCCCACCGTGGTCACCATGAGCGAAACCATCGAGCTGCCCGCCCTGATCACCACCTACCTCACCGCCCACCAGGCCCGTGACCTGGAACCGGCGCTGGCTTGCTACACCGAAGAAGCCGTCGTCACCGACGAAGGCCGGACCTACCGCGGAAAGCCCGAGATCCGCGACTGGCTCGCCAAGACCGCGAGCGAGTACACCTACACCGCGACGCTCGTCGCGGCCCAGCGCATCGACGACGACCACTACGTGGCGGTCAACCACCTCGAGGGCGACTTCCCCGGCGGCGTCGTCGACTTGCGCTTCCGGTTCACCCTGGACGGTGGCCGCATCGCCGAGCTGGTGATCGCACCGTGAAAGACGGCTCGTGATCCGGGCTTCGCGCGGCTAGGCTCGAAGGGGCACGGTCAGCGCGGACCCGAGGGGGCCATCGACGTGGTCGAGACGCACGACATCGTTCGCCCGCCCGCGGAACTCAGTGCGGCACTCGCGAAAATCGGCAGTGCGACGGCCAGCGGCGAGCTCAGCCGCCTGGGCATCCGCAGCGCGTTCATCGCCGGCCCGGTGTCGGTGACGCCGGGCGTGCGCGTGGCCGGGCCGGCGCTGACGCTGCAGTTCCTGCCGAAGCGGGAAGACCGTTACCCCGTCGAGGAATACGAGGAACCGGAGAAGCAGCTGCACCGGCACGTCATGTACCACGCGCAGCCGGGCGACATGATCGTCGTCGACGCGCGCGGCGACATGAGCAGCGGCGTGTTCGGCGAAATGATGCTGACCTACTTCAAGGGCCGCGGCGGCGCCGGGGTGGTGATCGACGGGTGCCTACGCGACATCGGCGAGGCCAAGCAACTGGGCCTCGGACTGTGGATCCGGGGCGCGACACCGAACTTCCACGCGCAGACCGGCATCGTGCCGGCCGCCGTCAACGTACCGGTGGCGTGCGGCGGCACCCTCGTCGAGCCGGGCGACATCGTCGTCGCCGACGACGACGGGGCGGTCGTGGTGCCGGTCAAGCTCGCGCCCGCGCTGGTGGCCCACGCCCGGGAACACGCGGAATGGGAGGAGTTCTCCCGCATCCGGCTGTCCGAAGGCGGCGACCTGCGGCGGTACTACCCGCTGTCGGACGAGGCCCGTCCCGAGTACGAGCGGTGGCGCGCCGAACAGGGCCGCGCCTAGCTCCACAGCCGGTCGTGACTCGACTCGGCGTCCCAGTGCGTGGTCTCGGCGAAGAACACCGGGTCGCGCGGGTCGAGGTGGCGGCGCAGCAGTTCCTCGTCGAGGTCGCCGAACCCCAGCCCCGGCGTGTCCGGCACGGTGATGTGGCCGTTCACGATCAGCGGGGCCGTGACGAGGTCGCTCCAGAACCCGACGTCGGCCGCGTGGTGTTCGAGGGCGAGGAAGTTCTCCGTGGCCGCGGCCAGGTGCACGCAGGCCATCGTCGCGATCGGCGACGCCGCCAGGTGCAGCGCCATCGCGATCCCGCGTTCCTGCGCGTAGTCGCCGATCCGCTTGGTCTCCGCGATCCCGCCCGCCGTCGCCGGGTCGGGGTGGGCGACGCGGATGGCGCCGGCGTCCAGCAGCGGCCGGAAGCCTTCCAGCAGGTAGATGTCCTCCCCCGTGCACGTCGGGACGGCGACCGCCTCGGTCAGCTGCCGCCACTGATCGGTCAGCTGCCACGGGATCAGGTCTTCGATCCACGCCAGGGTGAACGGCTCCAGCGCACGGCCGATCCGGATGCCCGAGTCGAGCGCGATGTGCCCGAAGTGGTCGGCGGCGAGCGCGACGTCGTACCCGACCACCGACCGCACGATGTCCACATAGGACACCAGAGCGTCGACGCCCGCGGTGGTGACCTGGATGCCGGTGAACGGGTGCATCGTGGTCCGGTCCGAACGGGCCCCCGGCGGCGCGATCAGCGCTCCCGGGACGTCCCAGAGCAGGTCGACGCCGACGTCCATCTTCAGCATCGTGAACCCGCGCCGCTTGCGCTCCAGCAGCCGGGCGCCCATCGCGTGCGGGTCCGGCAGCGACGGCGTGTCCGCGTAGCAGCGGACCTCGTCCCGGAACCGGCCGCCGATCAGCGCGTACGCGGGTACTCCGTACGCCTTGCCCGCGAGGTCCATCAGCGCCATCTCGACGCCGGAGACCCCGCCCCCTTGACGGCCGTGGAACCCGAACTGCCTGATCTTGCGGAAGATCTTGTCGACGTTGCAAGGATTCTCGCCGACGATCCGGCTCTTGAGCATGAGCGCGTACGTCGCGCTGGCCTGGTCTCGCACTTCGCCGTAGCCGGACAGGCCCTGGTTCGTGTCGATCCGGATGATCGACGAGCGAAACGGCACCCCGGTCAGGTTCGCCACCCGCAGGTCGGTGATCCGCAGACCGGTCGGCCGGGACGCCGTCGCGACGTGCTCCTCGGTGATCATCCCTTCACCGCCCCCGCGGTGAGGCCCTCGGTCAGGAACCGCTGCCCGAAGCCGTACATGAGCACGACCGGGATGCTGACCAGCAGCGACGCCGCGGCCAGCTGCCCCTGCGGGACGACGTCGCCGAAGATCATCGACTGCATGCCGACCGGCAGCGTCTTGTAGTCGTCGTTGGTGATGAACACGAAGGCGAACAGGAACTCGTTCCACGCGTTGGTGAGGGTGAACAGCGCGACCGCGAGCAGACCCGGCTTCGCCAGCGGCAGCACGATCCGGCGGAACGCCCCGAACCGCGTGCAGCCGTCCACCAGCGCCGCCTCCTCGAGGTCCGCCGGGATCGACTTGAAGTAGCCGACCAGCAGCCACGTCGCGAACGGCAGGGTGAACGTCGGGTAGGCGAGCACGAGCGACCACAACGAGTCGTTCAGCCCGATCCCGCTCATCAGCTGGTACAGCGGGATGAACAGCAGCGCGCCCGGCATCACGTAGGTGAGCAGGATCGTCACCGTGAAGCTCTCCGAACCCCGGAACTTCAACCGCGCCAGCGCATAACCCGCCAGCGCCGCGCAGACCAGGGCGATCACCGTGGACGCCACCGACACCAGGATCGTGTTGACGTACCAGGTGCCGAACGGCCGCCCGCTGAACAGGTTGGTGAACTGCTCGGTGGTCCACGGCGTCGGCCAGAGGTCGTCGGTGCGCGCGACGATCTGGTCGTCGGACTTGAAGGCCGTGACCGTCATCCAGTAGAGCGGGGCGAGCACGAAACCCAGCAGCCCCAGGAGCGCGATCCCGCTGCCGGTACCACCCACCAGGCGCGCGGCGAGCCGGTTGCCCCGGATGGCGAGCACCGAGACGACCCGGCCGACGGCGGCCGCGAGCACCACGAACACGCCCAGCACGAGCGCGGCCCTCCAGACGATGTGCGGCGACGCCCACGCCAGGACGAGCACGGAGGCGGCGACTATCGCCCACGGCAGCGCCCGGCGCTGGGCGGGAGACAGCCGTCTGCGCCCCAGGTCGGCCGCGCCCGGCAGGTCGCTGCGGCGCATCAGCCGCACGAGGATCACCACGAGGACGGCGATGACCGGCAGCATCACCAGCGTGACCGCGGCGCCCGCGCCCAGCTGCAGCTGCTGGATGGCCTTCGAGTAGGCCACCATCACGTACGGCGCCGTCGCGTCACCCGGCCCGCCCTGGGTCATCAGCCAGATCAGGTCGAAGTTGTTGAACGTCCAGATCGACGACAGCAGCACCGTCACGATCATCACGGGCCGCAGCCCCGGCAGCGTGATGTGCACGAAGCGCTGCCACGGCGAGGCGCCGTCGACCATCGCCGCCTCGTGGAGGTTGCCGTCGATGGCCTTGAGCCCGGCGAGGAACGTCACCGTGAAGAACGGGACGCCCTTCCAGACGTTCACCAGGATCACCGACGGCATCGCGAGCGCGGGATCGGACAGCCACTCCGCGGGCCACTTGTCGACGAGCCCGATCCCGGCGAGAGCGGGGCCGATCCCGGAGTCGGTGAGCAGGACGTTGACGCTGCCGAAGATCGGGTCGAGCAGCGACCGCCAGGTGAAGGCCGTGACCACCGTGGGGATCACCCACGGCAGCAGGATCACCCCGGCGAGCAGCGCCCGGCCGCGGCGCAGGTGGTGCAGCATCAAGGCCGCGATGAGGCCGAGGGCCACCTTGAAGATCTCGGCGTACGCGGTGAAGACGAACGAGTTGAGCACGCCCTTGTGGAACAGGCCGTCGCCGATGAGGGCCGTGTAGTTGTCCAGCCCGACGAAGACCGTCTCCGCGCCGTGGCGTTCCGTGGCGCTGGTGACCACCGAGCCGGCGATCGGGACCAGGATCAGGCCGGCGACCAGCACCAGCGTCGGCCCGACGAACACCGCGGCGAGACGCCAGTCGCGGCCGAGCACCCGCTGCGCCCGCGTGAGCGAGGACGACGAGCCCGGCGCCGGACGGACGGGCGCCGGGCGCGGGCGCAGGATCGTCATTGCCGGTAGCCCTGCTGCTCGAAGATCTGCACGATCCGGCCGTGGGTCGCGGCGACGGCGTCGGCCGGCCGGGTGCCCTGGATGACCGACTGCATCATGTCGGTGAGCACGTACGCGGCGACGGCGGCCTGCTCGCCGGGGCTCGGCGCCTGCGGGAACGCGTAGCCGGTCTTGGTCTTCACCGGCAGCGGCGCGCGGGTCTGCTCCCGCAGCGCGGGGAAGGCCGGGTCACCGCCGGTGTAGTAGGGGTCGGAGTCCCACACCTTGTCCCACGACGGGTTGACCAGGCACGGCGCTTCCTTCGCGACGCCGAGCAGCGCGCTCCCGCCGGCCATGAACTTCGCGACCAGCTTGGCGAGGCCGGGGTTCTTCGCCCCCTTGAACACGACGAACGAGTTGGACTCGCCGAACGCGAGGGGCCGGTCGAGCGCCGGTCCGGTGGCGCCGTTGAACACGTGGGTGTTGGCGTAGACCGGGTTCTTCTTGGTCTTCGAGTCGGCGTAGACGCTGAACTGGTTGAGTGTCAGCCCCAGGATCTGGGCCAGCCAGTTCTCGTTGTTGCTCGAGTCGGTCCAGCTGCCGACCCCGGGCGGCAGCATCGGCTGGTACTTCGGGTTCGTGTAGATGTCGCCGATGAACGTGACGGCCGCGACGGTCTCCGGCGAGTTGAACGTCACCTTCGTGCCGGTGTTGTCCGCGAGCGCCCCGCCGTAGGTGTTGATGACGTTCTGGATGAAGCCGTTGGCGTCGCCGGAGCGGTTCACCGTGAGCCCCCAGCCGAAGCGCCGCTTGCCAGGGTCCGAAACCGCCAACGCGTTGTCGCGCAGTTCTTCCCACGAATAGTACGGCTTGAGCGGGAGCCCCTTCTCCGTGTACCAGTCCTTGCGCAGGTACATCCCGGTCGCGATGAAGTGGTACGGGATCGCGAACCAGCGGCCGCCGAACACGCAGTAGTTGTCGGCCTCCGTCGCGGGCTCCCCGTAAAGCGCTTTCATCTCGGTGACGACGTCGGTGACGTCGGTGAGGGCGCCCAGGTTGTGGAGCTGGCCGACGAACCGCCGGTCGCTCATGAACGCCAGGTCGCGGTTGGTGCCCGCCTTCACGTCGGCGTCCATCTTCGCGACCATGTCGCCGGCGTCGCCGGAGACCAGGTCGTTGCGGATCGTGGTGCCGGTGGCCTGCGCGAACGCCTGCAGGGATTTGTCCAGCGCCTTGTTGGCCGCCTCCGAATACAGCTTCTGCGAAAGCATCCCCACCGACCCGCCGCGGAGCTTGGCCGCCTGGTCGAGCAGCGCCTGCGGCACCTGCACGTCGACCTTCGGCGCTTCGGCGGCACCGCCACCGCACCCGGCGAGACCGAGCGCGCCCAGCGCGCTCACCCCGAGGAACGTACGCCTCGACAGGCCCGTTTTCTCTTCCATGACAACTCCTCATACCGACGGGGCAACGGTGCGACCGGCGGGACAGCGAGGCGAGCGCCACGCTGCGGGGTCACGCGGCGAAGGACGCCGAACTGCTGGTGCGCTGGCCGGGCAGCCCGTCGAACAGCCCGGCCGAGCCGCGGGGCCGCCACAGCGGCACCGGGCCCGCGCCGGGCACGGGGTCGAGCGCCAGCACTGCCGCCCGTTCCGCGGAGTCGAGCGCCCGCTGGACGACCATCGCGTTGGCCACGCTCTGGGCCACGCTGCCGACCGGTCGCACGCCGAACTGCACGGCGTCGGCGAAATCGGCGAGTTCCGCGCGGTAGCCGTTGTCGCTGCCGCGGAAGACCATCGTTTCGGTGGTGGCGTCGGCACTGCTGCGCGTCACGCGGCGTTCCGGCTCGGAGCCGGAAAGCACGAGCACGCCCTCGGTGCCGTAGAGCCGCATGTCGTTGGGTTCGGGCGGCACCGGGATCTCCGGGAAGGACGCGGTGTAGCTGCCGATGGCGCCTCCGGTGAAGACGAGGTTGAGCGTCAGGTCCGACGGTGCGTCGATCGTGCTGTTGGCCGTCTGCACGGCACCGTGCACCCGCGCGATGTCGCCGCAGAGCAACCGGATCTGGGCGATGTGGTGCACGCCGAAGTCGAGGTGCACGCCGCCGCGGTACTGCGGCCGGTGCCGCCACGGCGTGCCGGTGAACGCGCCCGCCCGGGGCACCGACCACGCGGCGTGCCGCCACGCCATCAGGTGCGGCCGGCCGATCGCGCCGCTGTCGAGCAACGCACGGGCGTAACGCAGGTCGTCGCGGTAGAAGTAGTTCTCACCGACCATGAAGGTGCGGTCCGGGTGCGCGGCCGCCAGGGCGAGGAAGGCCGCGGCCTGCTCCGCGTCGGCGCCGGCCGGCTTCTCGCAGAACACGTCCTTGCCCGCCGTGAGCGCGTCGCGCGCCACCTCGTACAGGTGCGGGATCGGCACCGAAACCAGCACGGCGTCGACGTCGTCACGGGCCAGCAACGCGGCCCGGTCTTCGGTGGCCAGGGCCGGATCGACCCCGCTGTAGCCGGCGAACCTCGCGCGCTGCCCGGCGGCGGAGTCGGTGAACGCGGTGACGGCGTACCGCTCGGCGAGCGTGCGCAAGGCCGGCCAGTGCAGCTTTTCCACCGCGAGCCCGGTGCCGATCAGCCCCAGCCGGATCGGCGGGATCCCCGGTGCTGCCATGCCTCGTCCGTCCTCGTCATCGGTTCCGGATTTCGGTCGTGCAGGGTGTTCAACGCCGCTTGGCGGCCCGCTTGCTTCGCTGTGCCTTTTCCGAGAGCAGTGTGGAGTGGTTGTTGCTCAGGTGTTCGCGCATCGCCGCGCGGGCCGCTTCGGGGTCGCGCGCCACGAGCGCCTCGTAGATCTCCGTGTGCTCGGCGGTGGCGCGGTGCAGCCCCGCCGGCGCCTCGTTGGTGACGCGCCGGCTGGCCGTGCCGAGCCAGCGGGCGGAGTACATGATCCGGTCGAGGATGCGGTTGTCGGCCGCCCGGCAGATCTCCATGTGGAACTCGTGGTCGACCTCGAGGTAGGCCTCGGGGTCGCCCTCGAGCGCCGCCATGCGGTCGATCTCGTCGCCGAGCCGGGCCAGCGTCTCGCCGCTGATCCCGGTGGCGGCCATCGCGGCCAGTTCGGGCTCGAGCAGCGCGCGCATCTGGTACAGCTCCTGCAGCAGCTCGTCGACGATCTCCGCGGGCAGCCACTCGATCAGCAGCGGGCTCAGGTAGTCCCACTCCGCGCGGGGGCGCACGACGACGCGGCGGCCCTGCGCGACGTCGACGATGTCCAGCGACGCAAGGATCTTGAGCGTCTCCCGCGCCACCACGCGGGACACCCCGAACTCCTGGGTGATGTCGAGCTCCGAAGGGGCCCGCCCGTCGTCGAACTCGCCGCCGACGATGCGCCGGGTCAGGTGGGCCGCCACCTGCACCGGAAGGGTCCGGACCTTGACAGCGTCCAGAGACTCTTGTCTCCTTTGCATGTCATCAGCTTATCGGACAAGTTGGACCTCGCGACAGTCCCATTCCCACCCGTTACCCGGTGGCAGGAGAGCAATGCGGATCGTGAACGTCACGACGGCGGTGGTGGCCTACCACGGTCAGGCCACGCTGGTGCGGATCGACACCGACGAAGGCCTCAGCGGGTTCGGCGAGGCCAATCCCGACGCCGGCGCGGGTGCCGTCGTCGGCATGATCGAGTCCCTGACGCCGTTGCTGATCGGCGAGGACCCGCGCAACGTCGAGCGGTGCTGGGAGAAACTGCGCCGCAGCAAGGTCTTCGCGGGCGCCCAGAGCGGGGTGTTCGTGATCGCCCTGTCCGGCATCGAGCTCGCGCTGTGGGACCTCGCGGGCAAGGCCGCGGGCCAGCCCGTGTACCGCTTGCTCGGCGGGAAGTTCCGCGACCGCATCCGGCTCTACGCCGACTGCGGCGACGGCGACGACCCGGCGGGCTCGGCCGCCGGGTGCGTCGACCGGGCCCAGCGGATGGTCGCCGAAGGTTTCACGGCCCTCAAGTTCGACATCGACAACCTGCGCCACCCGGCCAAGTTCGACGCCTTCAACCACACGGTCAACGCCGCCGAGCTGCGCTCGATGGTCGAGCGGGTGGCCGCCGTCCGGGACGCGATCGGCCCGGACGTCGACCTGGCCATCGACCTGCACGCCCGCTACGACGTCCCGAGCGCGTGCCGGATCGCGGGGGCACTCGAGCCGTTCCACCTGATGTGGCTCGAGGAGCCGCTGCCGGCGGAGAACGTCGACGCGCTGGTGCGGGTGCGCGAGCAGACCCGGACGCCGATTTGCGCGGGAGAAAACCTGTACCTGCGCTGGGGGTTCCGCGAGCTGCTCGACCGCGGCGCGGTGGACGTCATCGAGCCGGACGTGCCGAAGTGCGGCGGCCTCGCCGAGGCGAAGAAGATCGCCAACCTCGCCGAGCTGCACTACATCCCGTTCGCCCCGCACCTGGTGTCGACGCCGCTGGGCACGATGGCCACGTCGCACCAGTGCGCGGCGATCCCCAACTTCCTCGTGCAGGAATGGCACGCGCTCGAGGAGCGCCCGGTGTGGGACAGCTACGTCCACGCCCCCGACGGGAGCGGCTCGATCGTGAAGGACGGGTACATCACGGTTCCCGACGCGCCCGGCATCGGCGTGGAGCCGGACATGGACGGCGTCCGGGCCCACGCCGTCCCGGGTTACGGCGTCTTCGCGTAGCGGACGGACTCGATCAGCTGCCGGGCCGGTGCGCCGGATTCCGGCGACGAGCCCGGTCGGCGGCACCGATTCGGCGCACTGTCCACAAACGCCGGTCACGTCACCTTGACGACGACCTTCCCCGAGGCGTGCCCGTTCTCGACGGCGGCGAGCGCGGCCGGGGCGTCCGACAGCGGGTGGATCGCGCTGATCACCGGCGCCAGGACGCCGTCGAGCGCCAGGCGGGCCGTGCGCTCGAGGTTCTCGCGGTCGAGGCGGCGCTCGACGAACCGGCCGCCGAGCTCAGACACGGACTGGTCGCCCACCGCGATGACGGTGTGCGGGTCCCGGGCCAGCGGCGCGACCGCGCGCAGCGACGCGCCGCCGACCACGTCCACGATCCCGTCGAAGCCGCTCGGCACCAGCTCGCCGGCCGCGGTGACGACGTCCTGCGCGGTGTAGTCGACGAACCGCGCCCCGGTCGCCTCGGCCTGCTCGCGCTTGGCCGCGCTGCCGGTGCCGATCACGCGCAGCCCGCGCGCCGCGGCCAGCTGCGCGACCGCGAGGCCGACGCCGCCGCCGACGCCGTTGACCAGGATCGTCGCCCCGAGTGGGAGGCCGAGCTGGTCGAGCGCGTCCACGGCGGTCGTCCCGGCCACCGGCAGCGTCGCCGCCACGGTCGCGGACAGGCCCGCCGGGATGCGGGCGGTGTTCGGCGCGGACAGCACCGTCGTCTCGGCGTAGGTGCCGCCGCCGGTGAGCGCGAAGCCGAAGACCGCGTCGCCCACCGCGAACCCGTCGACCCCCTCCCCCAGCGCGAGCACGGTTCCCGCGGCCTCCATCCCCAGCACGAGGGGGAACGGGCGCCCGCCGTCGAGTCCGGGGACCAGGCCCGCGCGCAGGAGGTGGTCGAGCGGGTTCACCCCGGCGACGGCGACCCGGATCAGCACTTCACCGCGCCCGGGGACGGGATCGGGACGCTCGATCAGCTCCTGCACCTCGGGCCCGCCGTACCTGCCGAAGCCCCACGCCTGTCCCATTTCCGCTGCCTTCCGACGACCGGCCCGGCGGGTCCGGGCGCTGCGGCCATCGTCACCGCTCACACCGGTGTCAGGGGCAACCGGCTGAGGCGCGGGTCACAGCCTCAAGCCAGCTTCGCCTGGTGCCGGCTGTTGGCGTCGAGCAGGACGTCGAGCGCGTCGCGGGTCTCGCGCAGGCGGGCGATCTCGGCGTCGATCCGGTCGCGCTCGCGCTTCATCGTCGCGAACGCGAACTCGACGACGCCCGGGTCGCCGGGGGTCTCCACGCACGGCAGCACCGTCGCGATCACCCGGCTCGACAGGCCCGCGTCGAACAGCTGCCGGATCAGCGCCACGCGCTCGACCTCGGCGTCGGAATAGTGCCGCTGCCCGGCCTCGGAGCGGACGCTGGTCAGCAGGCCCTGCGCCTCGTAGTAGCGCAGGGAGCGCGCACTCGCGCCCGTGCGCCGGGACAGCTCGCCGATCCTCATGCTTCGACGTTACGCCCGGGCGACGAAGACCGCCTTGCCCGCCGGCGGGTCCAGGGTTCCGTCGTAGAGGAGCAGGGTGCACCGGAAGCCCGCGCTCGCCGCCGACCGGGAAGTCCCGGCGACGCTCGAGGACATCGTCGAGCGCGCCATCCGGTCGGCGCTCACCGCGGACGAGCTGCACTGCCGTGCCCGGTACCGGCAGTGGCCGGGAACGGCCGGTTGAACCGCGGCGGTGTGTAGGGCAGGTACCGGCCCGGCACGCCGTCCGCGGCCGTCGCCGAGCGGTTCGTCGCGGCCGGTGCGGTGTCGGGCCAGTGTCCCGTCCGCAGGCGGGTCAGCATGCGGTCGATGGCCGCCTGCTGCTCGCCGGTCGTGTAGGTGCAGTGCCCCGCGGTCCGGACGTAGGTCTGGCGGAGCAGCGACGCGTTGCCCGCCCGGCGGACCAAGGCGCCGTAGGACTGCTGCTGCGCCACCGTCGAGATCTGGTCGCCCGTGCCGTTGACCGTCAGCACCGGGATCCGCAGGTCGCCGGTGAACACGATGCCCCGCTCCAGGTAGCGGACGGCGGCAGGATCGGCGGACACCCGGGGTTCGGCGGCGAGCCGGCCGAGGTCGGCGCGCAGATCGAGGCCCGCGCGCTGGTACAGCCGCCGGACGGCGTTCTGCTGGCTCGGTTCCGCCATCGTGAGCTGGCGCGCGTAGTCGACACCCGTGTTCCACGACGGGTTCCCGCCCGCCAGCTGCTCGATCGCCCGGCGGCTGCTGACCGCCTGCCCGAGGTACGGCAGCGGGCCGCCCGCGAGGGCCAGGAACATCCCCCGCTCGACGCCGTCGACGTCGTGGCCGTCCGGGACCGGGGTCGGCGAGCCGTCGGCGGCCAGGCCCCAGCCCGGCAGCTGGCCGATCGCCGCCGCGAGCGCGATGCGCGCCTGGCCGGCCGGGGTCGCCTGCGCCGACGTCACCGCGGAAATCCACCGCTGCTGGGTGCCGGGGACGTCGGCGGGGATGCCGGTCGCCGGAAGGCCGGGGAACAGCAGCGTCTTGAGCGTGAAGACCGTGTCCAGCTTCTGGTTCCACTGCCCCACCGCGCCGCCGAGGCCGCCGCACATCGGGATGGCCGCGTCGAACCGGCCGGGGTGCACCTGGGCGACGCCGGCGGCGACCATGCCGCCCATCGAACGTCCTTCGGCGATCGCGTACCGCGGGTGGCCGAACGCGGATTCGAAGCGCCCCAGGGCTTCCGCCTGGTTGTCGATGGCCCGGGCGATGTTCCAGCCGGTGACCGTGCGGGTGGTGCCGCCCACCGCGTAGCCGCGCTCGACGAGGCTCGCGGTGAGCGCGCTCGTCAGCCCGCCCGCGGCGAAGTCGAGGTCCACCAGAACGGTTCCGTTCCACCGGGCGGGTTTCGCGAAGCTGTACGGCGTGCCGTCGGCCAGCTGCCCGCCGACGCACGTCGCCGTGCCCGCGCAGGGTTCCGCCGCGTGGGCGGTGGCCGGGAGGGAAGCGGCGAGGGCGACGGCCGCGGCCACCACCGTGATCCTGGTACTCATGCGGCTCCGGTCAGGTCAGGTCGTCGAGCCACGCGGTCATCCGCGCGGTCAGGTCGGCTCCCGTGCGGGCGTCGACGTTGTCGGCGGGCAGCTCCAGCACCGGGATGCCCGCCGCGCGCAGGGCGCGGGTGGTGAAGTAGCTGCCGCGCGGGTCGTCGGAGACGAGGTGCACCACCCCGTCGACGCCGTGGTGCCGCGCTTCCTTGACGTACCACTCCGCCGACCACGGCGGGGTGTAGAGCTGGTCGCCGAACGCGGCGAAGCGCGCGGCCAGCGCGCGCAGGGGGTCGTCGCCGTAACGCAGGTAGCCGTCGGCGGCGATGGCGAGGTACATCGACCACACGAAGACCGCGCCGTGCGACTCCTGGAACCGCCGGTAGAAGCCGAGGTCGAACCACAGCCCGCGGCCGACCCACATGAGCCGCAGCCGCTCGTCCGGGCACACCGCGACGCCGGCGTCGATCCGGTCGCGCACCTCGTCGTGGAACGCCCGCGCGGCGTCGCGTGCCCACTCCGTGCCGCGGTGCCACTGGGGCACCATGACGCTGGGGATGCCGTCGGTGACGGCGATCGGGCACGGCCGGGCGGCCGCGATCAGGTCGCGGGTGCGGCGGTTCCACTCCTGCTGCTCGTTGACCAGGTCCAGGACCTCGCGGAACCGGGTCTCGGAGAACACCCGGCCGGTGGTCTGCTCGAGGAACCGGATGAGCCCGGTCAGCTCGCCGGTCAGCAGGTCCAGGCGGTCGCTGCCGACGGCTTCTTCCCAGCGGTGCGGCATCAGCTCCCACCACCGCTCCGGGACCTCGTTCTCCGCCGCGCTTTCCAGCGGGTAGTAGGTGACGCCGGGTTGCGCGTCCCAGACGTCGAAGATCTTGCGGGACGCGTCGCCGGTCGTCTCGCCGAGCACGATCGACGGCGTCGGCAGGCCACCCCACGGCGCCTGATCGGGGTCGTCTTCGAACGCCGAGGCCAGTGAAGTGGCGCTGTACTGCTCGATGTAGTCGGGGTAGCCGCGCTCGCGCAGCAGGCCGAGGTAGCGCTGGGTCTGGCGTTTCGCCGCAACGATCGAGGCCCACCACTGGTTGACGACGTACGGGATGTCCATCGCCCGGAAGATCTCCTGGGGCGCGTCCGCGTTGACCAGCGCCAGCGGGCCGTCCGTTTCGCGCACCCGGGCGAACCACTCGCGCTGGTAGGCGGTCGCGGTGGTCGCCGACGCCAGCCGGGCGGTCATGCCGCCCTCGCCGGTGCCAGCGCGGCCAGCGCTTCCGCCGTCAGCTCGCCGTACGGCTGACGTTCGGCCAGGACCGCCCGGATCCCGGCCGCGGCCCGTTGCTCCGGGAAGTCCCACGGCGGCGCGTCGTCCTGCAACCGAACGTAGGAAAACAGGACCTCCGCCTCGCAGGCGCGGACCGCCGCGGCGGTGTGCGCGGCACGCTGCCGGATCGACGCGCGCGGGGCGGCGGGACCGCTGTACTGGTACCGCTCGGCCAGCGCGAGTTCCGTCGGCGCCGCACAGGTGCGGGCGAAGAGCAGCTCACCCCAGTCGTGGTCCTCCCCCACGACGAGGAAACCGTTGCGCTCCACCGTTTCGTACACCGCCGGGTGGTCGTGGGAACTGCCGGTGAGGAACAGCCGCACCCCGTCCACCTCCCGTGGCTCCGCGAGCACCCGATCGACGAGCGCGACGGCGTCGGTGACTGGCATGGCGGTGGTCGCGGCGACGGTTTCGAGGAACCGAGTGCCGCTCAGCCGGTTCGCCCGGCGCAGGGCGGCGAGTCGCCCGAGCGACCGGCGCAGGGTGTCGTGCGCGGTGATGGCCGCGGCGAGGTCGTCGTCGCCGATCGGGCGCCAGCGGCCCAGCCACTCGCGCAGCTGGGCGATCTTCGCGTGGACGTACCGGGTGGTCGTGTGGTGCGGCAGATGCAGGACGTCCACGAGCCGCACCGGCGGCAGCCCCAGCGCGGGCTCGATCCGGTGCAGCTCGCGCAGGGCGTAGAACAGCCGCAACGAGGCTTCGCAGTCGCGGGAGACGACGATGGCTTCGAGCGGGCCGTAGTCTTCGGTGAGGATGCGCGTCAGGATCGACCGGGCGACCGGGTCGACGCCGCGGCCGAGGTAGCGGTCGCCGAGCGTGCGGTCCTGGCCCGGTTTCCCGGTCAGGCGCAGCGGAAGCAGGCCTGCCGCGGTGATCAGCTCGACCGGGACGTCGGCACCGACGTACCCCACGGCGGTCAAATGACCGCCTCCGCGACCAGGTCCGCCAGCTGCTGTTCGGTGTAGCCGAGCAGCTCGCGGTAGACGTGCTCGTTGTGCTCCCCCAGCCCCGGCGCGGGCCGGTCGAGGGAGACGCGGGCGGCGGAGAACCGGATCGGCACGCCGGTCCCGGCCAGGTCGGCGACGTCGCCGTGGCGCGGGTGGCGCAGCGGCACGACCTCCTCCCGGGCCAGGACCAGCGGGTCCCGCACGGCCTCGCGCGGCTCCCGGACCTCGGCCGCGGGCACGCCCTCGGCGGTGAACGCGGCGAGGACCTCGGCCAGTGGCCGCACCCGGCACCACTCGCGGATGATCCCGTGCAGTTCGTCGGCCGCGCGGACGCGCTGGTCGCGGGTCCGGTAGCGGTCGTCCCCGGCCAGTTCCGGACGGCCGATCGCCCGCAGCACGCCGTGGGCGAAGGCGTCGGTCGGCGCGCACAGGGCGACGTAACCGTCCAGGGCCGGCAGGATCCCGAACGGCGCCAGCCGCGGCACCATCGACCCCGTGCGCTGCGGCAGGCCGACCGCGTCGAAGGCGTCGAAGGGCTCGCACGCGACCAGCGAGGTCAGTGCGCCGAGCATCGACACGTCGACCCGCTGACCCTCGCCGGTGTGCTCGGCCTGCAGCAACGCGGACACCGTGCCGACCACGGCGAACAGCGGGGCGAGGAGGTCGCCGATCGGCAGGCCGAACCGCACCGGGCCCTCGTCGGGCTCCCCGGCGGTCATCATCACGCCGCTGAGCGCCTGGATGATCGAGTCCATCGCCTTGCCCGACCCCGGGCCGCCCTGGGCGCCGAACCCGCTGATCGAGGTGTAGACGAGCCGCGGGTTGATCTCGCGGACGTGGTCGTAGGAGATGCCGAGCCGGTCGGTGACGCCCGGGCTGTAGTTCTCGACCAGGACGTCGGCGTCGCGGACCAGGTCGGTGAACACCGCCCGCGACCGCGGGTTCTTCAGGTCGAGGGTGACGCTGAGCTTGTTGCGGCCGCGCAGCAGCATCGACACCGACAGGTCGTCGTCGTGCCGCCGGGCGAGGTTGAGCCCGTCACGGCCGACGTAGGGCGCGTTGTTGCGGGACGAATCCCCGCCGGTGGCGGGGTTTTCGACCTTGATCACGGTCGCGCCGAGCCCGGCGAGCAGCAGGGTCGCGTACGGCCCGGCGAGCGCGGTGGTCAGGTCGATGACGGTGCGGCCGGCCAGGGGCTGGTCGGTCATGAAGGAACCCCCTCGGTGAGGTCGACGAGCACTTCGCCGCCGCGGGTGGTGAACCGGCCGTTGAGCCGGGCGCCGCGGGTGATGTCGTCGATGTAGTTCGTCACGGCTTCGCCCTCCGGGGTGCCGCCGACCGGGACCGGACGGCCCTGGTCGTCGATCCGGCACGGCACGAACCCGGCTTCGCGCAGCCCGGTCTCGTCGAAGCGGCAGAAGGCGATGGCGGTGTTGCGGCTTTCGGGGTGGAACGGGAAGAACGGCATGTCCGGGTCGGGTGCGAAGCCGTAGAGCTTCGTGCGCCGGTCCGCCCACGCCTGCAGCTCTTCCGCGCCGACCCCGGCACCCGGGGTGAGGGCGTGGGTGACGGTGACGAAGTTGCCGAGCCCGTGGAAGATCGGCCGTCCGCGGTGGACTTCGATGCCGCGCATGATGTGCGGGTGGTGGGAGAACACGGCGTCGGCACCGGCGTCGACCGCGGCGCGGGCGACCGGGCTCTCGTACATCGCGACGGTCACCGGGGTGTGCCCGACGCCCTTGTGCAGGGCCACGAGCACGACGTCGGCCTCGGCCCGCAGGCGGCGGACGTCGTCAGCCATCGCGTCCAGGCTGTCCGGGTCGGCGAAGGTGTAGATCTTCGGCGGCCCGCCCGGGCTGGCGTGGTCCAGCTCGTAGTGGGTCAAGACGTGCACGTAAGCGCAGCCGGGCTTGCGCGAGCCGGCCCAGGATTCACGCGGGCCGACGCAGTTGTAGGACAGCACGCCGATGCGCAGGCCGCCGCGTTCGACGATCGCCGGGCGCCGGGCGTGCGCGAGGTCCGGCCCGGTGCCGGCCGTCTCCATCCCCGCCGCGCGGGCGTAGGCGATGGTGTCGGCCAGTCCCCCGTCCCCGGCGTCGAGGGCGTGGTTGCCCGCCAGCGTGACGACGGCGAACCCCGCCTCGGCCACGGCTTTCAGCGCCGCCGGGTCCGCGGGCGGCGCGGGGACGTCGGTGCTGTGCTGGACGGCCGTGGTCGAATGCGGCACCTCGACGTGGCCGATCGCCAGGTCCATCGCCTTCAGCACCGGCGCGGCCGGGGCGAGGAAGAACTCGGGATCGGGCTCGTCCAGGATGAGGTCGCCGACGGCACCGACAGTGATCACGAGACACCCTCCTTTTCGGACAGATGACGGGACAGGAAGGCACGCAGCCGATCGGTCCGCGGCCGCGCGAACAGCTCGCCCGGCGGCCCTTCTTCGACGATCCGGCCCGCTTCCATGAACACGCACCGGTCGGCCACTTCACGCGCGAAGGTCATCTCGTGCGTGACGACGACCATCGTGGTCCCCGCCGCCGCGAGGTTCCGCAGCACCGCGAGGACTTCGTCGACCAGCTCGGGGTCGAGGGCGCTGGTCGGTTCGTCGAACAGCATGATCCGCGGCCGGACCAGGACCGCCCGGGCGATGGCGACGCGCTGCTGCTGCCCGCCCGAGAGCTGCCGCGGATAGTGCCCTTCGCGGCCCGCCAAACCGATGCGCTCCAGCAGTTCCCGCGCCTCCCGCTCCACAGTGGACTGATCGCGCCCGTGGACGCGGACCGCCGCGTCCGTGACATTGCGCAGCACGGTGAACTGCGGGAACAGGTTGAACTGCTGGAAGACCATGCTCATCCGGCGGCGCTGGGCGGCGATCCGCCGTTCGGTCAGCGGCCGCAACCCGGCCGGGGACCGCCGGTGGCCGAGCAGTTCGCCGTCGAGGTACATCGCGCCGCCGTCGATCGGCTCCAGCTGGTGGGCACAGCGGACGAGCGTCGACTTCCCGGACCCGGACGGCCCGATGACGACGACCACCTCGCCCTCGTGCACGTCGAGGCTGACGCCGTCGAGCGCGTGCACCGGCCCGAACTCCTTGCGGACGTCGCTGATCCGCAGCACCGGCGCGGTCATCGGACGTCCCGGTGGCCGCGGGAGAACCGGCGTTCCAGCCGGCGCTGCCCGGCGGTCAGGACGGTGACGACGACCAGGTACCAGAAGCAGGCGACCAGCAGCATCGGCACGATCTCGTAGGTGCGGTTGTAGATCACCTGCACCGAGTGCAGCAGGTCCGACATCGCGATGACCGACACGAGCGCGGTTCCCTTGAGCACGTTGATGAACTGGCTGCCCGCGGGCGGGATGATCACGCGCATCGCCTGCGGCAGCACGATCCGCAGCAGGGTCTGCCCCGGCGGGTAGCCCATCGCGCGGGCCGCGTCACGCTGGCCGGGGTCCACTGAGGACACCCCGGCGCGGAAGATCTCCGCCAGGTAGGCCGATTCCACGAGCGACAGGCCGATCACCGCGGCGGTCAGCGGCGTGATGACGCTGTTGGCGTCCCAGGTGCCGAACACCGGGCCGAACGGGATGCCGAGCGACAGCCTGGGCAGCAGGTAGGCGAGGTTGAACCAGAAGATCAGCTGCACCAGCGGCGGGATGCCGCGGAACAGCCCGACCCACAGCGTCGCCACCCAGCGGGCGGGCCCGAACCCGCTCAGCTGCATCGCCGCGACGACCCCGCCGACCAGCGACCCCAGCACCATCGCCGCGACCGCCAGCAGCACCGTGGTGCCCAGCCCGGCCATGACGCTCTTCTCGAAGAGGTACTTCGCGACGACGTCCCACTGGAACCTGGAGTTGCCGGCCAGGAAGACGACCAGCTGGGCGAGCACCACGGCCAGCACGAACACGAACAGCCAGCGCAGCGGGCGGAACCGGCCGCGAGCCGAGGCGACGTCGTCGGGCGCGGCCGTCGTTTCCTCCACTGTGGACATCGTGGTCATTTCGCCGACGCCGCGTCGAAGACCGGCTGCGGGACCGTGACGTCGTCGAGGCCCCACTGGTGCATGATCCGCGTGTACGTGCCGTTGCGGAACAGCTCCTCGAAGGCCTTCTGCAGCACCGGGCCGAGCTTGCCGGCCTTCGGGGTGTACAGCGCGAGGTTGTCCTTCGTGGCGCCCTGTTCCTCGGTCTGCGTCACGTACTCGTACTGACCCTTCTGCTGGGTGGTCACGTCGATCGCGGCCGCCTGGGTCATCCCGGCGGCGTCGGCCCGGCCGGACTTCGCGGCCAGCAGGGTCGCGTTGGTGTCGTCGAGCCCGACCACCTGCACGGCCGGCTTCTTCGCGCCTTCGCAGAACTTGGACAGCTTGCCGAGCTGGTCCTCCACGACGCTCGCGGTGACGACCGCGACGCGCTTGCCGCACAGGTCGGCGGCCTGCTTGACGCCGGCGGCGGAGCCTTCGGGAATCACGTAGGAGGTCCGGGTGGTCATCCACGTGACGGTGTCGAACTGCTTCTCGCGTTCGGCGGTGGCCTTGACCGGCCCGTTGAAGGCTTCGTAGCGGCCGCTGAGCATGCCCTGCAACGCGGCCGGCAGCCCGCTGACGATGGTGGTTTCCGTGCGCACGCCCAGGAGCTGGCCGAGCGCCTGCTGGAAGTCGTGGTCGATGCCGGTGACGGTCTTGCCGTCCGGGCCGACGGTCCGGTACGGCGGGTGGGAGTCACCGGCGAACCGGAGGACGCCCGCGTCCTTGACCGCCTGCGGCAGCTGGTCGTGCAGCGCCGCGTCGGTGGTCAGGGCGGCGGCGGTGGGGGCGGCGGCCGGCCCGTCGTCGACCGTGCACCCGGCCAGGACGAGCCCGGCGGCGGCCACGGCGAGCGAGCTTCGACGCCATTGACGAAGAGAGGAACCCATGTCGTTTTCTTCCTGAGGAAGGCCGTCCGAGGGGCGGCGCGGGAACCCGGAGGATCAATTGGTTGCTATCTGGGCGCCGATCGTCGCATGATGTGTCGCGTGATTCAACCCCTCGCTCCGGCCGGCCGGACCGCACTGCCACGATGGACACCCGCGGCGGACCGGCCGCCGGGACCGACCCCGGAAGAGACAGGCGCGCGATGACGGCGACACCCTCGGGGCCCCTGCCGCGCTCCCAGCAGGGAGCCGAGCCCCAGCTGCTGCTGACGTCCCTGCTCGGCGACTTCTGGTACTGGCGCGACGAGCACATCCCGTCGGCCGCCCTGGTGGAACTGCTCGGCGAGTTCGACATCAGCCCGGCGAGCGCACGGGCCGCGATCCGGCGGCTGGCCGCCCGCGGCCTGCTCACCGTGTCGCGCAGCGGGCGGACGACGGCCTACGGCATCCCCGCGCGCACGTCCGAGGTGATCATCGAGCGCACGCACCGGATGCTCACCTTCGGCGCGACCGCGCCCGACTGGGACGGGCAGTGGACCGTGGTCACCTTTTCCGTGCCGGAACAGGACCGCGGGCTGCGCACGGCCCTGCGGTCACGGCTGCGGGTCCTGCGGTTCGCCGCGCTCTACGACGGGGTGTGGGTCAGCCCGCACGACCTCGCCGGCCCCGCCCTCACCGCACTGCGCGAGCTGGACCTCCGCAGCGCGACGGTCTTCCGCGCCACCGAGGTCCCCGGCTCGGCCCCGGCGGTCACGGCGTTCGACCTCGGACCGCTCGCCGCGGAGTACGAGCAGTTCGTCGAGCGCTACGAACAGGTGCTCTCCGGCTTGGCCGCGGGGCTGATCAGCCCGGCGCAGGCGTTGCGCACCCGCACCGAGCTGCGCGTGGACTGGCGCCGGTTTCCCGAGACCGACCCCGACCTGCCCGCCGAGCTGCTGCCGGCCGACTGGGCGCGCGACCGGGCCCAGAAGATCTTCCTGCAGATCTACGACCGGCTCGGCCCGCTGGCCGAGCTGCGGTTTCGGCAGGTACTGGCCGCCACCGACCCCGAGCTGGCCGAGCTGGCCACCCACCACGACTCGGTGAAGGTGGCCGCGCTGTTCGCCGGCCTGGGCGACCGCCACCCGGCCGGCGACACGCCGTTCGAGCAGGCCGCCGACGCACGCCGCCTGGACGACGCGCGCCGCCGGTGAGCGGCACTTTCCGGGCCGGGCGCACGGAAACCTGCCTGGATTCGTGCGGCGCTCCCGCTGTCCTGAACCCGGTCGACGTCCGGTGAAGCGGCGTCACGACGCCGATCGGGGTGCGCGCCCGCCGGCGGAGGCGAGCGCGGACAGCACCGACTGGTGAGTGATCCACCCGGCCAGCCGGTGTTCGCCGGCCAGCACCGGCAGGCCGGTGCCCGGCGCGTTGGCCAGCGCGTCGAGCGCGTCGGCGAGCGTGGTTCCCGCGGTCACCAACGGCGGCAGCTCGGCCAGTTCGCCGACGTCGCCTTCGTGGTCGCCGGCGAGTGCTTCGGCGACCGCGCGAGCCGTGACGCAGCCCTGGTAGCAGCCGTCGTCGTCGACCACCGGCAGGATGCCGTGCCCGGACACGGCCAGCTCGTGCGCGGCCCGGGCGAGCGTCGTCGAGGCCGCCAGGGGCTCGGGCAGCGGCTCGCCGGCCTCCGCGACCGTGCGCCGGGCCAGCTGCCGGGCTTCCGGCCCCTGGTCCAGGTCGACCCCGCGGCGGCGCAGCTTCAGCGTGTAGATCGTGTCGCGCGAGAGCGCCCGGCTGGTGGCCGTGGCGATCACGATCGCGGTCAGCATCGGCAGGATGATCGTGTACTGGCCGGTCAGCTCGAACAGCACGATGACCGCGGTGATCGGCGCGCGGGCCGCTCCGGCGAAGGCCGCGCCCATGCCGATCAGGCCGTAGACCCCGGGCGACGCGGTCACCGACGGGAGCCACGCGTGGACCACGATCCCGAACGCCGCCCCGGCCATGGCCCCGATGAACAGCGAGGGCGCGAAGACCCCGCCGGACCCGCCGATCCCGATGGTCAGGCTGGTCGCGACGATCTTCCCGGCGAGCAGGAGCAGCAGGAACCCGAGGACGTACTTGCCTTCGACGGCGTTCTGCAGAACGGGATAGCCGACGCCGTACATCTGCGGCAGGAGCAGCAGCAGCCCGCCGAGGAAGATCCCGCCGACGGCCGGGCGCAGCCACTCCGGGCCGCGCCAGAGCCGGTCGCAGACGTCCTCGATCACGTACAGCACCCGGGTGAACAGCACCCCGCAGGCCCCGACCGCGACGCCGAGCACGACGAACAGCAGGTATTCGACCGGGTTCCGCAGGGTGAACGGCGGCAGCGTCAGGAACGGGACATCACCGAAGGCGGCGCGCCCGACCACGCTGGCCGTGACGCTGGCCAGCACCACCGCACCGAACGACTCGGCCGCGAAGTCGCGCAGGATCAGCTCCATCGCGAAGAACGGCCCCGCCAGCGGGGCGTTGAACGTCGCCGCGATCCCGCCGGCGGCACCACAGGCCACGAGCACGCGCAGCCGCGACTCGGGCAGCCTCGCCGCCCGGCCCAGCGTCGAGCCGAGCGCGGAGCCGATCTGCACGATCGGGCCCTCCCGCCCGACCGAACCGCCGGAGCCGATGGTCAGCGCCGACGCCAGGGCCTTCACGGCGCTGACCTGCACCGGGATCCGCCCGCCCCGCTCGGCGACCGCGTACATCACCTCCGGCACCCCGTGCCCCCGCGCCTCGGGCGCGAACCTGTGCACCAGCGGCCCGTAGACCAGGCCGGCGACCACCGGGGCCAGCAGCAGGAACCACGGCCCGAGCGCGGGGAACCACGGGTGCGCGACCCGCCCGGCCGCGGCGTAGTCCGCTTGGCCGGAAAAGAGGTGGGTGAACGTGGTGATCAGCCACCGGAACACGATCGCGCCGAGCCCGGCACCCGCACCGATCACCACGGCGAGACCGACCAGGCCGGACCGGCTCTCCCGCAGCCACCGTCCGACCGGCTGCCGCACGGGCACCGCGATCCGACGGCCGGACAAGTCATCTTTAGCCAGGCTCATGATTGCATTATGCAACACTTGCCGCACGAACCGCTCGGCAGCCGGCCCAGGATCGGGACATGAGCAAGTGGATCCGGCTGGTCCGGGCCCAGCGCCTACACGATCGACTGGCGGTTCAGTTCCCTGCGGCTGATCAACGCGCACCTCGACTACGAAACGCACTTCCCGCCGGAGTACCCCGCCCAGCACACCGCGGGCCTGCGGCTGCTGCGAGTCGCGTCGGCGGCTCGGGAGCAGCACGGCCGCGAGGCGATCGGCCCGCTGTACGCGGCTTTCGGCGCGCGCGTCTTCGAAGCCGGCCCCGACGAGGGCAAGACTCCCGGCTGGCAAGGCACTCCCGATCTTGCCGCCGACGCCGGCCTCCCGGTTTCGCTCGCGGACGCGCTGGACGACGACCGCCGCGACGCCGAGATCCAGGCCGAGTCCGACGAGGCGCTTTCCTTGACCGGCAAGGACGTCGGCACGCCGGTCATCCACTTCGAACCGCCGGCGTCACGGCGCAGGAGCCGGGCGCGACCGATGACTGGCACGCCGGGGAGCCGCCGGCTCGGGAAATAGGCCTCAGTCCTTCTTCAGCGAGAGCGGTCAGGACCGGCGAGACCAGGCGCCCGCGTCAGTGGTGTAGCGGACGAGCAGCCGCGCGAACTGCACACGTTCCTCCGGGGACCAAGCGGCGGTGATCTCCTCGAACGCCGCGCGCTGCTCCGCGGCGAACCGGGTTCGCTCGGCCTCGCCGCGCTCGGTGAGCTCGAGGACCGTCCGGCGGCCGTCGGCCTGGGAGGCCGCCCGCCGCAGCAGGCCGTCGGCGATGCAGGCCGCGACCGTCCGGCTGGCCACCGGCTGCACCACGCCCATATCCGCGGCGAGCCCCCCGACCGTCATCTCGCCCGGCGCGTCGGCGATCACGTTGAGCACCAGGTTGCGGGACAAGTCGCGGTTCGACGCCGGCGTGCGCCGGCGCAGCCGTGACAGCGCCGGGCCGATCTGGTCCAGCAGGGGCTCTCCGGCGGAACTGCTCACGCCGGGGAGCGTAGTACTCCCGGCAATTGCATACCAGTGGAGAACTCCATAGCATTAGGTATGTAACCGCGAACGAGAAAGCGAGGCCGCCATGGCCACCACCGCCATCACCGGCGCCCGGGTCTTCGACGGGGAGAAGCCCCTGGGCGTGCGCACCGTCGTCCTCGACGGCCGGAAGATCCGCCAGGTCGGCGGCGACGTGCCCGAGGGCGCCGAAGTCGTCGACGGCCGCGGCGCGACCCTGCTGCCCGGCCTGATCGACGCGCACGTCCACTCCGCGCCCGGCTCCCTGGCGCTGGCGCTGCGGTTCGGCGTCACCACCGAGCTGGAGATGCAGGGCATGAACACCCGCGAGAACCGGGCGCACATCGCCGCGGACGACACGGTGGCCGACGTCCGGTCCTCCGGCTTCGCCATCACACCGCCGGGTGGGCACCCGAGCGAGCTGATGCCCGAAGGGTTCCGGCCGGCCGGCGAGCTGCCACCGGTGATGCCGCTGATGCCGTTCTCCACCACCCCTGAGCAGGCAGCCGCGTTCGTCCCGCAGCTCCTGGCGCGGGGCTCCGACTACGTCAAGTTCATGATCGACGACGGCAGCGTCGAAGGGCATCCCGGGCTGCCGATGCTCGACCAGGCCACGCTCGACGCGGGCGTCGCCGCGGCCAAGGAGCACGGCGCTCTCACCGTCGCGCACACGCTGACCCTCGACGCCACCCGGATGGCCGCCCGAGCCGGCATCGACGGCGTCGTCCACGTCTTCATGGACCGGCCGCACACCACGGAGATCATCGACCTGATCGCCGAGGCGGACATGTTCGTCGTGCCGTGCGTCTGCCTCGACGCGTCCATGACGGGCATCACCGGCAGCGCCCTCGCCGACGACCCCCGGGTGGCCCGCCGCCTCGACGACAAGTGGGACAAAACCCTGCGGTCCAGCTACAACCGCTACCCGCAGGGCAGCCTCGACGACGTCCTGGCCACCGTGCGGGCGCTGGCCGCCGCGGGCGTGGACATCCTGGCCGGCACCGACGCCGCCATGCCGGAAACCTTCTTCGGCGGCCTCGCCCACGGCGCCAGCCTCCACCAGGAACTGCAGTACCTCGTGGCCGCCGGCCTCACGCCCGCCCAAGCCCTGCGCGCCGCCACCGCGACGACGGCCCGCCGCTTCGGCCTCGGCGACCGCGGCCGCATCGCCGAGGGACTTCGCGCGGATCTCCTGCTCGTCGACGGCGACCCGACGACGGACATCGGCGACACCCTGAACACCCGGGCGATCTGGCGGCGCGGCACCCGGCTCGCGCACGCCTGACGGCGCCGATCAGCGGGTGGCGTCCTCGGCCTGGTCGAGGATCGACCGGGCGAGCAACGCGAACACGAGGTCGTGGCCGGGTTTCTGGAGGTACCAGTAAAGCTCTCCGGCGAGGCCCGCCGGCGTGAAGCGGAGCCGTTGGCACAGGCGCGTTCCGGTGCCGGCGGGCTCGGCGCGCAGGGTCAGCTCGGCGTCGCCGGGCAGCCGCATCTCGGCCGCCAGGACCAGTTCGCGGCGGGTGTCGTCGCGGCGGCGGACCGTCCAGAAGTCCAGCACGTCCCCCGGCTCGGGCCGCCGCGCGCGGCCGCGGTAGAGCCCGGCCCCGCCGAGCACGTGGTCCAGCGCGCCGCGCAGGGCCCACGCGAGCGCGGGCGGGAACCGTCCGCCGGCGCCGCCCAGGTGGGTGATCACGTCCCAGACCCGGCCGGGCGCGGCCCGGGTGTGGCGGATGTGCTCGCCCACGTGGGCTCGACCTCGGGGAGCGGGCGGCGCCGGTGCGCCCAGCGCGGCGCGCAGGGCGTTGTCGAGGCTGGTCGGTCCCCCCGGCGGTGGCGGCAGGACCGCGTCGACGGGGGTGTCGAGGGGCAGCAGGTCGTGGTCGAGCGAGGCGAACAGCGGCGCGGCCACGGACGCGGGGACCGGCGAGCCCCACCCGGCCACCACCGCGGCGACCGGGTGCGACCACAGCGGCGCCGGCACCGTCAGCGCCCCGGGCCGGCGCAGGATGCGCGCGCACCGGCGCACGAGGTCGTCGTAGCTGATCAGTTCGGGCCCGCTGAGGTCGAACCGGCCACGCACGGGAGCGCTGCCGGCGGCGGCGCACAGGTAGTGCCGGACGTCGGCGAGCGCCACCGGGCGGCTGCGGCGCGCGGTCCACCGCGGCCGCGGGCGGATCGGAAGCCGGGCCGTGCGCGCCAGCAGTTCGAGGCCGGCCGACCCGCTGCCGACGATCATCGACGCCTGCACCACGAGGGCCGGGACCGCGCCGGCGAGGAGCACGTCGGCGACCTCGGACCGCGAGGCCAGGTGCGGCGACGTCGCGGCGGCCGGGCGCGGGCCCCCGAGGTGGACGAGCTGCCGGACGCCGGACGCGGCGGCCGACTCGGCGACGCGTTCGGCGATCACGCGGTCGCGGCCGGCGAAGTCGCGTTCTCGCAGGGAGTGCACCAGGTGGTAGACCACGTCCGCCTCGGCCAGCACGTCCGCCAGCGCGGCCCGGTCGGCCGCGTCCCCGCGCGTCACCTCGACGGGCCCGGGGAAGCGGTGGTCCGAGCGGGCCAGCACCCGCACCGGGTGACCGGCGGCGACGAGGTCGGCCACGAGGGTGGTACCGACGAACCCGGTGGCGCCCAGCACCGCGCACCGCCGTTCGCCCGCCATCCGGGACCACCTTCCGCATCGACGCAGGGTCGATGCAAACGTAAGGCGCTCCCGCGTCCGGTGCCGACTGGGCGGTCGGCAGCCGCTCGTGAAGGTGACTTCTTGACGGGTAGATGTGCAGGTAGACTGGGCATCCGACCGGGCGGGCGCCCGCCCGGGTCTGCATCGCATCTGGAGCGCGTATGGCGACGATCGCACCATCGGGTCTCTCGGCGGTGCGCGCGCAGGTGCGGGACGCCCTCTTCGCGCGGATCGCCGGCCCGGACGGCCCCCGCAACCGCGCGCGCATCCACGACCGCCCCGGGCCGCGCTGGTTCGAGCCGGACAGCCCGATCCGGCAGGTGCACGGGGACACCGCGATGTTCGTCGGCGGGCTGCGCGCCCTGCTCCTGCAGTCCCTGCACCCGCTGGCGATGGCCGCGGTGGCCGCGCACTCCGGGTACCGCGGCGACCCGTGGGGGCGGCTGCAGCGCACCAGCACCTTCCTCGCCGTCACGACGTTCGGCACGGCCGAGGACGCCGAGGAAGCCGTCTCGACGGTCCGGAGCGTGCACGCCCGGGTGGCCGGGACCGCCCCGGACGGGCGGCCGTACCGGGCCTCCGATCCGCACCTGCTGACCTGGGTGCACATCGCCGAGGTCGACAGCTTCCTGCGCGCCCACCAGCGCTACGGCGCCCACCCCCTCGACGACGGCGGAGGGGACCGCTACGTCGCCGAAACCGCGGTCATCGCCCGCCGGCTCGGTGTGCCCGAACCACCGGTGACGCGGGCCGAACTCGACGACGCGCTCGCCGCGTACCGCCCGGAGCTGCGAGGCACCGCCGACGCGCGGCAGGCGGCCCGGTTCCTGCTGCTGACCCCGCCGATCCCGTGGCCCGCACGGGTGCCCTACGCCGTGCTGGCCGCTTCGGCGGTCGGAATGCTGCCGGCGTGGACGCGGCCGCAGCTGCGTGTGCCCTACGCCCCGTTGGCGGAGGCGACAGCGGTCCGCCTGGCCGGACGCACGCTGGTCAAAGGGGTGCGCTGGGCGATGACGGCGCCCCTGCGCGACGAGGCCGCGTAACCGCCCGGTGGCCGCTCAGTCGTCGCGCTCGGCTTCGCCGGCGCGCTCGCGGTTGCGCTCCTGCCGCTCCCGCTCACGCCGGCTGTAGGTCGCCCGGCGGACGCGGTCCTCGTCTTCGACGCTCGACCCCACCGCCCCGGCGACGATGCCCACGGAAGTCGCCAGCCACACCAGCTTCAGGTACGAAGCCGGCCCGGCCGGATGGCCGAGAGTCTGCCCGAAGTACGTGCCTTCGACCAGGACGATCGACGCCACCAGCGCCAGCCCGAAGAGGACGGCGTACATGCACGCCACGCCGATCGACAACGTCAGCGCGGTCGACGCGTTGTACAACACCGCTTTCCGCCGGTCGAGGTGCCCGGACGGCGAGTCCCACAGGTGGTTGTGCACCATCAGCCAGCCCGCCATGACCACGATCGCCAGCACCGTGATCCCCGCCAGCCGCAGCGTGGGCAGTGCTTCGGCGAGCTTCCAGAACGAGGTCGTGATGATGCCGTAGGCGGCGGTGGCCGCCGCGGCCGCGGTCGCTCCGGCGAGGTTGGGCACCAGCCGCCACGGCCGGTTGTCCCGGATCATCCCGGCCAGCAACCGCACCCGGCCCCGCACACCCACCAGAGCCAGGTGCTCGTCGGCGGTGCCGCGGCCGTGGATGTGCCGCGTCGGCGCCACCAGGTCCCGCAGCCGGTCGAAGATCCCCCGCGGTGGATCGGCCTCCCTCGCCGCGCGACGCGCCACCAGGTGCCGGACCAGGTGGACGATCAGCCGGCGCGCCCGCTTGCGCAGGCGCAGGGCGCCCAGCGCGGGCAAGGACACCATCGCCACGCCGTGGTCGACGTTGTAGTCCGACGCGATCGGGACCGTCCCGGCTCGCCGCGGGAGGTCCGTGATCAGCACCAGCAGGTCCCAGCCGTGTTCGGCCCGGCGCTCCCGCGCCAGGGAAAGCATGGGAATGTCCCCCTCCGCCGTGAGCGGAAGGGCCTGCGTGTCGTGCTCGACGTGCCACGTCGTCTCGTCGCCGATGTCGCGGGCCAGGCGATCGGGCAGGCCGTCCGCGATTCTCCCGGCGACCTGCCTGGGCAACCCGTCATCGGTCAGCAGCCCCACCACGAGGGCCTCCGGCGCACGCTGGGTGGTCATGCTCGAGCCTTTCCTCGGGTCTTCGCGGGACGAAGCTCCCGGGTTCCCGGCGCGGCCAGCGGCAAACGCCGGGCGTTTGCCGCCCGGAAGACCGGGTACCGACCATCCATGACCGCAAAGGACGATGCGACGACCGAGGACGCTCTGCGCGCCGAAGAGTTCGACCGCGCCGCGGTGGGGGCGGTCCTCGCGGCCGGTGACTGGGCCGGGTGGGACGACCTGCTCGAGTGGCTGCGCGCCGAAGGCCCGGGCGTACCGGACCTGTCCCCCGGTGCGCTGCGCGGCATCCGGCAGGACGCCGAACGGGCCTGCGCCACGGGGTTCCCCTTCCCCCACGACCCGGACCACCTCTACGCCATCCTCCGCGGCCAGCACCTCGCGCGGGCACACGACTGACTTCGTCCCGGGGTAGCGCGATCGGGTGACACAGCCGCGGGCCACTTCCCTCTCGTGCTACACCAGGTTCGCCGGGGACAGGTAGTACGGGTTCTCGAGCAGCACGCCGCACATCAGCACCTGCGGGTGCGTCTTGAGCAGGTCGAGCACGATGTTCTCGCGGTACCGCGAGATGTCGTACATGCACAGGATCGCCTGGGGGTAGCGGCTGGTGAAGTCGTTCAACGCGGCCTCGTACCGGAACAGCTCGGTCAGCCCGGGCAGCTGCGGGTGCCACCAGCGCGCCTCCGCGCCGAGCCGGACGAACGGGTAGCCCGCGGCCATCGCGGCGGACACGGCCTCGTCCCAGAACGCGATGATCCGGTCCACGGTGAACTCCTCCGGCGACAGCAGCGTGTCGCTCGCGGCGCGGATGTCCAGTTGCGCCGAGTCGACGCGGGCGTCGATGTCGTCGACGTCCTCGCCGAGCCGGTCGACGAACCCGGCGGCCTCGTCCTCGTGCACGCCGAACAGGCACTTTTCGCCGGCGCGCAAGCCTTCGCCCAGGAAGGGCAGGAGCACGCGGTCGCGATCTTCGTCGCCCACGTACAGCGCGCAGATGTGCTGCCCGGGCTCGATGACGACGCCGGGGGTGCCGAACTTCCGGGAACCGGTCATGACGGGATCCTCCGTTCGAGGTCGGGGTGGTGGTCGGTTTCCTTCGCTGGGTGGTAGTAGGGGTTTTCGACGAGCATCCCGCCCATCCAGAACTTCGGGTGCGCCTTGATCAACGGGACGATCAGGTCGCCGCCGAACAGGTCCAGGTCGTAGAAGCACAGGACGACCTGCGGGAAGCTTTCCCCCCACCCGGTCACCGCGGCCTCTTCGGCGAGGAGCGCGCCGATCAGCGCGGAGCTCAGCCGGGGCGCGGCCCAGCCCATGTCGCCCACGATGCGCCCGAACGGCCGGTCACCGGTGCCGAGCTTGCGCCGCGACCAGCCGTCCAGCATCGCGAAGAGCGCGTCGGGGGCGAACTCACCGTTCCGCAGATGGCCGGTCTCCGGCTCGGTCAGCACGAGGTCGCCCACGCCGGGCAGCCGGTCGCGGAAGTCCTCCCGCTCGCCCTCGGCGGCCAGGTAGAGCACCGCGTCCCCCGCCAGCAGGCCCTCGGCGAGGAACGGAACCAGCAGGCGGTCCCGGTCGGCCCTCCCCCGGTGGAAGACGCACAGGTGGTCACCGGGCGCCAGCGCGACCCCGCCGAGGGTCACCTCGCGATCGGTCCGCTCCGTCCGGTCCATCGTCACCTCCGGTCACTGCGATCCGCGCAGCACCTGCCACACCCGGGTGGCGAGGTGCAGGTTCAGCCTGCTGTCCACGTCGTTGAGGTCGAGCTCCGTGATCTCCCGGATCCGGCCGAGCCGGTAGCGCAGCGTGCTCCGGTGGATCATCAGCGCGGCGGCGGTGTCGCCGTAGCTGCCGCCGCACTCGAGGTACTGCGCGAGCGTCGCGACCAGCTCGGCGTTGCGCTGGGTGTCGTAGTCGAGCAGCTTCCCGAGCCACTCGCGGACGAACTCGACGACTTCGCCGTGGTTCTGCCCGGTGTCGAGGATGCGGTAGATCCCCAGCTGGTCGAACGTGGTGACCCCGCTCGAGGCCCGCGAGGTGCGCCGGATGTCGAGTGCCCGTACCGCTTCCGTGTAGGACTTGGGCAGCCTCGCCGGGCTGTCGCAGCGGTTGCCGATGCCGATCGCGCCCTCGTTACCGAGGCTTTCCGACAGCGAGGCGTACAACGCCGCGCCGTCCAGCCGCCCGGCGACCAGCAACACGACCGCGCCCGAATGGCGCGACACGAGCGAGGGCAGCCCGAGCGTCGTCACGGCGCGTCCCGTGGCCTCCGCGACCACGTCGTCCGCGACGTCACCGGACCACCGCAGGACGACCACCTGGTGCGGGCGGCGCAGATCGTGGCCGATCGCCTCGGCGCGGGCGTACGCGCTCCCGTCGTCGGTGCCGGCGATGAGGTCGTCCACGAGGTCGCGGCGCAGGCGCAGCTCGACCTCGGCCAGGCTGCGCTGGTGCGAGAGTTCCAGCGCCAGCACGGTCGAGCCGTACTCGAGCGCGAACACCTCGTCCGGGCCGGCGGTCCGCCCGGGGTCGATCAGCGCGAGCACGCCGAGCACCTCGTGCCGGGGCCGCACCAGGGAGATCAGCCGGTCCTTCACGCGGACCGGTTCGGGCACGGTCGCGGCGTGCCGGAGCAGTTCCGCGCGCCGCTGCGCGTCGACCTTCGGGTACGGGTCCGGCCGGCCGGGGCCGCCCCACGCGCGCAGGTTGCCGAACCGGTCCTCGACCGCGACCGGCAGCGCCGTCAGCTGGTGCAGCGCGTGGGCGATGCCCGGCTCGCCGGCCCCGGAAGCCGAGATGGTGGACAGCACGTCGTGCACCTGCGTCTGCTGCTCGAGCCGCTCCACCGACGTCGTCAGCTGGTGGTTGAGCTCCCGCAGCGCCACCGACTGCCGCCGCTCCCGCTTGAGCAGCGCGGCGCTGGCCAGCGCCGCGGCGGTCTGCTGGCAAAGGGAGTTGAGCAGGAAGACTTCGTCCCGCGAGGGGGCCTGCTCGGCCCGGACCACGAGGTAGCCCGTCAGGCCGCCCAGCCCGTGCAGCGCGTGGCACCAGTGCCAGTGGCCGTCGGCCAGCTCGACCCGCCCGCTCTGCCCGTCGAGCCGCTCGACTTCCGCGCCCAGGTCGGGATGGGCGTCCTCCGCACCGTTCTGTGCGGTGACCGCGCCGTCCTCGTCGACGAGGTAGGCCGCATCGGTCGTGCAACCGCTCAGCGACGGCACCGAGGTCGCGGCGAGCCGCATGATGTCCGCCGCTTCGCGGCCGTCGAACATCATCATCGAAATCGCGAAGAGGCCGTAGAGATTCGACAGCTGGACGCGCCACCAGCTGTCCGTTTTCGCTTCCGGGTCCCGGGGGACCGCATCGTCCTCGGGCGTCATTTCCGGCCTCCCCGACGCCGACCTGGTCTTTCGCACCCTACGCCGTCGGCAACTGTTCTGCCGGGCCGATAAGGCTCCCGGAAATTCGGCCTGCCGGGCGCACGCGGGCGGCGGGCGCCTTTGCCACGGTGGAAGGCGTCGGACAGGCACCCCGCCGCCGCACGCCGGGGTGGCACGCAGGAAGGCCTGCCCGCCGGACAATCCAACGCGCAATCGGTTCGGATCGGACACTCCCGGCAGGACGATCCGCCCCGGATTGGACTAGACCATGACTTTGATGCGTTTCGATCCTTTCCGCGATTGGGAACGCCTGAGCGAACAGGCGCTGAGCGGGCGCACGGCACCCCGCGCGATGCCGATGGAAGCGTTCCGCCGCGGTGACGAATTCTTCGTCGCGCTCGACCTGCCCGGAATCGATCCGGACGACGTCGACGTGTCCGTCGAACGCAATGTCGTCACGGTGCGGGCGACCCGGCGGCCGTCCCGCGACGAGAGCGCCGAGCTGATCATCGACGAGCGGCCGCAGGGCGAGTTCAGCCGCCAGCTGTTCCTCGGGGACAACCTGGACACCACCCGGCTGTCGGCCGACTTCGAGCGCGGCGTCCTGACGCTGCGGATCCCGGTGGCGGAGTCGAGCAAACCGCGCCGCGTCGAGATCGGGAGCCGCGACGAGCGGCAGCAGCTCACCGACGACCGCACGGGCCAGCCCGCCCACGCCCGGGCCGAAGAACACGCGAACGCCTAGGAGACGAGCCATGACCGCACAGCCGGGCGCCACCGCGCCCGCCCCACGCCACGCTCCCGAACGCGTCGCCATCGCGTCGTACGACGACTACCGCGACGCGGAGCGTGCCGTCGACTTCCTCTCCGACCGGGGTTTCCCGGTCCAGCGGACCGCCATCATCGGACGCGACGTGCAGCTGGTCGAGCAGGTCATCGGCCGGCTCGGCTTCGGCGGCGCCGCCCTGCGCGGCGCCGGCTCCGGAGCGCTGACCGGGCTCCTGATCGGCTGGCTGTTCGGCTTGTTCAACTGGTTCACCCCGGTCCTCGCCACGCTGACGCTCGCCCTCTACGGGCTCGTCTTCGGCGCGATCGTCGGGGCGGTCTTCGGCCTGGCCGCGCACGCGCTGCAGCGTGGCCGCCGGGACTTCGCGTCGGTCCGCGCGATGGCGCCGACCCGCTACGAGGTCGTCGCCGACACCGAAGTCGCGGACGAGGCCAGGGCGCTGCTGGCGCAGCTGCGCCCGGAGCCGGGGGGTGCGTGATGGCCAAGGCGGTCGGCATCGACCTCGGCACCACCAACTCGGTGATCGCCGTCTGGGAAGCGGGTGAGCCGCGGGTCATCCCCAATTCGGAGGGGGCCCGGACGACCCCGTCGGTCGTCGGGTTCACCGAAAGCGGCGAACGACTGGTCGGGCAGCTCGCCCGCCGCCAGGCGATCCTCAACCCGAAGGGCACCATCTACTCGGCGAAGCGGTTCATCGGCCGCAAGTTCGACGAGGTGTCCGACGAAGCCAAGGCGGTCGGGTTCGACGTCGTCGAGGGAGAGGGCGGCGTCGTCCGGTTCGACATCCACGGCAAGCTCTACTCGCCGGAGGAGATCAGCGCGCAGGTGCTGCGCAAGCTGGCCGACGACGCGGGCAAGAGCCTCGGCGAGCGGGTCACCGAAGCGGTGATCACCGTGCCCGCCTACTTCAACGACGCACAGCGTCAGGCGACCAAGGACGCCGGGAAGATCGCCGGGCTGACCGTCCTGCGGATCATCAACGAGCCGACCGCGGCCGCGCTGGCCTACGGACTGGACTCCCAGCAGCACGAGACCGTGCTGGTCTTCGACCTCGGCGGGGGCACGTTCGACGTGAGCCTGCTCGACGTCGGCGACGGCGTCGTCGAGGTGCGGGCCACCGCGGGCGACAGCCACCTCGGCGGCGACGACTTCGACCGCCGGCTCGTGGACTTCCTCGCCGACAAGTTCGCCGCGGACAACGGCATCGACCTGCGGCAGGACGCCCAGGCACTGCAGCGGCTGTTCGAGGCGGCGGAGAAGGCCAAGGTCGAACTGTCCTCGGTCGCCCAGACGAGTGTCAACCTGCCGTTCATCACCGCCGACGCGAGCGGGCCGAAGCACCTGACCGCGACCGTCCGGCGCTCGGAGTTCGAGCAGATCACCGCCGACCTGGTCGAGCGCTGCCTCGGCCCGGTCCGGCAGGCGATGTCCGACGCCAAGGTCGGCGCGAACGACATCGACGAGGTCATCCTCGTCGGCGGCTCGACCCGGATCCCCGCCGTGCAGAGCCTGGTCCGCAGGCTCACGAACGGCAAGGACCCGAACATGAGCGTCAACCCGGACGAGGTCGTCGCGCTCGGCGCGGCCGTCCAGGCCGGGGTGCTCAAGGGCGAGGTCAAGGACGTCCTGCTGCTCGACGTCACCCCGCTGTCCCTGGGTGTCGAGACCCGCGGCGGCGTGATGACGAAGATCATCGAGCGGAACACGACGATCCCGGCGCGGCGCACGGAGGTGTTCTCCACCGCGGAGGACAACCAGCCCGCGGTCGACGTCGTGGTGCTGCAGGGCGAGCGCGAGCTCGCGGCCGACAACCGGGTGCTCGGGCGGTTCCAGCTCAAGGACATCCGGCCGGCACCGCGCGGCGAGCCGCAGATCGAGGTCACCTTCGACGTCGACGCGAACGGCATCGTCAACGTCACCGCGCGCGACAAGGACACCGGCGCCGAGCAGGGCATCACGATCACCGAGAGCTCGAACCTCGACAAGTCCGAGATCGAGCGGATGGTCAGCGAGGCCGAGCGCAACCGCGCCGACGACGAGCGCCTGCGCGAGGAGGTCGAGGCGCGCAACCTGCTGGACAGCGTCGCCTACCAGGCCGAGAAGGCGATCACGGACCAGACGCCGGCGCACGAGAAGGCGCGCGCGGAGATGCTGATCACCGACGCGCGCGAAGCCGTCGAGTCGAACGCGCCGCTGGACCGGGTGCGCGAGCTGACCTCGGAACTGCAGCAGGTGCTGGCCGGGCTCAGCGCGGCACGGCCGGGCGGAGACGGCGGCCCGCCGCCGCAGCGAGAGCCGGCCGAGGACGACGACGTGATCGACGCCGACTTCGATCGGGCGTGAGGAAACCATGGCCACCACAGGGAAATCCACGGAGTCGGGGACATCCTCCGTGGACGCCGCCGGGACGGGCGCGGAGTCCGCGCCCCAGGACACGCCCGTCCCGGCGGTGGGGCCCGAACGGATCCAGGAGCTCGAGGCGAAGCTGGCCGACTGCGACGACCGCTGGCGCCGCGCGATGGCCGACGCCGACAACCTCCGCAAGCGGCACGCGACCGAGCTGCGGGCCGAGCGCGCGGCCGAACGGGCCCGGGTCGCGGCGGCCTTCCTCCCCGTCCTCGACAACCTGGAACTGGCGCTCGCGCACGCCGAAGCCGATCCCACCGCCGTCGTGCAGGGGGTACTGGCGATCCGTGATCAGGCCGTGCAGCTGCTGAACGGCCTCGGGTACGAGCGTGACGACGAAAGCGGTGTCCCGTTCGACCCGGCCCGGCACGAGGTGGTCGCGGTCGTCGACGAACCGGGCACCGAACCGAACACGGTGACCCGGGTGGTCCGGCCGGGCTACGGGACCGGCGGCGGGCAGCTGCGGCCGACCGCGGTCGCCGTGGCCAAACCACGGGGGTGAGCAGGCGTGGCACGGGACTTCTACGCCACGCTCGGGGTCGGCCGGGACGCCGGCACCGAGGAAATCCAGCGGGCGTACCGGAAACTCGCCCGCGAGAACCACCCGGACGTCAACAAGGACCCGAAGGCCGAAGAACGGTTCAAGGAGGTCAGCGAGGCCTACCAGGTGCTGTCCGACCCGGAGCAGCGGCGCAAGTACGACCGGTTCGGCGCGGACTTCCGGCACGTGCCCGACGACTGGGAGCAGCGCGCCGGCGCCGGCGCCGGTGCCGGACCGCGCGACGGCCGGGTCCGCTACGCCACCTCCGGCAGCGGCTTCGAGGGGTTCGAAGGGTTCGAGGGCTTCGAAGGCGTCGACATCGAAGACCTCCTCGGCGGCCTCTTCCGCGGCCGGGGGCGCGGCGGCCCGGTCCCGGGCGCGGACCAGGAGGCCGAGCTCGAGCTCACCGTCGAGGAGGCCTACCGCGGCGGGCAGCGGCACCTGAACATCGGCGGCGATCGCGAATACGACGTGAAGATCCCGCCGGGGGTGCTCGACGGGCAGCGCATCCGGCTGGCCGGACAGGGCGGACGCGGCTCCGGCAACGCCGCGCCCGGTGACCTCTACCTCGTCGTCCGCATCCGGCCGGATCGCCGGTACCGCCTGGAAGGGCGCGACATCCACGTCGAGCTCCCGGTGACGCCGTCGGAGGCCGCGCTGGGCGCCACGGTCCCGGTCACCACCCCCGGCGGCGAGGTGAAGGTGCGCGTGACGGCCGGGTCGTCCAGCGGGCGGCGGCTGCGGCTGCGCGGCGAGGGGATGCCGAACCCGAAGGGCAAGCCGGGCGATCTCTACGCCGAGGTCCGGATCATGGTGCCGAAACGCCCGAGCAAGCGCGAACGCGAGCTGTACGAAGAGCTCGCCGCGGTGTCCGACTTCGATCCCAGGAGGACCTGATGGCGCGGTACGTGCTCGTCCGCCCGGCCCGGCTCGACCTCGAGACCGTGGCCGCGCGCAGCGGGCTGCACCCCGAGCTGCTCCGCCGGTTCGCGGCGCTCGGACTGGTGGAGTCCACTCCGGACGCCAACGGACGTCCGTGCTTCCCGCTGTCCACTGTGGCCAGACTGGCCCGGATCCAGCGGTTGCGCACCACGCTGTCGGTCAACTACGCCGCGCTCGGGCTGGTGCTCGACCTGCTCGACCGCATCGACGTCCTCGAAGCACGAGTCAGGAGCCACCGGCGATGGACATGAGCAAGCTGACCCAGAAGTCCCAGGAAGCGCTGCAGGAGGCCCAGAGCGTCGCCGGGCGCCTCGGCCACACCGAAACCGACGGCGAGCACCTGCTGCTCGCGCTGATCGACCAGCCCGAGGGTCTCGTGCCGCGGTTGCTGGCGCAGACCGGCGCGGACGTCGACGCGCTCCGCGCCGCGGTCGAGGCGGAGCTCGGCCGCCGACCGAAGGTGACCGGGCCCGGCGCCACGCCGGGGCAGGTCTACGTCACCCGGCGGCTGGCCGGGCTGCTCGACGCCGCGGAGCGGGAAGCCCGGCGGCTCAAGGACGAGTACGTCTCCGTCGAACACCTGGTCCTGGCCCTGGCCGAGGAGGGGACGAAGTCGGCGGCCGGGCGGCTCCTGCGTGACCACGGCGTGACGCGCGACGCGTTCCTGACCGCGCTGACGAAGGTCCGCGGCAACCAGCGGGTCACGTCGGCGACGCCGGAAGGTGCCTACGAAGCGCTGGAGAAGTACGGCCGTGACCTGGTCGCCGACGGGCGTGCGGGCAAGCTGGACCCGGTGATCGGGCGCGACACCGAGATCCGGCGGGTCGTCCAGATCCTCTCGCGCAAGACGAAGAACAACCCCGTGCTCATCGGCGATCCCGGAGTCGGCAAGACCGCCATCGTGGAAGGGCTCGCGCAGCGGATCGTGCGCGGCGACGTGCCGGAAGGCCTGCGGGACCGGACGATCTTCTCCCTCGACATGAGCGCGCTGGTGGCCGGGGCGAAGTACCGCGGTGAGTTCGAGGAACGGCTCAAGGCCGTGCTCGGCGAGGTCAAGGCCGCCGAAGGCCGGATCATCCTGTTCATCGACGAGCTGCACACGATCGTCGGCGCGGGCGCCACCGAAGGGGCGATGGACGCGGGCAACATGCTCAAGCCGATGCTGGCCCGCGGCGAACTGCACATGATCGGCGCGACCACGCTGGACGAATACCGCAAGCACATCGAGAAGGACGCCGCGCTGGAACGGCGGTTCCAGCCGGTCGTGGTGGACGAACCCGCCGTCGAGGACACCATCTCCATCCTGCGCGGGCTGCGCGAGCGGCTCGAGGTGTTCCACGGCGTCAAGATCCAGGACGGTGCGCTCGTCGCCGCGGCCGTGCTGTCGCACCGCTACATCAGCGACCGGTTCCTGCCGGACAAGGCGATCGACCTCGTCGACGAGGCGTGCGCGCGGCTGCGCACGGAAATCGACTCGATGCCCGCCGAGCTCGACGAGCTGACCCGGCGGCTGACGCGGCTGGAGATCGAAGAAGCCGCGCTGGCCAAGGAAAACGACAACGCGAGCAAGGCGCGGCTGGAGGAGCTGCGCCGGGAACTGGCGGACCTGCGGGCCGAAACCGACGCCAAGAAGGCGCAGTGGGACGCCGAACGCCAGGCGATCCGGCGCGTGCAGGAGCTGCGGTCCGAACTGGAGCGAGTGCGCCACGAAGCCGAAGAGGCGGAACGGAACTACGACCTCAACCGCGCCGCCGAACTGCGCTACGGCGAGATCCGCGAGCTGGAGCGCCAGCTCGAAGGCGAGGAGGAACGGCTGGCGAGCAAGCAGGGCGAGAAGCGGCTGCTGCGCGAGGTCGTCACCGAGGACGAGATCGCCGAGATCGTCTCGCAGTGGACCGGCATCCCGGTTTCCCGGCTGCAGGAGGGCGAGCGCGAGAAGCTGCTGCGGCTCGACGAGATCCTGCACGAGCGGGTCGTCGGGCAGGACGAGGCCGTCCGGCTGGTCGCCGACGCGATCATCCGCGCCCGGTCGGGGATCCGCGACCCGCGCAAGCCGATCGGCTCCTTCCTCTTCCTCGGCCCGACCGGGGTCGGGAAGACGGAGCTGGCGAAGACCCTCGCCGCGGCGCTGTTCGACAGCGAGGACAACATGGTCCGGCTCGACATGAGCGAGTACCAGGAGCGGCACACGGTCTCCCGGCTGCTCGGCGCGCCACCCGGTTACGTCGGCTACGACGAGGGCGGGCAGCTCACCGAAGCGGTGCGGCGCAAGCCGTACTCGGTGGTGCTGTTCGACGAGATCGAGAAGGCCCATGCGGACGTCTTCAACACCCTGCTGCAGGTGCTCGACGACGGCCGGATCACCGACGCGCAGGGCAGGCTGGTCGACTTCCGCAACACCGTGATCATCATGACGTCCAACATCGGCTCGCAGCACCTGCTCGACGGCGTCACCTCGTCCGGCGAGATCAAGGCGGAAGCCCGGGAGGCCGTGCTGGCGGAGCTGCGGCACCACTTCCGGCCCGAGTTCCTCAACCGCCTCGACGACACCGTGCTGTTCACCCCGCTGGGGCTGCCGGAGATCGAGCGGATCGTGGAGCTGCAGTTCGACCAGCTGCGCCGCCGGCTGGCCGAGCAGGGCAGCACGGTCGAGCTGACCGAAAACGCGCGGCGGTTCATCGCCGAGCGCGGGTTCGACCCGGTGTACGGCGCCCGGCCGTTGCGCCGCTACATCTCCCACGAGGTCGAGACGCGGATCGGGCGCGCGCTGCTGCGCGGTGAGCTGACCGAGGGGCTGAAGATCGTCGTGGACGCCGCCGGCGGCGACCTGGTCGTCGAGTTCCGGGACGGGCACGAGGAGGCGGCATGAGGACCGTGACCGTCACCTGCGAACACTGCGGGAAGACCAACCGGATTCCCGCCGCCGCGCAGGGATCGCCCAAGTGCGGCAACTGCCACCGGCCGCTGCCGTGGATGGTCGACGCGGGCGACGACGACTTCGCGCAGGTCGCCGAGCAGGCGGACATCCCGGTGCTCGTCGACCTCTGGGCGACCTGGTGCGGCCCCTGCCGGTCGGTGAGCCCGGCGCTGGACCGGCTCGCCCGCGCGCGGGCCGGGAAGGTGAAACTCGTCAAGGTCGACGTCGACCGGGCGCCGGGAGTGGCGCGCCGGTTCGACGTCATGGCCGTGCCGACCCTGCTGGTGCTCCGCGGCGGCGAGGTCGTCCGGCGGCAGGCCGGGGCGGCCCCGGACAACATCCTGCGCGACTGGCTCGACCAGGCACTGAACTCGCCGGAGGAGGCGACCACATGACCACGTTCGTCGACCCGCACCTGGCCCTCGTCCGAGACGTGGTGCCCCGGACGCCCCAAGGCTGCGAGGAGTGCCTCGCCGCCGGGACGCCGTGGCTGCACCTGCGGCTGTGCCTGACCTGCGGGCACGTCGGCTGCTGCGACTCGTCGCCGATGAAGCACGCGAGCCGGCACGCCCACGCCATCGGCCATCCCATCGTGCGCTCGTTCGAGCCCGGGGAGAACTGGCGCTGGTGCTACGTGCACGAGGCGTTCGTATGACACTCCCGGCGGAGGACCTCGCCGAGACCCCGGATCCGTACGGCGCGTTCCCCCGGCTGAGCCGCGAGCAGCTCGAGACGCTCTCGGCCGCGGGCGAACGCCGGCCGGTGCGGCCGGGGGACGTGCTCTACGCACAAGGGGAACAGCCGACCGACTGGTACGTCGTGCTCAGCGGCAAGGTCGCCATCCAGCAGCGCGACGGGGACGAAACCAGAACGCTGCGGGTGCACGGGCCGGGACGGTTCCTCGGGGAGCTGGGCCTGCTCGAAGGGCAGCCGTCGTTCTTCACCGCCGTCGCCGCGGAACCCGGCGAAGTGCTCGTCATCCCGGTCGGCGAGCTGAAGTGGCTGGTCCACGGCAACCCGGTCTTCGGCGATCTGATCCTGCACGCCTACTTCGCCCGCCGTGCGCTCATCATCGGCTCCGGCGACGGGCTGCGGATCGTCGGCTCGTGCTTCTCGCCGGACACCCGGCGGCTGCTGGAGTTCGTCGCCCGCAACCGCCTGCCGTACCGGCTGGACGACCTCGACCAGGACCGCGAGGCCGAGGCGCTGCTGCGCCGGCTTGGCGTCACCGTCGAGGAAACGCCGGTGGTGGTGCTGCCCGGCGCCGGCGTGCTGCGCAACCCGGGCAACGCCGAACTGGCGTGCGCGGTGGGGCTGCGGCACGAGGAACCCCAGTCGGGCGTGCGTGACGTGCTCGTGGTCGGCGCCGGGCCCGGCGGGCTCGCGGCCGTCGTCTACGCGGCTTCCGAAGGCCTGGCGACGTCGGCGTTCGACGCGGTCGCCGCGGGCGGGCAGGCGGGCACGACGTCGCGGATCGAGAACTACCTCGGCTTCCCGTCCGGGATCTCGGGGGCGGAACTGGCCGAGCGGTCGGTGATCCAGGCGGACAAGTTCGGGGTCCGGGTCGCCGTCCCGGCCGAGGCCAGCACGCTCGACCTGCGGGACGGGCTGTACGTGGTGGGCTTCGACGACGGCACCGAAATCGTCACGCGGACGGTGATCATCGCCAGCGGCGCCCGGTACCGGCGCCTGCCGCTCCCGCGACTCGAGCACTTCGAAGGCACGTGCCTCTACTACGCCGCGACCCCGCAGGAGGCCCGGCAATGCCAGGCCGACCCGGTCGTGGTGGTCGGCGGCGGCAACTCCGCGGGCCAGGCCGCGGTGTTCCTGGCGGAGACCTCGCCCGTGGTGCACCTGCTGGTGCGCGGCGGCGATCTCGGCGCGAACATGTCGCGCTACCTCGTCGACCAGGTCAGCCGCCACCCGCGGATCCAGGTCCACCTGCACACCGAAGTCCGCGAGGTCGTCGAGGACGGCAAGACGATGTCGGGGGTCGAGGTCGAGGACAACCGAACCGGCGAGCGGCACCGGCTCGACGCCCGCGCGCTGTTCGTCTTCATCGGGGCCACCCCCCACACGCGGTGGCTGTCCGGCCACGTCGCGCTGGACGAGGACGGCTTCGTGTTCACCGGCGCCGACGTCGGCGCGTTCGCCGACGCCGGGATCTCGCGGCCGCCGTTTCCGCTGGAAACGAGCAGTCCCGGTGTGTTCGCCGTCGGCGACGTCCGGCACGGCTCGGTGAAGCGGGTGGCCTCGGCGGTGGGCGAGGGCGCCATGGCCATCCGGCTGGTGCACGAACACCTCGCGCAAGAACTCGCACAACCCGGAGGACTCCCATGACCACCAGGCTTTCCCGACCACCCCTCGCGCTCGCGGAACTGGACCGGCTGATCGGCCACGCGGCCCCGCACGAACTCACCCTCAGCTCCACCCTGCACCCCGGCCGCTACGCCGTCGTCACGGTCGCCGGGCAGGTCGGCACCGCGGGGTTACGCACCCTCGCGGGGTACCTGGCCGGGCTGGTCCACGCGGGCGCCCGCCACTTCGTCGTCGACCTCTCCCAGGTCGAGCGGCCCGGCGACGACCTGCTCGGCCTGCTGCGCCGCTGCGGCGACCGGCTGACGGCGGCCGGCGGTGAGCTGGAGCTGACCGGCCTGACGCCACCGGTGCTGTACGAACTGGACGACGAGCCGCTCGCCGAGGTCTTCGCCCTGTACCGCGTCGATTCCGACGGCGGACAGCGGCGGTGGGCGGCGCTGCGCTGTCCGGAGGGCTTCGACGGCGTCGCCGAACCCGGCTCCCCCGCGCGCTTCCGCGCGTTCGTCGACACCGCGGCCACCGGGCGCGGCGAGCGGTTCGGGAGGCGCCGATGACCACGGCCGGCCGTCCCCGCCGTCGGGCCTGGTTGCAGATCTTCACGATCGGCCTGCTGCTGTGGGTGCTGTCGGTCATCGTGACCTACGCGACCGGCAACCCCAACCTGCTGCCGACGCTCGTGCTGCTCGGCAGCTTCCTGGTGCCGGTGACGTTCGTGGCGTGGGCGTTCGAGCGCCGCGACTCCGGGGAGATCACCGCCGAGCTGGTGTTCCGGACCTTTCTCGTCGGCGGCGTCCTCGGCGTCCTCGGCGCGTCGGTGCTGGAGAGCTACCTGCTGTACCCGTCGACGTGGCTGTACGTGGGGGTCGGGCTCATCGAGGAGGCGGTCAAGCTGGTCGCGCTCGCCCTGCTGACGCGCGGGCTGGCCGTGAAGTCCATGCGGGACGGGATGATCCTCGGCGCGACGGTCGGGTTCGGCTTCGCCGCCTTCGAATCCGCGGGGTACGCGCTCACGTCGTTGTTCACCGCCCAGGGCCTTTCGCTGACCGACCTGGTCACGACCGAACTGCTGCGCGGGCTCCTCGCGCCGGTCGGGCACGGGTTGTGGACCGCCATCCTGGGCGGCCTGCTGTTCGCGTGGAGCACGCGCGAGCACTTCGTGCTGAGCCTGCGCCTGGCGCTGGCGTTCCTCGGCGTCGCGCTGCTGCACGCGCTGTGGGACTCGATGTCGGCCATCGCGCTGGTGATCACGCTGCTCCTGACCGGGCAGGTGGCGCAGCTCGACCCGCGCGGCCTCGTCGTACCGCCCGCGGACGTGACGACCGTGTACACGGTGACGGCCTGGACGGGCCAGGGCCTGATCGCGCTGATCGGCGTGCTGTGGCTGCTGGTCCTGGTCCGGCGGTCACGGCGGGAGCGCAGGGCCCCCCAGTGGGCGTACCGGATTCCGGCCGCCCGCACGCGGGCGACCGGGTGGTACTGACTTTCCGCAGCGAGGTGTGCAGCCCGGGGATCGCGGCCGGCCGGTGATCGGCCTGGATCGCCACCTCCCCGGGCCGCACGCCTAAGCCACGCCGGCCGGTGCTGTGATGGCCCGGCCGATGCCGGCGTGGATGTCGAACCGGCCCAGCAGGCCGAGCGCGGTCAGCGGGCGCAGCACCGCCCGCGACGGGCGCGCGAGACGCATCGGGATTCCGGCGTCCTCGAGCGTGAGCCGCGTGTGCTCCAGGACGCCGACGCCGCCCGCGCTGAAGAAACCGATCCGCCCGAAGTCCAGGACCACGAGGCGGTTGCCCACGCCCAGCAGGCTCCCGAACGCGGTCCGCAGGTCGGCGAGGCCGACGACGTCCACCTCACCCCCCACCTGCAGCACGGTGACGTCCCGGCGGACCCGGTAGGTGCACACCCACAGGTCCCGGGGGATCCGTACGGCGAGACGGGCATCCCGGTGCGTCCGGACGGACGGGTCGGCGTGACCTCGCGGCTCGGCCATGGCGCGGTTCCCTCCTGCTCGACGTGACGGCCTTTCGGCCTAGCGTGAATTCGCATTCTGCCGAGTCGGGCGGGATCGCTCCTGGTCCTGACGGTGTGAACATCCGGGTGCCGGTCAGTCCCCCGGAGTCGATCGGCCCCGTGCACCGGGGACGCGGGTGACGTCGGCGCGCTCGCGATCGAGCGCGCCCCGGGTTTCCGGGCTCGCCAGGACCGCGACGACGAACACCAGGGCCGCGGCCGCCAGGAAGAGCGCGAGCCGCGAAGGGACGTCCGGCAGCTGCGGGCTGAGCAGGCTCACCAGGGTCGGCATCAGCCCGCCGAGCATGAAGCCGAGGTTCCAGCTCACCGCGGTGCCCCGGGCCCGCAAAGCCGTCGGGTACCGCTCGTTGAGGAAGATCATCAGCGGCGAATACGCGGCGTTGGACAGCATCACCATGAGCACGCACAGCACCGCCACGACCCCGCCGCGCCCGCTTCCGGCGGCGGCGATGCCCCAGGTGAGCACCGGCAACGCGACGAGGTTGACCAGGCCGAACCCCAGCATGGTGCGACGGCGGCCGAGCCGTTCGCTCAGCTCGCCCGCGGCGATCGCCGCGCCGACCACCACGACGCTGCTGACCAGCAGGATCGCGCCCCGCAGGCCGGCCGGGATCCCGACCACCTCGCTGAGCAGGGTGGGCAGGTACCCGGACGTCAGGTAGTACTGCGCGCCACCGCCGGCGGCCACCGCGATGTTCAGCGCGAGGATCTTCTTGCCGCGGCCGCGGACCAGCTCCCGGAACGGCACCGGCGCCCGCCGCGTGCCCTCGAACTCCGGGGACTCCTCGACCTTGCGCAGCACGAACAGGCTCAGCAGGGCGCTGAGCAGCCCGCAGAAGAACAGCACCCGCCAGCCCCACTGGTCGAACGCGGGACCGGTGAAGATCGCCGAAACCACGATGTAGGCCAGGCTGGCCAGGGCCGCGCCGAGGCCCGCTCCCCCGGCCCCGATCAACCCGCTCATCAGGCCACGACGGCGCGGGCCGATGCTCTCGGTGCCGAGCGTGTGCGTCGTCGCGGTGACGCCGCCGACGAACAGACCTTGCGCGACTCGCAGCGCCAGGAACAGGACCGGCGCGAGCACGCCCACCGAGGCATGGGACGGGACCAGCCCCATCGCGGCCGTGGTGACGCCGACGCCGCCCATCACGAGCACCATGGTCGACTTGCGCCCCTTGCGGTCGGCGAGCTCGCCGAAGATCGCGGCACCCGCCGGGCGCATCACGACGGTGACCGCGAACGAGCCGAACACCGCGGCGATGCCCAGGGTCGGGCTGGTGCTCGGGAAGATGGTCTTGCTGATCGGTCCGGCCACGTAAAGCAGCAGGAAGAGGTCGAACAGGTCGAAGGACCAGCCGGCGACGGAAGCGAATACCGCGGCACGAGGCGACTTTGACCGTGGTGCGATATCGGGTGTCAAGGTTTTCCCCTCACGGGACAGGGACAGGGATCAGCGGGATTTGCGGCGCAGCGCGGCCCGGATCCGGGCGAACAGCGGGGCGAACAGGAGCTTCAGCGCACTCGGCGCCTTGACCGGACCGCTGGGCGCCTGCCCGGACGTCGCGGCTTCGCGCAGGGCGTCCGCGAACTGCTCGAACATGCGCCGGCTCACGTCCCCGGCCAGTGCCCGGCCGAACTGCGCGATGCGGCCGGTGAGGTACACCTTGGCCTCGGCTCGCATCGCGGTGCCGGTGGCCGTGGCCTCGGTGCGCAGCACGATGTCGGCCTGGGTCTGCGCGCCACCGGTGTCCTGCCCCTGCGCGAGCACACGCAGGCGCTGGCCGGCGCGGTCATGCTCGACGACGTGCGCGACCCCCTTGAAGGCGAGCTTGATCGGGCCCACCGACACGCGCGCGCGGCCGGCGTAGTGGTCGTCGCCCAGGTCTTCGGTGAGCTCCGCGCCGGGCAGGCAGCGGGCGAGCAGCGAGATGTCGTCGAACACGCGCCACACCGCGTCGGCCGGCACGCCGATCTCGGTCTCGATGTCGACGGCGATCGTCGGATCGCCGTCCGGCAGCACGATGTCGATCCGGCGGGTGTCTTCGGTGACCTCGGCGGCCTCGCGGCCGTCGGTGCTGCCGCCCGCCTGACCGGTGGCCCGGCCGACGAGCGCGCGGTGTGCGCAGTTGCCCGGCGCGGGGATGCCGTCGGGGTGCGCTTCCCGGGTTTCGTTGACGGCGGTGAGGATGTTGCGGTAACCGGTGCAGCGGCAGATGACCCCGGACAGCTGCTCGGGCAACTCCTCCTCGGTCACCTCCGGCTCGTTGCTGAGCAGGTCGTAGGAGCTCATCAAGAAGCCCGGCGTGCAGAACCCGCACTGCAGCGCGTGGTTGCGGCCGAAGGCTTCCTGCAGCGGGTGCAGGTCGTCCGGCCGGCCGAGTCCCTCGACGGTGACGACGTCCGAGCCGTCGAGCTGGACCGCGAAGAGCAGGCAGGCCCGGGCGGCCTGCCCGTCCACGAGCACGGTGCACATCCCGCACACGCCGTGCTCGCAGCCCACGTGCGTGCCGGTGAGCCCGAGGTGGTCCCGCAGCGCGTCGGCGAGCGTGACCCGCGCGGGCAGGCTGAGCACGGCGGGCGTGCCGTTCACCGTCATCCTGACCTCGACGACGTCGTCCGCCGCCGCCTTCACCGCGCGCGGTTTCCCGTTCTGTGCCACCACTTCGGTCACGAGTCCACCTCACCGGCGCTCTTGCGAGCGCGCTCGTATGCCTTGCCCAGTTCCCGGCCCGCCAGCGTGCGGAACAGCCGGCGGCGGTAGTCGCGGGACGCGTGGGCGTCGCCCTCGGTGTCGACCAGTTCCTCCGCCACCGCGATGAGCGGTTCCGCCAGGGCGCGGCTCACGTCGCCGCTCTCGCTCAGCGCGGCAGCCAGCTCATCACTGACCGAGCGGGTGACCGGCCGGTCGGACACGCCGAACCCGGTCAGCTCCGCTTCGATCTCCGCGCCGCGCACGCGGACCCGGGCCACGACCCCGGCGAGCGCGAAGTCGCCGTGCCTACGGGCGATCTCGGCGAACCCGAACCCCTCGCCCGCCGCCGCGACCGGGAACCGCACCGCGGTCAGGATGTCGTCGGCGCCGAGCGCGGTCGTCATCGCGCCGGAGAAGAACTCCCGCGCCGGAACCCGGCGGGCGCCGCCGGGTCCGGTCACGGTCAGCTCGGCGTTCAGGCAGCACGCCACGGCCGGCAGCTCGGCGGCCGGGTCGGCGTGGGCGAGGCTGCCGCACACCGTGCCCCGGCTGCGCAGCTCCCGGTGCCCGACCCACGGCAACGCCATGCCCAGCAAGGGAACCGCGGCGCTCACCGGGTCGCGCTCGATCCGCCGCTGGCGCACCGTGGCGCCGATCTCGAGGTGCCCGCCGGTGACGCCGACGTGGTCGAGCTCCGGCACGGAAGTGATGTCCACCAGGGTTTCCGGGCGGGCGAGCCGCATGGCCAGCACCGGGACCAGCGACTGCCCACCCGCGATGACCTTGCCGCCGCCGCCCGTGCTCGCGAGTTCGGCGATCGCGTCTTGCAGACTCGACGGCCGGACGTAGGCGAATGGTGCGGCTTTCATGGGTTCAGCTCACCGGCCCTGGAACTTCGGCGCGCGCTTGCCGGTGAACGCGGCGACGCCCTCGGCGAAGTCGTTGCTGGAACGCAGCATCGCGTACGCCTTGCGCTCCAGCTCGATGCCGGAGTACAGCGGCGCGTCGATGCCCTTGTCGAGCACCTCCTTGGCGGTGCGGGCGGCCAGCGGGGAGAACCCGAGCAGCACGCCCACGATCCGCTCCACCTCGGCGTCCAGGGCGGCGCGGTCCTCGACCACGTTCGCCACCAGGCCCCAGTCGCCCGCCTGCTGCGCGTTGATCCGCGACGCGGTCATCACGTGGTACTTCGCGCGGGAAAGACCGATCAACCGGGCGAGGCGCTGCGTGCCGCCGGAGCCGGGGATCATGCCCAGCCGCATCTCCGGCAGCGCGAACTCGGCACGCTTGGTGGCCACCCGGATGTCGGTGGACAGCGCGAGTTCGAGCCCGACGCCGAAGCAGTAGCCGTCGACCGCCGTGATCACCGGCTTGGGGCTGCGCGCCGGGGCGGTGACGTTCTGGCCCAGGTCGGTGAAGTCGACCGGGTCGACCTCCATGAACCCGGCGATGTCGCCGCCCGAGGAGAAGTGCTCGCCTTCGCCCTGGATGACGACGACCTTGATCTCGTCGTCGGCGTCGATCTCGGCGAACCGGTCGGCCATCACCTGGCGGGTCTCCCAGGTGATGATGTTGTACTTGCCGTGGTCGAGGGTCAGGTAGGCGACCCGGCCGTCGTGGCCGCGGTCGAGCCGGATCTCGCCTCCGGTGAGTGCCATCGTCAGTGGTTCCTTTCCGTGGTGCTGCCGGTCAGCAGCTCGTGGAGCACGTTTCCGTGCAGGGGCAGGCTGGTGATGTCCGCACCGGCCGGGGCGAGCGCGTCCGCGACCGCGTTGGCGATCGCGACCGGCAGGCTCATGCAGCTGCCTTCGCCGCAGCCCTTCGCGCCGAGCCGGGTCAGCGGCGACGGCGTTTCCAGGTGGTCGCTGTTCAGCTCGAACGTGGTTTCTGCGGTGGTCGGGCACAGGTAGTCCATGAAGGTGGCGGTGGGCTGCCCGGCGTCGGTGTAGCGCATCTCCTCGAACAGCGCGCCGCCCAGCGCGTGCGCGAGGGCGCCGTGCACCTGGCCTTCGAGCAGCGTCGGGTTGAGGATCGTGCCGGCGTCGTGCACGGTGACCACCTGCTCGAGCTTCACCTCGCGGGTCTCCGGGTCGATCCGGACGACGGCCAGCTCGGCGACGAAGCCGTAGCACAGGCTCGAGTTGATCTGGTCCGAGCGGCTGGCCGCCTTCGACTGCGGCGGGGTGAACGCGGCCTCCTCGTACAGCCGGGCGGAGGTGCCTTCCGGCAGCGCGCCGGGGTCCCAGTGCACCAGCCCGGCCGCGTGCTTGAACGGGACCGCCCGGCCCGGTTCGGCGAGCAGCCGGACGTGCCCCTCGGCGAGCTCCACCTCCTCGGCCGCGACGCCGAGCAGGGTGGCGCCGGCGATCTTGACGGTCTCGGCGAGCTTCTCCGCGGCCTCGACGAGCGCGCTGGTCAGCAGCGGCGCGAAACGCGAGGAGTAGCTGCCCGAACTGATCGTCCACGGGGTGGTGGCGGTGTCCATTTCGACGATCGGGCGCACCTGCTCCAGCGGCAGGCCGAGCTGGTCGGCGACCACCTCCTGCGCGACGGTGGCGTGGCCCTGGCCCTGCGGCACGGTGCCCAGCAGCACCGACACCTGCCCGCTGGGGTCCACGCTGATCCGGACGTGCTCGGTGGAGCCGGACTTGCCGCGCCCGGACGCCCGCTGCTCGGCCGGGGTGGCCAGGCCGACGTAACCGATGTTGGTCGCGGACGGGTCCACGATGGTCGCCACGCCGAGGCCGAGGTACTCGCCCCGCGCCCGCGCTTCCCGCTGCTTTTCGCGCAGGGCCTGGTAGTCCGCGTTCTTCACGACCATGTCGAGGGCGCGGTGGTAGTCGCCGGAGTCGTAGATGCCGCCGGTCGGGGTGGCGTACGGGAAGTCCTCGTGCCGCACGAAGTTCCGCTTGCGCAGCTCGATCGGATCGAGGCCGCACGTCTCGGCGACCTTGTCCATCAGCCGTTCCAGGCCGAAGTACAGCTGCTGGCCGCCGAAGCCGCGGTTGAGCCCGGTGGGCGTCTTGTTCGTCACCACGGCACGCGAGCGGATCTCGACGGCGTCGATCTTGTACGCGCCGGTGATGTTGCCGAAGCAGCGGTAGAGCGTGCTGGGTTCCGGCGGACGCAGGTACGCGCCCACGTTGTCCACCAAGTCGGCGCGCAGTGCCTGCACCGTGCCGTCGTTCGAGACGGCCGCTTCGAACCACATGGCCCGGTCGGACCCGGCGGAGCTGGCCAGCAGGTGCTCGATGCGGTCCTCGGTCCAGCGCACCGGACGGCCCGCGTGCTTGCTGGCCAGCGCCATCAGCGCGACGTAGGGGTAGATGCCCGCCTTGATGCCGAAGCTGCCCCCGTTGTCGGCCGGGATCATCAGCCGGATCCGCGACGCGGGCAGGCCGAACGCGCCGGCCAGCACCGCGACCATGGAGAACGGGCCGTGGAAGTTGGCCCACGCCTGGATGGCCGGGCCGTCGCCTTCGTCCTGCCACTCGGCGACGACCGAGTAGCACTCCATCGGCGTCGAGGAGTAGCGCGGGAAGTCGTACTTGCCCTTGATCACGTGATCCGCCTTGGCGAACACGTCGTCCACGTCGCCGAAGGTGAAGGTCCGGTCGGTCGCGACGTTGCCGTCGGCGTCCTCGTGCAGCCGCGGCGCGTCCGGCAGCAGCGCCTTCTCCACGTCGACCACCGGCGGCAGCGGCTCGTAGTCGACCTCGACGAGTTCCGCCGCGTCCTCGGCCAGGTACCGGTCGTTCGCGACGACGACCGCCACCGGCTCGCCGACGAAGCGCACCTTGTCCGTGGCCGTCGGGTAGTACGGCATGGGTGCCTTGAGCGCCAGCGGGAACGGGCGCAGGGCCGCCTTGACCTCCTCGGGGCCGATCACCGCGGCGACCCCGGGGTGCCGCCGGGCGCGCTCGAGGTCGACGCCGCGGATCCGGGCGTGCGGGTGCGGGCTGCGCACCACGGCGGCGGTCAGCGTGCCCGGCAACGGATCCATGTCGTCGAGGAACCGGCCGCGGCCGGTGAGCAGCGCGGGGTCCTCGATCCGCGCCGTCCTCCTGGCCGGCTTGTCGGAGACTGCGGTCATGCGGTTCACCTGCCTGCTTCTGCGGCGCTGTCGAACAGCGCGCTGTAGTTGCCGGAGCTCAGCTCGCGGCGGAGGATCTTGCCCACCCCGGACTTGGGGATGGTGTCGACGGCGACGAACCGCTTGGGGCGCTTCAACGACGGCAGCCCGGACTGCTCGCGGACGTAGGCCTCCAGCACCTCCGTCGCGTGCTCGGGCGTCATGCCGTCACCCGGGACGAAGAACGCGGTGGCGGCCTGGCCCCACCGGTCGTCGGCCATGCCGACCACGACCACCTCGCGCACCGCCGCGCAGCGGATCAGCGCGTCCTCGATCTCGTCGGGGTAGATGTTTTCGCCGCCGGAGTTGATCATGTCGTCGACCCGGCCGGCGACCCAGAGGTCCCCGTCCTCGTCGGCGATCGCCAGGTCGCCGGGGAAGTACCAGCCGTCGCGGATGGACTTGGCGTTGGCGTCGGCCCGGTGCCAGTACCCGGCGAACGCCTCGGGGCTGGCCATCGAGACGGCGATCTGGCCCTGCTCCCCCGGTGCCACCTCGGCCTCCGGCGGCGCGGCGGGGTCCGGGTCGACCAGCCGCACCCGCGAGAAGATGCCGGCGCGGCCCGCCGAACCCGGCTTCGCGAGCACGTCCGGGCCGATGGTGAAGGTGTAGATCTCGGTGCTGCCGAAGTGGTTGACGAAGGACTCCGGTGCCAGCGCGCCGGCGAGCTGCTCGGCCAGGGCCGGGGTCATCGACGAGCCCGCGTAGGCCAGCCTGCGCACGGTCCGCGCCTCGGCGAGCCGGCCGGTGCGCACCAGCGACCAGTAGATCGTCGGCACCAGGTACAGCGAGCCGATCCCCTCCGCGGTGATCAGGTCCAGGGCTTCGTCCGCGTCGAACTTCACCTGCGGCACCCAGGTTCCCGCGCCGACCAGGGTGGCCAGCAGGGTGCGCAGCCCCATGGTGTGGAACAGCGGCATCACGCCCAGGGTGGCGTCGAACCGGGACTGTCCACTTTGGATCAGGTGCGCGAGCGCCGCGTGGTGCTCGGCGGAGTGCGTGCGCGGCACGCCCTTCGGTTTCCCGGTGGTGCCCGAGGTGTAGAGCATCACGCTGATGTCCTCGTCGGACACCCGGACGTCCGGGGCGCCGCCCGCCTGTCGCAGCGCCAGGCGTTCGATGGTGTCCTCGTCCGTCGGCCCGGAGGCGATCCGGGGCACCGGGGGCAGGTCGGCCATCGCTTCGTCGGCGAGAGCCGCGGTCGAAGCGTCCGTGACCACCAGGGCGGGCAGGGCGTCGGCGACGCAGTAGGCGAGTTCGGGCGGCGCGAACCGGTACGACAGCGGCACCGAGACGGCGCCGAGCTTCTGCGCGGCCAGGTGCAGGCTGGCCAGGGGTTCCCCGCCGGCCAGCGAGAGGACCACCCGGTCGCGGGGCCGGACGCCGAGCGCGGCGAAGGCCCAGGCCAGGCGGTCGGTGTGCGCGTCCCATTCGGCGTAGGTCATGGGGTTCGCGCCACCCACCGCGCGGCGCCGGGGATAACGCTCCGCCGTCCAGCGCAGAACCGTGCCCAGATCCATGACCGTTCCTCCAACGCGACAGTGCGCACTCGATGGTACGAGACCGACCATCTGTTTCGGATGGTTGCGAACCTACGATACGATCCGGAGCATGTCAACGGTTCGGTTGTCGACGACGTCGTACGTGGTGCTCGGCATGATCGCGCTGCGCGGCCCTTCCACGTCCTACGACCTCAAGCGCGCGATCGGCCGGTCCGTGGGCTACTTCTGGAACTTCCCGCACGCGCAGCTGTACTCGGAACCCAAGCGGCTCCAGGAAGCCGGCCTGCTGGAGCTCGACGAAGAGGACTCGGGGCGCAGGCGCAAGACGTTCTCGATCACCGAAGCCGGCCGGAAGGTCCTGCGCGGCTGGATGGCCGAGCCGGTCAACGAGCACTTCGAGCTGCGCGACGTGGCGGAGATCAAGCTCTTCTTCAGCGAGCTGGCCGGACCCGACGACGTGGCCCAGCTCGCGAAGGGACAGGTCGAGCAGCACGAGCGCCGGATCGCCGAGTACGAGGAGATGCAGCGCCGCTTCGGCCACATCGAAGAGGTCGCCGGCCGGATGATCACCCTGGAACTCGGGCTGGGCATGGAGTACGCGGCCCTCGAATTCTGGCGCGGCATCCGCGAGCGCGCCGACCGCGGCGACTTCGAGATCGGAAGGTCTTCCTGAACCCGATCCGTGCCAGGCCGGGCCCGGGATGTCCCTGGCCCGGCCCAGCACGGTCGGGTTCCGCTCAGCGCAGCGCGCGGAAGGCGGCGCGGAGCTCGGCGGTGAACAGGCCGGGCTCCTCCCACGCGGCGAAGTGCCCGCCCCGGTCCGGCTGGTGGTAGTAGGACAGCGTCGGGTACGAGGCCTGCGCCCAGCTGCGCGGCGCCCGGAAGATCTCGCCCGGGAACGCGCTGAAGGCGACCGGCACGGACACCGGCGGCGGCTGGCCTCTGTCGGCGTGAGCGCCTTCCCAGTACCCGCGGGCGGCCGAGACACCCGTGCCGGTGAGCCAGTACAGCGTGATGTTGTCGAGGACGTGCTCCCGGGTGAGGTTGCCCGACGGCGCGTCACCCAGGAAGACGCGGGCGATCTTGAGATAGCTGTCGGTGTCGTGGTCGAGCATCCACGCCGCCAGGGCGACCGGGGAATCCAGCAGTGCGTAGCCGATCGTTTCCGGCCGGGTGGACTGCTCGACGAGGTAGCCGTTGCCGGTGGTGCCGAAGACCTTGAGCGCGGCGGCCGCGGCCTTCTCCTCCTCGGTGTTCTTCGGCAGGCCTGCGGAGTTGCGCAAGGCCGTGACCAGCAGGTTCAGGTGGATGCCGAGGAGCCCGGCGGGGGCCAGCCGACCCAAACCGTCGGTGACGGCGGCGCCGACGTCGCCGCCCTGGGCCACGTAGCGGTCGTAGCCGAGCCGGCGCATCAGCTCGGCCCAGGCCCGCGCGGTCCGGCCCGTGTCCCAGCCGAGCCCGGCCGGCTGGGCGGAGAAGCCGTAGCCGGGGATCGACGGCAGCACGACGTGGAACGCATCGGCGGCGGTGCCGCCGTACGCGGTCGGATTCGTCAGCGGGCCGACGGTCTCGAGCAGCTCCACGACCGAGCCCGGCCAGCCGTGGGTCATGACGAGCGGCAGCGCTCCGGGGTGCCGTGAGCGCACGTGGACGAAGTGGACGTCGACGCCGTCGATCTCGGTCGTGAACTGCGGGAGCGCGTCGATCTTCGCTTCGAAGCGGCGCCAGTCGTAGCGTGTGGTCCAGAAGCGGGCGAGTGCCCGCGCGGCCGCCAGTTGCACGCCCTGCGTGCGGTCGGTGACGAGCTCGCGTGACGGCCAGCGCGTCGCGGCGACCCGGTCGCGAAGATCGGCCAGCTGCCGGGACGGGACCGCGACCCGGAACGGACGGATCCCGGTCTGCGCCGCGGCCGCCGGGGCTCCGCCGAGCGCACTCGCCATCGCCACGGCGATTCCGCCCCGCAGCACCTGCCGTCTGGTGGGTCTGAACATGGATCCGCCCTCCTAACGCAGTGCCCGGAACGCGGCTCGCAGCTCGGCCGCGAACAGCTCCGGCTCTTCCTAGGCGGCGAAGTGCCCGCCCCGCGCGGCGACCCCGAAGTAGTCGAGCGTGGGGTACGCGACTTCGGCCCAGCTGCGCGGAGTCCGCCAGATCTCGCCGGGGAACGTGCTGAAGCCGACCGGAACCCGCGGCGCCGGCAGGGGCGGGCTGCCCGCGGCGGGAGCGTCGGCCCCGTAGGCCTCCCAATAGCTGCGGGCGGTGGACGCGCCCGTGCCGGTCAGCCAGTAGGCCGTGATGTTGTCGAGCAGGTGGTCGCGGGTGAGGTTGCCGGACGGCTTGCCGTCGACGAACGCGCCGGCGATCTTGTAGTAGGCGTCGGTGTCGTGGTCGACCATCCAGGCGGCGAGCGCGGACGGTGAGTCCAGCAGCGCGTACCCGATGGTCTGCGGCCGGGTGGCCATTTCCACGAAGTAGCCGTTGCCGGTGGTCTGGAACTCCTTGATCGCGGCGAGCGCCGCGCGTTCCTCCTCGGTGTTGTCCGGCAAGGCCGAAGGGTCGTTGAGCGCGGGCACGAGCAGGTTGGTGTGGATGCCGGCCAGCCCCTGCGGGCCCAGCCGTCCGATCGCGTCGGTGACACCGGCCCCGACGTCGCCGCCCTGGGCCACGTAGCGGTCGTAGTCGAGCCGGCGCATGAGCTCGGCCCACGCCCGGGCGGTGCGCACGAGGTCCCAGCCGACCTCGGCCGGCTCCGCCGAGAAGCCGTACCCGGGCAGGGACGGCAGCACGAGGTGGAACGCGTCCGCCGCGGTGCCGCCGTGCGCGGTCGGATCGGTCAGCGGGCCGACGGAGTCGAGCATCTCGATGACCGACCCCGGCCAGCCGTGGGTCATGATCAGCGGCAGCGCGTCCGGGTGCCGGGACTCGACGTGCACGAAGTGGATCTTCACGCCGTCGATCTCGGTCGTGAACTGCGGCAGCGCGTTGAGCCGCGACTCGACGCGCCGGAAGTCGTATTCGTCGGTCCAGTAGCGGTGCAGCGCTCGCATGGTGGCCAGCTGCACCCCTTGCGAGCGGTCGCCGACCAGTTCGGGGGTCGGCCAGCGCGTCGCCTCCAGGCGACGGCGCAGCTGGTCGAGCGCCTCGCGGCGGAAGTGGACGGAGAACGGTCGGATCGCACGGTCGGCCTGCTGCTCGAGCGCGGTCATGGCGCACCCTGCCTTTCACGGGGGAATCCGGTACGCCCGTCAGCGTGGCCGGGTCCACGCGCGGATCGCGCCCGTGAGAACCCCTGGCCGACCCGGCACCAGGGACTCCCCCGGGGCGCACGGGTGTCCGGCGGACCGACGGTGAAGGCGTGGCAGAACCCTCTCGGAGGAGGACACCGGGTCCACGACCGCGGCGACACCCACGCCGACGTAACCGCGGGCTCGGGCGGGATCTGCCTCCGGGATGAAGACCACCGAGATCGACGCCGTTGTCGTCCGCGACGGCAAGAATGTCAAGGCGCTGGTCTACGTCGCCGCCTTCGCGCCCGACCAGGGCGAATCCGCCGACGACATCCAGGTGGAGTTCCGCGTGCGGCAGGACCTGTACCCCCGGGCCCGGGGCGCCTCCCACGCGGTGCTCCTGTCCCAGCTCCGACTCACTGCGGCGGTGACCCGGTCACAGCTGGGCGGCACCGCCGTCCACGGGGATCTCGGCGCCGGTGGTGAACGTCGCCTCGAACGCGAGGTAGGCCACCGTGGCCGCGACCTCGGCCGGCTCGCCGAAGCGCCCCATCGGGTTCTGCGCGATCATCGCGGCCTTGGTCTGTTCGGCGGCGTCCGGCGGCATCGTCGCGTCGAGGATGCCGGTGGCGATCGGGCCCGGGCTGACGGCGTTGACGCGGACCCGGCGGGGCAGCAGTTCCCGCGCCAGGGACCGGGTCATCGACCGCAGCGCGGCCTTGGTCGCGGCGTAGGCGCTGATCAGGTCGAGGCCCTTGACGTTGGCCACCGACGTCGTGAGCACGACACCGGCGCCCTCGCGCAGCAGCGGCGCCAGTTTCTGCACGGTGAAGTACGGCCCCTTGGTGTTCACGGCGAACAGTTCGTCGTACCGCGCTTCCGGCATCGTCTCGAACGGCGCGAACGCGGTCACGCCCGCGTTGACGAACAGCGCGTCCACCGCGCCGAACTCCGCGCGGACCACCCGCGCCAGCTCCTCGACGTCGGCCATGGCCGCGGAGTCGCTGCGCACGGCCGTCGCCCGCTCCCCCAGCCGACGGCGCGCGGACTCGAGCTTTTCCTTGTCCCGTCCGGTGATCAGCACCCGTGCGCCGCGGGTCACCAGCAGTTCCGCGGTCGCCAGGCCGAGCCCGCTGCTGCCGCCGGTGATCACGACGTTCTTTCCCTCGTAAGCGTTCATACCCCGAGTCAACTGCCGGGCCCGCCGCCGCGTCCAAGGCCCGTTCCGCATGCCGCCATACCGCCGGTGCATGGCGGCGTACGCTCGAAATGTGGATCTCGACCTGCGGCTGGTCCGGTACTTCACGGTCGTGGCGGAGCACGGCAACATCGGCCGCGCCGCCGCGGCCCTGCACCTCGCGCAGCCGTCGCTGAGCCGCCAGATCCAGCGGCTGGAGCACCAGCTCGGCGTGCGGCTGTTCGCGCGCACGCCGCAGGGCACCGTCCTCACGGCGGCCGGCGCGGCGTTCCTGCCGCGTGCCCACGCCGTCCTCGAAGCGGCCGAAGACGCCGTGACGGTCGCCCGCGCCGCCGACCCGCCGCGGGAGATCACCCTCGGCTACGTCGAGGGCCTGATCATCACCCCGGCCGTGCAGGCGCTGCGCCACCGCCACCCCGACGCCCGTATCCGGACCAGGCTGCTGCGCTGGCACGACACCCGCGCCCTGCCCGACGGCCGGGTCGACGCCCTGGTCGCTCGCGACCCGCTGCCGTTCGCGGCCACGGTGACCCCGCTGTACGAGGAGTCGCGCGTGCTGCTGGTCCCGGCCACGCACCGCTTGGCGGGCAAGGAAGTCGTCTCGGTGGACGACCTGGGCGACGAGGAACTGGTGGCGTGCGCGGTGACGCCGACGCTGTGGAGCACGCCGAAGGACGGCTCACCACCCCCCGCGCCGGACGACAGCTTCGAGGACAAGCTGGAACTCGTGGCGTCGGGCAGCGCCGTGGCGGTCCTGCCCGCCGGTGACCACCGCCTCCGGCTGCGCGAGGACGTGGCGGCGATTCCGGTCGAGGGCTTCGAGCCCTGCCGGGTCGTGGTGGCGTCGCGGACCCGGGACCCGAACCCGCTGGTGGCGTCGTTCCGCGAGGCCGCGCGGCTGCTGGTGCCCGCCGGCTGAACCCGGCGTCACGCCGAGGGGACGGAAATCGTTTCGTGGTAGGTCTTGCCGCGGTTCATCCGGAGCAGGGCGGCAATGCGCCGTTTCGTGAGCGCGGTGGCGACCAGGTCACCCAGGCGCGGTGACAGGGCCTCGCCCAGCAGCAGCATGTTCGCCGTCCGCGGAAGGACCACCCGGCGCCTCCCGTGCCGGACCGCGGCCACGACGGACTTCGCGACGTCGTCCGGCGACAGGGGCGTCATGTGGCGGAACGGCGGCGGCATCTCGGCGACGTCGGTGTCCCGCAACAGGTCGGTGGCGGTCAGCGCGGGGTGGATCACCGAGACCCGGATGCCGTCGGCGGCCACCTCCTGACGCAGGGCGTCGGAGAACGCGGACACCGCGTGCATGACGATCGCGTAGGCGCCGAACCGGGCGAAAGCCTTGCGCCCCATGATCGAGGACATGTTCACGATCGTTCCCGCCCCCTGCCGCCGGAGGACCGGGAGCACCTGCTGCGTCACGCTGATCATCCCGAACAGGCTCGCGCGCTGGGTCGACCGCAGGTCTTCGGCGAACGTGCCGGCGGCGGCTTCGCCGACCTTGCCGACCCCGGCGTTGTTGACCAGCACGTCGATGCGGCCGAACCGGCGCACCGCCGCGTCGACCAGCGCCGCGACCTGCCCCGGCTCGGACACGTCGGTCCGCACCGACAGAGCGTCGGCCCCGAGCGCCAGCACCTCCTTCTCCACTTCGCCCAGCCGATCGGCCGAGCGAGCCGCGAGCACGAGCCGCGCGCCCTCTCCGGCGAACGCCAGGGCGACCGCCCGGCCGATTCCGCGGGACGCGCCGGTCACCAACACCACCTTGCTCATGACTTCTCCTTCTTGTTGTATATACAACATATGGTCGGCAGCGAACGCTCGCTTCGAACTCGCGGGGCTCACTTGCCTGGCGGGTAGCCCATTTCGCGTGCGATCCCCTGGATGGCACCAGTTCCGGCCGCTCCGAGCAGCCGGGCCGCCTGCTCCTGAGACCGCCGCCAAGCGGGCATCACGGACTCGATCTTGTCCCGGCCGGCGTCGGTGAGCGCGACCTCCCGGAGCCCCTTCGCGTCGGCGGAGACGGCCTCGATCCAGCCGTGGCCGAGCAGGAGGTTCAGGTTGCGGCTGACCGTGGACCGCTCCAGTTGCAGCACGTCCCCGAGCACGGCGGGCGGGCACGGACCCGCTTTGCCGACGGCCGCGAGCAGGTTGAGCTGGGCGATGGTCACGCCGTGATCCGCGAGGGCGCCGTCGTACAGGCTCGTGAGAGCCCGGCCGATCAGGCGGATGCGGACCGCCAGGCAGTCGTCCACGATTTCATCGACAGCGGAGAGCTTCACGAGGCCACTGTTGCATATACATCAAGCGGCGTCAACGCGCCCCAGGAACGAAAGCGGGCAGCTTCTCGAGACTGCTGCGCACGGCCTCGGCGCCGTATTCGACCATCTGCCGCTCGTAGTCGTCGACCGCGTCGAGCAGATCCCGGCGGCCTTCGCCGGCCTCGATGAGGCAGCGGCGCAGCAGGTCGGCGTCGCGCAGGGCGGTGTTCGCGCCGTTGCCACCCGTCGGCGAGGTGGCGTGGATCGCGTCGCCGAGCAGCGTGACCGGGCCGGACGCCCAGCGCTCGCCGGGCTCGACCACCCGGATGGACAGCAGCGTGCTGTGGTCCGGGTCGGCCCGCTCGACCAGGGTGCGCAGCACCGGGTGCCACCCGCGCACCCTGGACAGCACGGCGTCCTGCGGGGTCAGGCCCGGCGGCGAGCCGTCCGGCGGCAGGATCATGGCCCAGCGGACGTAGTCGCCGATGTCGGGCAGCGTGACTTCGGGGGCGAGCCGCTCGGCGGCCTGCTTCGGCGGGGTGCGGAAGCGCATCGCGCCGAGCAGCAGGCTGACGCCGTCGCCGGTGATCTTCGAGCCGTAGGCCTTGGCCAGGACGGCGAACTCGTCGGTCAGCGGCGTGCGGCCGATGACGAACCGGACGCCGGTGTCGGCGGGCGTGATCTCCGGTGCCAGCACCCCGCGCACCGCGGAGGCCACGCCGTCCGCGCCGACGAGCAGGTCGGCGACGGCCGGTTCACGGCGGGAGAACCGGGCCTGGACCCGGCCGTCGGCCAGCACGTCGTAGCCGGTCAGCGCGGCGCCGGTGTGCACGGTGAGACCGGTCAGCAGGAGGTGCCGCAGCACCTGCCGGTCGACCACGATCCCGGTCCGGCCGGCGCCGAGCCTGCCGATCTCGGTGAGCTGCGGGTCCAGGATCAGCTGCTCGGCGGAAGCCTCCATGACGATCTCGTCCAGCAGTGGGTGCCACCGTGCGGGCAGGCAGTCGCGCACCGCCTGGAACCCGGCCGGGTTCAGCACGAGCCGGTAGCCCTGGAACCGCGCGGCGATCTCCGGATCGCGCTCGAACACCTCGGCTTCGATCCCGGCCCCGCGCAGACCCTGCGCAAGAGCCAGCCCGCCCAGCCCGGCTCCGGCAACGGACACCCTCATTCGCACACCTCCAGACCAATGGAACGAACTAAGTTCGTCTCAACGATCTAAGTTCTACCTATCGAACTTAGATCGTGTCAAGCGCTATCGGCCGGGCTCGGTGGCCTGGCGCAGCGTCCGGGACAGTCCCAGCGCGGCCGTCCGGACGGCCGGGGCCAGGTGCGCCGGGCGGAACTGCTCACGGGGGACGGCCACCGAGAGCGCCGCGACCGCGACCGCTCCGCTGAACACCGGCGCGGCGATGCAGCTCACCCCGAGCGCGGCTTCCTGCTCCTCGTACGCCAGGCCGGACACCTGCGTCTGCTCCAGTGCCGTGCGCAGCCGGAGCGGGTCGGTGATCGAGGCGGACGTCAGCTGCGGCAGCGGGTCCGCGAGGATCGCCTCCGCCAGCTCGGGCTCGGAGAACGCGAGCAGGGCCTTGCCGATCGCCGTGCACGTGAGCGGGAGCCTGCCGCCGATCCGGGAGGGCAGCGGGACGGCGTCGTGGCCGTGGATGCGTTCGACGTACACGACTTCGCGGTCGTCGCGAATTCCGAAGTGGACGGTCTGGCGGGTGCTCTCGAAAAGGTCCTGCAGGAACGGCAGCGCGGCCTCGCGGAGGTCCTGCCGGCGGGGCACCAGCGAACCCAGTTCGAACAGGGTGCCGCCCAGCCGGTACTGCTCGCCGGCCCGCTCCAGGAACCCGAGGCGGACCAGGTCGCCGACCAGGCGGAACGCCGTCGTCTTGGTCAGCCCCGCCCTGGTGGCGAGTTCCGTCAGGCGAAACGATCCGCCGTTCGGGCGGTAGACGGACAGGACAGCAGCCGCCTTGTCGAGCATGTTGCCGTTCTCGCCGTTCCGTGTCACGGAACAAACTTTGGCACACGCTCGGGCTGCGGCCTATACCTGGCGGGTCACAACCCCTGCTCCGGAGGTCCCGATGAACGAGGCCGTCCCCAAGGCCGCCGAAGTGCTCGCGGCCGCGGCCGCCACGGCCACGCCGTGCCCGCCGATCCGCGATCTCTTCGCCGACGGCGACCTCGACGCGGCCTACGCCGTGCAGCGCCTGCACACCGAACGCCGGCTCGCGGCCGGGCACCGCCTGGTCGGCCGCAAGATCGGCCTGACGTCGCCGGCCGTGCAACGGCAGCTGGGCGTCGACCAGCCCGACTTCGGCGCGTTGTTCTCCGACATGGCCCTCTCCCCCGAAGGCACCGTCCCCGCCGGCCGCCTCCTGCAACCCAAGGTGGAAGCGGAAATCGCGCTCGTCCTCGGAGCGGACCTGCCCGGCCCGGACTGCTCGATCGCCGACGTCCGCGCGGCCACCGCGTTCCTCGCCCCCGCGCTGGAGATCGTCGACAGCCGGATCGCAGGCTGGGACATCTCCATCGTCGACACGGTCGCCGACAACGCCTCCTCCGGCCTGTTCGTCCTCGGCGACACCCGCGAGACGCTCGACGGCCTCGAACCGGCCGACGTCGAGATGCGGCTGCACCGCGGCCCCGAACTCGTCTCGGAAGGCACCGGCCGCGCCTGCCTCGGCGACCCGCTCAACGCCGCGGCCTGGCTCGCCACCACGCTCGCCCGCCGCGGCGAACCCCTGCGGGCAGGCGACATCGTCCTCACCGGCGCGCTGGGCCCGATGGTGCCCGCCGCCCCCGGCGACGTCTTCACCGCCCGGATCTCCGGCCTCGGCGAGGTCACCATCGGCTTCGAAGGGGAGGCAGCATGAGCGCGAAAGTCGCGATCATCGGTTCCGGCAACATCGGCACGGACCTGCTGATCAAGGTGCTGCGGCTGGCCGAGCACCTCGAGATCGCGGCCATGGCCGGGATCGACCCCGATTCCGACGGCCTCGCCCGCGCCCGCCGGCTCAAGGTCGCGACCACGCACGAGGGCGTCGACGGCCTGGCCCGGCTCGACGAGTTCGCCGACGTCCGGTACGTCTTCGACGCCACCTCGGCGGGCGCGCACCGGCACCACGACGAAGTCCTGCGCGCCCTCGGCCGCACCGTCATCGACCTCACGCCGGCCGCGCTCGGGCCGTACGTCGTCCCGCCGGTCAACCTCGACGAGCACCTCGACGCCCCCAACGTCAACATGGTCACCTGCGGCGGGCAGGCGACCATCCCGATCGTGGCCGCCGTCGGCGCGGTGACCCCCGTGCACTACGGCGAAATCATCGCGTCCATCTCCTCGCGCTCGGCGGGCCCGGGCACCCGGGCCAACATCGACGAGTTCACCGAGACCACCGCCTCCGCGATCGAGCGGGTCGGCGGCGCCGCGCGCGGCAAGGCGATCATCGTGCTCAACCCCGCCGAACCCCCGCTGATCATGCGCGACACCGTGCACTGCCTGGTGTCCGATGGGGACACCGAAGCGATCACCGCGTCCGTCGAAGACATGGTCGGGCGGGTGCAGGCCTACGTCCCCGGCTACCGGCTCAAGCAGAAGGTCCAGTTCGAGACCGTCACCGCGGACGACCCCCTGCACCGGCTGGCCCCGGCCGGCGACGCGGTGAAGGTGTCGGTGTTCCTGGAGGTCGAAGGCGCCGCGCACTACCTGCCCGCCTACGCCGGGAACCTCGACATCATGACCTCGGCCGCGCTGCGGACCGCCGAACGCATGGCCACCCACCAGGAGACAGCCCGATGACCGATCTGTACATCCAGGACGTGACCCTGCGGGACGGCATGCACGCCATCCGGCACCGCTACACCGTCGAGCAGGCGCGGGCGATCGCCGGCGCGCTGGACGCGGCGGGCGTCGCGGCGATCGAGATCGCCCACGGCGACGGCCTGTCCGGCTCCAGCATCAACTACGGCGTCGGCGCCCACACCGACTGGGAGTGGATCGAAGCGGTCTGCGACGTCACGCGCACCGCAGTCCCCACCACGCTGCTGCTCCCCGGCATCGGCACCCTGCGGGACCTCCGGGAGGCGCACCGGCTCGGCATCCGCTCGGTCCGCGTCGCCACGCACTGCACCGAAGCCGACATCTCCGCCCAGCACATCGGCGCCGCCCGCGAGCTGGGCATGGACGTCGCCGGGTTCCTGATGATGTCGCACATGGCCGAGCCGGACGAACTCGCGAAGCAGGCCAAGCTCATGGAGTCCTACGGCGCCCAGTGCGTCTACGTGACCGACTCCGGCGGCCGCCTCACCATGGACGGTGTCCGCGCCCGGGTCCGCGCCTACCGGGACGTTCTCGAGCCGGGGACGCAGATCGGCATCCACGCCCACCACAACCTCGCCCTCGGCGTCGCCAACAGCGTCGTCGCGGTGGAGAACGGCGTGGTCCGGGTCGACGCTTCCCTGGCCGGGCAGGGCGCCGGAGCCGGCAACTGTCCCCTGGAGGCGTTCATCGCGGTGGCCGACCTGATGGGCTGGGAGCACGGGTGCGAGCTGTTCCCCCTGATGGACGCCGCGGACGACCTGGTGCGGCCCTTGCAGGATCGCGAAGTCCGCGTCGACCGCGAGACGCTGAGCCTGGGCTACGCGGGCGTGTACTCGAGCTTCCTCCGCCACGCCGAGGCGGCGGCGGTGCGGTACGGCCTGGACACCCGGGCGATCCTCGTCGAGGTCGGCCGGCGCGGCATGGTCGGCGGCCAGGAGGACATGATCACCGACATCGCGCTCGACCTGGCCGCGGCGCGCTGATCCCCGCTCGGGTGATCCGCGGCTCGAACCGGTCTGTCCTCAGTGGAACTCGGGCAGAACGTACTCCTGCCAGCCCCTGAAGAAGCTCTCGTGGTCACGGCCCACCTGCTGCACGTAGATCTCGTCCACCCCGGCGTCGACGTACTGGCGCACCCGTTCCGCGTGGGCCTTCGGGTCGTCGCCGCAGACGATCGCCTCCGCGACGTCCGCGCGCGGGACGAACGTGGTGGCCGCTTCGAAGTCCTCCGGGCGGGGCAGGATCTGCGCCAGCTGGCCCGGCAGCGCATCGTTGGCCCACAGGCGGTGCGCCTGGTCCAGCGCCGCCTCGGGGTCGGCGTCCCAGCTGACCTTCATGCCCGCCTGCACCGGCTTGTCACCGCCGCCGGACTCGCGGAACGTGCGGACGAGGCCGGCGTCGGGCACGACCGTGCAGTAGCCGTCGCCGATGCGCCCGGCCAGCTCGGTGGCCTGCGGCCCGAACCCGGACACGTAGATCGGCACCGGCTCCGCGGGCATCGTGTAGATCCGCGCGTCCTGCACCTCGTAGTGCACCCCGTGGTGGCTCACGGCCTCACCGCGCGCTCCCGCCGCGTGCAGCAGGCGGATGACCTCCACGGCTTCCTCCAGCATCTCGAGCCGCTGCCCGGCCGAGGGCCAGGCGTCCCCGAGGATGTGCTCGTTGAGCGCCTCCCCCGAGCCCACGCCCAGCACGAACCTCCCGTCCAGCTGCACGGCGGCGGTGGCCGCGGCCTGCGCGAGCACGGCCGGGTGAATCCGGACGGTCGGGCACGTCACCGCCGTCGTGACCGGCAGCGAGACGGCCTCCGACAGCGCACCGATCACCGACCAGACGAACGGGCTCTGGCCCTGTGCGTCGTTCCACGGGTGGAAGTGGTCGGAGATCCACAGCCGTTCGAACCCCGCCCGCTCGGCCGCGCGGGCTTGGGCGACGAGTTCACGCGGGCCGTATTGCTCGCAGGACAGGAAGTAGCCGATCGACGTCATGACCGCCGGGTACCCCGCCGGCCCGGGCGCACACCCGCGGTTTGCCCGCATCGCCGCCGGGCGCCGCGCGCGAGGTGAGGAGGCTGGGCGCGCTGTCCGATCGCCTGACCGAGCCCGGAAGCGGCCTGGTCCTGGACGAGCGAGCCCAGCCACCCTGCGCGGCCGCCGTCGCCCCGCTCAAGCGTGCGCGCTGGCGATCTTCAACGGGTCCTTGGGCGCCTTCGGGCGGGCGTCGAGCATCCGCTGGCCCACCTCCTGAAGTCGCTTGCGGCCCAGCGCCTTGCGCACCTGCGGGAACCACTCGTCCTCTTCTTCCTCGACGTGGTGGCGCACGTTTTCGGTGAGGACGGTGACTTTGGCGTCGAAGGTTTCGTCCTCCGGGTCCAGGTCCCGCAGCTCCGCCATCAGCCACACCATCACGTGGTGCTCTTCGACGCTCTCCAGCACGTGATCACGCGTGTCCGGAACGGCTTCCTTGGCGACCGGGTAGAAGATCTCCTCTTCGATGTAGGTGTGGGTCGTCAGCTCCTCGATCATCGCGTCGACGAGCTTCCGTTTCTCCTTGAACGCCTCGTCGCCCGCCTTTTCGAACCTCTTGAACAGCTTTTCGACGGTTTGGTGGTCCTCTTTGAGCAGCACGATCGCGTCGGTCGACATCCCGGTTCTCCTTTTCGTCCCGGCGGGAGTACCCGGCGCCGCGCGCTTCAACCCGGGGACGCGGCGAGAAGCGCCCGGTGAAAGGGAAAACCCCGCTCAGACCGCGCGACGGCCGTGCAGCGTCTCCGAGGGCAGGGCGCCGAACTTGCGGCGGTAGGCCGTCGAGAACCGGCCGGCGTGCAGGAAGCCCCAACGAGCGGAGACCGCCGCGACCGTCGTGCCGGCGGGGTCGGCCGCCGCGAGTTCGTCGTGCACCCGGGTCAGCCGGACGTCCCGCAGGTAGGCCATCGGCGGCACGGTGAACCAGCGCTGGAACCCTTCCTGCAGGGCCCGGACGCTGACCGAGACTTCGCGGGCCAGGGTGCTCGAAGTCCACGGCCGGCCCGGGTCGTCTTCGATCAGCTCGACGGCCCGGCGCAGCGCCCGGGGCGGGGCCGGGGCCGACGGCGCGTGCAGGTGGTCGCTGTAGTTGTTCGGCTGGGCCAGCAGCAGACCGGCGATCACCAGGCTCTGCAGGTGCCGGGCCGCCGCGGGGTGGTGCGTGATCCCGCCCGGCCGGTCCGCCTCACGCTCCAGCAGCGCCAGCACGTCGAGCCACGACCGCGCCGCCGGGGTGGCCAGGTCCATCGTGGTGGTGAAGCGCACCGGCTCGCCCAGCGGCCGCCCGAGCTGCCGCTGCAGCTCCAGGTCCAGCTCGTACCGGTCGATCATGAGGCACAGCTGGGCGCACCCGGCTCCCCACCGCAGGTCGGCCGGGTGGCCCGGCATGAACACGGCGGCCCGTCCGGGCCGGGCGAACACCGGTTCCGCCGAGCCGCAGCGCTGCTCGCAGCGTCCGCGGACCGGGATGTTGACGTGGTAGCCGCCGGCGTCGACCGTGCCGAGCCGGACCGCGGTCCCGTACTGCAGGTAGCCCGCGGTCACCGCACCCACCCGGACCGCGTTGAGCCGCATGTCCAAGGCGACCGGGCGGTCCAGCACCTCGAGCCGGTGCGGCAGGTACGTCCGGGTCACCGCATCGTGCGCTTCGTCGACGTCCGTCGCGCGAGCGACCGGATGCCCGGGCAACAGCTCCGTCTGCGGCAAGCCCGTCACGAACCGAACGGTAATCGCTCTCCGCACGGTCCCGCCAACGCGGGCAACGGACAGGGTGACGCGCGAATCGGCTGTGCCGGACCGGCACCGGGCAGTTGAATGGAGGGTCGGCGCAGCTACCACGGAGAGAGACGTGCAACTGATGGACCGGGGCCCGTCGACGAGGCAGCCCGTGCTGATCGAGCCCCTGGACCACGTGCGGCCGGGAGCCCGCCTGCTGCGGCCCCGCGGCGGGTTCCACGCGCGGACCGGGATCGAGCTGATGGCCGTCATCGACGGCCAGCGGGCCCACGCTCTCGACCTGCTGATCCTCGACCTGACCGAACGTCCCACCTTCGGGTCGGTGGCCCTCCAGGTCGTCGTGCAGATCGCGACCGAGCTCCGCCGCGTCGACGTCGGGCTGCGCCTGGTCGGCTCGGAACGGATCGTCGGCTCACCCCTGACCGTCGCGGGCGTGCGGTCGCTGGTCACCCTGCACGGCACGGTCCTCGAGGCTCTCGCCGACCGGTAGATGCGTCATCTTTTCGACGACATCACACTTGTCATCACATGGATGACGTGTTAGAACCATAAGTGCGTGTTGACACCAGAGATCAACGACATCCGGAGGTGGAACCGATGTTGATGCGCACCGACCCGTTCCGCGAGCTGGACCGCTTCGCCCAGCAGGTCTTCGGCACCCCCGCGCCCGGCACGTGGTCGAAGCCGGCCGCGATGCCGATGGACGCCTACCGCGCCGGCGAGGAGTTCGTCGTCTGCTTCGACCTGCCCGGCATCACGCCCGACGCCATCGAGCTCGACGTCGAACGCAACGTCCTCACCGTCAAGGCCGAACGGCGGCCCGCACCCGGCTCCGACGACGTGCAGATGCAGGTCTCCGAACGGCCCCTCGGCGTGTTTTCCCGCCAGCTGTTCCTCGGCGACACCCTCGACACCGACCGCATCGCCGCGAACTACGAAGCCGGCGTCCTCACCCTGCGCATCCCGATCGCCGAGAAGGCCAAGCCCCGGCGGATCGAAGTCACCGGGACCACCACCGACCGGAAGGAAATCCAGGCCTGACGGCCTCGCGTCCGCGCAGGACCGGTAACCCCGAGCCGGTCCTGCGCGGCACGCTGTCCCAGAAAGGCATCTCCACCCGTGACCGCATCGCTGGGCATCCCGACCGGCCACCCCCACCCGGCCTTCACCGAGTTGCAGTCCTACCTCGCCGACGTGACCACCGCCGTCGGCGTCGGGCTCGAGTCCTGCACCGTCGACCACGACAGTCCGGTATCCGCTTACATCGCCCTCGACGAACACCTGCCCGCCTACCCGGGTCGCGACGTCGCCCTGCTGTGGGACGAGGTCCACGGCTGGGCCGCCGCCATCGAGACCCACTCCGGTGAAGACCTCATCGTGCTCCGCTACCTCGGCGGCACCACGGTCACCCCGGCCCCCGCGGACATCACCCGGTTCCTGACGGCGCTGCGCGAGGACGACCATCGCCTCGGCCGGCTCGACCCGCCCGCCCTCCGCTCCGCCGGCACGCTCACCGACCTGCGGATTCTCCTCGCCGAGAGGAGCACGGCGTGAACTCCCCCGCCCTGCCACTCCCGGTCAGCTTCGCCCTCGCCGTGCGTGGCTACGACCGCGAGCAGGTCGACGAACACCTCGCCGACCTGCACGACGAGATCCGGCTGCTGACACTCGATCGCGACGCCGCGCTCGCCGAAGCCGAAACGCTGGCCCGGCTCCTCGAGCGCACTCGCGCCGAGGCGGATGAACTGCGCGCTCACCTCGACCGCGTCGTCCGCGCCCCGGCCGACCCGGCGGCCGTCGGCGACCGGGTCCGGCGCATGCTCGAACTGGCCCGTGCCGAGGCGGACACCATCGTCGCCACCGCGCGCGAACGCGCCGACGCCGTCCTTCGGCTCGCCAAGACGGCCGAACGGCGCACCGCAGCCCGCTTGCGCGCGATCGACGACTACCTCGCCCGCGCCGAGCACATCCTCGCGGACGAACCGGAACCCGCAGTCCGCGGCGAACGCCTCGCCGCGGCATGACGTCCGCGACCACCTCGGACAACGCCATGAGCGAGTCCGCGCACGAGGCGGCGGAGAGGATTTTCGCGACGGCCGCCGAAATCGGTGCCACCCGGCAGGAAGCCATCCTGGTGACCCGGGCGGTGCACGCCGTCAAGAACGGCCGTCCGACCGACGTCGCGCTCACCGACACCGAACAACACCGGCGCCGGAAGCTGGCCCACGTCGTCGGCACGCAGCTGTGGGACCCGCACCTCGACGCCGATGCCGTCCTCGCCGCCGTCACCGGCGCCGCCCACCTGGTGTGACGCGCCGGCGGGAGTGCCGCGCCCGGGACGGGCTGCCAGTGGTGACGAGGACGGGACCCGAATCCCGGCCCCGGTTTTGGCATCGGAGCCGACGGGGTAGATTGGCAGTCCCTTCAGCGGTCGTGGTGTGTACTGACAGCCGAGTCGGGAGGCGGCGGGTGAGCATCTCGTTCGAGCCGGAACGCCTGCGGATCGTGCGCCTGGAAACCGGCACCGGCATCGTGGCCCTCAAGCTGACCGGCGAGCTCGACATCGGGACGACGCCGAAGCTCACCAGCGCGCTCGTGCACATGACCGCCACCCGGCCCGAAGTCCTGGTGCTCGACCTGTCCGAGCTGTCGTTCCTGTCCGTCGCCGGCGCGCGCTCGATCCGGCTGTCCCACGACGCGGTCGGCACGACCCGGCTGCGGGTCGTGACCGGGGACCGCCACACCGTGCGCCACGTGCTCGACGCGACCGGCTTCGCCGCCGTGCTGGATTGCTACCGCACCCGCTCGGCGGCGATGACCGCGGGCAGCCGCACGTGGTTCCTGAGCGAGGCGAACGCCTGCTGGAACGCCGACCACTGACCGTCACGACGCCAGGAGCGCAGCCGGAGTCCACAGTGGATCCGCGGCCCGGGGGTGGCACGCGCGGTCTCGATGTTCTACGGTGGGAAGTGGACCGGTCGAGACAACGGCCGAAACCTGTTCCCCCTCGCTCGGGGCATCCGTTGTCGCGCGGCCCTTGTTCGCCGCGATCGCACTTCAGCGTTGTACCTAGGGTGTGGCCGACGAAAGCAGGCCGCCATGACGATCCACCTCGAACCCCCCACGGTCCGTCCCGCGATTCCGCTGCCGTCCGAGCTGCGGATGACCGTTCGCCGCCCGGCCGGCGGCACCGCCGTCGTCGAAGTGAGCGGCGACATCGACACGGCCGGCGCTCCGCGGTTGGCCGAGCTGCTGGAATCCCGCGCCAACAGCACGCTGACCCGGCTCGTGATCGACCTCGGTGAGGTGAACTTCCTCGGCGCGGCGGGCCTCGCCGCGATCGAGCACGGCTACCAGCGGGCCAGGGAACGCGGAATCGCCTGCGCCGTGACGGTTCCCGCCGGGAGTCCCGCGCTCCGGACGATCACGTTGTTCCCGCTGCGGTTCAGCCAGGTGCTCGAAATCCACTGAGCCGGCGCGGCTCGAACTCGGCCCACACGGTCTTGCCGGTGCTGCGCCGCTCCTGGCCCCACGCGGCCGAGCACGCCCCGACCAGGGTGAGCCCGCGGCCGCCGGTGCTCGACGGGGAGCGCGGTGCCGCGGCGTCCGGGCTGGTGTCGTCCACCTCGATCCGCAGCCGGCCGGGGCGGCGCACCAGCCGGACCTGACGCGGCGGCGACCCGTGCCGCAGCGCGTTCGACGTCAGCTCGTCCAGCACGGCGATCACGTCGACGCGGTCCGGCTCGGTCAGGTCGTCCACCGCGCGCCGGGCCCACGCGCGGACCCGGGCCAGCTCCGTGACGTCGTCGGCGACCTCATAGGCCAGCACGGCCGTTCTGTCGCCGACGGTCTCGGCTTGGTCAGCGGACATCCGGTCCCCCCATCGTTTCGCACGACCGGTCCCCCGACCGGTCTGCAGCGGTATTACCCACCACCGGCCCGGCACATGCACGAGCCGGCCCGTCAGGAGACGCGCAGGCTGTAGCGGCGTTCCGCGTAGGCGAGGTCGTCACGCCACAACCGCGCCGCCGTGTGGCGCATGAGCGGGCGGATAGCCGGGGCCAGCTTGGCGGCGACGGCGAAGCCGGCCCGCTCCGAGGCCGCGATCGTCGCCTCGATCACCGCGGTGCGGGGGCGCCCGTCCACGCCGGGGCCCAGCGGCGTCGCGTGCGTCTCGACGACGCTGCCCGCGCCTTCGCCTTCGACGATCCGCATGACGACCGTGCGCGGCTCGGGACAGCCGAACTCGGCCACGACGGGCACGCCCCACCGCCCGGCGAGCCGGAACGTCACTTCGACCACGAACCGGTCGTCGTCCTCGGGCACGTCGGCGCCCTGGGGTGCCGAGACGACCTTCAAGCGCGCGAAGGAGTAGGGGTGGAACCAGGCGCCGTGCCACGGATCGAGCCGGTTCGCCACGACGTCTTCCGGCTCGCAGACGCCGGTCAGCGTCGCGACGGCGTCGATGCGCGTAGCCCCGCCTGGCCGGGCCGGGACCACCGGCCGGTCGGTCGGCTGCTCGCGCCCGACCGCGTCGAGACGGGCCCAGACGAGCACGCCGTCGTCGTGCGCCGGGATCGGAGCCCAGCTCCCGCAGCGGTCCCCGCCGAGGCGCAGGCCGTGCCACCGGCAGACCAGCTCACCCCGGTCGAGCCGGGCTTCCGCGAGCGGCGCGCCGAGGTGCGGGCAGGCGCCGGGGCCGACGTGGACCCCGCCGTCGCGGTCGCGCCACGCGACGAGCTCCCGGCCGCCGACCGTCACGCCGAACGGCCGGTCCGGCCGCACCGAGCGGCTGGCCCCGAGGACGAACCAGTTGCCGGACGGGCGCGCCGACGCGCGTTTGCCCGCGGCCTCGATGAGCGCGGGTGAGCAGTCCTGATAGGTCGGTTCCTGGCGGGCCCACCGGGGCTCGCGGAACGGCTGGACGGGCCACCGCCGCGGCCAGAGTGCGGCGGCGCGCTGACTGACGTTCACTGGACCATCGTGGCGGCTTCGCAACGAATGTGCACGGTGGCTGGGGCGACCCTTTTGCGGGAGTGACCGTTTAACTCAGGCGTGGCAGGGTACAGCGAGGACGAGATGCATCGATCGTGCATCGAATTACTGGCGTCGACATAAGGAGCCTGGATGGCCGTGATCGCCGACGCCGACGTGACCACCGCATGGTTGGCCGAACTGCGCCGGAAGTGCGCGGGCGACGTGCGGGACTTCGTCGGCGAGCGGGTGCGGGAGCACTTCACCGGGCGCGCCGCCACCCCGGCGGGCACGGCGCTGCCGGAGTTCGTGGCGGGCGGGAAGTTCCTGCGGCCGCTGTTCGCCTACACGGGCTGGTGCTGCGGCGAGCCGGACGACGAGGCGGCGCTGCGGGCCGCGTCCGCGCTCGAGCTGCTGCACTGTTTCGCGCTGGCCCAGGACGACGTCATGGACGGCTCCGAACGCCGGCGCGGCCGCCCGGCCCTGCACGTCACGTTCGCCCGCTGGCACGCCGCAGAAGGGCTCGGCGGCTCCTCTGAGCGGTTCGGCGAGTCGGCCGCGGTCCTCGCCGGCGACCTGTTCCTCGTCTGGTCCGAGCAGCTCCTGCGGAGCAGCGGCCTGCCCGCCGACGTGCTCGCCCGCGGCTGGCCGGTCTACGACCACCTGCGCTCCGAGCTGGCCGTCGGTCAGCTCGGCGACCTGGTCAACGACGCCCGCGCGCTGCCCGCGTGGGGTGAGGTCCTCGATGTCGTGCGCCGCAAGTCGGGCAACTACACCGTGCGCCGCCCGCTCGAGTTCGGCGCCGCGCTGGCCGGCTGCGGCGAGCGCGTCCGCGCGGCGCTCGGCACCTACGGCGGCCTGGTCGGCGAAGCCTTCCAGTTCCGCGACGACCTGCTCGGGGTGTTCGGCGATCCGGCCGTCACCGGCAAACCGGTCGGCGACGACCTGCGCGAGCGGAAGGCGTCCACCGTGGTCGTGCTCGCGGCCGAGCTGGCCGGCCGGGAACACCGCGCCGAGCTGACCGAACTGCTGGCCCTCGACGTCGTCGACGCCGCCGCGATCGGGCGCTGGCAGCGGCTGATCACCGCGACCGGCGCGCGTGACCAGCTGGAGAAGTTCGTCGACGACCGGGTCCGGCACGCGCTCGAGGTGCTCGACCTGGCCGGCCTCCCCCAGCGGCCGGCGGACGCGCTGACGACGCTGGCCCTGCGCTGCACCGAGCGGGTCCGATGAGGACGGTCGCCGGCCGCACCGACCGGGTGGTGGTCGTCGGCGCCGGGCTGGCCGGCCTGTCGGCCGCCCTGCACCTGGCCGGGCGGGGCCGCTCGGTCGTCGTCCTCGAACGCGACCCCGCGCCCGGCGGGCGAGCCAGGCGGGTGGACCGCGCCGGCTACCGGCTCGACACCGGCCCGACCGTGCTGACCATGCCGGAGATCCTCGGCGACGCCTTCGCCGCGGTGGGCGCGGACCTGGCCGACCGGCTGCGCTTGACCCGGCTCGACCCCGCCTACACCGCGCGGTTCGCCGACGGCTCGAGCCTGCCGGTGCACTCCGACGGCGACCGGATGGCCGACGCCGTCCGGGACTTCGCGGGCCCGGCCGAGGCGGCGGGCTACCGGCGGCTGCGCGCCTGGCTGACCCGCTTGTACCGCACCGAGTTCGACCGGTTCGTCGCCGCCAACTTCGACTCGCCCCTCGGGCTGCTCTCCCCCGGCCTCGCCCGGCTCGTGGCGCTCGGCGGGTTCCGGCGCCTGGACAACCGGATCGGCGCCTTCCTGACCGACGAGCGGCTCAAGCGCGTCTTCACCTTCCAGGCGTTGTACGCGGGCGAATCACCGATGCGGGCGCTCGCGCTGTACGCGGTCATCTCCTACATGGACACCGTCGGCGGCGTGTACTTCCCCGAAGGCGGCATGGCGGCCATCCCGCGGGCGATGGCGGAGGCCGCGACCGGCGCCGGGGTCGAGTTCCGCTTCGGCGCTTCCGTCGCCGCGCTCGAACGCCGCGGAACGCGGGTCACCGCGGTGCACACCAGCGACGACCGGATCGAGGCCGACGCCGTCGTCCTGACCACCGAACCGCACGAAAGCTACCGGCTGCTGGGCCGCACGCCGCGGCGGCCAGTGCCGCTGCGCCCGGCGCCGTCCGCCTTCGTGCTGCACGCCGGCGGCCGCGCCGACCCGTCGCTCGGGCACCACACGATCTCCTTCGGCGACGGCTGGCGCTCGACGTTCCGCGAGCTGATCACCGAAGGAAAGCGGATGAGCGACCCGTCCCTGCTGGTCACCCGCCCCACGGCGACCGACCCGTCGCTGGCCCCGCCGGGCAAGGAGCTGTTCTCGATCCTGGCGCCGGTCCCGAACCTCGAACGCGGACCGTACGACTGGGACGTCGAGGCCGGGCGGTACGCCGACGAGATCCTCGACCACGTCCGGTCCCGCCTGCTGCCCGGCTTCACCCCCGAGCGGTCCTACGTCCTGAGCCCGGCGGACTGGGCCCGGCGCGGACTGGTCGCCGGCACGCCGTTCAGCTACGCGCACTCGTTCGGCCAAACCGGACCGTTCCGGCCGCGGAACCTGCCGCCCGGCACGGAAAACGTCGTGCTGGCCGGCGGCGGGACGGTGCCCGGTGTCGGCGTCCCGACGGTCCTGCTCTCCGGCCGGCTCGCCGCGGACCGGATCACCGGCACCCGCCGCACCGCCGTCACCGGCGGCCGCCTCGCCGCGGAGGGAGCCCGGTGACGCGCCGCGAACTCGACGCCGCCGGCATCACCGATCCGGGCCTGCGCGAGGCCTACCGGCGCTGCCGCGAGGTCAACGCCCGGCACGGCCGGACCTACTTCCTCGCCACCCGGATGCTGTCGCCCGCGCAGCGTCCGGCGGTGCACGCGCTCTACGCGTTCGCCCGCCGGCTCGACGACCTCGTCGACGAGCCGGCACCCGGTGCCACGCCGGAGCAGATCGCCGCCACCCTGCACGACGTCGAACGGCGGTTCTTCGCCGAGCTCTCCGCCGGGCACAGCGACGACCCGCTGCTGACCGCGGTGCTCGACACCGTGACCCGCTACGAGATTTCCGAGCCGCACTTCCGCGCCTTCTTCGCGTCGATGCGGATGGACCTCACGGTCACCGCCTACCCGACCCGGGCCGCGCTCGACGAGTACGTGCACGGTTCGGCCGAGGTGATCGGGCTGCAGGTGCTGCCGGTGCTGGGCACCGTCGTCGCCCGCGCGGACGCCGCCCCGCGCGCCGCCGCGCTCGGGAAGGCGTTCCAGCTGACCAACTTCCTGCGCGACGTCGCCGAAGACCTCGACCGCGGCCGGGTCTACCTGCCGGCCGACGAGCTCGCCGCGGACGGCGTCGACCGCGACCGGCTGCGGTGGTGCGCCCGCACCCGGAAACCCGATCCCCGGGTCCGGCGGGCGCTCGCCGCTCAGGTCGCGCGGACCCGCCGGATCTACGCCGAGGCCGAGCCGGGCATCGCGATGCTGCACCCGGCGTCCCGGCCGTGCGTGGCGACGGCGTACCGGCTCTACGGCGGCATCCTCGACCGCATCGAGGCCGCGGACTTCGACGTCTTCCGCGGCCGCGCCCGCGTGCCGCGGTACCGCCGGGCGCTCGCGGCCGGTGACGCGCTCGTCCGCGCGCAGTGGGCGCGACGCCGCCACCCCGGGGCGGTGGCCTGACGTGGGCAAGCTCGAGTACCTGCTCGTCCTCGCCGCCTGCGTCGTCGTGACGCTGCCCCTGGAACTGGCCGGGGCCCGCGTCTGGCGGCGCCCGCGGCGGGTGGCGCGGGCGGTGCTGCCGGTCGCGGCGGTGTTCCTGGTCTGGGACGCCATCGCGATCGCCGCCGGCGTCTGGGACTTCGCGCCCGCGTTCGTCACCGGGGTGCGGGCGCCGCTCGGGATCCCGCTGGAAGAGGTCCTGTTCTTCGTGGTCGTCCCGGTGTGCGGGCTGCTGACCTACGAAGCCGTGCAGCTGACCGGCCGGGTCGCCGCGCGGCTGCTCCGGCAGCGGGTGTCGCGCTGATGCCCTGGGGTTACACGGTTCCCGCCGTCGCCGCCGTGCTCGTCGTGGTCGCCGCCGAGGTGCTCCTCCTGCGGACCGGGCTGCTGCGCCGGCCCGCGTACTGGGTCACGATGGCCATCGTGACCGCGTTCCAGGTTCCGGTCGACGGCTGGCTGACCAAACTCTCCGCGCCGATCGTCCGGTACTCCCCCGAAGGCATCACCGGGTGGCGGTTCCCCTGGGACATCCCCGTCGAGGACTTCCTCTTCGGTTACGCCCTGGTCACCGCGGTCCTGCTGCTGTGGGAACGCGGGAAGTCGCGAAAGGACAGTGCATGAGCCCGTTGCCGCGCAACGGTTTGCCGCGCGCCGAAGTACCGTCCGCGTTCGACGGCGGTGCCGCGGCCTACGACCGGCTCGTCGGCGCCAACCCGGGCTACCACCGCCACCTGCGAATCTCCGCCCGGCGGCTCGGGCTGCCCGACGGGGGTGCCGGGCTGCGGGTCCTCGACGCCGGCTGCGGCACCGGCGCGTCGACCGCCGCGCTGCTGCGGGTCGCGCCCGGCGCCCGCGTCACCGCGATCGACGCGTCCGCCGGGATGCTGGCCCGGGCGCGGGCGAAGCGGTGGCCGGCGGAAGTCGAGTTCGTCCACACGCCCGTGGAGGACCTGACGGCCGAGGAGCCCTTCGACGCGATCTTCGCCGCCTACCTGGTGCGCAACCTCGCCGATCCGGACGCGCAGCTGGCGAAGCTGCACGGGCTGCTGCGCCCGGGTGGGCGCATCGCGCTGCACGAGTACTCGGTGCGGGACTCGCGGCGCGCCCGCTGGGTGTGGACCGCGGTGTGCGGCGCCGTCGTGATCCCGCTGGGCCGGCTCGCCACCGGCGACGCGACGCTGTACCGGCACCTGCACCGCAGCGTGCTCGCCTTCGACGGGCTCGCCGACCTCTGCGCGCGCCTCACCCGCGCCGGCTTCACCGACGTCCGCACGGGCACCATGCCGGGCTGGTCGCGCGGGATCGTCCACACCGTCCTGGGCACCCGCCCGTGAGCCGCGACCGTCGCGCCGAGGTCCACCCCGCGCCTTCGGGCCTTCCGGACGCCGGTGCGCTCGACCGCCGTCCCCGTGCCGCCGTCGTCGGCGGCGGGATCGCCGGGCTGACCGCCGCGACCGGCCTCGCCGAGCGCGGTGTCGGGGTCACGGTGTTCGAACGCGAGCGCTACCTCGGCGGGCGGGTGGGCGGCTGGGGCGAGCGCCTCCCGGACGGCACCGAGGTCACGATGAGCCGCGGCTTCCACGCGTTCTTCCGCCAGTACTACAACCTCCGCGCGCTGCTCGCCCGCACGGACCCGGGCCTGCGCCGGCTCACGGCGGTGCCGGACTACCCGCTGATCGACGCGCTCGGCCGCACGGACACCTTCGCCGGCCTGCCGCGCACCCCGCCGTTGAACGCGCTGGCGTTCGCCTTGCGCAGCCCCACCTTCCGGGCCCGCGACCTGCTGCGCCTGGACGGCCGGCGCGCGCTGCCCCTGGCCGGTGTCGGTGTCCCCCGCGTCTACGACCAGCTCGACGACGTCGACGCGGCGACGTTCCTGAGCGCGATCAACTTCCCCGCCGCGGCGCGGCATCTGGCGTTCGACGTGTTCTCCCGCAGCTTCTTCGCCGACCCGGGCGAACTGTCGGCCGCCGAGCTGGCGACGATGTTCCACCTGTACTTCCTCGGTTCCGCCGAGGGCCTGCTCTTCGACGTTCCCACCGAACCGTTCCCCCAAGCGCTCTGGAATCCGCTGGCCGACCACCTCACCTCCCGCGGCGCCGACCTCCGTACCGGTGTGTCGGTCACCGCGGTGGAGCTCCGCCCAGGCGGGTTCCTGGTCGACGGCGAGTTCTTCGACGCCGTCGTCCTGGCGTGCGACGTCCCCGGGCTGCGGCAGATCGTGGCCGCCTCGCCGGGCCTGGGCACCGAGGACTGGCGAGCCGCGATCGCCCGGCTGCGCACGGCCCCGCCGTTCGTCGTCCGCCGGCTGTGGCTCGACCGGCCGGTGGACGCCACCCGCCAGGCCTTCCTCGGCACCGGAGGCCTGCGCCCGCTGGACAACATCAGCGTCCTCGACCGGTACGAGGGCGAGGCCGGCCGGTGGGCCTCCCGCCGCCACGGCTCAGTCGTCGAGCTGCACGCGTACGCCGCGGGCGACGACACCGAGGCCGTCACCCGCGATCTCGATCGCCTCCTGCACCGCCTCTACCCCGAAACGGCCGACGCCGGAGTGATCGGCTCGAAAACCCTGGTGCGCGAGGACTGCCCCTTGTTCCCGGTGGGCGGCTTCGCCGACCGGCCCACGGTCGCGACCCCCCAGCCGGGCCTGGTCCTGGCGGGCGACACGATCCGCATCGACCTGCCGGTAGCCCTGATGGAACGCGCGGCAACCACCGGCTGGACGGCCGCGAACACTCTGCTGCACCGCTGGGGCCTGGCCGGCCACGCCCTGCGTTCGGTCCCCAACCACGGAAGGATCGCGCTGCTGGACCGCCTGGCCGCGCGCAGCGACGGTTGACGTCCCCGTTGCTCCGAGCGACGCCTCCTTGGGCGCCGCCGTTCGTCCGGGAAATTCGCTACCCGGCACCAGGAGCGCCGTGATACACCACCGACGTGCACAACAGTGTGGAGTTCTCCGAGGTGCTGCGGCTGATCGACGACCGCGCGGCCGCGTTCCGCGCCGCGATCGCGACCGCCGCCGACCTCGACGTCCAGGTGCCGACCTGCCCGGACTGGACGCTGCGAGAACTGGCGCAGCACATCGGCGACGGCCGCCGCCGCCAGGCCGTCATCGTCGCGGCGGGCCCGGGCGCCGAGCCCCCGGCGAAGACGGACCCCAAGGGCGCCCCGACCGCACCACGCGACCGCGGCGCACTGGACGTCTGGCTCGCCGAGTCGACCGAACTCATGCTCGACGCAGTGCGCGCGGCCGGCCCGGACCGCGGCTGCTGGACCTGGTGGGACCGCTCGCAGTCGCCGCAGACCAGCGCAGCCGTGGCCCGGCACCAGCTCCAGGAAATCGCCGTCCACACCTACGACGCCCAGCTCACCCAGGGCGCCGCGCTGCCACTGCCAACGGACGTCGCGGCCGACGGCGTCGACGAGTTCCTGAGGACCGTCTCGGCAACGACGGTCCCCTGGCCGTACACACCGGCAACCATCGACGTACACGCAACCGAGGGCGGCTCCTGGCGCTTGACCCTCAACGCAAGCGGCGTCCGCTGCGACGACCTCGCCGACGGCACCGAGCCGGGCGACACGGCGATGCGAGGATCAGCGAGCGAACTGGTCCTCTGCTTCTACGAGCGCTTCCCGCTCGACGGCTTGGAAATCACCGGCGACATCGAGCCGGTGAAGCAACTCGGGGCCTGGAACCCGGACGCGTAACCACTGCGCCCGCTACTTCCGGTCGTCATTTACCAGCTCATGCCACTGATCGAGTGCTCTGATCATGGGCGTGCCGCAACCGGAACGTCGGTCAACTTCCGGATCGCCTCGGAGATCTCTTCAGGCGTCGCGTCGACAGTTTGGGTGAACACCACGAAAGGGCTGCCGTAGTTTCTCGTCTGCCACCGCGCAGCCCGGCTCGAGGACGTGCGCCGGGACAGCGGACCGAAGACCGCGACCGCGGGCACGCGCACTCCTGGCCGGGGCACGAACGCCACCACTCGCTGACGACCTGACATCACGGGGTGTAGCCAGAGCGGCCGAAGCCGGCTGATCCGTACCTGCGCGAGCGCCGACCAAGGCACCGTCTCGAACCCGCGCGCCTCGACCCCATCCGGTCCGCAGCGCAGCAGCCACGGCCTCCCGCGGTGCCGCACCAGCGACACGATGCCGATCCCCAGCACCACGACGAACACCGCAGGGCAGGCGATCGCCAGCCACGGCGCCAGCAAGCCCCGCACCGCGATGACGACTTCGAACACGAGGAACCCGGTCAGTACGCCGAGTGCCCACAACTGGCCCCGGACCGACGGTCTCAGCAGCAATGCTCCCGACGACTCCATGTCCACCCCTCCGTTCACACAGAACCTTCCCCCGGGCCAGGTGGCCACAGCAGTAATCGGATGACGACGGGCTGCGCGTCCGGTCACAATGCCGGACGTGCGACTCACCTGGACGATCAAGCACCACGGCTGGGCCCTCTGCACTGTCGAGGACGAGCACACCAGCGCCGAGGCGTTCGCGTCCTACGTCACCGATGGTTCCGAGCAGCTGCTGAGGGCCGTCGCCGGGATCATTCTCCACGAGACCCGCACCAAGGCCGAGTTCGAGGCCGAACCCACCGTGTACCGCTGGTCGTTCCATCGTCGCGTGAGCACGGTCTCGATCCGCCTCGTCGAAGCAGCCGACTGGAAGACACCCGAGCACGAGGGAAGGCTGCTCTGGCAAAGTGAACAGTCGACGACCAGGCTCGCCAGAACCGTGCTCAGGGCCTTCGACACCGTCGCCCACGACCTGGGCGAAGACGGCTACCGGACCAGCTGGGGTCGCCCGTTTCCCCGGCACGAACTGGAAGGTCTCCGGAGGGCCTGGCGCGGAACAGTCCGGCCCCTCCGTTCCGTGCGTCAGGAGGTGGGTTCGCCGGGTGGCCTGAACATCGCGCGGTAGTCGCGCGGCCGGTGCCCGGTCAGGCGGGTGAAGATCGTGCTGAACGCCCCGGGATCGCGATAGCCAACTTCGGCCGCGATACCGGCGACCGTCCGCTCCGTCGTCTCGAGCAGGTGTTTCGCCCTGCGCACCCGCTCCCCTTGCAGGTAGCCGAGCGGGGTCTGGCCCGTTTCGGCGCGGAACCGCCGCAGGAGGCTTCGGGTGCTGACGTGAAAGGTCGCGGCGAGCAGCCCGAGGTCGTAGCGCTCGCGCATGTTCTGGTCCAGCCACCGTTTGACACCTTGGGAGAACCGGCTTCCGGTGGCCGGCAACAGGTCCGCGTCGACGTACGGGGCCTGGCTGGGCCGGGCGTCGTCGACGAGCGCCATGCGCGCGGTGGCGCGGGCGACGCGGCTGCCGTAGTGCTCGCGGATGAGGCCGAGGGCGAAGTCGTACATCGCGCTGAACGCGCCGGTCGTGGTCACGCCGCTGTCGGTGACCACCAGTTTCTCCGGTCTGACGTCGGTACCGGGGCAACGGGCGGCCAGCCGGTCGGCGAACAGCCACGACGTCGTCGACGCTCGCCCGTCGAGCAGGCCGGCCTCCGCCAGCAGGAACGCGCCGACGCAGATCGAAACCAGCGCGACTCCCGACCGCGAGCCGGCTCTGATGGTTTCGATCTCCGGTTTGAGCGACGCGAGTGTCGCGTCCAGGTCGAGTCCGGGGTGCAGCTCGAACCCCGGTACGACGAGGACGTCGACCCGCCGCACCGGCCCGACCGTGATCGGCGCGGCGCCCGAGGCGACCACGCGCCGCCGCGGCGACAGGATCGACACGTCGTACGGCGGATCCTCGGGCGCGGCGATGTGCGCGGCCATGGTGAGGAGGTCGGGAACCCCGAAGACCTCCGACGCGAAGCATCCCGGATAGGCGAGCACACCGACCCGAAGCGGAGCCACCATGGTGGCGAGATTACCCGTACATCTGGCGATCTCGCCACTGGCCGAACCGGCCACTCCAGCTCCACGATGCCGCTATGGCGATTACCGAACCGCAAAAGGACGACGCTCTCGTCGACTTCTCGAAGCGACTTTTCGAGGTCGGCGGCATCGGCAAGACCGTCTACGTCGGCGGGTCCGGCCCGGCGGTCGTGCTGATGCCGGAAATGCCCGGCATCAGCCCGGACCTCCTCCGGTTCGCGTGCTGGATCCGAGACGCGGGATTCACGGTCTACGTTCCGTCCCTGTTCGGCGCCGACGGCGCCTACCCCACCGCCGACGACGGGCAGAAGGTCGTCCGCCGTGCCTGCGTCAGCGCCGAATTCCGCGCGTTCGCCGGTGGCGGCACGAGCCCGATCACGGCCTGGCTCCGCGGGTTGGCGAGGACGGCGCAGACCGAGTGCGGCGGGCCAGGTGTGGGGGCGATCGGGCTGTGCTTCACCGGCAACTTCGCGCTCACCATGACCCTTGAACCGGCCGTGATCGCGCCGGTGGTCAACCATCCGTCGCTGCCGCTGGACGACCCCGGCGGACTGGAGCTCAGCGACGAGGACGCCGCGAGGGTGCGCGAGCGCATCGAGCGTGACGGGCTGAAGGTGCTGGCCTACCGCTTCGACAACGACCGGTGGTGCACCGGCCGGCGGTTCGCGGCCTACCGGGCACTGTTGGGCGACGCGTTCGACGGACGCGTCATCCCGGGCGAGACGGCCAACCCCGAGCCACCCCCGTTCTTCCGCGACGTCGTCGGCTGCCCCCACAGCGTCGTCACGGCCCACCTCGTCGACCGGCAGGGCCACCCCACGCTGCGCGCCCGAGACGAGATCCTGGCGTTCCTCGCCGAGCGGCTCGGCCAGGCCGGTCCGCAGGAGCAGGAAACGCATTGACGCTTTGCTCCCAGAGCCGAGGTCGTCGTCCGGTGCGAACGCAACCCCTTTTTCGTCTTTGGCACGAAAGCACGCGGCATCACCAGCTTCGCGGTAGGCCGAGGTCTCGTTCGTTTTGTTGACATCCTTGACTTTCCCGGTTGGCAAGGCGAGCGGCGCGAAGTTCGAGTCCGGTGCGGCGAAGGATGATCTGGTCGCCGAACTCGACGTTTTCCTGACTGCGGAAGGGTTCCCCGTCGACTACTACGAGAGTGACAACGAGTTCACTTGACCGCCGCGTCGCTCAGCTTAGGCCCGGCAGAACCCGAGCGATCAGCCTGGAGACATTGAAGGACATGGGGTACTACTTGCAGGCGGTCGTTGCGGCCGAGCCTGTGCTCCGAACGCTGACGGACTCGATCGAGGGCACCTGCACAGTCCCGCTCGGCCAGCACTTGTCGTTGGTGCCGATGACCGACGGGTTGTTCGATGCGGTCACCGCCGTCGGAGCGGCCGAGCTCGACGGGTTCTGGAAAGCACCCACTGGGTTCGGCAACGCACTGGCCGCTTGCTCGGCGAACGGTCCCATCGCCTACGTCGAAGCCGACTACTTCGGTGGACGCGGGACCCAGTCCGCGCAAGTCTGGGAAGGGGGTCAAGTAGTGCTCGGTCCCGTGCATTCGACCGAAACCGAGCCGACACCGGACGGTGGCAGCCCCATCTCCCAAGCGCTCCGGCGGCTCGGTGCTGTCAAGGGTGAGTACTTCGACGAGTTCGACGCCGTCGGGCTTGGACGCCACCGCGAAACGGACGACTGGCTTCCGTCCGCGAGCTGAGCCGGCAGGACGTCGCGGAGCAGCCAGGTCGAGCGTGTTCAGCCATTCCTTAAGAAAGAATGACACGGCCGCCCAGCGGAATAGGGCGGGTACGCCGCACGTCTATACCGCTGCACGTCCAGGTGCGTTTCACCTGGTGCCCCAGCTTCGCGCCGCAAGGCGGGGAAGGGAGAGCTGTGCCCCAGCAGGCCAACTACCACAAGAATCCGGACGCCGTGTCGCGGCTGGATCCGGAGCAGTACCGCGTGACCCAGCAGGACGGCACCGAACGTCCCTTCGCGAACGCGTACTGGGACAACCACGAGCCGGGCATCTACGTCGACGTCGTGTCGGGCGAGCCGCTGTTCGCCTCGGTCGACAAGTACGACAGCCGGTCCGGGTGGCCGAGCTTCACCAAGCCGATCGTCAAGGCGAACGTCGTCGAGCGGGAAGACTTCAGCCACGGGATGATCCGGGCCGAGGTCCGCTCGCTGCACGGGGACAGCCACCTCGGCCACGTCTTCGACGACGGCCCGCTCGACAAGGGCGGAATGCGCTACTGCGTCAACTCCGCGTCGTTGCGGTTCGTCCACCTCGACGACCTGGACGAGGCGGGCTACGGCGACTACCGCACCCTGTTCACCAGCGACACCGACGGCAAGTGAGGTCACCGGCGCGTTCGAGGAGAGCCATGCAGGAACCGCGCGAGACCCCGGTGGAGATCGTCGCGCTGCAGGTCTCCCCCGCGCACGCCTTCGAAGGCCGTCCGGCGGACGGCCCGCGGCCCGACCCGAAACCCGTCGAGCGCGACGAGGTGACCGTGCGCGCCGGGCTTGGGCTCGTCGGTGACCGCTACTTCAACCAGGCCGCTCACCGCCGGGCCGCCGTCACCCTCTTCGCCGCCGAGTCGCTCGACGTGCTCGCGAGCGACCTCGGCCTCGCCGCCGTGCCGGACCCGCACCTGCCGCGACGCAACATCGTCGTGCGCGGGTTTCCCGTAGACGAGCTGGCCGGAACCGGCGCCGTCTTCGGCCTCGACTCCGGCGCGGGCGAAGTCCGGTTCCAGGCCTACCGCCCGGCCCACCCGTGCGCCTGGATGGACGTGGTGCTGGCGCCCGGCGCGTTCCGCGGGCTGCGCGGGCGCGGCGGCGTGCGCTGCGCCCCGCTGGACGACGGAGTCCTGCGGGTCGGCCCCGCGACCCTCACCGTGGTGCACCCGGGTGCACCGAATCCGCGACCGCGACGGCCGTCGAAGCCCCTTCGGCCTTGACAGTCCTGGAGGTCGCCCACGGCTTCGATCGGGTCGTCCACATCTGCAGGAGGCGGCCGCCGGCTGCGCTTCGCTTTCGCGGCATTCGGCGACCCCAATGAAGCCGCAGTGCACGACGAAGACGCGGTGAGTCGGGTTTGCCCGACGTGAGCCCCTTCTCAGCAGGCCGACGCCGGCTCGTCCGGCGCGAGCGCGGCGGCCAGGGTGGAGTGCACGCGAAGCCCGCCGGGCAGCTCGAGGAACCTGAGCAGGTCGGCGAAGGGATCGGCGACGACCACGCTGAAGACGGTGCTCGACGCGGCCGCCCGCCGCTGCAGCGCCTCGAGCGCACGCAGGCCGGTCGCGGCGAGGATCGTCACGCCGCTGAAGTCCGCGATGATCGCCGACGTGTCCGCGGCGAAGACTTCGTCGAGGTGTTCGTGCACCACGCGAACTGTGTTCGTGTTCAGGTCTCCGGCGACGGTCAGCACCCGGACCCCGTCGAGCTCGTGCACCTCGACGCTGATGTTCGGATACTTCGCCGGTCCTGCCACGTCTCAGTCGTACTTTCCGAACATGGACGCGGGATCGCCGCCGGATGGGCGTCCGATGGACGACGACCGGGCTCACGAGCCGCTCGGCGCGGACCCGTGAGCCCCGGCGACGTCAGCGACCCACGGGCACCGGCTCGCGCACCGGGCTCGGGGGTGCCGCCACGGCCGGAGCGGGCACGAACGGCACCTCGCCACGCAGGACCGCCCGTGCGCGCGCGACATCGAGCTGGTTGTCCCAGCGCGCGACGGCCAGCGTCGCGACGCCGTTGCCGACCAAGCTGGTCAGCGCCCGGGCCTCGGACATGAACCGGTCGATGCCGAAGATGAGGGCGAGCGCGGCGACCGGGACGTGCGGGATGGCGCTGAGCGTGGCGGCCAGTGCGACGAACCCGGAGCCGGTGACCCCCGCGGCACCCTTCGACGTCAGGAGCATGACCGCGAGCATGGTCAGCTGCTGGACGAAGCCGAGGTGGATGCCGAGGGCCTGGGCGAGGAAGACGCCACCCATGGTCAGGTAGATCGCCGTGCCGTCGAGGTTGAAGGAGTACCCCGCGGGCAGGGTGATGCCGACGACCGGCTTCGCCGCGCCGGCGTGCTCCAGTTTGGCCATCATGCGCGGCAGGACCGGCTCGGTGGACGACGTGCCCAGGACGATGAGCAGCTCTTCCTTGATGTACCGCAGGAACGGCAGCAGCCGGAGCCCGTTGAGCCGCATGACCGAGCCGAGGACGAGCAGGACGAACACCAGCGACGTCGCCCAGAAGGACCCGACCAGCAGCGCGAGGTGGCGCAGCGTGCCCAGCCCGTAGTTGCCGATGGTGAAGGCCATCGAGCCGAAGGCGCCGATCGGGGCCAGCCGCATGATCCACCGGATGATCGTGAACAGCACGCCGGAGAACTTCTCGACCCCGCGGGCCACGCCCGCGCCGGCCTCACCGGAGGCGTGCAGGCCGAATCCGAACAGGACGGAGACCAGCAGCACCGGCAGGATCTCCTTGCCGGTCAACGCACTCACCAGGGTCGCCGGGATGGTGCCGAGGAGGAAGTCGGCGAAACTCTCGTGGGTCTGGGCGGTGACCGCCGGCAGGTGCTGAGTGGACAGCGTGGAGACGTCGACGTGCAGGCCGCTGCCGGGCCGGACGACGTTGACCACGACCAGCCCGATCACGAGGGCGATCGTGGTCAGGACCTCGAAGTAGATCAACGCCTTCACGCTGACCCGGCCGACGGCGCGGGCGTTGCCCATCGTGGCGATCCCGTGCACGACCGTGCAGAAGATGATCGGCGCGATCATCATCTTGACCAGTGCGATGAATGCGTCCCCGAGCGGCTTGAGCCCGGCACCGAACGAGGGCCACAACCAGCCCACGGCGGCGCCGAGCAGCACCCCGATCAGGCACTGGACGTAGAGGTGGGACAGCAGCCGCCGGACGCGGCTTCCGGAGGGGGGAGGGACAGGGCCCATGGCGGCGGCGTTGCGGCGCATGGCGGTTTCCTTTCTACAGCGGCGCGGGGACCGGAACATGGAGTTCCGCGCGGGCGATGCGCCGGGCGGCCCGCCGCAGCAGCACCGTGGCCGCCGACGGGGAGTCCCCGGGCACCATCCGGGTGGTGAGCACGCCGGCGGGTGTGCCGAGGCGCAGTGTGCCGTCGGCGGTCGGCCGGGCGGCGCGGTGGGCGAGGGTGCCGGGGGTGGCGGCGGCGGTGGTCAGCGCGACCGCGGAGGTCAGGCCGATCGCCGGGTGGGGCGCGTGCATGGAGACCATGCGCACGGCCAGGTCGTAGGAATCCGCGTCGACCTCGATGCCGTGGGTCGTGCGGTAGGCGACCGGAGGCGCGACGACACCGACCTTGGGCACGGCGTGGCTGACCGGGTCGCCCGGCAGGGCCAGTCCCATGGCGAGCGCCGCCTCCCGGCGCAGCGTCGTGAGCACGGGCACCGCGTCCGCGAAGCGCGCCAAGGGCTCGGAGCCGTCGAGGCCGAAAGCCTTGGCCTCGAACAGCGCGGCCGGCGCCCCGGCGTCCACAAGCGACACTTCGAAGGCGCCATCCGGTCCCGTCAGGGTGTCGATCGGGCGGCCGGTGGGCAGCGCGGCACCGGTCGTCGAGCCTGCCGGGTCCTCGAAGCCCAGCAGCACCGGCACCCCGCGTGCCGCGGTTCCGGGCACCGTTGCCTCGCCTTCGTCCGGCGCGACGCCGCCGGGCGTCGGGATAGTGGCGGTGAGCCGCGCGCCGGTGTTGGCGTTGACCATCCGGACGGTGGTGCTCGGCGTGCCGAGGGTGACGAGGCCGTGGTGGACCGCGTAGAGCGCCACCGCGGTGGCGCAGTTGCCGCAGTTGCCGGCCCATTCGACCCGCTCGTCGCCGATGCCCACCTGCGCGAAGGCGTACTCGATGTCGGTACCCGGTTCGGCCGAGGTCCGCACGATCGCGGCCTTGGACGTGGTCGAGGAAGCGCCGCCGACACCGTCGATCTGCCGGGGGTCGGCCGCGTTGAACGCCGCGCGCAGCAGGACATCGACATCCACTTCGGCCGCGGCGACGTCGTCGTGGCCGAAAATCCAGCACTTGCTGGTTCCTCCGCGGATCATTTCACCCCGCAGACTCAGCACGGCGGACTCCTCTGGGGTTCGGGCGGACCTCCTGTCCGCCGGTGCGTTCCACCATCGATGACCTGAGCGTGAAGTACAATCTCGGAAATCTGCAGGGGCATTAACCTGAACTGAACGGTGGCGGTGCGGCGATGCTGGACGTCCGACGGGTGCTCCTGCTGGCCGAGGTGTCCCGGCACGGCTCGGTGACCGCGACCGCCCGTGCGCTCAACTACACCCCGTCAGCGGTATCGCAGCAGGTCAGCCGCCTGGAGGCCGAGGCCCGCCAGCCGCTGCTGGAACGCCACGCCCGCGGCGTCACGCTCACCGACGCCGGCCGTGCACTCGTCGAGCGGGCGGAGCGCATCGAGCGCGAACTCACCGCGGCCGAGAACGAGCTCGCCGACTTCGCCGGGTTGCGCGCGGGCACGCTGCGGGTCGGCACGTTCCCGACGGTCGGCGCCTCCCTGCTCCCGCCGGCGGTGATCGCCTTCAAGGAAGCACACCCGGATGTCCGGCTCACCGTGCGCGGCAGCCGCCTCGCCGGGTTGTGGCGGATGCTGGAGAACCGCGAGATCGAGCTGTCCCTGATGTGGGACTACGACTGGTGCCGCGTCGACCGGGACGACGCCACCGTCATCCCGCTGCTCGACGACCCGCCCGCGCTCCTGGTGAGTGACCGGCACCCGCTCGCCCACCGCCGAAGCGCCTCGCTCGCCCAGCTCGCCGGCGACGCCTGGATCACGCGCGCCGAGAACCACCCGGTGGCCGAGGCGCTGACCCGCAGCTGCCGCGCCGTCGGCTTCGAACCCCAGATCGCCTACGAGGCCCACGACTACCAGGAGGCCCAGGCCATGGTCGCCGCCGGCATCGGGGTCGCGCTCGCCCCGACCCTGGCCCTGGACGGCGTCCGCCCCGGCGTCAAGGTCCTGCCCTTGCGGCCGCGCACCGCCGTGCGCCGGATCCTCCTCGTCCGGTTGACCGACCACGCACTGACGCACGCCGCCCAGGCGTTCGCCGACCTCCTGCACCGCAGCGCCGCGTCTCGCGGTGCATGAGCGCAGGATCCGAACGGATCCAAGTCCCCAACGCCCCTGCCAGGACGGGAATAGCCGCTTGTCCCGGCCGGTTGCACCCACTGGTCGATGCGTCGCGTGTCCCCCGGGCTCACCCCTTTGCCCTCGCGGAATTCCGTTCGGCTGGAGCCGCGTCGCGCCACTTGCCGAGAGGCGAACCGGGCGCGTCGACCCTGTGCGGGCGATGGCCCGTCCACCAGGCTCCGGTGGACGGGCCATCCTCATGTCGGGGGTAGGCCTCGCAGCGTGCTCTCACGGCATCCCGGCGAACGGGTCGAACGAGCGGGGCGCGCCGGCGAGGGCGGCCTTGGCCTCGATCGCCATCGCGTCGGCGAGGATCTCGATCTCTCCGGCTTCGATTCCGTCGAGCGCGGCCCCGACGTTGTCCGCCGGGTCGCTGAGGAGCCCCTCCGGCAGCGTCCCGGCTCCGAGGGTGGCCTCCGCGTAGGCCTTCATCGTCGGAGTCGCGGCCATGCCGATCACCACCGTGCTCACCAGGGTCCCCTGGCCGGCCAGCTCGAGGCGGAGCGCGTTGGTGAGCCCCCACTGGGCGGCCTTGCTGGCGGCGTAGGCGTTCGCACCGTCGTAGCTCGTCCAGGCCATGACCGACAGGACGTTGAGGATGGCGCCGCCACCGTTGCCGGCGAGGACGGGAGCGAAGGCCCGCGCCATGGCGAGGGTGCCGTAGAAGTTGGTGTCCATCGTGGCGCGGATCGTGTCCAGGTCGCCGTCGACGAGATTCACTCCCGGCGACACCGCGGCGTTGTTCACGAGCAGATCGACGTCGCCGGCGCGGGCCGCTGCGGCGGCGACCGACGCGGGATCCGAGATGTCGAGCCGCAGCACCTCCGCCCCCGGGAGCTCGACGAGCTCCGGGCGGCGCGCGGTGGCGTACACCTTCGCGGCGCCCCGTTCGATCAGCTGCTCGACGAAGTGGCGGCCGTGACCACCACCGCCGGCACCCGTGACGAGGGCGGTGGCTCCGTGCAGTTTCATGACTCTCCAGGCGGAAGGCGTGCCGGTGCCCGGCCCCGCCGGGTCGCGGCGGGGCCGGGCACCGGCCGGGTGGGTCAGCGGCCGTAGGCTTCGAGCAGCCGCAGCCACACTTCGCTGACGGTGGGGAAAGCCGGGACCGCGTGCCAGAGCCGGTCGATCGGCACCTCGCCGGCGATCGCGATCGTCGCCGCGTGGATCATCTCCGCGACGTCCGGGCCGACGAGGGTGAAGCCGACGAGCACCTTGCGGTCCTCGTCGACGACCATCCGGGCGTGGCCGCGGTAGCCCTCGGCGTGCAGGGAGGACCCGGCGGTGGCGGCCAGGTCGTAGTCGACGACGCGGGTGCGCAGCCCGGCGGCCTCGGCCTTGGCCGCGGTCAGGCCCACCGACGCGACTTCCGGCTCGGTGAAGACCACCTGCGGCACCGCGCGCTCGTCGGCGGTGGCCGCGTGCCTGCCCCACGGAGCGTCGTCGACCGGCTCGCCCTTCGCGCGGGCCACGATCACGTCGCCCACCACGCGGGCCTGGTACTTGCCCTGGTGCGTAAGCAGAACGCGGCGGTTGACATCACCGGCCGCGTACAGCCAGTCGTTGACCCGCATCGTGTCGTCGACCGTCAGCCAGGACCCCGGCTTCAGGCCGACGTGCTCCAGGCCGAGGTCCTGGGTGTTCGGCGTGCGGCCGATCGCGACGAGCAGCTCGTCGGCTTCGATCTGCTCGCCATCGGTGAGCGTGATCGACACCGTGCCGTCGTCATTGCGCTTGACGGACCCGGCTTCGGCGCCGACGCGGACCGAAACTCCCTTGTCCTGCAACGACGCCGTCACGTGCTCACCGACGAACGGCTCGTTCAGGTGCAGCACGCCGTCGCGGGCCAGCATCGTCACCGACGAGCCCAGCTGGCTGAACGCGGTCGCCATCTCCGAGGCCACCACCCCGCCGCCGATGATGGCGAGGCGGGCCGGAACCTCTTTCGCCGCCACGGTTTCGCGGCTCGTCCACGGCTTCGCGTCGCGCAGCCCCTCGATGTCCGGGACCAGCGCGCCGCTGCCGGTGGCGACGACGACGGCGTGCCGCGCGGTCACCGTCGTGGTGGTGCCGTCGGCGGCGGTCACCTCGACGACCCGCTCGCCGGCGATCCGGCCGTGTCCGCGCAGCAGTGGAACACCGACCGAGTCGAGCCAGGACACCTGGCCCTCGTCGTTCCAGTTCGAAGCAAAGGAGTCGCGACGGCGCAGCACCGCGGCCACGTCCAGGTCGCCGGTGACGGCTTCCCGCGCACCGGGCACCTGCCGGGCGGCGCGCAGAGCCGCACCACTGCGCAGCAGGGCCTTGGTCGGCATGCACGCCCAGTAGGAGCACTCACCGCCGACCAGTTCCCGCTCGACGATCGCGGCGGTCAGGCCGCCCTGCACCACCCGGTCGGCCACGTTCTCCCCGACCGGGCCGGCCCCGATGACGACGACGTCGTAGGTCGACATGTCAATTCCCCTTCGCGGCGCGGCCGAGCCGGATCGCCGAGACGAGGAAGAAGATGCCGCCGAGCACGGCGTAACCGGCCACACTGGACAGCGCGGGGTTCGCCGCGGAGGCGCTGATGACGAAGTTGGCCCCGGCCAGCACCGAGATACCGCCACTGAGGATCATCGGCCACTGGCCGCCCATCCTGCGGCGGGAAAGGCCGACGACCAGCTGGACCAGCCCGGCCACGATCGCCCAGGCACCCCACACCCGCAGCACCGCCGGGATGCCCGACGCGGCGGCGACGCCGATGCCGATGGTGGCGAGCAGGCTGATCGCCATGTTCACGTACAGCCCGGTGACCGAACCGTTCCCCTTCGCCGACCGGGCGTCCACGATGGCCGCCCCGACGTCGAACAGCGGGTAGACGACGACCAAGGCGACCCCGGCCGCCCCCAGACCCGACTTGGTGGTCAGGAACACCAAGACCGCCCACACGATGGCGAACGCGAACCGCACGAAGTACAACCGGCGCAGCGCCGGAGCGAACCCACCTACGGCGGGCGAGTCGACAGTAGTCACCATGATCCCTTTCGCAAGACCGAACGTTCTATCTCATGTCAGCATGGCCGCCACGCCGGACAAAGTCAAGACCGAACGTTCTATCCGAAGTCTTACGTCAGGCCCAGCGGCGGTAATCGTCGGCCGGCAGCGGGTGGTCCACCGGCACCACCCGCGAATGCACGGCGGTCAGGCAGCCCGGGCAGAACAGCTGGCGGAACACGACTTCCGCGTCGACGTACTCGAGCGGGTCGTGCCAGATGTGCGGCCCCGCTTCGGTCGGCGCCGCGTCCCGGCGGGCCAGCGAAGCGACGTACGCGCCCCCTTCCAGGGGCCCGATCTCGGTTCCACAGTGGACACAGGCCACCGTTCCACTGGCCAGTACCACCAGGTTGTCGTCGAGCCGGCGCACCTCCCCCAGCTCCGGCGTGCCGATCGGCTGGAGGGCGACCCCGGGCGACCGGCGCCGTCGCAGTTTCTCGCGCACCTCGCCGGTCGCGGTCACGTCCACCTCGCCGGCGCGGAGCACGACGCCGTAGACGTCCCGCGCGGCCTCGGCCGACACCCGGACCTGCGCGACGTCGTCGCGGACGCTCTCCGGCGAGCGCAGCAGCGGGTCGCCGTAGCCGCCCCCGGCCTGCCAGTGCAGGTAGAGCGCGTCCCCCGGCCCGAGGTCCGACTCCCCCTCGCAGGGCAGCACCTCGATCTCCCCGCCCAGCTCGCCCAGGTCGGCGGGGATGGTGACGGCCTGGGCGAGCTGGGGTTCGCGAACCCCGCGGACGACGAGGTCGAGCTGGGAGTTGCCGGGATAGCCCCCGGCCAGGCCGACGTTCTGGTTCGCGACCTTGCCGGTCCCGGAGACGACCAGCGACAGGGTCCCCGTCTGGTCGGGGTGCTGGACGTAGCAGACCGAGCCGCTCATCCCGCCCCGCTGCCGCCCCGGCCCGCCGGAGTCGGTCTGCTCGCGGCGCCACAGCGCGACGAGCGGGTAGAGGTACTCGGTCATCTCGACGTCCGGCGCCCGCGCGGCGGGGATGATCAACCGGCCGCCGGTGTCGACGCCGTCGTGGTACACCTGCGCGCCGTAACCGCCCGCCATCACGTCGAAGACGGGTGACACGAACCCTTTGCCGCCCCCGCCGCGAACGTCCGCTCCGGACACCACGCAGAGGTCCGTGGTGCCGTTGCAGATCGACTGCACGTCGGTGCGGTGATCCGGTTCCGCGTCCAGCATCTTGGCCAGCACCTCGGCGACCAGGTTGCCCGAACCCCAGGCCGGGCCGAACGGTCCCTTGCCCACCGCGGCCGGGAAGGACGCGTTGGTGATGGTGTCCTCGTCGGTGATGATCTCGAAGCAGCGCATCAGCCCGCCCGCCGCCCACGGGATGTCCCCCGCCAGCAACGGAAGCATCGTGAACACGATCCCCGCGCGCAGGCCCGGGTAGGGGCAGTTGATGATGCCGGTCTGTTCCGCGGTGCCGCGGAAGTCGAAGACGAGCTTGTCGGCTTCCTTCGTCATCGCGACCTTGATCGCGTGCAGGCCGCGGTCACCCGTCCGCGACTGCTCCTGGTAGCCGACCGCGGACCAGGTCCCGTCGGGCAGCGTTTCGAGCTTCGCGCGCAACCGGCGTTCGGCGTCGTCCATCATCCGGCGCATCACCGACTTGACCGTGTCGGCGCCGTACTTGGTGATGAGCCGCAGGATCTGCTCGGCCGCGTTCTTGTTGGCGGCGATCTTGGCGCGCAGGTCGAGGCCCACCAGGTGCGGCAGCCGCGAGCGGCGGACCCACGCGTCGGCGATGTCGCGCTGCAGCACGCCGCCGCGGACCACCTTCATCGGCGGCGTCGGGACGGCCTCGCCGAAGACGTCCTGCGCGGACGGGCTGAACGAACCCGGCCGCGGTCCGCCGAGGTCGACCTGGTGCGCGATCGCCGTCGTCCAGCCGAACAGCTTGCCGTCGTGGAAGATCGGCGCCAGGATCGCGGCGTCGTTCTGGTGCAGGCCGCCGCCGATCCAGGGGTCGTTGCACAGGAACATGTCGCCCTCGGCGATGCCGGGGTTGTCGCTGCGGTTGCGCAGCGTCCAGGTGATGGCCAGGTCCATCGAGCCGATCAGGCCGATGTTGTACGTGCCGACCTGGACTTGCTCGCCGAGCTCGTCGCAGATGGAGAAGTTGAAGTCGTTGGACTCGGTGACGACGTGCGAGCCCGACATCCGCCGCAGCGTCTCCCCCATCTCCTGGGTGATCGCCCAGAGCCGGTGCCGCACGACTTCGTAGGTCAGCGCGTCGACGTCGGCGTCGCCGACCTGGTGCAGCGGCAAGGAAGGCGAGATCTGCCGCAGCAGCTCTTCACGCGGCATCGGGCGGCTGGTGAACTCGTCCGCACCGGGAATTTTCGAAGTCATGGTTTCCTCACTGGTAGCGCAGCACGAGGTTGCCGAGGCGGTCGACGCGGCCGGTGACCCCGGCGGGGACCACGACCACCGTGGTCGGGACGTCCACAATGGCCGGGCCGACGAGCTCGTGGCCCGCGCGCAGCCGCGCGTAGTCGTAGACGGGAGTCGGCACGTAGCCGGTCTGTGAGTCGAGGCAGACCGAGCGTTCGCCGAGCAGGGCCTCCCGCGGATCCGAGTCGGAAGCGACCGGGATCTCCGGTAGTGCGATCGGGAAGCCGAGACCGGCCTTGGCCCGCATCCGGTAGGTGATCGCCTGCACGCCGGCCTCGCGGTAACCGGCGCCGCTGCCGTTGATGCGCTCGTACTGCTCCTCGAAGCGCTCGAGGATCTCGTCGCCGGTGCGCTCGGTGAACTGCGCGTCCGGGACGGCCGTGGCGAGTTCGGTGACCTGCATGGAGTACCGCAGGTCGATCTCGCGGTGCAGCGAGACGTCCTGGAACTTCACCTTCTGCCGGTCCAGCGCGCGCTGCAGATCGGCTTCCAACCGCGCGAAGTGGGACTCGAGCACCGCGGGACCGACCGGGAAGGCGGACGGGTCGGACAGCTCCGCGCTCAACGCGACGTCCGAGGCCGCGAGCCCGTAGGCCGAGAAAGCGGACGCGACCGGCCCGAGCGGCACGACGACCTCGCTCACGCCGAGGTCCTGGCAGTACCCGGCGCAGTGCGCGGGTCCCGCTCCCCCGAACGCGTAGGCGACGAAGTCCCGCGGGTCGTAGCCGGCCTGCACGACCGACCGGCGCAGGAGGTCGCCCGCCTGGGCGTTCTGCACCTCGTGAATCGCGATGGCGGCTTCCTCGACGGTGAGGCCGAGCGGTTCGGCGACGTGCTCGCGGATCGCCTCCCGGGCCAGGTCGAGCCGCAGCGGCTTGCGGCCGCCGAGCAACCCGCGCTCGCTGAGGATGCCGAGCACCAGGTTGGCGTCGGTGTTCGTGGGCCGGGTGCCGCCGTTGCCGTAGCAGGCCGGGCCGGGGACCGCTTCGGCGCTCTGCGGACCCAGCCGCAGGTTGCCGCCCTCGTCGACCGACGCGAGCGCGCCGCCGCCGGACCCGATGGTGTGCACGCGGATCGTCGCCGCGTTGATCGGGAACTGGTTGACGATGGAGCCCGGCGCCATCACCGGCTCGCCGTCGACGATCAGTCCCGCGAGGAACGTCGTGCCGCCGACGTCGGTGGTGATGACGTTGCGGTGCCCCAGCTGTTCGGCCAGGCGCAGCCCGCCGATCACCCCGCCGGACAGCACGGACCCCACCGTGGTGATGGCGTGCTCCGGCGCGCGGTCGGCGGTGATCGTGCCGCCTTCGCTCTGCATGACCAGCAGCGGCCCCTTGAGCCCGCCGTCCTCCAGCTGCTTCTGCAGCGGCAGCAGGTAAGTCCGCAGCCGCGGGCCGACCTGGGCGTTCATGATCGTCGTGGACGTCCGCGCGAACTCGCGGATGCGCGGACTGACCTCCGAGGACAGCGTCACGTACATGTCCGGCGCGATCTCGTGGACCAGCTCGCGGACGCGCTGCTCGTGAACCCCGTTCTTGAACGACCACAGCAGACAGACCGCGATCGCCTCGACCCCTTGGTCCACCAGGGACTGTGCGACCCGGCGGACCTCGGCTTCGTCGAGGGGCACCAGGACCTTCCCGGCGTGGTCGATCCGCTCGGTGACCTCCAGGGCCCGGTACTTCGGGATCAGCGGCGCGGGCTTGCGCTGCCGCAGCGTGTCCTGGATTTCGTGGGCCGAGCGGCCGAGGGTGCGGCCTTCGGCGTTCATGATGTAGATCGCGTCCCGGTGGCCCTGGGTGGCGATCAGCCCGACGTCGGCGACCTGGCCCTGCACCAGGGCGTTGATCGACGCCGTCGTGCCGTGGGCGATGTAGTCGGTCTGCGACAGCAGCTCGCCGACGCCGATGCCGAGCTCGGCGGCGAGGTCCTCGATCGCGCGCAGGACGCCGGCCTCGCGGTTCGGCGGCGTCGTCGGCGTCTTGGCCGACACGATCCGCCCGGCGCCGTCGGAGGCGACCGCGTCGGTGAACGTGCCGCCGACGTCGATGCCCAGTGCGTATGGCATTGCGTATCTCCTGGTGTCCGTTACCGCCGGGCGGTGGCTGTCTGGAGGACCTCGCCGGGACTGGCCTCGGCGCCGCCCATCCAGGCGACGTGCTGGTCCGGGCGCACGAGCAGCAGCTCGGCGGGGTACCGGCCGGGCACGTCGACGACGGTGAGCGGGATCGCGAGGTCGCGGGCGGCGAGGGTCCACGGCGTCACGGCGGCGCCCGGGTCCGTGCGCAGCAGGGTGAAGCCGGAGCCGAGGACGTCGAACACCGGCCGGCCGTCGTCGAGCCGGACGTGCGGCAGCCGGAACCCGGGCCGCGCGCGATCCTGGTGGCCGCCCATGGTGATCTCGGCGTGGTCCTCGCCGCCGAGCACCAGCGGCGAGCCCGCGTAGTGGTAGCCGAAGCTGAAGCCGTCGGGCGAGTACCGCCGTGGCTCGGTCTCGGCCAGCCGCGCGGCGAGCTCCGCGCGGGCCCGCTCGCCTTCGGGCCCGGCCAGGTGGATGTCCGGCGAGACGTCCGCGAACGACGTCCGGGCCTGCGCGCCCACCGCGGCGGCGAACTGCTCGCCGACCGGCTTGCGCTCGAGTTCGTAGGCGTCCAGCAGTTCCGGGGGCGCCCACCCGTGGTGGACGGCGGCGAGCATCCAGCCCAGCGTCGCCGCGTCCTGGATGCCCGCGTTCATCCCGAACCCGCCGACGGGGATCCAGATGTGGGCGGCGTCCCCGGCCAGGAACACGCGACCGGTGCGGTACCGCTGGGCGACCAGCCGACGTCCGGTCCAGCGGACCACGCCGAGCACCTCGTGCTCGACCGGCCGGCCCACCGACTCCCGCAGCAGCTGTTCCGGGTCCTCGCCCTCGGTGTCGTGATCGGGTGGGAAGGCGACGTGGTTGAGCCACAGTTCCTGGCCGTCGATGGCGATCAGCGACGCGATCCGGCGGCCGTAGGTCCAGTACGTCCAGGCCCGGTCCTTCGCGGCGAGCCGGCCCAGCTCGGGCGAGCGGACGAAGGTCGACACGAACCGCTGGATCGCGTCGACGCCTTCGTACCGGATGCCCAGCTGCCGCCGGACGGTGCTGTGGGCGCCGTCGCAGCCGACGACGTAGGCGTACCGCCGGGTGCGCGTCCGGCCGCCGGACTCCACGACGGCCTCGACGTGGTCGTCGTGCTGCCGCAGTTCCACCAGCCGGGTGCCGCGTTCGAGGGTCAGGCCGGGGAGCTTGCGCGCGTGGTTCTCCAGAATGGGTTCGAGGTACAGCTGGGAGATCCGGTGCTGCGGTTCCGGGGTGGGCCAGCCGTCCTGGCCCACGCCCGCCAGGACGTCTTGCGCGGACGGCAGGTCGATGCGGTAGATCGCCTCGCCGTCCAGCGTCGTCCGGTACTGGATCGACGTCGGGTAGTCCCCGGGCAGCCCGGCCCGGCGGATCTCGCCGGCCAGCCCGAGCCGCCGGAAGATCTCCATCGAGCGCGCGGAGGTCGTGTTGCACCGCGGGTTGACGGGCCGCTCGCCGGTCGCCTCGACGACGTGGCAGGGCACGCCGCGCTGGGCGAGGTCGATGGCGAGGGTCAGGCCGGCGGGGCCGGCGCCGACGATCAGGATTCCGGTCATGCGCTCAGGAACTCCCCTACCAGCTTGGTGAATTCGTCCGGCCGGTCGACGTGGATCCAGTGCCCGGCACCGGCCACGACGTGCAGGCGCCCGTGGGGCAGCACGTCGGCCAGACGCTCGGAGACCGCGACCGGCTGGACCCGGTCGCGCTCGCCGTGCAGGGCGAGCACGGGCGTGGTGATCTTGGTGAGGTCGACCGGCGGCGGGCCGCCCACGACGTCGGCGAACATCGACCGGAACGCCGCCTCCGCGCCCGGGCGCAGTGCCTGCCGCAGCCGGAGTCCGGTCAATTCGTCGAGGAGTCCTTCGTGGACGGTTTCGTCGGCGACCAGCCGGCCGAGGGTGGCCCGCATGGACCTGCGGGTCGGGTTGTCGTAGAAGGGAACCGTCGTGGGCATCGGGCCCGTGCCCGCCCCGCCCATGACGACCGCGCGATCGACCCGATCGGGTGCCACGGACAGCAGGGCCAGCGCCGCGGCCCCGCCCGCGGCGGAGTTGCCGACCACGTGCACGCGGTCCAGCCCGTGGCGGTCGAGGAGGTCGAGGACCTGCCGGGCGCGGGCGAGTGCCCACGCCCGAGGCCCGGTGAGTCCGCCGGACCCGGCGATCTGCGTGCCGAACCCGAGCAAGTCGGGCGCCAGGCAGCGGAACCCGCCGTCGAACCCGGCCCGCACGCTCGCCCAGTTGCTCGCGGCGTCCACGCCGGGCCCGCCGCCGTGCAGCAACACCAGGGCAGGCACGTCCGTCCTCCTTTGTGGATCGTACGTCGGGTCGCCGGTCACGGCAGCCGCGACAGGAACTCGTCGGTGCCGAGCAGCCGTGACGAAGTCAGCGCCATCACCCGAAGGGCAGCCAGGTGCATCTCGGCCGCGGACATGGGACCGGCCCCGAGGTCCGGGTAGTCGCAGGACGCGCACGCGTCGGACAGCACCACCGACCGGAACCCGCGTTCCAGGGCGCCGCGGGCCGTGCCTAACACGCAGCACTCCGTCGTCATCCCGGTGAGGACCACCGTCTCGACACCGAGTCCGCGCAGGATGATCTCCAGGTCGGTGGCGTAGAAGGAGTTGTACCGGTGCTTCTTGACCACCGGTTCGCCCGGCCGTGGCGCGAGGTCGGGGTGGATCTCCCCGCCGCGCTCGCCGTCCACGAGGGCCTCCCCCGCGGCCACCGGCGGATACAGCTCGCGGTGGATCCCCTGGTCGGCGCCGCCGGGCCGGTGGACGTGCGCGGCGTAGACGACCGGCATGCCCCGGCCGCGCGCGGCGTCCAGGACCCGCTGGATGGCGGGGATGACCCGCCTGCCCTCGGGGAACTCCAGCGGCGCGCCTTCTTCGACGAAGTCGTTCTGCATGTCGATGACCATCACGGCGGTGCGGTCCGGGGCGAACTCGGTCATGCGTCCGCCACCGCGCTTTCGACCGGCCGGTCCGTGGTGGTCCGGGCGGCGCGCCCGAACCGGGCGAGCAGGAGCGTCGCGACGGCGCCGATGACGCCGGGGATCGCGAAGAAGCGGAACATCGAGGCCGGTGCCCAGCCCGCCTGCAGCAGGAACCCGGCGAGCAGCGGGGCCAGGACGGCACCGAGCCTGCTCACCGCGACCGCCATGCCGAGCGCCGTCGCGCGGGCTTCGGCCGGGTACAGGCCCGGCACGATGACGTTGATCCCGGTGACCGTCCCGTTGAGGAACAACCCGACGAGCACCGCGACGACCAGGGCGATCGCCAGCGTCCGGAGGGAGAAGGAGAACAGGATGAGGGCGAGCGCGCCGATGCCGAAGTAGGCCGCGGTCAGACGGCGCGGGCCGAACTTGGAGACCAGCAGTCCCAGCAGGACCGCGCCCGTCACGCCGCCGAGGCTCAGCAGGACACCTCCGCTGATGCCCTGTCCGCTGGACATCCCGGCCTTCAGCAGCAGGCTCGGCGTCCACGAACTGGCGAAGTAGAACATCAGCTGCGCCGAGACGAAAGCGACCCAGACCAGCACGGTCCGCACCGCGTTGCTCCCGCGGAACAGCGAGTCGAGGACCACCTTGCGCGTCGCCGCCGCCGACGGCATTGCGGGCAGCTCACTGACCGGGGTGCGGCCCATCGAGACGAGGATCCGGTTGAGCTTCTCCAGCGCCCGGGCCGGACGGCGGGCGACGAGGAAGTCCATCGACTCCGGCAGGAACCGCAGCGCCACGGCGAAGAGGACCGCCGTGACGAGGGCGCCGAACACGAAGACCGAGCGCCAGCCGAACGCGCCCAGCAGCACGCTCGACGCGATTCCGGCGATCACCGAACCCAGGCCGTAGCCGGTGGTGATCAGCGCGACCACCAGCCCCCGGCGCCGGTGGTTCGCGTACTCGGAAGTGAGCACCGGCAGGCTGGCCGCCATCGCGCCCACGGCCGCGCCCGTCACCACCCGGCAGGCGAGCAACTGGCCGAAGTCCTGTGCCGCGGCGGCGGCGAGCATGCCCAGCGACGCCAGGGCGAGACAGGCGAGGGTGAGCGAGCGGCGCCCAACGCGGTCGGCCAGCGGGGCGAGGAAGAGCCCGCCGACGGCCATGCCGGCCAGCCCGCCGCTGAGCAGCACGCCCACCGCCGACGGGGACAAGCTCCACTGCCGGGTGATCGCCGGGCCGACGTAGGAGGTGACCAGGAGGTCGAACCCGTCGATCAGGTTGATGACGAGGCACAGCGCGACCGCTCTCACCTGGGCGCGGCTCATCGGTGAGTTCTTCACCTGTTCAAGGACGTTCAAGGGAAACCTCGCTTCGTTGCGGCGGCCGGTTACGTCCCCCCGGGGAAGCTCTGTATGTAGCGCTCACTCTACAACTCGACCGACCGGTTGGCGAGGCCCACCGGAAATCAGTTCGGTGGGCGGCGCGGCAAGCCGAAGCTCTTGGCGAGCACCACATCCATGGCCCGGGCCGGCAGCACCCGGCTCAGCGCCACCAGCGAGTGCGCGTCGGCCCCGACCTGGTAACGCGGCCGCGGGCGCTTCGCCGTGAGCGCGCGTTCGACGACCGCGGCGACCCGTTCCGGTGCTCCGGCACGCGATTCCACCTTCCTGCTGAACTCCAGGAACGTGTCCATTGCGGAACCGTAGTGACGCTCCGCGGTCTCGCCCATCGTCACACGGTCGGCCTCCGCCGCGGTCTCGGTGCTCGCGCGGTTCCGCGACTGGAAACTGCCGGGCTCGACGACCACCACGGGCACGTTCCACGGCCGCAGTTCCTGGCGCATCGAGTCCGAAAGCGCCTCGACGGCGAACTTCGAGGCGCTGTAGGCGCCGAGGAGCGGGATCGCGACCCGGCCGCTCGAGGAACTGATCATCACGATCCGCCCCCGTCCGGCGCGGACCGCCGGCAGGAAAGCCTGGCACACGGCCACGACTCCCACCACGTTGACCTCGAACTGCGCCCGCAACCGGTCGAGCGGAATGTGCTCCACCGGAGCGGAAACCGTGACTCCGGCGTTGTTCACCAGGCCGCGCAACGGGCCGATGTCCTTCGCCACCGCGGCCAGCCGGTCCACATCGGTCACATCGAGCGCCACCGGCCGGATGCGGGGGTGGGCCGGAGCGTCGGCGATCTTCCGCACCCCGGCGACGACGTCGTGTCCGCGCTCGGCGAGCCGGATGGCGATCGCCCGCCCGATCCCGCTGGACGTCCCGGTCACCAGAAAAGTCATGGTTCATCTCCTCAGTCGGGTTGGATCCACGACACCTGGATGAGCTGCTTGCCGGACTTGCGGGTGAGCAGGTTGCCCCGGCCCGGGGGCATGGCCGAGGGTTTG
>NZ_JBSGDR010000022.1:0-124608 GCF_053602455.1 Amycolatopsis sp. NPDC004378
CCACTACAACTACCATCGACCACACACTGCCGCCGGAAACCGGCCACCGGTCACCCGGCTCCACGCTGGTGTCACCAACGTCATGGCCTCATACACCTAGGTTGCGGAGCAAGGTTCGGGCCTCGAATCCGGGTGGCTACTACCAGGGCGCCACGTATCACGGCACGCTGCAGCTGGTGGTGGATCCGGTGGGACGCCGGATGAGCGGTATGTGGCTCGGCTTCGGCCGGGACTTCGCCATCAACAGCGGCGACTGGCAGCTGGAGCGCTGCGAGACCGACACCTCGCTGGCCGCCCAGCGGGCCTACCACGGCAAGGTCTGATCGAACGTCCCTAACTCAGCACCGCGACGATCCGGGTGCCGGGCGCGAACGCCCCGGCCTCAATGCGCGCGAACAGGCCGTAGAGCGTCTTGGCCTCGTACACCCAGTCGGGCGTGATCTTGTGGCGAGCCGTGAAATCGGCGATGAAGGCGTCGAGCTCGGAGTTGCGCTTGGCGTAACCGCCGAAGTGGAAGTCGTAGTCGATGGCCCAGTTCGAGGTCGCCTCACCGAACGCCTCGCGTTGGAGCCGCCGCACCTCGTCCTCGAGGAACTGGTGCCGCCGGTGCCGCAGGCACAGGTGATCACATCGAAGTCGGTCGTGAGTTCTGCGACCAGCTCGGCACAGCCGCGCACCGCCAGGCCGTTCGAGCCGCCCTCTGGCAAGACGTAGCAGGGTCCGAACCGCTCTTGGAGCCTCGCCAGCACATCGGTTTCAGTCTTGCGGCGGTAGGTGGCGCGGTCGAGGTAAGTCAGCACCATGCCGCGGCTGTGGCGTACGCCAACGAGTCGTTGAGCGGCAGGTGCTCCTCACCCCGGATCACCCCGACGGTCTCGAAGCCGAGGTAGTGACCGGCGGCGGCCGTCGCCCGGATGTGGTTGGAGAACGCTCCGCCGAAGGTCAGGAGCCGGGTGAAGCCCTGATCGCGGGCGGCCTCGAGGTTGTAGCGCAGCTTGCGCCACTTGTTCCCCGGAACTTCGGGATGTATGAGGTCATCCCGCTTGAGCAGCAGCTCTATGCCGAACGTCTCCAGCCGCTCATCCCGCAGCTCCACCAGCGGCGACGGCAGACGAACGCGACTCGCCAGGTCGTCGTCCTAGCCACGGTTCATGCAGGTCAGCCTAGTAGTCGGTAGCGCGTCCCGATCTCGCTGGTCATTAGCAAGGATCAGCCGTTCGAGACCTTGCGCGAGGTACCAAGAGGCGCCGAGCTGTCCAGATCAGTGGTGTTGAACAGCCTGCTGGCAATCCGCGTGATCCTGCCGGACAGCCCGCCGGTGCTGACGCCGGCTGTTGATTTCGGCAAGTCGAATTGGCCCCGGTTCGGCATTCTGATCTGGCCCCCACCTGCTGTCGTCGGCGTAGGGGGCGGCAGGCCCTCTTCGTTCAGTGTTTCCGCTGGTAGAGGTTGCGTGCTGGCGGGTGACGATGGCGTGCGAGCGTGAGCCCCGCTCCGGCGGCGACGGTGGTGTGGGCGCCGGCCGAGGACACTTTGGACGTGTTCGCGGTCGAGACCGCCCGCGGCCGCGTGGATCGAGATTGACGCGGGAACGACTCACGTCCCGCAGGGTTGGGCCGGCCAAGGCAGATCTGGCGCGGCCTCAGCGAACTACCGCCAGTTTCATATGGTGTGGCGCGCGGGTGAGGCGTTCTTCGCTGTCAGCTTCAGGCCGGTTTCAACGAGAATCCACCCGAGGCGTTGCCGTCGCGTTCCCTCCCGCCGGCGGTATTTCGCCTGGCCAGCGATCCGTCGTAGTTCCGCCTGGCGTTCGCGGACCAGGTCTTCCGCCATGAGAAAGTGCACCATGTTCGTCCCCCTCAGTCGGAATTTGGTGTGTCAGGTTCCTCTGGTCGCGCTTGCCGGGGGAACGCCGACCAGTGGGTAATCACGTTGTGGTCGCCCGGTCGCGCATCCCGGCGGTAGCGGTCAACCACCGCGTCGACCTCCACGCTCATCGCCGCTGCTTCCTCGGGAGTCAAGGACAGCCTTGCGTCGTTGAAATAGGCCTTGTCGTGCCACTGGTCCATCCACTGCGGAAGTTCGCTGACGAACCGCGATTCGGCCTGGTAGCGCTGCTCGACAAGAGACCGCAGATATGTGTCCAGCGGGCCGGCGAGATCAGGGTCATCGATGAAGTCCGTGGCCTGCATACGCGTCGACTTCTGGACGGACCGCCACCAGCGTTCACGTTTGTTCCCGCGCCCCGTGTCCTCTTCGACCAGCCCGGCCTCGGCCAGCAGCCGCAGGTGCCAGCTGGTGGTCCCCGAACTTTCGCTGACCCGCTTACCCAGCCCGGTCGCGGTCGCAGGGCCGTCTGCCTGCAGCAACTCGAGCATCCGCATCCGCAACGGGTGGGCCAGGGCCCGAAGCATCCGGGCGTCGAGCCGTCGCGACGCCTGATCCCGGCCGTCCTTGGTCATGCACCCACCCTAGACCACAGAGCATCCTTTGCAAAGATCCCTCTGCGATCGGGGCATGTCCTCGCCGCACTCGGTTGACGACACAGTTGCGTGGTCAGCTGGCCCTGCTGGTGCATCGGCGCTTGGTGGTGCGCAGCCGGAACGACTCGGTGCCGGTCTCGATGATCGACGCGTCGAACGTCAAGCGGTCGACGATCGCGGCGCAGAGCCGCGGGTCGGTAAAGGTGCGGGCCCATTCGCTGAACGCGGAGTTGCTCGCGATGGCGATGCTGGAGCGTTCCTCGCGTTCGGTGAACACCTGGAACAGCAGCTCCGCGCCGCGGCGGTCAAGCTCGAGATAGCCCAGCTCGTCAAGGCAGAGGAGGTCGAACCGCGGGCGCGCAGACGTCCGCGGATCGCTCTCGAGGAGTAGGCCTTGTCGCCGCGGACACGATCAGGCCAGGTCCGGGTTCGTCCGCGTTCCGCCCGGCGGATGCGCAAGTGCCGCATGAGGTGCGGGAACATCGGCGCGTCTCCGGCCTGGCCGGGCCCGACCAACACGACCAGCGGGCGGCCGTTGCCCCGTTGACGAGGTGGTGCACCTTGGTGCTCCAGCCGCCGCGGGAGCGGCCGTACTCGTCGCCGTGGCGGCGGGCCTGCCCTGGGTGCCGGGCTGCTACTGCGGGACCGTGCGGTGCAGGATCTGATCGGTGCGCGTCCGCACCAGCACGGTGATCGGGAGATCGGACAGCACGTGCGCCAGTCGAGGATCGTCGTGGCCGGAGTTCGAGACGCTCGGCGTGCTGCAAGAGCGGGCCCTTGGCAACCCCTCATGACCGGCGACCCAGCCTTCGTGTTTCACGGATGTCTGCGGAATGCGGCTAGCAACGCGGCGAGGCCGAGCAGGCCGCCGCCGGCGGCGAGCCAGAGCCCTGCGACGTACGCGACACCGATCACCCCGAGCACGAGGATCAGCTGCGCAAGAAGGAACCAGCCGGGGCTGATCTCTTTCGGCAGCCGGTCGATCAGCCTATTAATCGCGCTGTCCGGCTCGTGGCCCGGCTCGGGTGCCGGGAGGTTCGGCGTCGTCATGGCGCAGATGATTGCCGGACCACCAATGTCCGTGCAATGTCCACCAACAGCCGAAATAACACTCAGGTCACGAAGTTGGTTGCCCTGCAACATTGCTGGTTCCCGCATCGATTCAACGCGGGAGTCAACATTCAGTTCAAACCTCAATCGGATCGGCGCAGGGGCCGTCTGTCCAAAGGGGCATCCAGGCCCAGCCACCTGGGATAACGTGCCCCGACATGCAAATTACGATCCTTTTTGTGACTTCGGACATAGATCAATTTGCATTCCGGCCCGAACGCGCGCCAGTTGGCCGGTGGGTCGCTCGCGGGGAACGACTGCTTCCCCCACTCGTCGACGACGTCGCCGCCGACCCGGGTGGCGGCGGCGTCGCCGGGCAGCGGCTCGGTCTCCGGTGGCGCGTCGGTCACGGTCGTCGCTCTGCACACGGTCGTCGCGGTACTCACGGGAGCCCTTCCGGTCGTGGTCGTCGGTCACAGCACCGAGTGTGCCCGGGCTCTGCCCGCGGCGCCTCGCCCCGGTGGAGCGGCGCCGTCGGCGAAGTCCCTGCGCGCGGCGGCGCCGACCTTGCCCTCGCCGGCTGCGGCAGTGAGTACGCCGGTCTCGGTGATCGCCGGCAGCTGGGCCAGGTAGTTCTCGTGGTACCAGTTGTTGCGCAGCACGGTGTGGGCGAGGCCACTGGCCGCGAGGTACTCCTCGGTCTGCCGGTGCTCCGGGGCGAGCGGACTGCTGCTCTCGGTGGCCTTGGTCATGCTGGTGTAGGCGAGGTAGGGAACGCCGGCGGACGCGGCGGCGTCGATGACGTTGCGGTGCTGGGCGAACCGTCGGCCGACCTCGCTGGACGAGATCAGCAGCACCTTGTCGAGGCCGAGGAGCGCCTTGCCGAGCGCGTCGGCGTCGGCGTACTCGGCCACCCGGACCTCGACACCCCCGGCGGCGAGGTCGGCGGCCTTGTCGGCATCGCGGACGATGGCGACGACGTCACGGGGTTCCTGGGTGGCGAGCAGAGAATCGATGACGAGGCGTCCGAGGGCGCCGGCGGCACCGGTCACGGCAATGGTCATGAGAGGTCCTTCCACGGGGCAGTAGCCCACACCATGTCCGCCGCGAGCGCGCCGGATGAGGACCTGCGAGGACCAAACACCGCACGTCGGGGCAGCCTGCGGTGGCGAACGGACGCCGCATTCGGCACGGCGGGCCGAGCCGCTACCGACCACTTCGCCCCGGCAGGCCCTTCCGGCTCGGTCCTACGGGCGGGAAAAGTAGCGCCGACTCATCGGTGCAACGACGTCTGGGAGATTCACATGGCACACGAACTCGAGGGCAAGCGGATCGCGATCCTGGCCACCGACGGGGTGGAGCGGGTCGAGCTGGAACAACCGCGCGGGGCGCTCTACGGAGCGGGTGCGTCCAGCGACCTGCTCTCGATCCATCCCGGGGAGATCCAGGCCCGCCAGTTCGACCTGGTGTCTGCGGGGACGTTCTCCGTCGACCGGCTCGTGACCGACGCCTCCGCCGACGAGTACGACGCGCTGCTCCTGCCGGGCGGCACCGTCAACCCCGACGGGCTGCGGATCAACTCCGACGCCGTCGGGTTCATCCGGTCGTTCGTCGCCACCGGCAAGCCCGTCGCGGCCATCTGTCACGGCCCCTGGACGCTGATCGAGGCCGACGTCGTCCGCGGCCACCGGCTCACGTCCTGGCCCAGCCTGTGGACCGACCTGCGCAACGCGGGTGCCGAGGCCGTCGATGAGGAGGTCGTCGTCGACGGACAGTTCACCACCAGCCGCTCGCCGGCCGACCTGCCCGCCTTCTGTCCGGCCATCGTGGAGCAGTTCGCGAAATCGCGGGTGCCGAGCTGACGAGGAACGGCCGTGACCGGCGATGCTGGGCCCGCTGAGGAGCTCGACGTGCTCCGTGCCCAGCGGCGAGCAGTGCAGGCCGGCCTGACCGGGGACGACGGTCCCGGCGACCGAGCCGACCAGGCTGTGACCCTGGAGCTGGGCGACGAGCTGGCCCGCCTCGACACCCGGATCGGCGAGATCATGCGCGAGCTCCACCACCCGTCGGACGCCGGGCTGTCCCGAGGCACGCGGGTGCGGGTGCGCCACCCGGACGGTACCGAGGAGGATCTGCGGGTCGGCTATCCCGAGGAGGCCGAGAGCGACGCGGGCGGTGCGGTGCTCACGGCCGACAGCCCGCTCGGTGTGGCGCTGATCGGTCGCAGCGCCGGCGACCGCATCACCTACCCGACGCCCGCCGGGCCCCAGGTGGCAGAGGTGGTCGCCGTATGGCCGCTGACATCCGACCATCCGTCAGAATCGTGACGTTGGCATCGCGCAGCGCCATGTAGGGCAGCCCTCGCCGTCCGCGCCACCGCGATGACGCCACCTATGGCCGCCATGAGCAGGGAGGTCGTCGCCGGCGACGTGGGTGAAGGTCGGGCTGCCGGCGCGCTCGCCCACGGCTCAGAGGCCGGGCGCGGTGGTCTCGAGCCGATCGGTGACCTGCACGTAGCCGCGCGGGTCGAGATCGGCACCGGTGACATCGAGGCCGACCCCAGGACGTCGGGGGTGGGCCCGACGGCCACCAGCAGAACGCGGGGCTCGATTACCCGCTGCCTGGCAGCGACGTCCAGGGGCAGCGCCACACCGACCCGGACCAGCCCTCGGCGGCGTTGCTCGGTTGGACGCCGCCGTGCCCGTTCCAGTCGCGTCCGTGCGGGTCGGGCGGTCTCCGGGTCGTCGTCCCGTCAGGACAGTGGACGGCCCACACAGCAGACCCGGCAGGCCGGTGCCCGAAGCGGGGCCGCGAACCAGGCTGGTCTCCACGACGAGCAGCGAGGAGAGCGTCATGGCGGGCAATCGTGCAGTGGTCTACCAAGGTCCGGGCAAGGTGAGCGTCGAGACGGTCGACTACCCCGGGCTGGTCCTGCGACCGGGCCCGGGCGTCCCGCCGGGCAACGAGAACCGCAAGTGCCCGCACGGGGTGATCCTGAAGGTGGTGTCGTCCAACATCTGCGGCAGCGACCAGCACATGGTCCGCGGGCGCACCACCGCGCCGGTCGGGTTGATCCTCGGCCACGAGATCACCGGCGAGGTCATCGAGAAAGGACCCGACGTCGAGAACCTCACCATCGGCGACATCGTCTCGGTGCCGTTCAACGTCTCCTGCGGGCGCTGCCGCACCTGCCACGAGGGCGACACCGGGATCTGCCTGAACGTCAACCCCGACCGTCCCGGTGGCGCCTACAGCTACGTCGACATGGGCGGCTGGCCCGGTGGTCAGGCGGAGTACGTGATGGTGCCCTATGCGGACTGGACCGCGCTGCGCTTCCCCGACCGGGACCAGGCGCTGGCGAAGATCCGCGACCTGACGATGCTCACCGACATCTTCCCGACCGGCTTCCACGGCTGCGTCACGGCGGGGGTGGGCACTGGCTCGACGGTGTACATCGCCGGAGCCGGACCGGTCGGGCTCGCCGCAGCGACCTCGGCGTTCCTGCTCGGGGCCGCGGTGGTGATCGTCGGCGACATGAACGCCGAGCGGCTCGCGCACGCGCGCACCTTCGGCTGCGCCACGCTGGACCCGTCGGCGGGCCCGATGCCCGACCAGATCGCCGAGATCCTGGGCGTGCCCGAAGTGGACGCCACTGTCGACTGCGTCGGCTTCGAGGCCAAGGGCCACACCAAGGACGGCCGCGAGGCGCCGGCGACCGTACTCAACACCGCGATGGAGATCACCCGGGCCGGTGGGCGGATCGGCATCCCCGGGCTGTACGTGACCGACGACCCCGGCGCAGCCGACGAGGACAGCAGGGTCGGTGCGCTGTCGATGCGGTTCGGGTTGGGCTGGGCCAAGTCCCACTCCCTCGCGACCGGCCAGTGCCCGGTGCTGCGCTACAACCGCGGGCTGATGACGGCGATCCTCAACGACCGGGTGCAGATCGCCCGCAATGTCAACGCCACCGTGATCTCGCTGGACGACGCACCGGACGGCTACGCGCAGTTCGACGCCGGCGTCCCGCGGAAGTTCATCCTCGACCCGCACGGCATGATCCCGGCAACCTGACGGGCCGCGCATCGACCCGGTGCGCCGACGCCCGCATCGTGCGTGTCGCGACGGGTCCGGCCATGACCGTCGCCGATTCGCGTCGTGGTTCGCACCGCCCGTCGCGTGACCCTCCTGACGAGTCCAGGGCGCCGCAGGGACGCGCGCCGCCGCCGTGGAAACCGGCATGCCCGGGGTTTCCGCCGCGGGCGACATGCGCATCGGGTCGGTCGAACGAGTCGCTGTGTCGTGCCGGGTCGGCGCGGCCGGCGGCCGTGAGGAGGCCGAATGGACTGGGAGGGCTCCCGGATGTCAGATCAGGCCGCATGGCCCGCGGACGTCGTCGAGTGGGCGACCGAACGCGCCGGGGGAAGGTCGCTGTCCGAGGACTGGGAACGCGGCCGATGCTTCTCGGCCGCAGCGACCTCCACGGGTTCGACCGCCCGCCACAGCGAACTGCCTGCGGCCGATGGCGAACCCGCGAGCGGTGCGGCGAGCTGATCGGGTCCACGAGCGAGGCGCACCGTGGTGCGAAGCGCCTCGGCGCTTCTCGACCTCGACACCTGTGCGGGCGTTGCGCCCGCTGACCTGGTCGCGGTTGCCGAGTTGGCCGGTGCGCGTGCTGCTTTCCGTGAGCAACTGCCGCCCTGCAACGGAGACGGCGGCAGGTGCTCGTCAGGTGACGGTAAGCGTCGTCGTGCCCGGTGTCGCACCCTTGGCGGTCCCGAATTCGCCCGCGCCGACGTCGAGTGCGAAGGGCAGCCGGCCTTCCGGGTCGGCGGTGGCCTCTCGGGTGGTCATGACCGGCTGGTGCGTGGCATGGATCGTGTAGGTCGGGCCGGCCGTGAACGTGGCGGGCGTGGTGATGTCCGCGTTGCCTGCACCGGTGATGGTCAGCGCCCGGCCGTCCGTGCGGGCGCCGGTGAGATCGAGGAAGCCGTCAGTGCCGCGGGTCACCTGGATCCGGTAGTCCCAGACCGAGAACCGCGGGATCGCGGTCCGGTAGGAGAACGTCCGGGGTGTGGCAGTGGACGCCGCGAACTTCGCGTTGGCGCCGGGAACTACACAACTGCGCGGCGACGGCGGCGAGCGGCTCCGGATCGCGTCCTCGCCCAGCCGTTCCTCGACGGCGGCGACGTCGAGGAACGAGTGGGGGGATCTTGCCGTTCCAGCCCTTCGCGATGCTGTGCAGCAGCTGGGTCTTCCCGGTACGTGCGGCCCCTCGAAGACCACGGCCGGGGTGTACCCCGGGCGTCGTCCTCGGGCCGGACCAGCAGCTGCCGCGGGATTTTCGACTCAACCGTACGGTTGTGGAGCTGGCCGGACACAACACCTCCCGAGCTGCACCGCTACTCGGTGCGTCGCAGTGACAGTCGCGGGCGGTGGCCGGCGCCGCCGAACGCTGGATCGAGGAGCGGCGCCGTAAGTACGCATATAGAGCAAATCAGCCATTTCGCGGTGCCTCGCTGAGGTGGGTCTGCGAAGTTCGAATCGTTACGCAACGTCGGACGGGGGCATACGTCTGGAAGATCGTGAGAGTGATCCGTATCGCCGGGCTCGGTTTGGGTGTTCTGTTGCTGGCTGCGTGCAGCGGGCCGACCGGGGGAACCGCGTATCCGGCCGGCGCGGCCGGTACGACCGCGACGACAGCGCCTGGGGTGCCGGCCGCGACAGTGGCGTTCGCTCCCGCGGACCAGCTGAGCCCGAAGGACCCGATCGTCGTCAAAGCGTCGGGTGGCACGTTGCAGGCGGTCACGGTCACCAACCCGCAGACCGGCAACGCCGTCAAGGGTGAACTCTCGCCGGACAAGACGACGTGGACCAGTGCGGACCACCTCCGCTACGGCGCCACGTACCAGGTGGTCGCCACCGCCGTGAACCAGGCAGGTGCGGCGACCGAGCAGCGCGGAGAACTGCACACGATCAAGCCGGCCGCGGTCGCCACGCCGGCGCTCTTCCAGCCGACGGCGGGTGACTTCGGCGTCGGCCTGATCATCGGCCTGAAGTTCGACCACGACATCACCGACAAGGCCACGGCCGAGAAGTCGTTCAAGGTGACCTCCTCACCAGCCCAGGACGGCGGCTGGTACTGGGTGGGCAAGCGTGAGGTGCACTTCCGGCCCAAGGACTACTGGAAGGCCGGCTCGACGGTGAAGCTCGAGACCACGACCTTCGGCTCGCCGATCGGGGGTGGGGTGTACGGCGGCCAGGACCTCTCGGCCACCTACAAGGTGCATGACTCCTGGATCGCCAAGGCGGACGGCAAGACGCACCAGATCAACGCGTTCCACAACGGCCAGCTCGTGAAGACCGCGCCGATCAGCATGGGCAAGACCGCCGACACTCCGCCGCGCGGCCCGACGCCGACGTTCAACGGCACGCACACCGTGCTGGCGAAGGTCGACCACACGATCATGGACTCCTGCACCTACGGCGTGTGCGAGGGCGACCCCGGCTACTACAAGGCCCCGGAGAACTGGGACGTCCGCATCTCCAACGACGGCGAGTTCCTGCACGAGAACCTGAAGACGGTCGGTGTCCAGGGCAGCGACAACGTCTCCAATGGCTGCCTCAACATGAACACCGAGAACGCCAAGTGGTTCTTCGACAACTTCAACATCGGCGACGTCGTCGAGATCACCAACTCGGGCGGCCCACAGCTGGCGATCAACAACGGCCACGGAGACTGGGCGATCAGCTGGAGCGCCTGGCAGGCAGGCAGCGCCCTGCACGGCTGAGCATCGCCAGCTGTGACACGCCGCCCGCGATCGGCATCGTCGCCTTCGCCGGCGGCAGTGTGTGGTCGAGGGTAGTTGTGAGGGATGTTCCAGACGGCCAGGGCTGCGGCGCGGTGGGCTTCGCTGAGCCAGACATGCGCGTAGAGGAACTCTTCGGCCAGGATCCGGTTGTAGCGCTCGACTTTGCCGTTGTGGCGTGGGGTGTAGGGGTTGATCCGCTGATGCCGGGCCCCGCGCAGGACGGTGGCGAAGTCGTTCGGGCGGTAGCAGGCGCCGTTGTCGGTGACCATGCGGTGGGGTCAGGGGCCCGCAGGCGGCCGCCGACGGAAGCGGTCAGAGTAATCACGCTGGCCTTCCCGGTGCGGCGTTCGGTGGCGGGCATCGTGATCGCGGCTGCGTGGCCCGCCGCGTCACCTCGCGGCAGGTCAGCTCGTTCCAGCTCGGTGCGGTCGAGGAAGTCTGGGCGTGCCCCGTTTTGACGGACACCTGAGATCAGGGGGCGCGAGCCTCCGGAAGGATGTCCCTCATCATGGAGACCATGGGCAAGAAGTAGCCTCGACCTCGTCGTTCGTTCACGTGGGAGTTCAAGGCCGAGATCGTCGAGCTGTGCCAGCGCGGCGACCGGTCGGTGGGACAGGTCGCGAAGGACTTCGACCTGACCGAGACCGCTGTGCGGCAGTGGGTCACCCAGGCCGAGCGGGCCGCGGGAACCCGCACCGACGGGCTGACCACCGACGAGCGGGACGAGCTGGCCCGGTTGCGGCGGGAGAACCGCTGCCTCTCCGAGGACTGCTACTGGCCGCTTGCCTCCGGTGGCACCGGGCGTCGGACGGCGAGCAGCACCTGTGGGCGCGGTTGCGAAGGCAGCGGAGGAAACCGCAGATCGGCGACCGTCCTGCGGGCGCACGCCGTGCTGCGTACGACACCGCACCCGGCCGACCTGGGGGCCGTCGCGGCGACCGGCCTCGGCGCGCTCGCCGCGAGCGCGACCGGACGCACCGGCTCGACTGCGCCCTTCCGGGCCTGATCGACGCGGTAGTCCCGTTCGCCACGGTCTATTACCGCATGACGCTGGGCCTCGGAACGGTCGCGCTCGACCTGCTCGTCGCGTTGATCGTCTCGAGCCCGCTGCGACCCGGATCAGCGCCCGGTTCTGGAAGGCCATCCGCTGGACCGCGTACGCGTGCCGGCCCACGGCACTGGTGCACGGCTTCGCGATCGGCGGCGCGGACTCCCGGTCGACGTGGGTCCGCACCCGCTCTTCGCCTGCGTCATCAGGTGCGCGGTCCCAGCCGGACGCGCGTCAGCCCGCCAGCAGTTGCTCGACGGTGGCCAGGGGAACCGCGTGGAAGCCGTTCGCGGCCGAGCGGGTGTAGGAGTTGCTGCCGGGGATTTCCGCGAGACTGCCGGAGTAAGGCCGGCTGGGCAGGCCGGTGGTGTCCCAGCAGCCGGCCGTGCTGAAGATCACCTGGTCGCCGGCGACCGGGGCGATCCGCAGGATCGGGCCCACCGCGGTGCCGGTCTGCCGGGCGGGCCAGGCGATGGCGAACAACCGGCCGTCGGGTGCCCAGAGGGCGCCGGTGTCGGCGCTGGGGATCGGTCCTGCGGGGCCGCGGCCGCTGCCGATCCAGCCGCTGGTGCCGGAGGTGATCGGCGGCCCGCTGAGCGTCTGTACGGAGCTGAGCACCATTTCGTAGTAGATCTCGTTGTCGGCCACGGTTTTCCGGGTCAGCGAACCGTTGGCGACGAGCACGGACGCGCCGCTCTGACGGGCCATTGCGAGCGTGTCCCGCAACGAGACCGATCCACAGCCGTTCGCGATGTCCGGCGGGGCGGTCGCGGCCGGCTGCGGCGACGTCGTCCACGGTTGCCACACGACGACCAGCGCCGCGACGACCGCAGCTGCCAGCCCGACGGCGGCGAGGCCGCGGTTGCGGACGCGGCGGCGTCGCTTGGTGTGGAGGGCGGACAGGACGGCATCGGGATCGGCGTCGTGCGCGGCGAGGGCCGAGGTGAGTTGGTCGACGTTCACGGTGCTCACTCCTTGTTCGCCCGGGTGGTGCCGGCGAGGCGCAGGGCCGCGCAGGCATGGGAGAGGTGCGAACGCACGGTGCCGGGCGTACAGCCGAGGGCCTGTGCGATCTGGTCGTCGGACTCATCCAGCAGGTAGCGGAGCACGATCGCCGCCTTCTGCTGGCGGGGCAGCCGGGCCAGGAGCCGCTCGACCTCGTCCTGCGCGACGACGGCGGCGCTCGCGTCCGGGCCGCCGGGGCGATCCAGCACCGACAGGTCGCCGGCCGGATCGGTGCGCCGACGCTGGGTTTTCCGCCGGTCGGACAGGTAGGTGGTCACGACGGTCCGGCGCACGTAGGCGGCCGGGTCGGCCATCCCGGAAACCCGCCGCCAGCGGGCGGCGATCTTGAGCAGCGCGTCGGACAGGACGTCTTCGGCCAGCCAGCGGTCACCGGCGAGCGCACCGGCGAACCTGGTCAGCGCGCCCAGTTCGGCCCGGACGAACTCCTCGAACGTCATCGCGGTCCTTCCCTGCCTCACCTCGCTCAGCCTGGCCTCACGGTGATAACGCCGCCACCCCGGCCGGTTGTTGAAGTCCGCACGCACGGGTCCCGCGCCCGGGCGGGCGCGGGACCCATGCGAGGAGAGCTCACCGTGATACCGGCCGGGATCACCCTGTTCGCAGCGACGCGCCGGTGATGTTGTTCACGACTGTCCGCATCGAGGAGAACAGGACGTTCGTGCTGCACAAGTTGCCACCGGCGTCGAACACCGGGCCGCAGGCGGCGCCGGTCGAGCCTGACCCCAGGAAGCCCTGGATCATCCCGGCCGCCCGGACCTGGCCGGACGAGGTGCTCGCGAGCGAAATCACCGGCCCGCCGCTGTCGCCCTGGATGACCGCGATCGCGCCTCCCGACTGCTGCACGCCTTCGATCGTCGAGAACGTGCCGAAGCCGTCGTTGAAGGACACCCGCAGGTTGGTGACCTTGATGTTGCAGTGCTCCCCGGAGTTCCCGCCGCCCGTGCACACGAAGCTGTTGATGCCCAGGTCCTCGTAGCCGATGACGGTCTTCGAGAAGTTGTCCGAGTTGTACGGACCGTCGAGGGCCAGCGCCGCTCCGCTCGCGCTCAGAACCCGGCCGCCACCGTCCCTGGAATTGACGATGCCCGTGCCGTAGGTGTTCGAGGCGGAACGATCCCGGTAGTCGTTTCGGTCGCAGTGGCGCGCGGTCGTCGTGCGAGCCGTCCCGTTGAGGTTGATCGCGAAGCCGCTGGAACAGGTGTGCCCGGTGGAGGGGCTGATCATGTACCCGCCCGCGTCGAACGGCGCGAAGTCGTTGTCCCGGCCATTGCTCGTCTCCGCGCCGACACCCGGCACGACGCGCACCGGGATACCCTCGACCGCCGTGGCCAGCGACCGCACCTGAGCTGCACGATGCGCCGCCGGCACCTCCGTGTAGGTCCCGTAGACCGTCAGGCCGTCATCCGTCGCGCCGACGGCGGCGATCGCCGAGACCTTGAACCCGGCCCAGCTGCCCGCGGCCGCCTGCTGCCAGACCGCGTCGATCGCCGCGTCGATCTGCTGCAGGCTGTGGCTGCGCTGCTGAACGGACACCGCGATGCCGCGTCGCTCGCCCTCCTTGACGATCGCCGACAGCAGAGCCGTGCGAGGCCCGTACCACATGACCGTGATCGATCTCTGCGCCAGATCGTCGATCGTACCGACGTAGCCACTGCCCGCGAAGCCCGCTTGGTCGTGCATCCAAAGCCGGAAGACGGCGAGCGCCTCCTGATTGTCGACGACCGGCGCCCCGGCGGTCCGGACGAACTGGGTGACCGCATCGTCCCCCGACGCCGACGTCGAGCCGCCGGTGGCCGCAGACGCGCCGGTCTGCACGGCGAAAGCAACCGGGAGCAAAGCGGCCGCCATGACGAGGCCGGTTCTCCCGGCTCGCCGCCTGAGCTTCGTCTTCCCTTTCCTGTCCGGGTCCATGCGCATCCTTACCCTCCCTGGAATCGGTGCGTGAACGGCATTTTCTGAATCGGGAACGATCCGCCGCGCGATTCCGGAACGATTTCCCGGAACAGAAAGTAATAGATGCGACCCCCGTCCCCGGGGAGGATGCTACGCGCGTGATCTTGACGCCTCTATCCGCCGTTTGGACGAACGCGTAAACGAGTCGGCGAACGACAAGTTTTTGACATGAAAAGATGGATCAAGGTGTGTTCTGCGAACGCGAAGGAGATCCCAGGCCTCCGCTGGGCGCTCGCCAGTCGTGCTGACCAGGCGCTCCGGCTCCCTCAAAGCACCGGCGGCGTCGTGGTGAAGTAACGGTCCGGCAGTCGATGTGTCGAGCGGTCGGGCTAGGTCGCGGGGTCGACGCAGACAAGGGTGACCTTGGTCGACCTGTCCGACATGGTAATTTTCTCCTTTCCGTCGAGTTGCGTAACGCCCAGGGCAATGAACATCGTCCGGTGGTGCCCGGGTCAATTAGGCTGCACTTGACGACGCCACGCAGAACGACTCGCGCGAGCGAAGCAAATTTGCGGCGTTCGTCCTACGATTCCTTCGAATTCAGACGTGTTCGAGCCTTGCCTGCCGCCAAAACGTAGGACGAACAGCCTGTGTGCAAAAGGTGAGCGTAGCCACGGTGCGGGTCGATCGATCAACCTCTTGCCCGATGCGTGGAGGGCGGTGCCTTAGGTCACCGCCCGGGGCCAGCACGTCGCCTGGTTGGAGGGAGGTGAAGTCGGTCGCCTGCTTCTTCTCGTCGTGGACCAGTTCGGTGCCCGGGCCCAGCTCGGACAGAGCCCAGGCGCGCCCCGTCAGGCCGGGGCCCTTCGTGCTCACGCTGGCTCGGGTCAGCGAGCGGGCGGGGTACAGCCGCGGCATCGTCACCCACTACTTCGGCTCGAAGCAGGAACTGATCGACGGCTACCTCGGTGCGCTCGCCCATTCCTCGACCGCCGGCCACGCCTTTCTGCTGCTCTGAGCCGAAGCCGTGACAGACACCGAACTGGCCCCGACGTTCCGCGAGCGAGACAGTGCCTTCCGCAATGACATCGCCGAGGACGTTGCGGCAGGCATCGCCGAGGGCACGATCCGCGACACCGTTCGCCCCGAGGCCGTCGCGGTCGCCGTTATCGGACAGCTGCGCGGAATCGGCATGCAGCGACTGCTCGATGTGGAAGCCGTCGACGTCGAAGGGCTACCCACAGAGGTGACCGAGCAATGGCGACGTGCCTTGAGTGCCGGCAGCCGCTGACGACCGGTGCGGTCGAGATCGGTCAGAGCCGGTTACGTTGTCGTCGCTGGCCGTGGGCGCGAGAGCCCCGCTGATCCCGGTGCTGTACAAACGGCCGCGACCGTGGGGCAGAGCTGCTGGAACCGGCCAGAGGTCGCACCCCACCGACAAACGAACCTACGATCTTCGTATGACGATTGTTCCGTTCCGTATCGACATCCCCGACGCGGACCTCGCCGACCTGCACGACCGGATCGGCCGAACCCGGTGGCCCGACCAGCTCGACGGGGTCGGCGCGGCCTACGGCGTGCCGCTGGACCGTGTCCAGCAGCTCGCGAAGTACTGGCAGACCGGCTACGACTGGCGCGCGCACGAAGCGCGCCTGAACGCGTTGCCGCAGTTCACCACGGAGATCGACGGCCAGAACATCTACTTCATCCACGTCCGTTCCCCGGAACCGAACGCGTTGCCGCTGCTGCTGATCCACGGCTGGCCCGGCTCGGTCCTGGAGTTCCTGGACTGCGTCGGCCCGCTCACCGACCCGCGTGCGCACGGCGGCGACCCGGCGGACGCGTTCGACGTGGTCATCCCCGCCATCCCCGGGTTCGGGTTCTCCGGCCCCACCAAGGACACCGGCTGGGACGTCCGACGCATCGCCGCCGCCTTCGCCGAGCTGATGCGGCGCCTGGGCTACGATCGGTACGGCGCGCAGGGCGGCGACTGGGGTTCGATCCTCTCCCGCGCCCTGGCCAACCAGGCCCCGGAGCACGTGGTGGGCGTGCACGTGAACTTCCTGGTGGCACCACCGCCCAAGGACATCGACGTCCCGCTCAGCGACACCGACCAGGCGCGGGTGGACGCGATGCGCACGTACATGGCCCAACCGGCCGGGTACTTCCGCCAGCAGGCCACCCGCCCGCAGACCCTCGCCTACGGACTGACCGACTCACCGGTCGGGCAGCTGGCGTGGATCGCGGAGAAGTTCGCCGAGTGGACGGACCCGACCAGCACGGTCAGCGACGACGAGCTGCTCACCAACGTGATGCTCTACTGGCTGACCGGCACCGCCAACTCGTCCGCGCGGATCTACTACGAGTCGCTGGCCGTCCGGGGCGCACCGATGACGTTCGACGCACCTCTCGGGGTCGCGGTGTTCCCGCACGAGCTGGTGCTCGCGGTACGGCCCCTGGTCGAGCGGCAGCATCGGGTGACGCGCTGGACCGAGTTCGACCGCGGCGGCCACTTCGCCGCGCTGGAGGCGCCGGACCTGCTCGTACCGGACGTGCGGGCGTTCTTCCGTGAGCACCGATAGATGATTGATCGCCTACGACCGCGAGTGGGGCGCTGCCGAACACGCTGACATTACGGCGGTCCGAGCACACTCGCGGTCGTCCGGTGGCCGGCGAGCAGAATCAGATCAGTGATATCGGTGAGAGTCGCCGGTGTCCGCTTTCTGGATGGCGAAAACGGTCGCCGCCGCTGTTGAATGAACCTTTTCGGCGTCGTTTCGGACGCCAGGGGATGACCGTCGACGATGCGGCGGGCGCGTTGGGTATCCATCATCGGCCGGCAGACCTCCTGCTTGCCGCCTGTGCGATTTTGGGCTTGCCCGCAAACGCGACGACCGCTATCACAACACCGAGATCGCCGAGGAGTTTCTCGTCCCCGGACGGGTTCGCTACTACGGTGCGCTTTTCCGGTATATGGAACGTCGTGCGTACCCGGCCTGGGACGGCCTCGCCGACGCTTTGCGCGGTAATCGGCCGGTCGCCTGGGATCCGGACGCCGAGAATCGGTGTTCTCCGCCGACGACCAGGAGAACGTGGACGTCTTCTGGAAGGCGATGCACACGATCTCCGCTTTCACGGACCAGGAGTTGGGTCGGACACTCGATCTGACCCCGCGTCACCGCCTGCTGGATCTCGGCGGCGGCTCCGGCACCTACGGCATTGAACTGTGCCGCATCTACCCGGACCTGTCGGTGACCAGCTACGATCTGCCGCACGTGTCCACGATGGCTGCCGGGAACATCGAAGAAGCCGGTATGTCAGATCGTGTTTCCGTCCTTGCCGGCGACTTCTTCGCTGACGCTTACCTAGCGACGCGCACGACGTCATACTCCCGTCATCAATACTGCACGACTGGGACGAAACGGCCAATGTAGGCATACTGAATAAATGCACAACCCTTGCGGAGCAGATCAGAAGATTGCCGAATTTGCCGTCCACAATCTCAAATCCTGGCGCGACCGGACGACAGCCTCGCCACACTCCGATGGCTGGGCGTCATCGTCGGCCGGCGGTTCAGGTAGGCGCCCGGAGCGGCTCGCGCTGCTGGTGAGACCTGGCGTCACGGCACTCCCGCGCGGCGCGTCGGCGCGCAGCTGCCGCGCCGCGGCGACTGACGCGCCCGGTGTCCACATTTGTCGAGCTCGGCCGAATGCCCATCCGCGATCGCGGAGCAGAGCAGAAGTAGCACGACAGCGGCTTACGGCGGTTCTACCCGCCTTTCGCGGCTCTTACCCCCGCCGCCTGACCCAACCGGGCTGGAAACAGCACCAGCGGGCGCGGCTGAACGCCTGCGTGACGCGAGCGCACTTGGTGACTCTGCGGACGTGCGGCCGTAGAAGGCGAACCGCAAGCCACTGCAGTGGTCGGGACGGGCAGTAGTGGTTGTCGGCTTCTTGCTTTTCATCCACTGCGCCAGCAGGCCGGCCGTGCCGGCGGGTGGTGCGGTCACGTAACGCGGGGGCGGGTGCGGTGGGATCACGTTGGACGGATGTCGCGGCCGTTGGGTCATGACGGCGCGCTCTGAGCGGTTTATCCGATCGGCGCAGTCAGCGCGTCATCTAGCCCGCGGCGCTCCCGACACACGCCTTTTCCGCAGCTCCGGAGGTGAGGGTGGGTCGTCGTCTCGCAGGCTCGGCGCCAGCTCGGAGCGAGGTCCAACGTCTCCTCCTGCTCCGAACGAGTGAACTTGAAGTTTCAATTTATGACCCGATGCCCCCGTGAAAACTCCAACGCTCATGTTGGAAGTTCGGTCACCGTACGCCCTGAACGCCGGATCGGCAACACTGGTGTTGGAGTATGGTTGCGCCATGGCCTGGGACGTCGAGGGTACGAAGCGGAGGATCCAGGAAGCTGCGCTCGCCGAGTTTTCGCGGTTCGGTGCGGCCGGGACGACGATCGACAGGATCGCCAAGCGCGCCGGGGTGAACCGGGAACGGGTCTACAAGTACTACGGCGACAAGGCGGCGCTGTTTTCGAACGTGGTCCGGGACGAACTCGACAAGCTCGCCGCAGACGTGCCTCTGCGCCAGGTGACGGGCCCGGACGACCTGGCGGACTTCGCCGGACTCTCGTTCGACTACTTGCGGGAACACCCGGAAGTTGCCCGGCTCGTCCTGTGGGAGGGCCTCGCCGATTCGGGCGCTGTCCAGGACGAAGCCGAACGAACCGGGCTGTACGTGGGCAAGGCGCGTGCGGTGGCCGAGGCCCAGCGGTCGGGGCTGATCGACTCGTCGATCGACCCCGCTCACCTCGTCTTCCTGCTCATCGCGCTGGCCGTCCAGTGGTGGGCGACGCCGCAGATGGCTCGCATGCTCGCGACCGGGCAGGACGACGACACGCCGGCTCGGCGCCGGGAGGCCGTCGTGCAGGCGGCACGGCGTATCGCGGCCGTCGGCAGGTGATGTGCGGTGGGTCGAGCACCACAGCCCCGGCCTACTTACCGTTGCGGGGTGGCTCCTCCGTGGCGGGGGCGAGTTCGAAGCCCGGGACGTCGGCGGCGACCAGCGCGGCAGCGGACCTCGTCAACGACCTGAACCACCGGTGGGCGTGGTCGTGGGTGTGGCGCGGGTGCCACCAGAACGCCAGCGTGAGTGCGTCGAAAGCCATCGGAAGCGGCAACGAGCGCAGGCCCGAGGTCAGTTCGGCGCGCAACGCGAGGGATTTGTGGACGACCGCGACGCGATCGGTGCCGCGGACGAAGGACGGCACGGCGGAGAACGTCCCGACCGTGACCTCGACGCGCGGGTCGAGCCCGGCCAGTACCAGCTGGCGCATGATCGTGGAGGGGACGAGCGCCGCGGTCGCCGTGGACCGGTCGGCGTAGAGCACCCACGGGAGTGCCGCGAGCGTGTCCCGGTCGAGGACCGTTCCGACCCGGTCGTTGCGCGCGTCGACCAGCGCCCGCCATTCGGTGGTCAGCAGATCCACGTGCGGTGCCTCCGGCATGGCTCCGTGCGGCAGCAGGATGCCGTCGAGGGTGCGCAGGGTTTCCAGGGGATCGTCGAGGTCGGCGATGCGCAGCTGGTCGAACCGGGCCGATGACGCCGGCGCGGCCACGCTGAGGAGCCGGCTGACGGCCGGGCCGACGGCCTCGAGCCAGAAATCACTCGTCAGGATGACGAACTGGCGACGGGTGCGTGCCGGGTCGAACCCCGCGCGGCCGAGGAAGACCCGCTCGCTGCTGGTGACCGCGTCGGTGACGAGGGGTTGCAGGGACGCGGCCAGCGGGGTGAGCACGTACCTGCTTCCCTGACGCGCCAGCAGCTCGTCACCGAAGTGCCGGCGGAGCCTGGCCAGCGCGGACGACACCGTCGGCTGGCTCAACCCGAGCTGCTGGGCCGCCCCGGAGACGCTGCGCTGGGCGAGCAGTGCGTCCAGGTGCACGAGCAGGTTCAGGTTGAGGTGCTTCAGCTCCTTCACGGGTGGCCCGCCGTCGTGGGTTCGTTCACAGCGCCATGACTACACACCCGGCCCTGCGACAGCAAGCGGGCCCGGGATAGAGCGGGTCGATACCGCCCATCGGCAGATCGCGCTTCCCCGGTCCGCTCCGTGTGGCGCATGGTGTTCCAGGTCCCGATCGCGACTGTCCACATCCGACCCGGTTTCCCTCGATGAAGCGAGAAACGCATGTCGTCTCCTCCTGCCGATCGCCGTACTTCCCCGCTCGTTCCGGCTCGTTGGCGAGCGGTCCGACCGGCCGTGACACCCGAGAAGAACTCGTTCGAGAACAGGGAGGTTCTCCTCGATGGAGAAAGGTGAAGGGCGCCCCCGGCCGCTCGGGCAGCTGACGCCGAACGTGTACGTGGAAACCGGGACTCGCGGATGCGACCCCGGCTTCGTCGTGACGTCGGACGGGGTGGTCGTCATCGACACCCCTCAGCTGCCGACGCACGCGCTCGCGATGCGCCAGCAGGCGGAAGGCCACGGTCCCATCCGCTACGTCGTCAACACCGAGCACCACGTCGACCACATCTTCGGCAACTACTTCTTCGCCGGTGCCGGTCTGGTGGTCCACCACCAAGAGGTGTTCGACAACTTCATGACCGTCTACGACCTGGATCCGTTCGCCTTCGCGGTCAACGCCGCCGAGGACGACGATCCCGAGGGGGCGAAGCTGATTCCCGAACGCGGCGAGTACTACGACGACCCCAACAAGGGCGACATCGTGTTCACGGGTGACCTGACGCTCAGGCTGGGCGAACACACCTTCGAGCTGCTGCACACCCCCGGGCACACGCCGGGCCAGATCGCCGTGCACGTTCCCCGGGAGCGCACGGTTTTCACCGGTGACACCATCTTCTCCGGGTGCCAGACCTGGCTGATGACGTCCGACGTCGACCAGTGGCTGCGCTCGCTCGACCGGATCGCCCAGCTCGACGTCGACCACGTCGTGCCCGGCCACGGTGCGATCACCACCCTCGACGCCGTTCGGGAGCAGCGGGCCGTGCTGCTGGGCTGGCAGAGCGCCGTCGCGGACGCCGTGGCCAAGGGGTGGTCCCGCGAAGAAACGGTTCAGCGCGTCAACTTCGCCGAAGCGTGCCGGACCGACGTCGGCCTGGATCACCTGATGGACTACATCCAGTCGGCGAACGCGGGGGCGCTGTACGACAACCTCATCGGCTCGGAGCGCGAAGCATGCTGACGGCCGACGTTTTCCCGCTGGTGGTGGACATCCACGCCCACGCCCACGCGCCGGTCGATGAACTGGTGGCCGGTCGGCACGAGCATGTCGCGGAGCAGCGCGCCCAGCTCGCGGTCTTCGGGCCGGACTCCGTCGCGGTCAACCACCGTCTGTTCCGGGACGAGTGGTACCCGGCGCTCACCGAACTGGACGTCCGCCTGAGTGCGATGGACCGGGCGGGCGTGGACATGCAGGCCGTCAGCGTCGCACCCACGCAGTACCACTCGTGGGCGGAGGAGGTCCTCGCCGACGAACTGACGTACCTGGTGAACGAGCACCTGGCCGACCTGGCGGCGAAGTCGCCCGGCCGGCTGACCGCCATGGCGCACGTCGCTTTCCAGCACCCCGACCGGGCGGCCGTTCAGCTGCGTGACGCGGTGGAGCGGTACGGGATGAGATCCGTGCAGATCCCGACCCGCTCCGGTGAGCGCGAGTTCTCCGACCCCGCCCTGGACGTCTTCTGGGCCACCGCTGAGGAACTCGGGGTGCTCGTCTTCGTGCACCCGTGGGGATGCACTGTGGAGCAACGGCTATCGTCGTACTACCTGGGCAACGTCATCGGTCAGCCACTGGAAACCACGATCGCCCTGTGCCGGCTCGTCTTCGCCGGTGTGCTCGACCGGTTCCCCCGGTTGCGGATCTGCGGAGCGCACGGCGGCGGTTTCCTGCCGGTCTACCTCGGCCGGGCCGAGCACGCCTACGAGGTGCGCCCGGAGAGCCGCTCGATGGCCAAGCGACCCAGTGAGTACCTGTCCCAGCTCTATGTCGACAGTCTCGTCTACCGGCCGTCGGAGCTGGCGGCGCTGACGCGAGCGATGGGAGCCGACCGGGTCCTGCTGGGAACGGACTACCCGTTCGACATGGCGGTGAGCGACCCGCTCACCCGGCTTGAGCAGACCGGTCTGCCGATGGCCGAGTCGCGGCGCATCGCCGGGCTCAATGCGGCCGCACTGCTCGGTCTCAAGCAGCAAAGGGAGCCGAAAATGCCGGACAAGGCCGAACCCGGAATCACCATCACCGAATGGGAGCAATGAAAGTGAAGTGGGCCACTTACCGCTCACCGGCGGACGACAAGGAACACGCAGCTCTGTTCGAGGGCGGAACACTCCACGGCCTCCGCGGCGACCGGAAGCTGATCGACCTCATCGGGTCTCCCGCGGCCCTGGCGGAAGCCGCCCGCGAAGCCGGAGACGACCCTTTCGAGGTCGTCCCCGCCGGTGTCGCACAGCTGCTGCCACCGATACCGCGCCCACCGTCGGTCCGGGATTTCATGGCGTTCGAGAACCACTACGTCACCTCGATGACCGCGATGGGGCTCCCCACGAACCCGGTCTATTACCAGCAACCGGTTTTCTACTTCCAGAACCCGGCCGCGCTCCGCGGGCCGCACGAGACGGTGCCGATCGCCCCCGGGAGCCGGCAGTTCGACTACGAACTCGAAGTGGCGGCGATCGTCGGTGCCCCCGCCACCAACGTCAGCCCGGCCGAAGCCCCCGCCCACATCGCCGGGTACACGATCTTCTGCGACTGGAGCGCCCGGGACCTCCAGGCGGCGGAGATGACCATGGCGATCGGCCCCGGCAAAGCCAAGGACACGGCCACCAGCCTCGGGCCCTTCCTGGTCACCCCCGACGAAATCGAGGGAAAGCGCAGCGGCGAAGGGTTCGATCTGAAGATGACCGCCTCGGTGAACGGCGTCCTCTACAGCGAAGGGAACTGGGCCGACCAGTTCTGGTCCTTCGCCGACCTGCTCTCCTACGCATCCCGGGGGACGACCCTGCAGACCGGGGACGTCATCGGCTCCGGCACCGTCGGTACCGGTTGCATCCTGGAACTCGCCAAAGTCCACAGTGGAGCGGAGTATCCCTGGCTCGACGCCGGCGACCAGGTCACCTTGAGCGTCGAGAACCTCGGTGAGATCCACGCTTCGATCACTCAAGCGGCTCCGCTTCACCCCCTCACACGACGGCGCAGCCCGCTCACCCAGCAATGACCGCGGTCTCGCAGCCAACTCCAACACTTGCGTTGCAGAACGCCGGTGGTAGGCGTACGTTCAAAACAGAAGCCAACACGACTGTTGGATTTTGAAGGAGCACGATGAATCTCGAAACCCTCTTCACAAGCCGTTGGTCCTCTCCACGCGAGGAAGACCGATTCGTCGTCGAAGACCCCGCCACCGGCCACCACCTCGCCACGGTTCAGGGCGGGGGAGTGGCAGAGGTCGACGCGGCGGTCCGTGCCGCCCACGATGGGTTTCTCGCTTGGAGTCGCCGGCCCGCGGTGGAGCGCGGCCGGTTGCTGGTGGAGGTCGCTCGCCAGATCCGCCTGCACGCCGACGAACTGGCCGAACTGGAATCCCGGGAGAACGGCAAGCCGCGGAGTCAGGCGCGGGCTTTCGACCTCGAATCCTGCATCGCCGTGTTCGAGCTTTTCGGCAGTCTCACGCACGAGATGCCCGGAGCGGTCCGGGATACCGGCTATTCGCTGGACGTCACGACGCTGCAGCCCTTCGGCGTGATCGGCGCGATCATCCCGTTCAACTGGCCCCCGATCCACACCGCCGGGAAGACCGCACCGGCGCTCGCGGCGGGCAACGCCGTCGTGCTGAAGCCCCCGGAGCAGGCACCGCTCACCATCTTGCGGCTGGCCGAGATCATCCAGTCCGTGCTGCCCGACGACGTCGTCCACGTCGTCGCGGGCAAGGGGTCCGTGGGCGCGGCGCTCGCGGGGCACCCGCTGGTCCGGAAGCTGTCGTTCACCGGGGCTCCCACGACTGGTGTCGCGGTCTCGAAGACAGCCGCGGACAACCTCACCCCCACCCTGATGGAACTCGGGGGCAAGAACCCGCTCGTGGTCTTCGAAGACGCCGATCTCGACGACGCCGTGGCCGCTGCCCTCGAAGGCGGGTACTTCAACCAGGGCGAAGCTTGCACGGCAGCCTCGCGGTTGCTGGTGCACCGCTCGGTGCACGACGAGGTGGTCGGACGGCTGAGCCGGGCCGTGGCCGGGCTGCGGGTCGGGCGCGGCCTCGACGAAACCACGCACGTCGGCCCGCTCGTCACGGCGGCCCAGCAGCGACGCGTGCTCGACTACATCGACATCGGCGTCCGGGAAGGTGCCGTCATCGCCGCGCAGGCCCCGTTGCCGGTGGATCCCGAGCTGGCCGAGGGGTTCTACGTCGCGCCGACGCTGTTCACCGCGGTGACCCCGGACATGCGCGTGGCCAAGGAGGAGATCTTCGGCCCCGTCGTGTGCGTCATCCCCTTCGACGACGAGGCCGAGGCCGTGGCCATCGCCAACAACACCGATTTCGGCCTGGTGGCCGGGGTGTTCACCGCGGACAATGCGCGCGCACTGCGGGTCAGCCGCGGTATCGAAGCGGGCATCGTGTTCGTGAACAACTACAACCGCGCGGTCATCGGCACCCCGTTCGGCGGAACGAAGCACAGTGGTTACGGTCGCGAACACGCCGCCGAGACACTGCGCGAGTTCGGCTACAGCAAGACAGTGCGGCTTCCTTCCGGGATGAACCCGGTGCCGCGCTGGGCGGTCGTCGACGAACTGCTCGGCTGAACCGACAGGTAACCTCGCGCCACCTCCGGGCTGCAGCGAGATGGATCTTTGTGCTCAGCCCGCCCCGGGATCTGCCGAGTCCTTCGCCGGTGTCGGATCAGCCTTTGGCCAAACCCTCGAGCAGTGCCGCTGAGAACTCCTTCGGCTTCTCGATGTGCGGGCTGTGCCCGGTGTCTGCGATGACCACCTCGCGGTAGTGGCCGCCCGCCGCGGCGTAGCGGTCGAGGACGGCTCTGGTCTGGGTGACCATCGGCTGCGCGGGGTGGGTGTCCTCGCCCGGCCAGCCGGGCACCGCGCCGAGCCGGCCGAGGTGGGCGAGGTCGAACAGGGAGGCGTCGGACACGATCTGGTCGTCGGCTCCCCGCACCCAGAGGATCGGGGGCTTGGGCTCGATCGCGTCGAGGTCGTCGAGGCGGAAGTTGCCGGGCGCCAGGGTGTTGAGCACGCCACGGGTGCCCGGCGCGACGCCCGGCCACGCGTCGGTCGTGGTGGAGTCGCCGGGGTAGTGGTCGTCGCCGACCCGGGTGGTGAGCATCGACTCGACGAGGTCGTCGAGGCGGGCGGGGTGGAACGGCGGTTTGACGTAGAAGGCCAGCAGCACCTGTCGCGGGGAGAACGGCGACTCGTCCGAGGTGTCGCCGGCCTTGAGCCGGGCGACAAAGTCCGGGTTGGCGCCACCGCCGCCCGAGCCGGCGCCCGCCGCGTCGACCAGCTCGCCGTCCGCGCCCTTGGTGCCGCCGAAGCCGTAGGGCGAGACCGGGTTGACCAGCGTCACGGTGCGCGCGAGCGCGGTGTGCTCGCGCAGCAGCTGCAGGACTACGCCGCCGCCCATGCTCCAGCCGACCAGGTGCGCGGCGTCGATGCCCAGCGCGGCCAGCGTGGCGGCCACGTCGTCGGCGTAGTCGCGCACGCCCCGCGTCGCGTCCACCGGCAACGGGTCGGTGCCGCCGAAGCCGCGCAGGTCCACCGCGATCGGACGGTACCGCGGCGGCAGGTCGAGCATCACCTCCTGCCAGAAGGCGGCGGACGAGACGTTGCCGTGGACGAACACGACCGGTTCGCCGTGCTCGCGGCCTGCCACCTCCAGTACGTGCGCGGTCAGCCGGTCGGTCGGCACCTTCGCCGAGGTGATTCCGTCGAGGAGTGTGGTCACTGCCGTTCCTTTCACGCCAGCCAGCTGGTCACCTGGGACATCGACGCCGACGCCCAGCCCAGCTGCAGGTGGTTCACCGAACCGACCAGCGCGGTCGCGGCGAGGTGGCCGATGCCCGTGCTGTCCAACGCGCTGGCCACGAAGACGATGCCGTCGCTCGGGCCGCGGTTCTCGTTGAACACGCCGACGATGCTCGGCGAGCCGCCGGCCAGCAGGTACACCGAGACGCTGGCCGGGGTGCCGGCGGACTGGATGGTGGAGATCATCGACCCGGCGTCGATCGCGGCCTGGATGCCCGTCCCGTCGGTGTAGAAACCCTGGCCGCCGTAGTAGGTCGTGTACCAGTCCTGCTGCGAGCCGTCCACGCCGAACGCGCTGTCGAAGCGGGCCAGCATCTGCCGCTGCCCGGGGTAGGTGTCCCAGCCGGCAGTGGGGGTGATCGACAGTTCCGGGTGGTAGGTGTACGCGCCGTAGCAGGTCATCCTGGTGTGCGGGCTCGGCGCGTTGATGCCGACGCCGCACTCCGGCCAGATCGACAGGTCGTGCGCGTAGCCGTGCGCGAACGGGTAGTCGTAGCCACCGTTCGGTCCGCCGAGGGTGATCAGCTTGCGCACGTCACCGGCGTAGGACCGTCCCCACGGGGGCTTCACCGAGGAGACGTACATCCGGGTGGACAGCTCGCCCTTGCTCCAGCCGACCAGGTCGACCTGGCTCACGCCCAGCCGTGACTTGATCAGCGCGATCGCGTCGCCGACCTGCTGCGCCTGCTGGCGGTTCTCGCCCTGCTTGTGCGCGAAGCCGATGGCGAACACCCGGTACCCGCGTGAGCTGAGGTACTGCATCAGCCCGGTCGACGGGCAGGTCGCCGAGCCGCATCCGAAGCCGCCGGATTCGTTCGGATTGGCCCAGGCCCGGTCGGGGTTGTCGTTGGCGCCGTGGACCAGCAGCACCGGCGTGGCCTTCGCGCCGGTCGACCAGCCGGGTGCGGAGTAGAGCAGGAACCGCGACGAGGACGGCTGCGGCACCCCGCCGAAGAAGGTCAGCCGCTGCCCGTCCTGGTTGCCCCGTCCGTCCGGCGGGTACTGCTCGTCGGCGAATCCCGGTGTGGTGTCGCGGTAGCGCTCCACCTTGTCCCACCCGTTGGCGACGGTGCCGAACGTCGCCTCCTTGGTCAGGTAGGCGGGATCGGCGGCGGCAACCGGCAAGGCCGGCGCGGCGACCTCCACACCGGCGACGATGGCCGCAACGACCACCAGGCTGAGCAGGCGCACGACGGGCTCCTCACGACATCGGGAGAACTCCGCAACTATCGGCCACCGGACGAGCCGGGGCAATGTGCGCCGGCAACGCCCCGCGCGCCTCGGACATGGTCGCGGGCACCATATCGAGGGGTGCGGTCACGGGTCGCCGAACGTGCTCGATCCAGGGTGCCTCGGTGAGGGGCGGCCGACGCGTCGACGCACACGCAGTGCCCGCTCTGAACACGCAACCGCGGGAGATTTCCCGCAGGGAGGCAGCTCAACTCGGGTTCTCGGACGCAAGCCGCAGAGCTGGACCCGCGGCCCGTTCACGTGGGCGCGGTTCCGGTCCGGTGGGCTACGCTGTGCAGCGATGATCACCGGGACGGCGTTGCGCCACACACGGATTGGCGACCCGGTGCTCTTCTGAGCGCCGAACGGGCCTCCGCGGGCCCGCTGTTCGATCGAGGGTCTCGCGCTGCTGCGAGGGCTCCGCCTCCGTCATGTTGATTCCAAGCTCAGCAGATCAACCACGACAGGAGAAGCCATGCCCATCAAGACTCTGACAATCCCCACGACCGACGGCCAAGCCGACGCCTTCGCCGCCTTCCCCGACCAGAGTGAGCAGCACCCCGGGGTGCTGATGTACGGGGACGCGTTCGGCATCCGGCCCGTGCTGCGGGAGATGGCCCTCGAACTGGCCGGGCACGGCTACTACGTGCTCGTCCCCAACTTCTTCTACCGGCACGGCCCGGCACCGGTGATCGAACTTCCGGCGCACATCGGCGAAGAGATCCGGCCCGCAGTCATCGCCCGGCTGATGCCCCTGATCCAGGCGCACACTGCCGAACGCGTCCGGAGCGACGCCGAGGCCTACTTCAGGTTCCTCACCACCCAGCCCGAGGTCGGCGCCGGGCCGGTCGCGGTGACCGGTTACTGCATCGGTGGCCTCCTGGCGACGCGCACCGCCGCGGCCCACCCCGACCAGGTGGCTGCCGTCGCCGGATTCCACGGCCCGGTGGGCGCCGACGGGCCCGGCAGCTTCTCCAACGTCACCGCCCCAGTCCACTTCGGCCACGCCGCAACCGACATCACGCCCGAGGCGCTCGACGAGTTCAACCAGGGACTGGACGCCGCCGGCGTCGATTACACCTCCGAGATCTACCCCGGCACCGTCCACGGCTTCACCATGGCCGACACCGACGCCTTCAACCCCGCCGCGGTGCGGCGCCACTGGGACCGCCTGCTCGCCCTCCTCGACCGCACCCTGGGCAACGGCTGAGCACCAATCCGCTGTTCGGCCTTTCAGCTATACTGAATGCCATTCAGCAGGGCAGAAAGGGACCGGACGTGGCGGAATCACCGGTGCGCAGCGTGGACAAGGCGCTCGCGGTACTGCAGCTGCTCGGCGAGAAGGGGCCGGACGGCCTGTCCCTTGTGGACATCGCGCAGGCGCTCGGCAGTCCCAAGAGCGGGGCCCACCTCACCCTGTCCGCCCTGCGGCACCGCGGTTTCGTCACGCAGGACCGGGAAAGCGGCCGGTACCGGCTCGGTGGCGAGGCGTTGCGGGTCGCGGCGTCCTATGAGGAGAAGCTGAGCTTCCGCACCAGCCTGCTGCCCTTGATCAGGCGGTTGTCCGAGGAGATCCGGCAGGTGTGCCACGTCGGCATCCTGGACGGCGCGGACATCATCTACCTGGAGAAGGTCGACGCCGACCGGTCGGTGACGGTGGGCTCGAAGATCGGCGGCCGCAACCCGGCGGCGAGCACCGCGCTCGGCCGCGCGGTGCTCGCCTGTCACGAGTGGGACAACGGGGCGTTGCGCGCCCAGCTGGGGGGCACGAAGGCCGGGCCGCTGCCCGGGCTCGGCTGGACCCACCTGCAGGACGCGCTGGCGCAGGCGCGGGCTCGCGGCTACGCGCTCGACCTCGAAGAGAACGAGCCCGGGATCGCCTGCGTCGCGGTTTCGGTGCTGCTCAACGGAGTTCCGTGCTGCGCGATCTCGGTCTCCACGCTCGCCGGCGAGACCGGTCCCGACACCCTCGCGGGCTACGTGGAGCGGTTGCACGCGCTCGCGGCGCAGTACCTCGTGCCGCCGCTCCAGCTCCCGCCGCGCCCGGTGGGTGCCCGGCCCCGCTGACTCGCGCCCCGCGTTGACGGGCTGCTCGTGGGCCCGTAGTGTCTGACTGATACTGAACGGCGTTCAGTATCGCTGAACTCCGAAGTTGCTGAGGCATAAGGGGAAAAGCGTGACCCATCTTGTTCGATTCGCCGGGCCCGAGCGGCCGGCGGACATCCGCGTCGGGGTGCTGGACGACGAAGGTGAGCACCTGCGCGCCCTTCCCGTGGGCAGCATGGGCGAGCTCCTTGGCCGTCCGCTGACGGAAATCCGGGAGCTGGTCGCCGCGGCCGCCGCCGCACCGGCCGTGCCCGCGTCCGGTGCGCGGCTGCTGCCGCCCCTCGACGGGCGAATGGAAGTGTGGGCGGCCGGCGTGACCTACCGCCGGTCGGAGGAGGCCCGCCGCGAGGAAAGCGCAGACGCGGACATCTATGCCCGCGTCTACCACGCCCCGCGGCCCGAGCTGTTCTTCAAGTCCGCGGCCTGGCGGGTGGTCACCGAAGGCCAGCCGATCGTCATCCGGGCCGACTCGCCCAACAACGTGCCGGAGCCCGAACTCGGCCTGCTGCTGACGAGCCGCGGTGAGATCGCGGGCTACCTGGTGGTCGACGACGTCAGCTCGCGCAGCATCGAGGGCGAGAACCCGCTGTACCTGCCGCAGGCGAAGATCTACCAGGGCTCCTGCGCGGTGTCGGCCGGCGTGCGGCCGGCCTGGGAGATCGACGACCCGCTGAAGCTGGACCTGCGCATGCGGATCCTGCGCGACGGGCGGGAGGTGTTCAGCGGGCACGCGAACACCGCCGAGATGAACCGCAAGCCGGCCGAGCTGGTCGAGTACCTCTTGCGGGACAACGTCCACCCGGACGGGGCGGTGCTCTCCACCGGCACCTCGATCGTGCCCGAACTCGATCTCGGCCTGGCCGAAGGCGACGTGGTCGAGATCGAGATCGGGCAGGTGGGCACCCTGCGCACCCCGGTGGTCCGAGGCGCGGGCAAGCTCAGCCGGGAGTGATCGTCCGCTCCGGGACGAGGTCGGCGACCCCGCGCACCAGCGCCAGCGCGGCGAGGTAGTAGTAGTCGCCGTACGGCAGGGGTCCGTCCATCCCGAGCCGGTGGGGCGCCGAATAGCAGGCGTGGGCGAGCACGCCGACCTCGTCCTGGAAAAGCGCGTCGCGCCGTAGCGCCCGCAAGATGCGGGTCAGCCGTTCTTCCGCTCCCACCAGACGAGCCAGGTCCGGGTCCTGCCGCAGCGTGAGCGCGAGGCCGTAGCAGACGATCGCGGCGGCCGACGAGTCCTGGATGCCGGTGTCGACCACCAGGTCGTACGGGGTCAGCGCGTCGATGTCGTGGCTCCCGCAGTAGTAGCCGAGCAGCCGCGCCGCGATCCGGCCGTACTCCGCCGAGCCGGTTTCGCAGGCCATGGTGAGGTAGCCGGCGATTCCCCACGCCTGACCGCGGGCCCAGCAGGAGTCGTCGGCCGCGCCCTGGAACGTGCCCTGCCAGAACGCCTCGCCGTCGTCGCCGATCCGCGCCAGGTGGTAGGTGGAGCCGTCCGGGCGCAGCAGGCTCCGGGCGGTCCGGTCGGCGTGCGCGCGAGCGATCTCGGCCCATTCCGGTGCCCCGGTGTGGTGGTGCGCCCACCACAGCAGCGGCAGGTTCATCATCGTGTCGATCGTGCTGGTGGGCCGGGACCGGTCCTCGCCGACCGCGCCGAACGCCTGCAGGTGACCGGAACCGGGGACCCGTCGCTCCGCCAGGACCTCGGCGGCCCGCAACGCCGAGGACGCCGCCGCCGGATCGCCGAACAGCCGGGCGACCAGCGCCGCGCTCGGCCAGAAGATGAACCCGATGTCGTGCGTGCCGTGGTCGTCCACCCGGCAGTCCAGCTTGGCCGCCAGCGTCCGGGCCCGCTCGACGAGGCCGTCGTCGGCGCAGCCGAGCTGGGCGAGGTGCAGCATCGCCCCCGCCCAGAACCCGGTCGTCCAGTTGCCGTGGTCGTAGTCCGCGCCGACCCACCGGCTGGCCTCGTCGATGGGGCGGTAGACCCAGCGGCCGTGCTCGGCGTAGTGCGCGGCCCGGTCGGCGCCACCGCCGAGCACCGCGCCGGTCACCCGCCTGCCCATTTCTTCGATTTCTTCCGTGGTCGGCAGGAAATCGCCGGTGCTGTGACTGTCCATGACTCTCCTGTGGCTGAAGCGAGGTCGACGACGCGACGGATGTCGCTTTCCGGGAAAAGGGCGACCGTAGACAGAGTCGTTCAGCAATACTGAACGCAATTCGGTCGTGATGATCGAAGGCTAGGCAACCGCCACGGCCGAGTCAACCCGGTCAGCGGCCGCCGAGCGAAGGTCGAACTTCCTCTTGACAACGTCGGTGTTCGTCAGGGTATGGTCCACGCAATCCATTGCGCAACCGATTGCGGAGAGAGTCAGTGGACCTCAACGGAGTAATTCCGGCCAACATCCTCCCCCTCGACGACGACCTCTCGATCGACGTCGAGGCCTACCGCAGGCACCTGCGGCACCTGTCCGACGTCGACGGCGTCGTGGCGATCACCTGCAACGGGCACGCCGCCGAAGTGAGCAGTCTGGATCGGGCGGAACGGCGAAAAGCCGTCGCGCTCGCCGCGGAGACAATCAACGGGAAAGTGCCGCTGATTTCCGGCGTCCACGCGGACAATCACATCCAGGCGATCGAGTACGCCCGGGACGCGAAAGACGAGGGCGCGGACGCGCTGCTCGTCTTCCCGCTGCCGGCGCTGGCGCTGGGCGGCAGTCAGGAGATGGCCTACCGGCACGTCGCCGAGCTTGCCGCCGCGGCCGGCCTGCCGCTCGTGCTGTTCTCCTATCCCGAGTTCACCGGGATGCACTACGACCTGGACACCCTGGCGCGCCTCTGTTCGCTCGATCAGGTCGTCGCGGTGAAGGAGTGGAGCCTCGACCTGCGCAAGCACGAGGAGACCCGCCGCGTGCTGCAGGGGCTGGGACGTCCGGTCTCGCTGCTCACCAGCTTCAGCACGAACCTGCTACCAGCGCTGGCATCGGGCGCGGACGGTATCCTGTCCGGGCACGGTAGCGTGATCGCCGACCTGCAGGTCCGCCTGCTGGCCGCGGTCCGGGCGCACGACCTCGCCGAGGCCGAGCGGCAGTACGCCCGCATCCAGGCGCTCACCAGGGTGGTCTACCGGGCGCCGATGGCGAACATGTACGCCAGGATGAAGGAGCACCTGATCATGCTCGGGCACGAGCTCACCCCCGCGGTGCGTCCGCCGCTGGAACGGGTGAGCGAGGCCGAACGCGGGCAACTGCGGCAGGCGCTCGCCGAGGCCGGGCTGCTGCCCACGGGCGCACGATGACCGGAGCCGCTCGACCGGGCACCGCCAAGGCGGTCGCCGAGCTGGCCGGGGTCTCGGTGACCACCGTTTCCCGGGTACTCAGCGGCCAGGCGTCGGCGATCCCGCAGGAGACGCAGGACCGGGTGTTCGCCGCCGCGCGCCAGCTCCGCTACCGGCCGAACTCCCTGGCGCGGGCCCTGCGCAAGGGTACGACGCAAAGCATCGGCCTGATCGTGCCGGACATCTCCGACGCCTACTTCCACCAGGTGGCCCGCGGGGTCGAGGACGTCGCGCAGGCCGCGGGCTGCGTGGTCATCCTGACCAACACCGATCGCGTGCCCGCCCGCGAGGAAGCCTGCGTGAACCTGCTGCTGGACAAGCGGGTCGACGGCATCGTGTTCGCCGGCGGCGGGATCGACGACGACACCCACCTCGACGGCTTCGACTGGAGCTCGACCAGGGTGGTCACGATCGGACCGCACCAGCTGCCCTTCCCGTCGATCACCGTGGACGACTCCGCCGCCATCTCCGACGCCGTGCACCACCTGGCGGAGATCTCGTGCCGCCGCATCCTGTGCCTCGCCGGGCAGCCCAACTGGCTGGTCACCCAGCGGCGGCTCGCGGGCTACCGGCAGGCGGTCGCGGAACTGGGCCTCGACGCCGACCCGGAGCTCGTCGTGTACGGCGACTTCACCGAGTCGGCCGGCGAAGAGCTCACCGCCAAGGCACTCGCCACCGGTTCGTTCGACGGCGTCATCGCGTTCAACGACTACGCCGCCATCGGCGCGATGCACGCGCTGGCGTCGGCCGGGGTCCGGGTGCCCGACGACGTCGCCGTCATCGGCTGCGACGACATCCCGGTGGCCCGGATGGTGCACCCGGCGCTGACCAGCGTCAGCTTCTCCCAGTACGAATTCGGCCGCAACGCCGCGGAGATGATCCTGGGCTCGGACCCGCTCCCGGCCGGCCAGCGCATCACCTTCCCGCACGAACTCCTGCGGCGGCACAGCACCGCCCGCCGCTGACCGGTCCTTTTCGGACCGTTCCCCTCACCGCCGACCCCCGATCCACACCGACACTGCCCTTCAGTGTGGAAGGAGCACGCCCTCATGTCCTTGCAGACAGCCATGTCCAACCGCCGCTACCGGGTGGCCATCGCGATCTCTTTCGCGTTCTTCGTCGCCTACTTCGACCGGACCAACGTGTCGGTCCTCATCGCCAACAAGGAGTTCACCGACAGCCTCGGCATCACCGGCAACAAATTCGCCCAGGGCCTGCTGATCACCGGGTTCCTGTTCCCCTACGGCCTGTGCAACTTCTTCACCGGATCGCTCGGCGACAAGATCGGCGGCCGGCGCGGGGTGATCTGGTCGATCATCGCCTGGACCGTCCTGATGTGCGCGATGGGACTGGTCTCGAACTTCGTCGTGATGCTCGTCCTGCGCGTCGTGCTCGGCCTCGGCGAGTCCATCATGACCCCGTCCTGCAACATGATCGTCGCCGAATGGTTCCCGGACCGGGAACGCGCCCGGGCGAACTCGGCCTGGCTCGGCGGCCTGTTCCTGGCGCCCGCCGTCTCCTTCCCGGTCATCGTGTGGATCGTCAACGTGTTCGGCTGGCGGGAGAGCTTCTTCGTGCTGGCGGCAGTGGGCCTTTTCGTCGCCCTGCCGATGATGTGGCGCTGGACCGCCAACCGCCCGGAGGAGATGGCCGGGGTGTCCCCGGCGGAACTGCGCCACATCCGGGACGGCCAGGCGAAACCGGCCGACCCCGAGCCGATCCGGGCCAGCCTGCGCCGGCTGGTCTCGAACTACCGGTACTGGATCTGTGTGTTCTCCTACATGGGCTACGGCCTCGGGTTCTGGGGCATCAGCACGTTCGTGCCGTCCTACCTGGAGCACGAACGCCACCTGGGCTTCACCTCGTCCGGCACCTTCGCCGTGATCCCCTGGCTGACCGCCGCCGTGCTGAACCTGGTCGGCGGGATGATCGGCGACCGGATGCCCCGCAGCCGGGTGCTGCTGTGGTCCGGCGGCTACGTCCTCGGCGCGCTGCTGTCCTACCTCGGCGTGGCCACCGGGACGGTCGGCATGTCGGTGGTGTTCATCTCCGCGGCGGTCGGCTTCCTCGGCTTCACGCTGGCGCCGATGTGGTCGGTCATCCAGGAGCTCACCCCGCGCGGCACCACCGGCCTGGGCACCGGCATCGCCAACGGCGTTTCCTACATCGCCTCGGCCTTCGGCCCGGCACTCGTCGGCGCGCTGGTGGACAGCTCCGGCTCCTACAACCTCGGCTTCTTCCTGCTGGCCGGCTTCCTCGTGGTCACCGCACTGGCACTGGCGCCGTTGTGGCGCGGGCACGTCAAGCGCGGCGACCTGGCAGGAGTCCCTTCCACCGCACCGAAAACGGAGGCTCACCATGACTGACGGCACCGCTACCAAACTGGTTCCCATCTCGGCCGAACTCGCCGAAGGCGCCTTCGCGATCGGCCGCACGACCACCTTCACCAAGACCGTCGGCGAGAGCGACATCTACCTCTTCGCCGGTGTTTCCGGCGATCTCGGCCCGAACCACGTGGACGAGGAGTACATGAGCAAGACCCGGTACGGGCACCGGATCGCGCACGGCGTGCTCATCGTCTCCTACATGTCGACCTGTTCGACGAAGCTCATCGAGGAAGCGGGCAACGAACCCGCCGTGTCCTACGGCTACGACCGGGTCCGGTTCGTCAAGCCCGTGTTCATCGGCGACACCGTGACGGTGACCTACACCGTCGCCGAACGCGACGACGAACGCGGTGAGATCCGGTCCCAGGTGACCGCGAAGAACCAGCACGGCGACGTCGTCGCGGTCGCCACCCACATCCTGCGGAGGGTCTGAACCATGACTGCCACCATCGCCATCCCCCTCGGCGAGCTGAGCGAGGAACACGAGCTGCTGCGGCAGACCGTGCGCAGGTTCGCCGAATCCGAAGTCGCGCCGCGGGCGTTCGAGATCGACCGCGACGACGAGTTCCCGCACGACCTGTACCGGCGGATGGGCGAACTGGGCTTCCTCGGCCTCAACGTGCCCGAGGAGCACGGCGGCAGCGGAGCCGACGAGCTGAGCATGTCGATCACCCTGGAGGAGCTCGCCAGGGTCTCCGGCACGGTCGCCAATGCCTGCCTGCTCGCGAAGCTGCAGTCCGAGCTGATCGTCAAACGCGGCACGCCCGAGCAGATCCGCACCTACGTGCCCCGGATCGCCGCCGGCGAGCTGATCTGCCTGATCGCGGTCACCGAGCCCGGCACCGGGTCCGACGTCGCCAACGTCAAGACCACGGCGAAGCGCACCGAGTCGGGGTGGAAGCTCAACGGCACCAAGGCGTTCATGACCGCCGGCGCGGTGGGCGAGCTGGCCGTCGTGCTGGCCCGCACCGATCCGGCCGCGGGCAGCAAGGGACTCACCACGTTCCTCGTGCCCAAGAGTCCCGACGGCGACCCGGCCAAGGGCTTCCTGGCCGACCACAAGGAACAGCTGATGGGCATGCGCGGCCTGGCCACGGCCGGGATCACGCTGCAGGACACGCTCGTCTCCGACGAGCACGTGCTCGGGGAACCCGGCCGCGGGCTGGGCAACGCACTGGGCTCGTTCAACAACGGCCGCATCGTGATCGCCTCGCTGGCTCTCGGCCTCGCCGCGGGAGCGCACGACGCCTCCCTGCGGTATGCGCAGGACCGTGAGGCGTTCTCCCAGCGCATCGGCGACTTCCAGGCGGTGCAGTTCATGCTCGCCGACGCCTGCGTCGAGATCGACGCGGCGCGGCTGCTCGTCCGCCGGGCGGCCCAGCTCAAGGACGCGGGCGCGCCGTTCGCCCTGCAGGCGTCCCAAGCGAAACTGTTCGCCTCCGACGTCGCGGTGCGGGTCGCGACCAACGCCGTGCAGATCCACGGCGGGTACGGCTACACCAAGGACGCCGTGGTGGAGCGGATCTACCGGGACGCGAAGCTCACCCAGATCTACGAGGGCACCAACCAGATCCAGCGGGTCATCATCGCCCGGCACCTGCTGCCGAAGGCCGGCGGGAAGTGACCGTCCACTGCGGACTGGCAGGCGGCGTGGCCGAGCTGGTGGTGGACAACCCACCGCTCAACCTGCTCACGCTCGCCGTCCGCGCCGAGCTCGCGGCGCACGCCCGCCGGCTGGCGGGGGACGAGTCCTGCCGGGTGGTCGTGGTGCGCGGGGCGGGGGACCGGGCCTTCTCGGCCGGATCCGACGTCCGGGAGTTCCCCTCGGACGAGGCGGGCGGCTTCGAACGCGCCGATCTCGAACACGGCTGGTTCGCCGCGCTCGCCGACCTTCCGCAGCCGACCATCGCCGCCGTGCACGGCCACACCCTCGGCGGCGGCCTGGAACTCGCGTTGACCTGCGACATCCGGGTGGCCGACGAAGGAGCGCACCTGGGCTTCCCGGAGGCGGGGCTCGGGCTGGTCCCCTGTGGTGGTGGCACCGCCCGGCTGCCGCACCTCGTCGGCGCGGCCAGGGCGCAGCTGCTGTTGCTGTCCACCGAGCGGATCACCGCCGGCCAGGCGCTGGCGTACGGGCTCGTGGACAAGGTGGCGCCGGCGGGCCGGCTGCGCGAGACGGTGGCCGGGCTGGCGGCGTCGATCGCCGCCGCACCCGGCGCCACCACCCGTGCCATCAAGGCCGCGGTCCGGACGAGCCTGACCGAGGGCGTCGACGCGGGGCTGGCCGCCGAGCGGCGTCTCGGCGGCCCGCTTTTCGCGACCGAGCGCGCGCAGCAGGCCGTGCGCGGCTTCCTGAAGGAGAAACCATGAAACCCCTGCAGATCCTGCGTGACGTCAAGATCGTCGCGTTCACCCAGTTCCTCCTGGGCCCGGCGAGCGTGCAGTACCTCAGCGACCTCGGCGCGGACGTGGTCAAGGTGGAGCAACCCGGGCGCGGCGCGTACGAGCGGTCCTGGTCCGGCGGCAACACCTACGTCGAAGGGGTAAGCGCTTTCTTCCTGCTGTCGCACCGGAACGTGCGAAGCGTGACGATCGACCTGAAGTCGCCGGAAGGGCAGCGAGCCGCGCTTAAGCTCGCGTCGAGCGCCGACGTCGTGGTGGACAACTTCCGGCCGGGCGTGCTCGACCGCCTCGGCGTCGGTTACGAAAAGCTGTCGGAGCTGCGCCCTGACCTGATCTACGCCTGCGGGTCCGGCTACGGCTCCGACAGCCCTTACCGCGACCTGCCCGGTCAGGACCTGCTCCTGCAGGCGATGACCGGGCTGGCCGCGGCGACCGGCCGGGCCGGTGACCCGCCGACCCCGGCGGGCGCGGCCGTCGTCGACCAGCACGCCGCGGCGCTGCTGGCCATGGGCATCCTCGCCGCGCTGCACCACCGGCAGCGCACCGGCGAGGGCCAGCGGGTGGAGGCGACAATGGTGCAGGCGGCGCTCGACCTGCAGCTGGAGCCCGTGGTGTACCACCTCAACGGCGGCCTCGTGGAGCGCCCGGCCGAGCCGCTCGGCTCCAGTTTCCACGAGGCGCCCTACGGGGTGTACGAGACGGCCGACGATCACATCGCGCTGTCGCTCAGCCCGGTCGCCAAGATCAGCGTGGCGCTCGGTGATCCCGCCGAACTGCGGGAGTTCCTGGACCCGGCGGTGAAGTTCAGCCGGCGTGAAGAGATCCGGCGTGCGCTCGGCCCGGTGCTGCGCGACCGCTCCGCGAAGGAGCTGCTCGCGTTGTTCCGCGAGCACGGGATCTGGTGCGCGCCCGTCAACGACTACGACGCCGTCTTCGCCGACCCGGTGGTGACGCACCTGGATCCGGTGCTGGAGTTCGAGCACCCCCGGGCGGGGAAGGTGAAGATGCTCAAACATCCCGTGCGGTTCAGCTCGGGCGAACCGGAACTGCGGACCCCGCCGCCCGATTTGGGTGAGCACACCGATGCGGTGCTGAGCGAGCTCGGCTATTCGGCCGAGGAGATCACCGGGCTCCGGGAGGCCGGCGTTGTCTGAGGGCCTGTTTTCCCTGCGGGGCAGCGTCGCCGTCGTGACCGGTGGCGCGCGCGGAATCGGGAAGGCGGCGGCGCGGGCGCTCGCCCGGCAGGGGGCCGGGGTGCTGCTGGTCGACCGGCTCGAGGCGGAGCTGGCTTCGACGGCGGCCGAGCTGGCCGAGGCGGGCGCCGCGGTGGACACCCTGCTCGCCGACGTCACCGCGGACGACATCGGCGAACGGGTCCGCGCCGCGGCGGCCGCCGCCGGGCCGGTCACGGTGGTGGTCAACGCCGCCGGGGTGATGGTGCGGTCCGCGATCACCGAGCTGACCGCGGCCGAACTGGACACCCTGTGGCGGGTGAACGTGCGGGGCACCGTGGAGGTCACGCAGGCCCTGCTGCCCCAGCTGATCGAGCGGGGCTACGGCAAGATCGTCAACGTCGGCTCGCTGGGTTCGGTCCGCGGCCTGGAACGGCGGACGGGGTACGCGACCACGAAGGGCGCGGTCGCGCAGTACACGATCAGCCTCGCCAGCGAGGCCGGGGCCTACGGGATCAGGGCGAACGTGGTGGCGCCCGGCTACGTCGCCACGGACATGGCGTCGCCGTGGATCTACGGCGACGCCGACCGCACCGAACGGCTCCGGGCCCGGATCCCGCTCGGGCAGTTCGCCACGCCCGCGGACCTGGCCGGCACGTTCGTGTTCCTCGCCGCCCCGGCGTCGGACTACGTCACCGGCCAGATCCTGCTCGTCGACGGTGGCTGGACCACCACCTGAGCCGGAGCCCCTGATCACTGAAGGAGTACCGTGACCGCCACCCTGACCACCGGACGAGACCCGCGCACCGGCGCCGCACTGCCCGGTGGGGAACCGCCGAGCGACGCCGCCGCCGTCGGGCGGATCGTCGCCGCGGCGGAGGCCGCCGCCCCCGCCCTCGACGCGCTCGGCCGCAGCGGCCGGGCCACGCTGCTGCGCGCGTTCGGCCACGCCCTGGAGAGCCGCCGCGACGACGTCGTGGCGATCGCCGACCAGGAGACCGCACTCGGCGCGGCCCGGCTCGGCGGAGAGCTCACCCGGACGATCTACCAGTTCGCCTTCTTCGCCGACGTCCTGGAGGAGGGCAGCTACCTCGAGGCGACCATCGACCACAGCGACTCGACGCCGATGGGCCCGAGGCCCGACCTGCGCCGCATGCTGGTCCCGATCGGGCCGGTTGCGGTGTTCGGTGCGAGTAACTTCCCGCTCGCGTTTTCCGTGCCCGGCGGGGACACCGCGTCGGCGCTCGCCGCGGGCAACCCGGTCGTGGTCAAGGCCCACGGCTCGCACCCGGCCACCTCCCGGCTGGTCCACGACATCCTGCGGGACGCCGCCGCCGAAGCCGGCGCGCCCGAGGGCACGATTGGCATCGTGTTCGGCCTGACGGCCGGCAAAGCCCTGGTCCGCCACCCGGCGGTGCGGGCGGTGGGCTTCACCGGCTCGCTCAGCGGCGGCCGGGCACTGCTGGACGCGGTCAACGGCCGCGACGACCCGATCCCCTTCTACGGCGAGCTGTCCAGCCTCAACGCCCTGGTCGTCACCGAGTCCGCCGCGGCCGAGCGGGCGGCCGAGATCGGTGCCGGGCTGGCCGCGTCGGTGACCGGATCCGCGGGCCAGTTGTGCACCAAGCCGGGGCTCGTCCTGATCCCGGCCGGCGCCGCCGGGGACGCCGTGGTCGCCGCCGCGGCGCAGGGGCTCGAGGGCACCGACGTCGTGCCCCTGCTCAACGAGCGGATCCACGCCTCCTACCTCGCCGACACCGACCGGCTCCGCGCTGCGCCGGAGGTGTCCACAGTGGCCGAAGGCGACGCTGGGCAAGGTGGCTTCCGGGTGGCTCCGCTGCTGGTGTCGGTCGAGGCGAGCGCCCTGCCCGAGCAGGCACTCGCGGAGTATTTCGGCCCGGCGACGGTGCTCGTGCGCTACCGCACCGAGGAGGAACTCACGGCCGTGATCGGGCGCCTGCCGGCGTCGCTGACCGCGTCGGTGCACCTCGGTGCGCGGGAAGCCCCGCCACGGTGGATCGGCGCCCTGCGGGACACGGCCGGGCGACTGGTCTTCAACGGCTACCCGACCGGCGTCGCGGTCGGCTGGGCCCAGCACCACGGCGGACCGTGGCCCGCCACGAACAGCCTGTTCACCTCGGTGGGCGCGACCGCGATCCGCCGCTTCCTGCGGCCGGTGACGTGGCAGGACGCGCCTGAGCAGGCGTTGCCGGACGAACTGCGCGACACTCCCGCCCGGCCGGTGCCCCGGCGGGTGGACGGCGTTCTCCGGCTACCCGGCTGACTTGGCAGCCAGGCCGGGTCTCCTCGGCGGAAGCCGCCAGGGCGCCGGGCGACGTCGGTTGGCTCGTCGTCGCCCGGTCCGTTCTCGGTTCGGGCCCCGCGGCTCAGCTCGTTCCGCGGGTGAGTGCGCGAGCGATGACGTTGCGCGAGTGGCGGAGCGGCCGCGGTCCGAACGGTTGTGCTGCGCAAATCCGGTCAGCCGTTCAGCGGCTGGTTGTCGTGCCGCAGCAGGAACGCGGTCAGGACCGCGGCGATGGTGGACGCGATGCCGAGGACGGCGAGCGCGCCCTGGAGTCCGCCGGTGCCGGCACCGATCGCGGCCAGCGCGAGCGGGCACGCGAACTCGCCGACGAACAGCGTGCCGGTCCACAGGCCGGTACCGCGGCCTCGCTGGTCGAAGGTGAGCCGGTTGACCGCCCACGTCAGGAGGGTGGGCAGCAGCATGCCGGTGCCGAAGCCGGTGAAGACCGAGCCGATCGTGATGACGACCGGTGAGGCGGTGGCGAACACGAGGAGGAGACCCGCGGCGGCGAGACCGAACTCGGCGGGCAGCAGGGTCCGGGGTGTTTTACCGGACATCCGGGTGAACGCGATCGCTCCCGCGGCGGTCGCCAGGGACATGACCGCGGAGATCGCGCCGATGGTCCCGGTGGCGGTCACGCCGACGCCGGTGAGCACAAAGGACAGTTCGACGATCAGGGCGTAGAAGACGACGCCGCCGAACAGGGTGACGAGGCAGGGCGCGGCCAGCTGCCGCCAGGGCAGCTTCGCCGGGTGTCCGCCCGGCTCGCCGGGCGGCGTGGGCTGCCAAAGCTTGAGCGCCATGGGGATCGCGAGCGGGGCGGCGAGGGCGTACAGCCAGAACGGCGTGCGCCAGCCGGACGCGCCGAGAGCACCGCCGAGCGCCAGGAACGCGGTGGCTGACAAGGTGGCGACCAGGGTCTGCAGGCCCAGGTAACGTGCCCGGCGTGCGCCGGACCAGTAGTCGCCGATGAGGGTGGTGCAGCAGGTCATGATCGCGCCCTCGCACAGCCCGACGAGCACCCGGCTCGTGAGAATCGCCCCGAGGGAGTCCAGGTAGAGGGGCGCGGTTCCGAACCCGGCGTAGGCCAGCATGGCCACGAGCAGCAACCGTTTCCGGTCGGTCCGGTCGGCGACGACACCGGCGAACGGCGCGGTCAGCCCGATCAGCAGCGCGGGCGCGGTCAGCACGATCGGGACGATGACCGCGGCGCCGGGCGTGTCCGCGAATGCCCGGGACAGCTGCGGCAGGACGGGCGCGATGAGGACGGCACCGAGCACCGACAGGCAGCTCCCGGCCAGCAGGAGGAGCAGCTGGACCGGGCCGGCGGTCGCCCCTTGGCCGGTGGCAGAGGCCGCTGATGACAGGTTCACGGCTGGGCTTTCGGGCATTTCGGCACCTGAATTCCGTCGTTGGTCCAGGGAAGGTGCCGAAAGTGTGAATTCCGCGGCGGGCAAGCGGAAATCACTTCTGGCGAACCGCGGTATCAGCGCAGTGGATGCCCGGCGACGCCGGCGGCGATCCGCGTCAGCAGTTCGCGGAGGTAGCGGTGCTCGGGATCGTGCTCGTACATCGGGTGCCACCAGACCGCCTCGAGCAGCGGCCCGGCGTCGAAGGGACAGGCCAGCGCCCGCACGTTCGTGTCGGCCGGGATGCGCTCGGCGAGCCGTCGCTGCAGCAGCGCGACCCGGCCGGTGCCGGCGACGAGGCCCGGCACCGTCAGGAAGTTCTCCGTGACGACCTGGACGTGCGGTTCGATGCCGAGCATCCGCATCTGCCGCACGACGGGGGTCGACGCGGTCGGGCTGTGGTAGGTGACCACCCACGGCATGGTCCGCAGCTGCTCCACCGTCAGCCCGTGCGCCACCGCGGGGTGCCCGGCGTCCACCAGGCAGACCCAGTCGTCGCGGTGGAGATCCTGGTGCGGGAGGCCCTCGAGGAAGCCGTGCGGCAGGACCAGCAGGTCGACGCCGGTGAGTACCTGGCGGGCGTTGTCGACGACGGCCGGGGTGTTGGCGATGAACCGCACGCGCGCGCCGGGTGCCTCCCGTGCCAAGGCAGCGGCCAGCGGGGAGCCGAGGACTGCGACGCCGTAGTCGGTCATGGCGAGCGAGAACTCACGGGAGGTGGTCGCCGGGTCGAAGTCCGGCTCGGCGGCGAAGACCCGCTCGACGCCGTTGATCGCCGTTTGCACGCGGCCACGCAGCTGGACGGCCAGCGGGGTGAGGCGGTACTGGTTGCCGTACCGGGCCAGCAGTTCGTCGCCGAAGTGCCGGCGCAGCCTGGCCAGCTGCGCGGAGACCGCGGGCTGGCTGAGGCCGACCTGCTTGGCGGCCCGGCTCACGCTGCGGTGCTCCAGCAACGCGTCCAGCGTCACCAGCAGGTTCAGGTCCAGGCTCGCGAGGTTCACCACCTGAGGTTATCCACCGGACTGATAGTCCGCATTAGCTATTTCGTCTTCCCTGATGCTGTGACATGCCGCACCGTGAGCGGCATGGACCGCACCGATCCCGAAGCCGCGATCGCCGCCGCCGCCAAGCGCTGTTCGAACTGGGGCCGCTGGGGCGCCGACGACGTCCTCGGCACCCTGAACTTCCTCGACGACGCCAAGCGCCGCGAAGGGGCCGCCCTGGCCAGGCGCGGCGTCAGCTTCTCGCTGGCGCAGCGGTTCGAGGCCGACGGCCCGCAGAAGGGCTGGCGCCGCCGCACGAACCCGGTGCACACGATGCTGGACACCGGCCTGGACGCCGAGCGCGGAACCCAGGGCTTCCCGCACGGGATCGGCGGGGCCGACGACGTCGTGTTCATGCCGCTGCAGGCGTCGACGCAGTGGGACGGGCTCGGGCACATCTTCGACCACGGCGTGGCGTGGAACGGCCGCCGGGCCGGAGACGTCGTGACCAGCGAAGGGGATCGCGTCACCGGGATCGAGACCGCGTCCGGCCGGATCGCCGGGCGCGGGGTCCTGCTCGACGTCGGCCGCGCGCTCGGCACGGACGGCGAGTTGCCGGACGGGTTCGCGATCACCGTGGCGCACCTCGAGGAAACCATGGCCGCGCACGGCGAAACCGCGCACGTCGGCCGCGGCGACCTGCTCCTGGTGCGGACCGGACGGCTCGCCCGGGCCCGGCGCGAAGGCTGGGGCGACTACGCCGGCGGGCCCGCGCCCGGACTGTCGTTCACCACCGCGGAATGGTTACACGACAACGAGATCGCCGCGATCGCCACCGACACCTGGGGGTTCGAGGTCCGGCCCAACGAGTTCGACGACGCCTTCCAGCCGCTGCACCAGGTCGCCATCCCGCACATTGGGTTGTTCCTCGGCGAGATGTGGGACCTCGACGCCCTGGCCGCGGACTGCGCCGCCGACGGCCGGTACGAGTTCTGGCTGACCGCCGACCCGCTGCCGGTGACCGGGGCGGTCGGCGCGCCGGTCGCCCCGGTCGCCGTCAAGTAGCTCCCGGACCGGACGAAGGAGTCCCATGCCCGCCGTGCACACCGTCCTCGTCGTCGGCAGCGGCCTCGCCGGCACGGCCGCCGCGATCCACCTCGCCGACCACGGCGTCGCCGTCGACCTGATCGAGATCAAGCCGGACACCGCCGCCATCGGCTCCGGAATCACCCTGCAGGGCAACGCCTTGCGCGAGCTGCGCAAGCTCGGCGTCTGGGACGCCGTGCAGGCGCACGGATACGGCTTCGACAGTCTTGGCCTGCGTGCCCCGGACCCCGCCGGGACGCTGCTCGCCGAGCTCCCCGACGTCCGGACCGGCGGCCCCGACCTGCCGGCCACGGTGGGGATGCCCCGGCCGGACCTGGCGCGGATCCTGCACGAGCGCGCCGGTTCGGCCGGGGTCAAGATCCGCTTCGGGTGCACGGTCACCGCTTTGGTGCCGGACGCCGGCGGGGTCGACGTCACGTTCTCCGACGGCTCGGCCGGCCGCTACGACCTCGTCGTGGGCGCCGACGGCATCCGGTCGACGGTCCGCCGGTTGCTGGGCGTCGACCCGGCGATCCGGCCGACGGGCATGGGCATCTGGCGCGCGTTCGGCCCGCGTCCGGCTTCGGTGACCCGGACGGATCTGTTCTACGGCGGGCCGTCCTACATCGCCGGGTACTGCCCGACCAGCGAGGACACGCTCTACGCCTACGTCGTCGAGGCCGCGCAGGACCGCAGCGGCCTGTCCCCGGCGGAACAACTGGCGACCATGCGCGAGCTTGCTTCGCCGTACCACGGTCCGTGGGACGACGTCCGGGCCACGCTCACCGATGCGTCGCGGGTCAACTACACCCTGTTCGAGACCCACGCCCTCCCTGCACCCTGGAACCGGGGACGGGTGGTGCTGATCGGCGACGCCGCCCACTCCTGCCCGCCCACCCTGGCCCAGGGCGGTGCCCAAGCGCTCGAAGACGCCGCGGTGCTGACCGAACTGCTGCTGGCGTCGGAAACCCTCGACGACCGCGTTTGGGCCCGGTTCGCCGAACGTCGCTGTGCGCGAGCGGCCACGGTGGTCGAGGCGTCCGTCCAACTCGGACAGTGGCTCCTGGACCGGGAGCAAGGCGACGTTCCCGGGCTGATCGCCCGGATCTCCGCTCTCGTCGTCGAGCCCGCCTGAACCCCTTCCGGAGGAGAACTAGATGATCACGCACCTGCGGCACGTCGACCTCGCCGTGCCAGACCTGTCCCGCCAGCAGGACTTCTACACCGGCGCCTGGGGCCTGAAGACCGAGCACACCGACACCGGCGTCGCGTTCCTCGCCGCGGAAGGCTCGCCCGAGCAGTACGTGGTGCGGCTGCGCCAGGCCGACGACAAGCGGATCGACCTGATCGCCTTCGGCGTCGCCACACCGTCCGATGTAGACAGTCTTGCTGCCCGCCTGGCCACTGCCGGGGTGACCCTCGTCCACGAGCCACGGACACTGCACACCCCGGGCGGGGGCTACGGTTTCCGGTTCTTCGACAACGAGGGCCGCACCATCGAGATCAGTGCCGACGTCGCCGTCCGCGCCCACCGCAGGATCGAGGCCGGCGAGCCGATCCCGGTCCGCCTGTCGCACGTGGTGATCAACTCGGCGAACCCGGAGGCCACCCGGGCGTTCTACGAAAAGCACCTCGGGTTCCGGCTGTCCGACGTCCTCATGCACCCGCGCATGGGGGAGATGATGTGGTTCCTGCGGGTGAACTCGTGGCACCACAGCATGGCCATCGCCCGCTGCCCGCACCCGTCGCTGCACCACGTGTCGTTCGAGATGCGCGGGCTCGACGAGTACATGCGCGGCACCGGACGGCTCCTGCGCGCGGGCATCGAGAAGATCTGGGGACCCGGTCGGCACCTCGCGGGCAACAACACGTTCAGCTACTTCCTCGACCCGCACGGCAACACGATGGAGTACACCACCGAGCTGGAGCTGGTCGACGAGGACACCTGGCACCCGCACGTCCACGACTTCAGCGACCCCGAGGTGTCCGACCAGTGGGGCACGGCGAACGCGATGAACGAGTTCGTCGCCCGGAAATCGTTCAACGACCCCGACAAGGGCCTGTTCGTGGCGCCCCCGGTCTGATGCGCTTCGCCACCTACGAGCACGGCGGAACCGTGCACGCGGGCGTCGTGGCCGGCGACGGCGTCCACGCGTTCCCCGCAGGGGTGACCGTGCTGGACGTGGTCCGCGGCGCCCGGCCTGTCGCCGGTGGGCCGTCCGTGCCGCTGGCCGAAGTGCGGTTGCTGCCGCCGCTCGCCCCGCCGAGCGTCCGGGACTTCGTCGCCTTCGAGGAGCACGTCGAGGGCATGGTCGCGCCGGGTCCCGTGCCCCCGGAGTGGTACGAGGCGCCGACGTTCTACTTCACCAACCCCGCCGCCCTGATCGGCGCGCACGACGACGTTCCGGTTCCGCCCGGCTCCCGGCTGTTCGACTTCGAACTGGAGGTCGCCGCCGTCCTGGGCCCCGACGGGATCTTCGGCTACACGATCCTCAACGACTGGTCCGCCCGCGACCTCCAGCGCCGCGAGATGAAGGTCAACCTCGGCCCCGCGAAGGGCAAGGACTCGGCGACGACGCTCGGGCCGTGGCTCGTCACGGCCGACGAACTCGAGCCGTACCGCGATGCGGACGGCTTCCTGGCCCTGGACATGCGGGTGGCGGTCAACGGCGTCGAAGCGGGACAGGACCTGCTGTCCAACATGGGCTGGCCGTTCGAGGACCTGGCCGCCTACGCCGGCCGGGGCACGCGGCTGCGCGCCGGCGACGTCCTGGGCTCCGGGACCTGCGGCAACGGCGGCTGCCTGGCGGAGCTGTGGGGCCGCGGTGGCACGCAGGAGCCCTTGCGGCCCGGTGACGTCGTGGAGATGACGGTCGAAGGCATCGGGACGATCCGCAACACCGTCGTTCCCGGCCTCGACCTGCCGCCGGTCCGCCCGGCCCGGCCCCGGCCGCGGAAGCGGTCGAGGTGACCGGCAAGGTCGTGGTCGTCACCGGTGCGGGCCAGGGCATCGGCGCGGCGACCGCGCGGCTGCTGGCCGCGGACGGCGTCCGGGTGATCGGGGTCGACCGCGCCGAAGACCCCGGTCTGCCCGGCGTCGAGCACCACCGGCTCGACGTCACCGACGACGCCGGCTGGGCCGGGCTCACCGCGGGCCTCGAGCGAGTCGACGGGCTCGTCGCGGCGGCCGGGGTCACCTGGCGGGCGCGGCTCGGCGAACTGGACCCCGCGGACTTGGCGCACGTGCACGACGTCAACGTCGGCGGCGTCCTGCGGGCGGTGCAGGCGGTGGTGCCGCTGATGCCGTCCGGCGGGTCGATCGTCGTGACCGGTTCGGCCGCGGCGCTGACCGGGCACTACCCACTCGCCTACACCGCGAGCAAGTGGGCCCTGCGCGGCTTCGTCAAGGCCGCCTGCCTCGAGCTGGGGGAGCGGGGCATCCGCGTCAACGCCGTGCACCCCGGGTACATCGACACCCCGATGACCGCCTCGGCGCCACCCGGGTTCCGGGCCGCGAACGTCGCCGAGACCCCGCTCGGCCGCACCGGCACCCCCGAGGACGTTGCCGCGCTCGCCGCGTTCTTGATCAGTGACGCGGCCTCCTACATCTCCGGCGCCGAGATCCCCGTCGACGGCGGCATGACCGCGCACGGCGGCGTCAAGTCGATCAGCGAAGCCGCCCGAACCTGAAGGGAACCCCGTGTTCGAATACTTCCCCGGCAACTACGTGTGGAATCTCGGCGTGGTGGCCGCGCTCAACAGCGGCGGCCTGATCGACGAGGTCGACCGCGCCTGCCGGCCCCTCCGCGAAGCCGCGGCCCGGGGCTCGGATGCCGGAACGCCGGACTTCCTGCGGGCCTGGACCGCGCTCACCGACCAGCTCGTGGCCCAGGCCGGGCAGGCCGAGCAGGCCGGGCACACCCGCACGGCGGGCGACCTGTACTTCCGGGCCACCAACTACCTCTGCCAGGCCGAGCGCATGCTCGCCCACTCCGACCCGAACCGGCTGCCCACCTACCGCCGGGTCCTCGAACTCGCGCAGAAGGCCTTCGACCTGCGCGACCGGCGGATCTCCCGGGTGGCGATCCCGTACGAAGGCACGACGCTGCCGGCCTACCTTTCCCTCGCCCCGGCCACCGATGCCGGGCCGGCGCCGGTGATCGTCCTGGTCAACGGCCTGGACTCGACGAAGGAACACATGTACACCTCGGCGCACTGGCGCGAACTCGCCGACCGGGGGATCACGTGCCTCATGCTCGACCAGCCCGGCACTGGTGAAGCCCTGCGCCTGCAGGGACTCACCGCCCGCATCGACGCCGAAGCCTGGGCGGGCGCGGCCGTGGACTGGCTCGAGACGCGGTCCGAAGTGGACAAAGCCCGGATCGGGATCGTCGGCTGGTCCCTCGGCGGCTACTACGCACCCCGCGCCGCGGCGTTCGAGAAGCGGTTCGCGCTCTGCGTCGCCTGGGGCGCCAACCACAACTGGGGCGCGGTCCAGCGCCGCCGCCTCGAACGCGAAGGTGAACGACCGGTCCCGCACTACTGGGAGCACGTGCTGTGGGTGTGGGGCCACGACGACCTGGACACGTTCATCACCTTCGCCGACGGCGTGCACCTCGACGGCGTGGTCGAGAAGATCACCGTCCCCTTCCTGGTCGCCCACGGCGAGAACGACCGGCAGATCCCGCTGGAGTACGCCCACCGCTCCTACGACCAAGCCGTCAACTCACCCCGGCGGGAACTGCGGGTGTTCACCGCGGAGGAGGGCGCGACCGAGCACATCGGACTCGACCACCTGCCCCATGTCAGCACCTTCATCGCCGACTGGGTGACCGACACCTTCGCGACCGTCGGCTCCTGAAGGCGCCTCGGGGCTGTCCTCGGTCCCCTTCACGTCAGCTTCGAAGCCAGCACGTCGAGCTGCGCGATGTCCGGCGGCTTCGCGAACAGCTCGGCGGCCCTCGCCCCGAGTGCTTGGCCGACCTTGCCCTCCAGATGGGCCGTCCGGCCGGCGTCGTCGGGGAAGAAGTCCACGATCGCGTAGGTCGTCGGTCCGAGTTTGACGGCGAACCAGGGGTAGGTGGCCGGCTCGTCCTCGACCAGCGAGCGGCCGGTGTTGAGGAATTCCTCGACGTCGGCTTCCTTGCCCGGCTGCGCTTCCAGCGTCACCAGCAGCCCCTTTGTGACGGACATGTCGACCTCCTGCGGTTCGTTCGATCGCCGGACCGGATTCAGCATCGGGTGGTGTGGGCGGACGGCGCATCAGCCCGCCGGGCCCGATATCGAGCGTGGTTGTCGACCTGTCGGGCCGGGTGGCGTCCCCGGCTGGGGTAGTCCTGGGGCTGGCCCCGCCGTGCGCATCGGAGCAGGCGAGGTTCGGCCCGCCGGGCGGAGGCGCACGGGGTCGGACGACACCAATCTGTGGGTTCGCCACCGGTTCTCACAGCAGGAAGGCCCTGGTCATGACCATCAAGACGGAGTCCGTGTCCTTGGAGGACGCCCGGCGAGTCATCGCCGCGGGGGAGGCCAAGGCCGCTGAGATCGGCTCGCCCAGCAACATCGCCGTCGTCGACGCCGGCGGCAACCTCGTCGCGCACATCCGGATGGACGAGGCTTGGATCGGGAGCGTCGACATCTCCATCAACAAGGCCTTCACGTCCCGGGCCTTCGACATCAGTACCGCCGACCTCGCCGCCAGCGCGGGTCCCGGTGAGCAGTTCTTCGGGATCAACGCCTCCAACAACGGACGCGTCATGATCTTCGCGGGCGGGGTCCCGCTGCGGCACGGGGACCGGATCGTCGGCGCCGTGGGCGTCACCGGCGGCAGCGGCGAGCAGGACCAGACCGTGGCCGACGCCGCGGCGACGGCCTTCTGACGACCAGCCAGACCGTGATCAGCGCCGCCGACGCGGCTACCGCTGCGTGCTGGCACCCGCCGCCCGGGTGGGGCCGGCAGGTCAGCTTCGCCGGTGGCGGAGCCAGTCGTCGAACTCGGTGGCGACGACGCGTTCATCGTGCACCTGGTCGGCTGCGGGCGAGCACAGCCAGCGCACCGGCGCGGCCATTACGTCCGCCGGGAGCAGCTTCGAGGTGTCGACCGAGCCGTCCGGGATCATTCCGGTGACCGTGGCGCCGCCGGGGAGCAGCAGATTCACCCGGACGGAGGTGCCTGCGAGGTCGGCGGCCATGATCCGGGAGAGTGATTCGGCACCGGCACGGGACGGGCCATAAGGGACGAACCCGGCGCGGCGCATGGTCTCGTGGTTCATCGTGACGTTGATGATCCGGCCGTCCGGCGAAGCGAGCAGGTCGGGCACGAAAGCCTTCGCGACGAGGAAGTAGCCGGTCAGGTTCGTCTTGACCACTTCGTCGAACCCGGCTTCGGAGACCTTCCAGAACGGCTGCGGCTCGGTCAGGAACCGCGGGTTGACCGTGCGCATCCCGATTCCGGCGTTGTTGATCAGCACGTCCAGCCCGCCGAACAGGTCGAGGACCCGGTCACGCCCGGCCCGCACCGAGACCGGGTCGCGCACATCCATCGCGATCCCGTTCGCACCGATCTCGGCAGCGGTCGTCGCCGCGCGATCCGCGTCACGCCCGGTGAGCACGACGTGGTGCCCGTCGACGCGAAGCGCCTTCGCCATCGCCCATCCGAGACCGCTGGTTCCCCCGGTGATCAAGATCCGCATGCCGCCAGTATGGCCATCTCCTCGCCGTGCGCGCATCCGCGACCGCAGGGAGAACCTATGTGCGCTCGGCCACCGATCCTGCCCTGCTCCCCGGCCGGTGCAGAGTGATCGCTCGACTTGTCCTCAAGGGACTTTCACAAGTCTGGCCATCTGCATGAGACGGAGTTCACGCCCCGGCGGCGGTGATGACCGCGTCGGTGGCGAAACCCAGGAACAGGCCGAGAAACAGGCCCCACGTGGTGGTGGTCTTGAGATTTGCCTTGCGTGCCACCGAGAGCAGTTCGATCACGACGTAGAGGATCGATCCGGCGGCCAGGCCGAGGAACGCGATCGAGAGGGTGTCGTTGACGAAGGCCTGCCCGACAAGAGTGCCCAGGAACGTGGGGCCGCCGCCGATGAGGCCGAGCAACGCGAGGTGGCCCCAGGAAGGTCGACTGCCGGTCAGCGGGGCCACGATGCCGAAGCCTTCCGTGGCGTTGTGCAGGCCGAACCCGATCACCAGCAGCACGGCCAAGCTCAGTTCGCCCGCGGCGGCCGAACTGCCGATGGCGAGGCCTTCGGCGAAGTTGTGCAGCCCGATGCCGGCGGCGATCGTCATGGCCAGCCGGGCGCCCGGGTCGCGCACGGCCGGCGCGCTGAGCTCGCCGACCGCCGCGGCGCCGGGACCGAAGGCCCGCCGTCGGGACGCGGTGCGGCCGGCGGCCTGATCGAAATGGACCAGGCCGAGCAGCCCGGCGCCGAACGTGACCGCCAGCACCGCGCCGTTCCCGAGCACGGAGCCGACTTCACCCTTGCTCAGCCCGGTGTCGATTGGTTCCCACGCGTGAGCGAGGACGTCCCAGAGCAGGAAGATCAGGATGCCGGTGGCCGTGCCGTTGAGGAGCGTCTTCGTGCGCGGCAGCTCCGCCCGCAGCCGGCCGAGCGGGAGGCCGAGGAAGATGGTCAACCCCGAGACGGCGCCGAGGAGGGCGATCTGGGCGGGCGACATGCGAGCTCCTGAAGGTGTCGAAACGGGCTGGCTCGATGACCGTAACTCAGGAAAGCCTGTCCTCAAAGAGGTGAGGCAAACCTTGTCTGTCCGGAATGGACGAAGGTGAGAACTAGGCAAGAGAATTGCTCACGGCAGGTAAACGTCTTGCCGGGAAGACTGTCCTTGCCGGTTGAAGTGACCGGACGGCCGGAGGCCATCGAACGGCTACCGAACTCCGGTGGAAATGGGTTGGCAGGGGTTGTCCTGAAGGGGCGACTTCGCGGCCGAACCGACCACGTTGTTCAAAGCGCCACCGGGTTCACGTGCGCCACCATCGCGCGGCGCGTGTTCACGCTGTCGCCGACGAAGGTTCAAGCACGGCCGCTGGCGAGAGCGCAACGTCTCCAGGGTGACGTACGCGGAAATCTCCGGGGTCGAAGCGGTCGACACGACGTTTCCGAATCAAAGCCAGAGCGCTCCGAAAGTTAGCGGACGCTAAAAATAGCGGCTACGGCAGGAATTCCAGACTGAGGGTGGTTGTGGTGGGCAGTTCCGGTCCGGACCATGCCATTTCGGCGGCCGTCGACCGCCGTTTCGCCGAGGACTCTGCCGGGGAGAACCCATGAACAGACGGAAGTCGCGGTTGGCGATCATCGCAGGTGTCGTGCTCTTGCTGGGCGGGCTCGGACTGGGCCCGGTCAGCGCGGGAGCCCGGCCGCACACGGGCGTCGGCTCGTGCACGCTCAAGAACTGGCAGCCGGGCGGCGACCCGGACGACGCCAAAGACCTTCCGGAAGGAAATCGGCCACAGTCCTACAAAGGGGACGACTACGACTGCAGCGGCGCGACCTTCGCGGCACCCGGCGTCGAATTCACGCAGTTCCCGCAACCGAAGAATTTCGCGAACCGGTCGGGCCTCGTGCAGCCGCTGGCCACGACCGCGTCGAATCCTCTGGCGCCCTACTTCCCGCCGTTCACCCATTTCGTCGTGCTGGTCCGGGAGAACCACACCTTCGACGACTACCTCGGTGACTGCGCCACCACCGTGCAGGCCGGCTGCCACGGCGCGGTGCAGAGCACGAACCACATCGGCTCGGTCCCGAACCTGCACACACTCGCCAAGAACAACGCGCTGATGGACGCCTACAGCACCGGCACGCAGCCGCCGAGCGGCCCGAACCACTGGTGGCTCTTCTCCGCCCAGTCCCAGTCCAGCTCCCAGCAGCAGCCCTACCCGGCCACCACCGGGACGCAGTTCGACCGCTTCCTCAAAGGCGTCTCGAGTCCGGGCGGCCTCGGCACGGACCCGTGCGCGACGCAGACCGGCACGACGACGGGCACGGGCCCGTACCCGTACGTCATGAACGGTGACTTCTACTGGATGCTGAGCAGCGGCAGCGGCGAGTGGAAGAACCCGGGTACCGGCAAGCCCGAGGTGCTCCCGGTCAACCGGCCGGGCACGTCCGTGCCGGAGTTGCTGAACTACAACAACTACACCTGCAAGGCGCAGAACGACGACGACCAGGTCATCGGCGACGGCTTCCTGAACTACGTCTCCACGAACGGCCTGCCCGCCTACTCCTACGTCGAGCTGTTCAACGACCACCCCGGGACCTACCAGGACATCCCGAAGAACGACGCCGTCACCAAACAGGTCGTCGACTCGCTCATGAACAACACGTCGTACAAGGACAACACGGTGATCGTGGTGACCGAGGACGACACCCAGAACGGCAGCAACGGCCCCGACCACATCAGCAACACCTACCGCGTGCCGACGGTCGTGGTCGCTTCGCCGAAGTACATGAAGCAGGGCTACGTCTCGCACGTCGCCTACAGCACCAACAACGTGCTGGCCGCGATGGAGCGCACCCTGCAGAACGTCTCGCCCGGCGCCATCGACCCGAACGGCAACCTCAGCCTGACCACCTTCCCCATGACCTCCGCGGACCAGGCCGCGCTCGGGGACCCGCTGGAGGACCTGTGGATCCAAGGCGCCACCCCGTTGTCGGCCACGGCCGGCGCGTCGCCGACGACCGGGAACGCGCCGCTGACCGTGTCGTTCACGGGCTCGGCGACCGGCGGCTCGGCGCCGTACGCCTACAGCTGGAACTTCGGCGACGGGTCGGCGGCCAGTACGGCGCAGAATCCCAGTCACACCTACAACGCGGCCGGTAACTACACGGCGACGCTCACCGTGACCGACAGCGCTTCGCCGCCGCACACGGCCACGTCGAGCGTCGCCGTGGCAGTCGGCGCGGTCGGCCAGCCGCTCGCGGCCTCCGCGTCCGCCGCACCGACGTCCGGCCAGGTTCCGCTGACCGTCGCGTTCAGCGGAACTGCCACCGGCGGGACACCGGCGTACTCCTACAGCTGGAACTTCGGTGACGGCAGTGCGGCGAGCACGGCGCAGAACCCCGCCCACACCTACGACAACGCCGGCACGTACACGGCGACGCTCACCGTGACCGACAGCGCGTCGCCCGCGAAGACCGCCACCTCGACCGTGCAGGTCACCGCGTCGCCCATCGCCGGGGCCCCACCCGGCGCACCCACCGGTCTCACCGCCGCCCCGGGCAACGGCCAGGTGACGCTGAACTGGACGGCGCCCGCGAGCAACGGAGGCGTCAACATCACGTCCTACCGTGTGTACCGCGGTACCGCGAGCGGCGGCGAAACCTTGCTGACCACTGGCGGCTGCGGCAACCTCGGCGCCGTGCTTTCGTGCACCGACGGCGGTCTCACCAACGGACAGCCCTACTACTACCGGGTCAGCGCCGTGAACTCGATCGGCGAGGGCGCACAGAGCGCCGAGGCGCCGGCCACCCCCAGCGGCTGCACATCCAGGCAGCTGCTCGGCAACCCGGGCTTCGAAACCGGAAGCGCGGCGCCGTGGACGACCACGCCCGGCGTGATCGCCAGCAAGACCGCCGAACCCGCCCACACCGGCAGCTGGGACGCCTGGCTCGACGGTTACGGCTCGGCGCACACCGACACGCTGTCCCAGCCCGTCACCCTGCCGTCCGGGTGCTCCACGTACCAGCTGAGCTACTGGCAGCACATCGACACAGCCGAAACCACGACGACCACCAAGTACGACACGCTCAAGGTGCAGGTGCTCACCAGCGCGGGAACTGTCGCGGCGACACTGGCGACGTACTCCAACCTGGATCACAACACCGGCTACAGCCAGAAAACCTTCGATCTGGCCCCCTACGCGGGCCAGCAGATCACCCTCAAGTTCACAGGAGCCGAGGACTACACGAGACAAACGTCCTTCGTCCTCGACGACACCGCGGTCACCGTGAGCTGAGCGGAAGCAGACCGGCCGCCCCGGGGACCCGCGTCCCCGGGGCGGCTTCTGTTCGGATGCTCCCCGGAGGCGTCAGCCGGCATGGCGGCCAAGTTCGGCACCGTCTCATTGACCCGACGTCAGCTGGTACTCGACGAACGCGGCGGCCAGTCGATGTCGACCGGCTGAACAGCGGTAATCAGCCGTTCAGGCGCCCGGCCGGACGGCGAGCGTGCTCACGGTCCCGTCGGGTCGGGTGAGGCGCAAAGTCTTGGGAGTCTTGAGGATCTGCACCTGAGCCGCGGCGATGCGCTGATCGCGCGAGGCCGCCTGCCGAACGAGCACTGCCGAGCCGGCGGGGTCGACGGCGACCTCAACTCCGGTAGCGCAGTCCAGGGTGAATTTCAGGAAAACGGTCGCCGGAAGGTTCCGCTCCGAAAGCTGTTCCCGCCGGTGACCATAAACCGAGTCCGTTACATGGACGGCGGCCTCCTCAACCACCTGAATGCCACGGTGGCCCCGCCAAGCGACCTTCTCGTGATCGTGTCCTGCCATCCCCTCGGTTCTCCCGATGACGTAGTCGACAGCACTCGGGACGCTACGGACATCAGGGCGGACGCCGAAGTGGCCCAGTTGCGCGAAAACACCCGGCTGGTCGCCATCGAGCCCGCCTTCAGCGAACTCGAGCCGCCGGTGAACATGCTGGACCCGAAGATCGCCGCCCAGGCTCTCGGCATCGGCAAGCGCCAAGCCGAACGCGAGGCGGCAGCGATCCGGGCCGCCTGGGACACATCGGGCCGGTAGTCGATGTTGTTGTGGTGCAGGTGATCACAGTGTCGTGGCCGGAGTGGATCGCCCGTCCACCGGACCGGAACGATCAGTGGGCCCTGATCGAGGATCTGCCTCCGGTCCGCACCGGCAGACGTGACCGCGGTTCACCGGCGAGTCGGCCGGCCCGGGACGCCAACCCGGGCAGCATCCACTCAACCGGTTTGCCCCAGTGCCGGGCCGGAGTACTCGACTGGAGGAGGGCGTGCGGGCCTCGCCGATGGCGGACCCACGGCGTCACTCGAACCGGCAGTCAGATTCGTGGACTACTTCCTCCCTGCCCGTCACGGCGTCCGCGCGGGCGGGAATGCCTCGCCAGGCCGTGCTTGCCGGGAGCATCTCTCCCTTCATCACCAAGGACATCGCGTCAACGGTGGTGTCGCTGCCGACCTCGCTGTCGTAGAGCACGACTGTGCGCGCGCCGATGCTCGCCCCGGCGCCCACGTCCACAGTGGACATCTTCATCACGCGGTCTTCGAAGAGGTGCGTCTGCAACGACGTCGCGGCGCCGACACAAGAACCAGCTCCGAGCCGGACGAGGTCGAACTCCGTCAGGAACGTCGTCGCGATCCAGCACCGCTGGCCGATCTTGGCACCGAACAGCCGAAGCGCCGGGCCGAGCAGCGGCGTACCGGCCAGCGCCGAGAGCAACGCGGGCACGGCGGCCGTCTCGTAGAGCGCGGTCACGAACTCGGTGCGTCTCACGAACCGGCTCCACAGCGGCTCGACCCGAGGCCGATAACGACCGACGACGAGCCATTTGACGGCGACGACCGCGAGAACCACCCCGAACCCGCCGAGCAGGCCCGCGACGGGGGTGGCGCCGACCGCCGCGACCGGTCCCGCCAGGCGCGCCGCCCAGAGCTGCACGAGCAGCACGAAATAGCCCGCCGCGGCCAGCAGGCTGCCCGGCACGACGATGCGGAAGAACTCGATCACCAGTCGTTCGAGCACGCGCAGCCGGGTGGGCCGGAAGGTGAGCTCGTCGGCGAACGAGCCGCTGTCCTGGCGACGGGGCAGCCGGATCGGCGGGGTGCCCAGCCACGACGTGCCGTCCGGGCTGCCGTCCTCCGGCGCGCGGGTGTGCACGCCGATCAGGCAACCGTCCCCGACGGCGGCGCCCGAACGCAGGAACGCGGCGTTGCCGATGAACGAGCGACGGCCGACGGTGGTGCCGGCCAGCGCCACGTGCCCGTGGCAGTAGGTGGCGGAGCCGACGGCGGCCATGTCGGCGACGAAGCTTTCCGCGCCGAGGGTGAGCAGGCCGGGGTCGAGCTGGGAGGCGGTCGAGACTTCCGCGCGCGGGCCGATGCGGGCCCCGAGCGCTCGCAGCCATCCTGGTGTGTACAGCGTCGAGTAGAGCGAGTTCGTCGCGGCGAGGCTCGCCTGCAGGAGTTTGTCCGCGATCCACTTGCGCACCCCGAACGACGAGGCCACCGGGTGGATGCCGGGCGGGGTCGTCGGCAGCACCAGCCGCTTGCCGGTGAACACCACCAGGCACGTGGTGCCCACCGACACCGGGCCGGCCAGCAGGCACGCCCACCAGCCACCCGCGACGCCGTCCGTCAGGTAGGCCCAGCTGCCGAGCGCGACGGACGGCGCGAGGAAGAGCAGCGGCACCAGCTCGACCAGCAGCCACGCCGCGCCGTATCCGGCCAGCAACGGCCGGGACGGGGCGCGGCTCACGCGTGAGCGCAACGCGGCGACCAGCGGGTCGGCCTGCGCGCGGCGTTGCGCGGGCGAACCGGACCAGTACTGCCCCGGCGGGATGCGCTGGCCGGCCGCGGCGGCGGACATCTCGGCCAAACCCGCGCCGGCGCCGAGCACCGCGCCCGGCCCGGCGACCGCGTTCGCTCCGACGAAGACGTGATCTTCGAGCACCACGGGCGCGATGTGCAGCCGGTTGTCCAGCACCCGGTACGTCTGCAGGTGCGCGCCGTAGCCGACGCTGACGTCGTCCTCGATCGTCAGCATCGACGGCAGTGACAGGTTCGCGCTCATGAGCTGGCAGCCGTGCCCCACTCGGGCGCCGAGCAGCCGCAGGTACCACGGCAGCAGTGGACTCCCGCTCATCGTGGTGAGCGGGGCCAGCGCGAGGAGCGTCTGGATGAGCCACACCCGGAGGTAGGCGGCGCTCCACAGTGGATAGTCACCCGGGCGCACCCGGCGCGACAGCAGGCGTACTCCGACCACCGGGAGCCCGAACCGCCCGACGACGTAGGTCGTGGCCGCGGCCGCGATCGTGGCCCAGATGGTGCCGAGGGACAGCACCCCGGCCGACGACCCGAGCACCACCGCGACCGGGGCACCGAGCAGCAGGAGCAGCGCGCCGAGCGCGCCGACCTGCGCCGCGCCGCACCCGAACAGGCGGGTCGTGGTCGTTCGCCGGTCCACGCGAGGCGCGGGAAGACGCGGCGCCCGGGCCGTCCGCTCGGGCAGGGTGGAAGCGAGGGTGCGGATGGTGGGGTGTGCGTAGATGTCGGCCACGGACACGCCGGGAGCCACGCCACGGTCGCGCAGCATCGACACCGCCCGCGCGGCCAGCAGCGAATGCCCGCCCAGGTCGAGGAAGAAGTCGGCGGTGACCGAGACGTCGGCGGTGCCGAACAGCTCGGCCCACACCGTGGCGAGAGCCCGTTCGGCGTGGGTGGCCGCGGCCACCGACGATGCGCGGCCGCGGTGGAAACGGGCGCCGGACGGGCGGGGCAGCCGGGCGCGGTCGACCTTGCCGCTGGGCATCATCGGGAGCTCGTCGAGGGTGTCGACGTAGGCGGGCACCATCGCCGGGGGCAGCCGCTGCCGCAGGGTGTCGCCCAGCCGGCCGATGATCGCGTCGCGGTCGTGTCCGGCGCGGGGGAGACCCAGGTACGCCACGAGGTCTTCGGTCGGCGCGTCCGGATGCGGGGCGACGGCCGCGACCGCCACCCGCGGGTGTTCCATCAGGACGCTTTCGATCTCCTGCAGATCGATGCGGTGGCCGCGGATCTTCACCTCGCTGTCGGCGCGGCCGAGGTACTCGATCTCGCCGTCGGCGAGCACCCGCCCGAGGTCGCCGGTGCGGTAGAGCCGGCCGCCGCCGGTGATCCGCGGGTCGTCGAGGAACCGCTCGGCGGTCAGCTCCGGCCGGTTCAGGTAGCCGGCCGCGACGCCGGGGCCGCCGATGCAGATCTCGCCGACCGTGCCGTCGGGGACCCGCTGCAGGTCCTCGTCCAGCAGCACGATCCGGTACGTCGGGAGGGCCCGGCCGATCGTCACCGCGCGACCGGGCCGCAGCTCGCACCAGGTCGCGGTGACGGTGGCCTCGGTGGGTCCGTAGGTGTTCAGCATCCGCCGGCCGGGCCGGCTCCACCGCTGGACCAGCTCGGCCGGGCAGGCCTCGCCGCCGACCAGCAGGGTGCGGATGCCGGGCAACTCGGCGTCGACGGTGGCCAGCACCGTGGGGACGCAGTACAGGATCGTGACGCGGGCGCGGGCGAGGAAGGTGGCGAGGCCGGTGCCGATGCGGTCGGCCCCCGTCGGCCCGGCGACCAGCGTGGCCCCCGCGGCCCAGGTCGGCCAGATCTCCTCGATCGAGAAGTCGAACGCGATCGTCATGCCCTGGTACACGCGGTCGGTCCGCCGAACCCCGTAGATACCGGCGACGACATCGATGAAGTTGCAGATGCTCGCTTGGCCGACCGCGACGCCCTTGGGGCGGCCGGTGGAGCCGGAGGTGTAGATGACGTAGCACGGCTCGTCGCCGGCCGGCCACAGCCTCGGCCGGGCGGCACTGGCCTGGCGCAGCTCGGCGGCGAGGTCGCCGGGCCGCAGCACCGGGCAGCCGGCGCCGCGCGCGGCGGCTTCCAGCTCGGGGGTGACCACCAGCAGGTCGAGCGCCGCGTCCGCCGCGAGGTAGGCGACGCGGTCCGCGGGAGCCGCCGGATCGATCGGGACGAACGTGGCGCCGGTCTTCAGGGCCGCGAGCAGCGTCACGTACATCGGGACCGAGCGGGGTACCAGGATGCCCACTCGCGCGTGGGGGCCGATGCCGCGGCGGATCAGCACGTGGGCCATCCGGTTGGCGTGCGCGTCCAGTTCGCGGTAGGTGAGCCGGTGCGTGCCGCACTCCAGGGCGACGGCGTCCGGTGTTTCGTCGCACGCGCGCTCGAAGAACTCGTGCAGCCGTCCCGGTCGTGGCCTGCCGAGGGGGACCGTGCCGAAGCGCGCGGTGTCCTCGAGGGAGGTCGAGAGGTCCTCGCTCACTGGGTTCCGTTCTGTGTGGCGGTGGTGCAACTGTCGGGAAAGGGCGATGCGGCCCGTGCGGTCAGGTCCGCACCAGCCGTCGCACGAAGTCGAAGCCGAGCGCTCGGAGCGCACCGTCGGGCTGGTCGAGGTCGTACGCCCGGTACCAGTCGGCGGTCGCCTCCACGTGCGGACCGGACACGGCGACCAGCCCGCGGCCGAAGCGCGCGATCAGCGCGGCGGCGAGGCCGTTCGGGTACGTGGCGACGATCTCGGACGTCGCGGGGGCGCCGGGGAGGAACGCCGGTCCGTCCTGGAAGTACAGGAACTGCCGCCGGCCGTTCCAGTCGACCTGCACGACGGTGTCCTCTTCGGTGTGCACCGTGGCCGCCTCGGAGGTGACGTACTGGTCGACCGGGACCGGCAACAGGTCGAATCCGGGGTCGGCGCCGGCGAGGTAACCGCCGAGGCAAATCCCGAGATATGTCCCGCCACCCTCGACATAAGCGCGGATCAAGTCGCGGTAAACCCGCATGTGCCGGTAACCGTCGTCGAGGTCACCGCCCCCGGGCTGCGCGTAGAGCCCGGCTTTGCCGAGCGTTTCCTCGGAGAGGCGAATTCGTTCCCCCGGACCGGCGAAGTGAACGTCGAGTCCGACCGGGGAATCGCGGAGGAGGCCGGCCAGTGCGTCGGCGCAGTCCGCGTCGGTCGCGGGGCCGCGGTAGACCAGGGCGAGCGCGCCCGATTCCGCATTGGTGGAAAGGGTTTTCGGCTCGGCGTCGGGCGTGGTGCACCCGGTCACCGCGGGGAGCCCGCCCAGCGCGCAAGCGACCGCGATGATCTGCCGGCGCTTCAGCGTGAGATTTCCCATTGGTCGAGAAGGTCTCGTCACGTGACGTTTCCGGACTGGTGGGGCGGCAAAGCTTCCTGCTCCTCGGTCTGATTTTCCGTGCGGTGCCAGGTTATGGATCAGCTGCTGTGAGGACACTGAGAGAGTTGTGGTTATGAGACGTAAGTGACAGGTACGGAAATATGAAGGAAATTTGTGGGGGAATCGTCCGTGTCGTCTTAATGCTCACTGTCGGGAACCTCGCGCCCGCGGCTCGGCGCGCGAGGCACGGCGGGCTCGGCAAGAATCGCGGGTGTGATGACTCAACGTGACCCGGCCCCGCGCTCGTCGAGGCCGGGGGCCGGATCGGGCTGGGCGCACCGCCACCGGGACGTCTCCGGCGGCTGGCTGCGGCCGACCGTGTTCGGGGCCGTCGACGGGCTGGTCACCAACGCCTCCCTGATCGCCGGCGTCGGCGGCGGCGGGGTCGCGCCGCACACGATCGTGCTCACCGGCCTGGCCGGGCTGGTCGCCGGGGCGTTCTCCATGGGCGCCGGCGAGTACGTCTCGGTCACCAACCAGAACGAGCTCGTGCACGCCGAGGTCGCCCTCGAGGCCGACATGCACGCCCGGTTCCCGCAGCAGGAGCACGACGAGCTCGTCGACCGCTTCGTCTCCTACGGCGCCGACCGCCGGACCGCCGGACCGCCTCGACCATGGCCGAAGCGGTCGCCCGCGACCCGGAACAGGCCCTGCGCCTGCACACGCGCGAAGAGCTCGGCGTCGATCCCCACGACCTGCCGTCCGGGTTGCTGGCCGGCGGAGCGTCGTTCGTCGCGTTCTCGGTCGGGGCGCTGCTGCCGCTGCTGCCCTACCTCTTCGGCGGCCGGACCCTCGTCGCGTCGCTGGTCATCACCGCGGTCGCGTTGCTGGCCGGTGGGATGACGGTCGGCAAGCTCACCGGCCGGCCGCTCCTGCGGTCCGGGCTTCGCCAGCTCGTCCTCGGCGGGCTGGCGGTCGCTGTGACCTTCGGCATCGGCCAGCTCATCGGCGCCCCGGCGGCCTGACGTCGGCCCCGATCCCCGCGGTCAGGGCGCGCGGTGGCCCTGGTAGCCGACGACAGTCCCGGCGAAGCGGTCGGCCTCGGCGCAGGGGTCGGTGTGGGCGCTGAGTGCCGGGTCGGTCGCGTCGACGGTGACCGCGAGGAGGGTGTCGTTGGCGACGCCGATCTGGGTGGTGCAGTGGCCGGTGCCGGTGTCGCGGTGAATGCCGGGGTAGCTGTGCACGGTGGTGGGTTCGAATCCGGTGATGGCCGCGCGGTGCTGGTAGAGGGCTTCGATCCCGCCGCTGGTGGTGTCGACGGCGGCCCGGTAGGTCAGGCTCCGGGTGTCACCGGGTATCCACCGGCAGGCGCCGGCCTGCACCGTGCCGGGGGTGGTGACGTAGTACCGCGCGAGCAGCTGGGCGGTCATCAGCCCGCACGGCGCGGTGACGAACCCGGTGAGGTCGATCGGGTCGGCGACGATCTCCGGGGACAGGCGCTGCGGGCCGGACGGAGCCGGGGTGCAGGCCGTGACGGCGGCCAGCAGGACGCCTGCGGTGAGCGTGGTCGTGACGATCCGCACGGCGGTCTCCTCTCGACGTCCGGGATCCAGGATGGCACGGCGGCGGGCCGCCCGGTGCCGGTTCCGGGCGGCCCGTCCGGTTCTCACGCAGACGCCCGACGTGCGGCCGGAGCCGCCCAGTGGGCCGGGTCGAGGGTGATCTGCCCGGAGTCGGTGTCGTAGTCGAACAGCTCGGCGTAGCGGCCCCAGTCGATGGCGGTGTTGAGCTGCTGCTGGGCGTCCTCGGGCGAGAAGCCGCGGCGGAGCAGGTCGAGGAAGAACCCGGCCCGCAGGTTCCCGTCGGCGCTGGCGGCCAGTGCCTTGTAGATGGTGCGCACCAGGGGAGCACGATCGCGGGCCTGCTCGGCGAAGATCTTCTTGCTGTCCTGGATGTCGGCGGTGGTGAACGTTTCCCCGGTAGGGGTGAGGTGCAGGTCGCCGCCGGCGACGAACAGGAAGTCGAGCATGGCCGCGGCGTCGACCAGGGGAAGCAGGTCGTCGACTTCGAAGCCGATTTCGGCGGCGATGTCGGGCAGGTCCGCGCGGCCCCCGCGGGCGTAGACGATCTCGACGAGCCCGGCCAGCCCGCCGACGGACGCGGCCGGCAGGGGGCGCGCGGTGGGGGTGGCCTGGGTGGGTTCGGGCACGGTCTCGCCGGGTTCGCGGCCGGTGAGCAGGTCGTAGAGCCGGTCGACGAGCGCGGCGAACGCCGGGGCCTTGCGGTCGCGGGGGCGGGCGAGGCCGACGGTGACCTCGGCGCGGAGGTGGCCGGGGTTGGCGCCGAGGACCAGGACGCGGTCGGCCAGCTGGACGGCTTCTTCGATGTTGTGCGTGACGATGCAGATCGCCTTCGTGGGGAAGCCGTCCTGCGCCCAGAGCGTCATGAGCTCGGTGCGGAGGTTTTCGGCGGTGAGGACGTCGAGGGCGGAGAACGGCTCGTCCATGAGCAGCAGGTCCGGTTCGAGCACGAGGGCGCGGGCGAAGCCGACCCGTTGGCGCATGCCCCCGGAGAGTTCCTTGGGGTAGGCGGATTCGAACCCGTCGAGGCCGATCATGTCGATGGCTTTGAGCGCGCGTTCCCGGCGCCGGGCCGGGGGGATCCCCTGGGCCGTCAGGCCGAGTTCGACGTTGTCCTGGACGGTCAGCCAGGGCATGAGCGCGAAGGTCTGGAAGACCATGGCGGTGCCGGGGTTGGCGCCGTTGAGCTCGGTGCCGCGGTAGCGGACGCTGCCGGTGGTGGGGCCGATCAGCCCGGCGATGGTCCGCAGCAGCGTGGACTTGCCGGAGCCGGAGCGGCCGAGCAACGCGACGATCTCACCGGCGCGCAGGTCGAGGGTGATGCCGTCGAGCACGCGCAGCTCATCGCCGGCCGGACCGGTGAAACTCTTGCTGACCTTCTCGACGGCGACGAGAACTTCGGAGCGGGACACGGGAAACCTCGTTTCAGGACAAGGAGAAGCGGCGTTCGGCCAGGGCATACAGGCGCCGCCAGAACAGCCGGTTGACGCCGACGACGTACAGGCTCATCACGGCGACACCGATCAGGATCTGTCCGGCGTTCCCGGCGCTGGTGGCGTCCTTGATGTACGCGCCCAGCCCGGTCGCGGTGAGGGTGAGCCCGTCGTAGGAGACGATCTCGGCGACGATGGAGGCGTTCCACGCCCCGCCGGCGGCGGTGATGCCGCCGGTGACGTAGCTGGGGAAGATCGCGGGCAGGACCAGCCGGCGCCACCACAGCTTCCGCGGGAGCCGCAGGTTGGCCGCGGCTTCGCGCAGATCGTTCGGAATCGCCGACGCCCCGGCGATGACGTTGAACAGGATGTACCACTGCGCGCCCAGCGCCATCAGCAGGATGCCGCCCCAGTTCAGGGAAATCCCGGTGGCCACCAGCACCGCGGTGATGAGCGGGAACAGGAAGTTCGCCGGAAAGCTCGCGAGCACCTGCACCACCGGCTGCGCGAGCCGGGACACCTTCGGGTTGAGCCCGATCCACACCCCGACCGGCACCCACACCACCGTCGCGACCGCCACCAGCACGAGCACCCGGCCGAAGGTGATCAGCCCGAGGAACAACGCGTGCGCGACCTCACCGAATCCGGCGGTGTGCGCGATGAAGGCGACGGCCTGGACCAGGCCGTAGGTGATCAAGGCGAGGATCGCGACGGCGAAGACGACGTCGCCGGTACGGCGGCGCACGGGGGAGACCCGCAGCGGGTGTTCGGCCAGGCCGAACACGGCCATCATGCGGTCGAGCGGAGCCACCAGCGGCCCGAAGGCCCGGCCGAGCAGTGCCGGGATGCGCGAGCGGCGCAGCAGGTCGAGGGTGACGCTGCGGGGCGCGTGCGCGGCTTCCGACTGCTCGATGCGGAATCGTTCGGACCAGGCGGTGAGCGGGCGCCAGAACAGGGCGTTCACCCCGACCACCATGACGATCATGACGGCGATGGCGAGCAGGACCCTGCCGAGGTTTCCCTCGTCGGAGGCGGCGGCGACGTAGGCACCGATGCCGGGCAGCGCGTAGGAGCGGTTGTTGACGCTGAGGGCTTCGGAGGCGGTGAGGAAGAACCAGCCGCCGCCGAAGCTCATCATCCCGTTCCAGACCAGCGGGATCATCCCGCTCGGCACGTCCACCCGCCAGAACCGCTGCCAGCGGGACAGGCGCAGGTCGCGGGCGGCCTCGTCCAGTTCGCGGGGCTGCGACACGAGCGAGTGGTGGAACGCGAAGGTCATGTTCCAGGCCTGGGACGTGAAGATCGCGAAGACCGACGCGCATTCCAGCCCGAGTTCCGAGCCGGGGAACAGGGCGATGAACCCGGTGATCGTCACCGACAGGAACCCGAGGATCGGCACCGACTGCAGGATGTCCAGCACCGGCAGCAGGACCTTCTCCGCGCGCCGCAGCCGCGCCGCGGCGGTGGCGTAGGCGAACGTGAAGAGAATCGACAAGACCAGCGCGGCGAACATCCGCAGCAGCGAACGCCCGGCGTAGTAGGGGAGCTCACCCGGATCGGTGGACACTGTGGACGGTGCGGTCGCCGGTGTCCACGGAACCGCCGTCCCGTGGGCCAGCTGCACGACCAGCCACAGCAACGCGGCCGCGCCGAGGAACACGGCGACGTCGGCGAGCGTGCGCCGCGGCCGCGCGAGCACGCCTTCGGTCGGGAAGGTGCGGAGCAGGGTCATCGGTTCACCTGTCCTCGGTGTCGTCGTGGTCGGGGGTGGTGACCTGCCAGCGGACGCTGGTCACCGAGGGCTCCAGGGAAAGCCGGCTGACCGCGGACTCCATCTGCTTGTCGTCGCGCTGCTCGGCCGACAGCGCGGCCCGCACCTCCACCTGGCCGTCGGTGGCGGCGTTGAGGCTCTCGATGGACTGCAACGCGAAGTCCGTGCGGGACAACGACTGCACGAGCAGGTTGCGCACGTGTGCCTCGGCGTCGTCGCGGGTCACCGCGCGGAAGGTGTACGTGGCGGGAGTTTCGGTGCGGGTGTCGGGGCGCCGGTCGACCACGCGCCCGAGCGGGCGCAGTGCCACGTTCACCGTCACCACCACCGCCGTGCCCGCCAGTGCGGCGGCATACAGCCCGGCGCCGGCGAGTGATCCCACCGCCGCCGAGCACCACAGGGTCGCCGCGGTGTTCAGGCCCCGCACGGTCAGGCCCTCGCGCAGGATCACCCCGGCGCCGAGGAACCCGATCCCGGACACGATCTGCGCCGCGACCCGCGTCGGATCGGCGCCGGCGCCGGTGAACCCGTGCGCGGACAGCAGAACGAACAACGTCGCCCCGGCCGCGACCAGCGCGTTCGTGCGCAACCCGGCCATCCGGGCCCGGTACTGGCGCTCGAACCCGATCACCGTGCCCAGGCCGACACCGGCTCCCAGGCGCAGCAGCATCTCCGCAGTCGTCATCTGCGCTCACTCTCGTTCTGGTCAAGCAGGAAAGGGGTTCGTCACCAGGCGGGGCGGCGGCGGGCACAGCGCCTTTTGACCAGCTGCGCGGCGAGGGCGTAGGTCGCGAGCACGAGAACCAGCCACAGCCCGTAGCCGCCCGGCAGCGGACGCATCAGCAGCGGCCCGGACAGCGGGGACATCGGCAGCAGCAGACCGATCAACCCGGCGGCCGCCGCCGCGGCCACGACCACACGTGCCGGGCGCGCGCCCCGGCCGCGCAGGACCAGCACGACGAGCAGCTGCGAGAGCAGGCCTTCGACGAACCAGCCGGTCTGGAACAGCAACGGGTCGGTGCCGGCGCCGAACACCTGCCACAGCACCGCGAACGTCGACAGGTCGAACACCGAGGACAGCGGCCCGAACACGAGCATGAAGCGGGTCAGCCCGCGCGCGTCCCACCGGCGCGGCGCGCTCAGGTACTCCTCGTCGACACGGTCCCAGGCCAGCGCGAGCTGGGCGAGGTCGTAGAGCAGGTTCGCGACCACCAGCTGGATCGGCAGGATCGGGAGGAAGGGCAGGAACGCGCTCGCCGCGAGCACGGTCAGCACGTTGCCGAAGTTGGAGGCGGCGGTGATGTAGACGTACTTCAGCGTGTTGCCCAGCGTCCGCCGGCCCTCGGCGACACCGCAGGCGAGCACGCCGAGGTCGCGTTCCAGCAGCACCAGGTCGGCGGCGTCCTTCGCCGCGTCGGTCGCGGTGTCCGGGGCGATGCCGACGTCGGCGGTCCGCAACGCGCTGACGTCGTTGACGCCGTCGCCGATGAACCCGACCGCGTGGCCGTTCGCCCGCAGCGCCGCCACGATCCGCGCCTTGTGCGCGGGGGTGAGCTTGGCGAACACCGTCGTGCGCTCGGCGAGCGCGCGCAGATCGGCGTCGTCGGCCGACTCGACGTCGCCGCCGAGCACGACCTCCCCGACCGGGACCCCGGCCTGCTCCGCCACGCGCGCCGCGGCATGCCGGTTGTCGCCGGTCAGGATCTTCACCGCGATCCCGTGCCCGGACAGCCTCGCCACGGCCTCGCCCGCGTCCTCGCGCACCGGGTCGACGAACCCGACGAACCCGACCAGGACCAGCCCGGTCTCGTCGTCCTCGGTGTAGCGGCCGGGCCGGGCCGGCGTTTCGCGGGCCGCGACGGCCAGCAGCCGCATGCCGTGCTGGGTGTGGGCCCGGACCAGATCCGCCAGCTCGGCGCGGGCGGCGCCGGTCAGCTCGACGACGTCGCCGGCGCGGCGGGCGTGGCCGCAGCGGGGCAGGACCTCGTCCGGATCCCCCTTGGTGACCAGGAGGTGGGTCTCCGCGCGGCGGACGACCACGGTGGCGCGGCGGCGCGCGTGGTCGAAACCGAGCTCGCCGACCTTGGTGAACAGCGCTTCGGTCACCAGGTCGTCGTCCGGTTCGGCCAGCTGCGCGACGATCGCTTCGTCCAGCCGGTCGTGCTGGTCGGCCTGGAAGTGCACGGCGAGACCGGCGTACTCGGCGGCTTCGCCGTCCGGGCGGCCGTCGGGGTCGATGCTGTGCGCGAAGGCCACCCGGTCCTCGGTGAGGGTCCCGGTCTTGTCCACGCACAGCACGTCCATCGCGGCGAGGTCCTGGATCGCGTTGAGCCGCTTGACGATCACCTGCCGCCGCGACAACGCGGCCGCGCCGCGGGCCAGGTTGGTCGTGACGATCACCGGCAGCATCTCCGGCGTCAGCCCGACCGCCACGGCGACCGCGAACATCGCCGCCTGCGCCCAGTTCCCGGTCACCGTGCCGTTGACCACCAGCACGATCGGCACCATCACCAGCATGAACCGCACCAGCGTCCAGCCCACCCGGCGGACCCCGGCGTCGAAGCTGGACTCCGTGCGCGGGGCCGCGGCCTGCGTGGCCAGGGAACCGAAGCAGGTCCCGGCGCCGGTGGCGACCACGACCGCGGTCGCGGTGCCGCCGACCACCGACGTGCCGGCGAACACGACCGCCGGCGCGTCCACGAGATCCGGCGACGAGGCCGGTCGTCCTCGACGCGGTGCGGGCAGCCGCTTCGCCACCGGCAGCGCCTCGCCGGACAACGCCGACTGGTCCACCACCAGGTCGGCGGCCGCGACCACCCGGACGTCCGCGGCCACGACGTCGCCCGGGCCGAGCAGCACGACGTCGCCGGGGACGAGATCGGCCGTCGGCACCTCGCGCTCGGTGCCGGGGAACCCGGCGCCGGCGCGACGCCGGACGGTGACCGTCGTGGTGACCCGGGCCCGCACCGCACCGACCGCCCGCTCGGAGCGCGCCTGCTGCCAGAACCGCAGCAGCACGTTCAACGCCACCATGACCGCCACGGTCACCGCGCCACGCCAGTCGCCGACCACTGCGAAGACCACGCCGAGACCGGCCAGCAGCGCCACGAACGGGCTGCGTGCGGCGGTCCACGCGCGCCGCACCGCCCCGGCCGGGACGACCGGATCGAGGTGGTTGTCGCCGTAGCGGCCCAGCCGATCCGCGGCCTCGGCTTCGGTGAGGCCTTTCGGCGAGCTCTCGAGCCGGCGGAAGACCGTGATGACGGGCGCGTCGCCCAGTTCGGGCGGCACGCCGGGGAAAGGGGTCATGGGGAGGTCCTGTCCATCGAGGTCACAGCTGTGCGAGACGACAGCGGCGCGACCACGCGGACCACCGGGCCTACCCCAGCGTGGCCGGGGCGGGCCGGACGTCCCCGCGGTCGCGGCGACTACTTCCTTCGCCGGTCACCCGGCTCACCTCCCCTCCACCTGGACAGACCGCATCGCCCGGCGGGCGACGGCCGGACCCAGTACACCGCACCCCGCCCACAACAGTCAAACACTTGTCGAAGTGACGGGTCTTACGTCAGACTCGGGGCAGACCCGGAAGGATGACCCCGTGCCCGCGCCAGCCGACCCCCCGCCACCCGCCCCCCTGCCGCCGGACCTCCTGCAGGACGCCGCCGTCACCTTCGGCCTGTTGTCGGCCACCGTCCGGCTGCACCTGCTGTGGCTGCTCGCCCACGGCGAACGCGACGTCGGCACCCTCGCCGAGGAAACCGGCCAGAGCGTCGCCACCGTCAGCCACCACCTCGGCAAGCTCAAGCTCGCCGGCCTGGTCCGCGCCCGCCGCCACGGCAAGCACCAGATCCATTCCATCGACGACCCCCAGGTCGCCGACATCGTCCAGCTCGCCGTCCGGCACCAGCAGGAACTCCGCGCCGGTTCACCCCGGACGCGCCGTACCCGGGGCGCCTGAGGTCGCTCAGTGTCCTATCAGGACACATCTGAGAGTCTCCCGACGCCGGTCCGACGGGAACCGATCGACAGCCGGGCGGCGGACGTGGTGGCCGAGGGGAGCGGTGGCCGGGTGCACGGCTGTGTTCAGGTGGCTTTCTCGTCCGCCGACGTCGTTCCACCTGGTGTTGTGCCTGTGCGGGCTGTTGACGTTGCTCGGTGCGGTGATGGTGCTGTCGGCGTCCTCGGCCCTGCTGATGTTCGCGCTGGTGATGGCCCAGCCGAACTTCGGCGGCACGATCACGCTCGGGATCGTCCTGATGGCCCTGCTGTGGTTCGCCGGGGCGCCGAAGCGGCTGTTCGCGGCATTGCTCCTCGCGGCCGGCTCCTGCGCCTGCCCGCCCCGGGGCTCTCGGTACCGCGCAACCCGCCACGATGCGAACGGCGGCGTGGGCGAACCGATCGTCGTCCGGTCGTGCCGACCGGCGAGCGTGGCAGCGGGCGGCCGCCCAGGTAGTGCGCACCGACCGGGGGATGCCGGCTCGGATTCTCAGCGTTTTGCCAGCACCAGGCGGATACGATCGCGCGTCTCGGGACCGCTGACGCCCCCACGCGCGGATGTTGTTCCCGGGGATCACCGTGAGGAGCGCGTTATGTCCGAAGTGGACCGCAGGGCATGAGGCTTGTCGTGTGGGCGGTGCTGTGCGTCGTTTGCCTCGCCTCGGACCACGTCGTGCTCGGCGTATTCGGATTGCTCGTGCTCGGCGCCGCTCACGGGGGCTCCGCCGATGTTCGCCGAGTGCGTCGCGGCGTGACCGGCACTGTCCAGCCGGTGTCCGGCCCGCCGTGCCCCGAACCGCGACGCGTCGGCGCGCCGAGCTGACCGCGCTGCGCCTCGGAACCACCGCCCGCATCCGCTCGATCCTTCTTCCTGCAAGGCCGCGGACATCCTGCGGGCCGGCCGCCTGGAGCTGCTGGACGCAAGGCCCTCTCGCCGGTCCTGCTCGTGCACGGACACGGCCAGCCGGGCTAGGAGACCGCCGACGGCTATCACCGCCTCTCATCACCTCGGCGAAACTCCGACATCCCGTGCAGGCAGATCTGATCCGGCGGCGTCGCTCGGCTTCTCAGCGATTCGCCAGCGAACGGTGCCTAGGATCGGGAACCAGCTCGGCTCCGGCTGTCCGTGTTCTTCGTGACGATGCCGGTGCGCCCGGGCCGTTCAGGTGTGTCCACACAGGACACCACGTCCGCTGGCTCCGGTGAGGTTCTCGGGATCGATGATTCCCCGTCCGAAGAGGACGGTGACGGGCAGCCCGCCCGTAGCGCCGTCCCGGCAGTCCATGACGCGTCGTGGTACCGAGCTGCTGATGCTCGTCTTCGCCGCCGTCATCGTGGTGTGCGCTTTCGTTCTCGTGGAAAGCAACCAGGACCACGAGCTCACCGCGGCCGTGGCGTGGTACGGGCTCGGGTACTTCGCGATCTTCGCGATCGCCCACTTCGCCGCCCGCCGGTGGGCACCCCACGCGGACCCGCTCATCCTGCCGTGCACGGCCCTGCTCAACGGGATCGGGCTGGTGATGATCTACCGGATCGATCTGGCGCAGGCCGCGAAAGCCGCCCAGAACAACGACACCGTCGCGGCCGAGGCACCGAAGCAGGTCCTGTGGACCGTCCTCGCTCTGGCGCTGTTCCTGCTCGTGCTGATCGTGGTCAAGGACCATCGGCGGCTGGCCCGGTTCGGGTATACGGCCGGACTGGCCGGGATCGTCGCCGTCGCGCTGCCGGCGGTACTGCCCAGCTCGATCTCGGAGGTGAACGGGGCGAAGGTGTGGATCAAGCTCGGCCCGTTGTCGATCCAGCCCGGCGAGTTCGCCAAAATTCTGCTGCTGGTGTTCTTCGCGTCGTTCCTCGTCACGAAGCGCGAGCTGTTCATGTCGGCGGGCAAGAAGGTGTTCGGCGTCGAACTGCCGCGCGCCCGCGACCTCGGCCCGATCCTGATCGCCGCGCTGGGCTGCATGGCGATCCTGGCGTTCGAGAAGGAGCTCGGGGCCGCGCTGCTGTTCTTCGGGATCGTGCTCGTGCTGATCTACGTCGCCACCGAGCGCGGGATCTGGGTCGGGCTCGGGCTCGTCGTGTTCGCGGCCGGCTGCGTGCTCGCGTACCTGCTGTTCAACCACGTCCGCCAGCGCGTGATGAACTGGATCGATCCGCTGGCCACCTACGACCAGCCCGGCGGGGGTTACCAGCTGGCCCAGGGGCTGTTCGGGATCGCGACCGGCGGGGTCGGCGGCACCGGCCTCGGCGCGGGCCGGCCGGACATGGTGCCCGAGGCCAGTACCGACTTCATCACCGCCGCGATCGGCGAGGAACTCGGGTTCGTCGGTCTCGCGGCGATCCTGATGATCTACTTGATTCTGGCGATGCGTGGCGTGCGGGCGGCCCTGTCGGTGCGGGACACGTTCGGCAAGCTGCTCGGTGTCGGCTTGTCCTTCGCCGTCGTGATGCAGATCTTCGTCGTCGTCGGCGGGGTCACGAAGCTGATCCCGGAAACGGGGATCACCGCGCCGTTCCTGTCCAAGGGTGGCTCGTCGCTGCTGGCGAACTACATCCTCGTGGCCCTGCTGATGCGGATTTCCGACACGGCCCGCCGGCCCGCGGCCGTCCCGGCGGCGTCCCGGCCACGCCAGGCCCCGCTGGCCGACGCGCACACCGTGCTGGTCAGCGCCCCACAGGGCCCCTGGTCCGGCCGCGCCGAGGACGGGACGCCCGGGCCGTGACCGCCCACGCACGGCAGCGCGGTCGCGCCTTGCCCCAGGGCGGCGAGCTCACCGTCCGGCCGGGGGCAGTCGGTCAAGACAGCCGGACCAGTCCCCGGCCGGGCAGATCCCGACATCGGTGATCGTCGTGTCGAGCGTGACGCGGTGCCCGGGGTCCAGGCAGGTACTCCAGGATTCCCGGCCGACGCACGCGGTGTAGGCACCGGACTCGAACACCGTGACCACGGTGGCCGGAATGACCACGGCACCGACGCCGCCCGCGAAACACAGGTCGGGCCGGGGAGGATCGACCCGCACGACGACCGGAGCCGGATGCGGGTCGGCGCCGCAGTCGCGGCGGACGATGGCCGAGCCCGTGCCGGGCGTCGCACCGCATCCGGTGAGCAGGCTGATCGTGAGCCCAGGGACCACCAACAGCGCCGCGCATCGGCGGAACTCATTCACCACAGCCCCTTCCGCCCTCGGCCGGCCCGTGACTGTCGCGTTCGACCATCGGGAGGTTTCCTGTCCGCTGCGGGCGAGTGTTCGAACCGAGTGTGCGACCGAGTCGTTGAGAGGACGTTGAGACGCTCCGGTTGCCCGGATCGGTTGCGAGACAGCGCGGAATTCACAGCGCGTTCACTCATCAAACCCTCAGCACGTTCCGGGTACGGTCGCGAAGCGCCGCGCGCGGCACAGGTCCCGGGCAGGGGCGCCGCGCGCGGCGTACTGGAGTGTCCCAACAGGACCGGAGGTCGGCTCCGAGCGCGGCGACGGGGGTTGACAGGTGGATCACGAGCAGCGATCGACGCCGTCCGCCCGTCGCCGGCCCACCCCGCAGCGTTCGGCGACCGCCCGTCCCACAGCGGCTGATCGTCCCGTGGCCCGGGAGGCCCGCACGGTCCGCGTTGCTCCCGTGTCCACGGCCGCGGCACGTCGCCGGCGGCGTCCGGCCCTGGTCGTGGGCCGGGCCGCGGTCGGGCTGGCGTCGGTGCTGGTGCTGACCGGCACCGGGGTGGCCTCGACCATGCTGACCAGCCTCGTCAACGGCCTCAACACCTCCGACGCGCTCGACGCCAACGGCCCGAAGTCCATCGGCAGCGACCAGAACATCCTGTTGATCGGTCTGGATTCCCGCAAGGACCAGGACGGCAACCAGCTGCCCAAGGACATCCTCGACCAGCTGCACGCCGGGGACGGCGCCGAGGGCGGCTACAACACCAACACGCTGATCCTCGTGCACATCCCCGGCGACGGCGGCAAGGTCTCCGCGGTGTCGATCCCTCGCGACGACTACGTGCCCGTGCAGGGCATTCCCGGCTACACACCCACGCCAAGATCAAAGAGGCGTACGGGCTGGCGAAGTTCTACGCCGAACAGAATCTGGCCAAGCAGGGCGTCTCCGGCGCCGACCTCGAACACAAGGGCCGCGAAGCCGGCCGCAAGAAAACCCTCGAAACGGTCCGGAACTTCCTGGACGTGCCGATCGACCGGTTCGCCGAAATCAATCTGGCCGGCTTCTACGACCTCGCCACCGCCCTGGGCGGCGTGGAAGTGTGCCTGAACCACCCGGTGAAGGACAGCTACTCGGGCGCGGACTTCCCGGCCGGCCACCAGACGTTGAACGGGTCACAGGCGCTGTCGTTCGTGCGGCAGCGGCACGGTCTGGACAACGGGGACCTGGACCGCACGCACCGGCAGCAGGCGTTCATCGCCTCGGCCGCGCACAAGCTGCGCAGCGCCGGCACGTTCACCGACCTCGGCAAGCTGCAGGACCTCATCGACACCGCGAAGAAGGACGTGGTGATTTCGTCGGGGTGGGACATTCTGGCGTTCGCGCAGCAGGCGCAGAACCTCACCGGCGGCAACCTCGAGTTCACCACCCTGCCGATCGCCGGGTACGACAAGGTCGACGGCCAGGACGTGAACAGGGTCGACACCGGGCAGGTCCGCGCCGCGGTCCGGGCCGCGTTCGGCATCGCGGCGCCGCCGCCGGCGACCCCGCAGCCCAAGGCATCGGCCACGATCGACGTCCGCAACACCACCGGTAAGCCCGGGCTGGCCTCGACCGTCGCGACGGCGCTGGCACCGTACGGGTTCCACACCGGACAGCTGGCCAATTCCGCCGCCGCCGCATCGTCGGTCGCGTACGGCGCGGGAGCGAAGGACGATGCGGCCACCGCGGCGTCACTGCTGGGCGGTCTGCCGGTCACCGCCGACTCCCACGTTCCCCAGGGCCGCCTCCGGATCATCCTCGGCACTGGGTTCAGCTTGCCGGCAGCCCTCGGCCCGCACGGAGCCGGCGCTCCCGCAGCCACCGCGACGGCAGCCGTGCCGACGTCCCCGGCCGCGCCGCCCCCGGCCGCCGGGCCGCAGGGAGGCACGGTCGACGGCAGCGGCATTCCCTGCGTCAACTGATCGCTCCGAAAGAGGTTCGCGCGTGTCCTTGCCCTCGCGCTCGTCGCCGGCTGTTGCCTTGCTCGCCGGCCGCCGCTGTCGAGTGGGGACGGCGACCGCGCAGGACTTCCCGGTGCCTGGAAACCCGCGTTCGCGTCGTACCCACGCGCGGGCACGCTGCGATGTCGGGGTGAGGTTGCGGAAAGAGCCTGGGGCGGCGGCGGTCTCGGGGGAGGAAAGCTGCCGCCGGTCCCAGGCCCGCGACGGATGCCGCAGAGCCGATGTCGACCGAGCGCTGCCGGTTGTTACGACCTCGGGTCAATGCTGGGAGTGCCCGCTCGGTGCGCCCAAGATCCTCGGTGCTGAGCGCTCGTCGCCGTCACGCCAGGCGGTGGGCCGGGCTCGCCCCCTACGCGAGCCCGGCACGCCGCATCCCCTGGTGGTGCCCTCCGGCTCCCCAGCCGTCGGCGAGGACTCCGGTCCCCGCGCGGTCCCGACAACCGCACGCGCCGGTGAAACCTGCACGACGGCGGTCCGTGACGAGATTGCAGATCATGAACACCCGACTGGGGGATATCCGGCGCCCCATGCGACGCCGGTCCGCGCCGATAACTGCCGACTTCTGCAGGTGGGCTGGAGTAAGGTTTCGTCTGGTGGCTGAGAAACAAGGACGACCGTTCTCCGATGCCTGCTCGATGGTCGAAGGGATCATCTGCCGGGTATCGGTGCGGGATTGCCTGGCGGGACGTGCCGGAGGTGTTCGGTCCGTGGCGGACGATCTGGACCTGGCACCGCCGGATGGCCGGCGACGGCACCTGGGACACCGTCCTGCAGCGCTTGCACGCCGAAGCGGATGCAGCGGGCTTGGTGGATTGGTCGGTGTCGGTGGATTCCACGATTGCGCGGGCGCATCGCACGCCACCAACATCACCCGCCCCACAGGGGGCTGGGTCGAACTACACAGGCCTGCTTGCCGAGCCGCCTGATCACGCGATCGGCGGCTGGAGCACCAAGGTGTACCACATCGTCGACGGGAACGGCCGGCCGCTGGTGACGTTGGTCGGGCCTGGCCAAGCCGGGGACGCACCGATGTTCCCGCACCTGATGCGGCACCTGGCGATCCGTCGGGCGGGCCGCACCCGGCCTGATCGGCTTCGAGGCGACAAAGCGTATTCGTTGCGGGCGATCCGCCGGCATCTGCGTGACCGCGACGTCACCGCAGTGATCCCCGAGTCGGCCGATCAGATCGGGCACCGCAAACGGCGTGGTTCCCGCGGCGGACGTCCACCGGCCTTCGACGCGCTCGACTACCGCGGCCGCAACGTCGTCGAACGCCGCTTCAACCTGCTCAAGCAATGGCGAGGTCTGGCTACTCGCTATGACAAGCTCACCATCGTCTACCGATCAGCTGATGTTCTCCATGCGGTGATCACCTGGACCAAGGCATTGTCATACACGACCTAGCCGGACACGCAGCGCGACCGGGTGACCGGGTGACGCTGTACGGGTGGGGCTCGGACGAGCCCGACGGTGATACCTCGAACCTGCCGACCCGGCTACAGCAGCTCAACACGCAGGTGCTTCCGGCGGCCAGGTGCGCCGACGCGCAGCAGCCCGCCGGGGAGATCTACACCGACAACCCGCACGGCACGGACGGTCCCGGCGGAGGTGACTCCGGCGGCCCGGCTGTCAAGATGACGGACGCCGTGCCGCAGCTCGTCGGTACGTGCAGTCGGGCGGCGGCGCAGACCCCCGGCGAGGCCCCGACCGTCTACACCAGGTCACCGGACTTCCGGAGCTGGCTCTACGACGCGCGGGTCCCGGCAGCGGCATAGCTGAGGTGGCGCTGGTCGTGGCCGATGGGCCGGTGGCGACGTGGACCGACCCGAAGATGCTGGCCGGCCAAAGCCGGATCAGATGCTCTCGTAACGGCGCACGCCACCGGTGTCGCCGAACTTGAGCTTTTCCTGTTGAGCGAGCAAGTCGAGGTGCGCGCCGGTTTCCAGGACGGCCAGCATCTGGTTGAACGGGTCCAATGTGGCGAGCCGGCGGTTCCGTTTGGTCCAGCTCATGCGGGTCGCCGCTTCGAAGGCCGTGCCGGCTCCGGCCTGGACCTGAGCGAGCATCAGGTCGAGCCGTTGCCGGTGGTGGGCCAGGAGTTCGTCGATCCGGGCGTGGCCGCTGGCGGAAACGGGGCCGTGGGCCGGTAGCAGGCGCCGGTCGGGCATGGCGCGGACCACGCGCAGGGACTCCAGGTAGTCCTTCAACGGCAGGTCGGGAGGGGCCGCCTGAAACCCGATGGACGGGGTGATGTGGGGCAGGATGTGGTCGCCGGAGAACAGGAGATCGGCGGTGCTGTCGACGAAGACGACGTGGCCTTCGGTGTGGCCGGGAGTGGCGACGACGGCGAACTCCCGGTTCGGGAGGACGCGGCGGTGGCCGGGATTGAGCCATTCGTCGGGCTGTTCCCAGCTTTCCACCTCCTCGTCGTCCATGACCGCCGTCAGGCTGGGGATGAGGTGTTCGGCGCCGCCGAGGCGGAGCAGGTCGAGCTGGGTGCGGATCGGATCCTTGGCGGCTTCCGCGACGATCCGCAGGCTGGGGCGTTCGCCCGACCCGAGGGAGACCTTGGTGCCGAACTCGCGCCGGAGCGCGACCGCCTGGGTGTAGTGGTCGCGGTGGATGTGGGTGACGAGGAACTCCCGGACGTCGCCCAGTCCCGCGCCGAGGGCGCCCAGTGCGTCGGCGAGCAGTTTCCGTGACTCCGGCAGCGCCCAGCCGGAGTCGATCAGGACCAGTTCGCTGCCGTCGGTGACGGCGTAGACGTTTACCGCGCGGAGCCCGTCGCCGGGCAGGGGCAGCGGAATCCGGTACACGCCGTCGGCCACCTCGTAGATGCCCGGGGCGCTCCAGTCGGGATCTTCGCCGTCCGGCACTGGTGTGCGGGTGCTCATCGGGCGCTCCACCCGCCGTCGACGTACAGGTCGGATCCGGTGGTGTAGCCGGAGTCGTCGCTCGCGAGGTAGGCAACGGCCGCGGCGACTTCTTCCGGCCGTCCGAGCCGGCCCATCGGGGTGTTGGCCAGCATCGCGGCGTGGCGCTCGGTGTTCTCGAAGCGCTCCAGCAGGTGCCGGGTGCCGATGAAGCCGGGGACGACGGTGTTGACGCGGACTCCGGCGGTGGCCCAGTGCAGGGCGGCGTTCATGGTCATCGAGCGCACCGCGCCTTTCGCCGCGGCGTAGGAAAAACTGTTCGCGAGGCCGCCGGTGTGCCCGAGGATCGAACCGACGTTGACGATCGCTCCGCCGCCCGCGCGGGCGATGGCGGGGCCGGCGTGCTTCATGCCGAGCCAGGTGCCCGCCTGGTCGACGGACACGACCTGGTCCCAGCGGTCCTTCCCTTCGGTTTCGACCGTGCCGGTGCTGCCGATGCCGGCGTTGTTCACGAGGACGTGGAGAGCTCCCCAGCGCTCCTGCACCGCGAGCACTGCGGTCCGCCAAGCGGATTCGTCGGCGACGTCGAGCGTGACCGTCAGCGTGTCGGCGTCGAGGCGGGCCGCCAGTTCCGCGCAGGCGTCCTTGTCGACGTCGCTGAGTGCGAGGGATGCGCCTTCGCCGGCGAGGCGGGTGGCGATGGCCGTGCCCAGCCCGCCGGTGGCGCCGGTGATCAGCACCCGGCGGTTGTCGAAGCGTCGCACGCGGTCTCCTCGGTGGTGAAGTGGTTTCCGCCGGTCATGACGGCGACCCCGACTTCTCCGCGGGGCTGTCGTCCCGGGGGCGGCCCGACAGTTTCGAGGACGCGGTCTCCTTCATGGTCGCGACCACGAGCAGGCCGACAAGAGCGGCGAAGATGACGTAGAACGCCGGGGCGATGGTGATCCCGGTCGTGGAGACGAGCCAGGTCGTCACCAGCGACACGATCCCGGTGCCCAGCACACCACCGATGTTGAAGCCGAGGGACACGCCCGTGTAGCGCACGCGGGTCGGGAAGAATTCGGCGTACTGGGCGTAGACGACGCCCTGCTGGACGCTGAACGGCACGTTCAGGACCAGTGCGGCGACGATCGCCAGCGGCAGGGATCCCTGCTGCATCACCCAGAAACAGGGGACGGCGAGCACCACGAAGCCCGCCATGGCGGCGGTCAGCACGCGACGGCGGCCGAAGCGGTCGCTCAGCGAACCCGCCCACGGGATCAGCGCCAACGGCATCAGGACGATGAGGACGATCAGCCACAGGGCGCCGGTCAGCGGGTAGTGCAGCACCGCGGAGAGGTGGACCAGGAGGTAGACCGAGGCGATGCCGCCAGTCGTCTGCGTCGAGTAGGCGATGCCGACCAGGCGCAGGAGGCCGGCTTTGTGCTGGCGCAGCACTTCGGTGACCGGGGCCTTCGGAGGCGCCTGTTCCCGCACCATCTGCAGGAAGAGCGGCGAGTCCTCCACCCGCATGCGGTAGAGCACGGCCACCACCAGCAGCGGCGCGGCGACGAGGAAGGGGATGCGCCAGCCCCAGCTGCTCAGCTGCTGCGCCGAGGTGAAGGCGCTCAGCGCGCCCACCGACGCGGCGGCCGTGGCGAGGCCGAGGGAGATGCCGATGGCGGTGGCCGAGCCGAACAGGCCCCGGCTGCGCGCGGGGGCCGACTCCGTGGACAGCGAGGCGGCGCCGCCGATTTCGCCGCCGGCGGAGAGCCCCTGCAGGATGCGGAGCGCGGTCAGCAGGACGGGGGCCGCGATGCCGGCGCTGCCGTAGGTCGGGAGCAGCCCGGTGAGCGTGGTGGCGACGCCCATCAGGGTCACGGTCGTCATCAGGACGGTCTTGCGGCCGCGGCGGTCGCCGAGCCGGCCGAAGATCAGCCCGCCGATCGGCCGGGCCAGGAAACCGCTGGAGACGACCCCGAGCGTGCTGAGCACCCCGAGCAGTCCGTTCTGGCCGGGGAAGAACAGCGGGGCCAGCACGACGGCGAGGTAGCCGTAGATCGCGAAGTCGTAGTACTCGATGGCGGTCCCGACGGCGGCGGCCACGCCCGCTCGTCTGGCGACTCGATCCTGATCGGGAAGCGATGGTGTCGGCATCCGCGCTCCTTTGCGCTTTCGCAGATCGGCTGCCGCGGGGTCAGCCGCCGCGACGGAGCTCACAGTAGGCATGAACTGAGGTCAGTTCAAGTAGGCGAGTTCATTTCTTGACTAAGCCGGAGCTCGCGTGTCAAGGTGACCTGAAGTCAGTTCAGTTTGGGAGGATTCATGGCAGTCGAGGACGACATCCAGTTCGAGCGTGACGGGCACATCGCGCGGATCTGGTTCAACCGGCCGCACAAGCGCAACTGCATCACCGTCCCGATGCTCCACCGCCTCGACGAGATCATCACCGAGATCGAAGCCGACCCGGAGCTGCGCGTCGTGGTCGTGCGCGGGCGCGAAAACACCTTCTCTTCGGGGTTCGACCTCGACAGCCTGCAGGCCGACTTCATCGGCACGAGCACCGCGATGGACGTCGCGGTCGTCTCGGCGAAGGTCTGCGATCGGCTCTACACCATGTCCAAGCCGTCGGTGGCCGTGCTCGAGGGGTACGTCACCGCGGGCGGGTTCGAAGTAATGATTTCGTGCGACTTCGCGATCGCCGACGAGGACGCGAAGATCGGCGACTTCCACATCCGCCGCGCGCTGTTCGGCGGCGCGGGCCCGATCTACCGGCTCCCGCGGATGCTGGGCATCCGCAAGACGAAGGAGCTCATGCTCACCGGCAAGCTCCTCTCGGGCAAGGAGGCGGACGAGTTCGACCTGGTCAACGCCAGCGCGCCGGCCGCGGAACTGGACGCGACGGTCGACGAGTTCATCAGCCACCTCACGGACAAGAGCCCGTTCCAGCTGAAGCTGACCAAGATGGCCGTCGACCGCGGCCTGGACGCCGACATCGCGTCCCTCATGGTCCTCGAGCACCTCGCCGTCGGCGTCACGCTGAACTCGCAGGACGCCGCCGAGGGCGTCGCCGCGTTCCTGGAAAAGCGCGAACCGAAGTGGACCGGCCGCTGACGCGGAGAAGACGAGATGAGCACTTCGACAGTGGAGACGGACGCCGACCCGCAGCTCGGCGCCCGCGTGCGCACGGCGCTCGGGCTCACCGGGCCGTTGACCGTCTTGGACGGCGGGCGCTCGGGCCTGACCTACGCCATCCGGGGCCCGGAAGCCGGGTACGTCGTCAAAGCGGTGCCGCCGGGCCGGCGGGCCGCCGGGCGCCATGACGTGCTGCGCCAGGCCGCGATCCTCGAAGCGGTGGCGGGGACGGGGGTGCCCGTCCCCGCCGTGCGAGCCGTGGACGGGGGAGAACCCGCGTGGTTCGCGATGGACCTCGCCGCCGGCGAGGCCGTGGAGCCGGTGCTGGAACCAGGCCGGGCGGTCGATCCCGAGCTGGCGCACGCCCGCATGGTCACCGCCGCCCGGATGCTCGGTGCCCTCCACGCCATCCCCGTGGCGAGCATCGGCCGATCGCTGGCCGCGGCGGCACCGGAGGCGACCCCGCTGGACGCGGAGGTCGAAAAGTGGGCGCGGACCATGCACGCGGTGCCGGACGACCTCCGGCCGGGCGGAGCCGAGCTGGTCAGCGTGCTGGCGGACGACATCCCGGACGCGCTCGAGCCCGTGCTCGTGCACGGTGACTTCCGCCTCGGGAACGTGCTGTTCGACGGTCTCGTGCCGACCGCGCTGATCGACTGGGAGATCTGGGGCATCGGCGACCCGCGGGTCGACCTGGGCTGGTTCGGGGTGTTCACCGACGGCACGCTGTTCCCCGGCGCCGGGCACGCGGTCGACGGGCTGCCGACCGGAGACCTGCTGGCCGAAACGTACCGCGAAGCGTGCGGGCACCGCGGCGACGTGCTTGCCGCGAGGGAGTGGTTCGCGGCGTTCGGCCGGATGAAGATGGCGGCGATCATGGCGCACAACCTGGTCCGGCACCGCACCGGAGCCCATCACGATCCGGTCCAGGAACAGCTGCCGCCGACGATCGCCAAGATGATCTCGGATGCCCGGGGACTGCTGGCCGGAGGCGAGCGATGACCGTCCGCGCTCCGGGTGAGCTCTTCGATCTGACGGGACGCACCGCGATCGTCACGGGGGCGTCCTCCGGGCTGGGGGAACGGTTCGCCCGCGTCCTCGCCGCGGCGGGGGCGACGGTGTGGGCGTCCGCCCGGCGCAAGGACCGGCTCGACCGGCTGGCCGCCGACGTGCCCGGTGTGCGAGCGGCGCCGTGCGACGTGTCGCTGGCGACCGACCGCGCGGCGCTGGTCCAGGGCGTCGTGGCCGAACACGGCCGCATCGACATCCTGGTCAACAACGCCGGTACCGGCAGCAAAGCACGTCCGCACGAGGAGACGCCGGAGGCGTTCGCCGACGTGCTCGAGACGAACCTCGTCGCGCCCTTCCACCTCGCCCAGCTAGTCGCCGCCACGGCGGCCGGACGGCCGGTGTCGATCGTCAACGTGAGCTCCATCGTCGGCGTGGTTTCGACCGCACCGCGAGGCGGCGCGAGCTACGCGGCCGGCAAAGCCGGACTCATCGGCCTGACCCGGCAGCTCGCGGGGCATTGGGGCCGCAACGGCGTCCGGGTCAACGCCCTGGCACCGGGGTGGTTCCGCACGGAGATGAACGACGCGATGTTCGAGGACGAGACGTCTCTGCGGTGGATCGAGCGGAACACCATGGTGCGCCGGCCGGGCGACCCGGACGAGCTCGACGGTGCCCTGCTGTTCCTCGCTTCGGCGGCGTCCGCGTACTGCACCGGACAGGTGCTGGCCGTCGACGGGGGGTGGACCGCACGATGACTGGAGTTCCCAGGCAGGAACTGGAAGAGTTCGCCGAGAGCGCGCGCGTCTGGTTGTCCGGACGGCTGGCACGCCGGGACGGCGCGCCACGCCGTTCGGTCGCGGTGTTCCACGACCTCGCCCACGACGACGAGCGCGCCCTCATCGACCGCATCCGGGACTGGCAGCGCACGAAGTTCGACGCCGGGTACGGCGCCCTGTCGTGGGCGGTTGAAGACGGCGGAGCCGGGTTGACGCCGCTGCACGAAGAAGCCTTCGCCGAGGTGGAGCGGGAATTCGAGACACCGGGGCAGCACGAACTGACTTCGGTGAGCACCGCGCTGATCGTGCCCACCGTGCGGATGTTCGGCACCGCGGACCAGAAAGCGCGCCTCGTGCGGCCGCTGTTGCGGGGGGACACCCTGGCCTGTCAGCTGTTCTCCGAGCCCGCCGCCGGCTCCGATCTGGCAGGGCTGGGCACCCGCGCGGTACGCGAGGGCGACGAGTGGGTCGTGACCGGGCAAAAGGTCTGGAGTTCGGGCGCCCAGTTCGCCGGCTGGGGGGAACTGATCACCCGCACCGATCCCGAAGTGCCGAAACACCGGGGCATGACGGCGTTCCTGCTGCCGATGGACACGCCCGGGGTGGAGGTGCGCCCGCTGCGGCAGATGTCGGGCGGCTCGTCCTTCTGCGAAGTCTTCCTCGACCGGGTGCGCATCCCCGACGCACTGCGCCTCGGCGACGTCGGCGGTGGCTGGGCGGTGACCCTCGCGACCCTCGGGTTCGAGCGTGGCCACTCCGGGGCCAACGCGGATCTCGGCGGCGGGTTCGCCGAGCTGCTCGACGACGCGCGCCGGCTCGGTCGCGTGCACAACCCGGAGGTGCGCCGGCTGCTGGCCGAGGTGTGGGCGGCGGAGCAGGTGGCCGCGGTGTCCGCCCAGCGCGATCGCGAGTCGCGACAGGCCGGGCGTGAACCGGGGCCACTCGGCTCGCTGCGGAAACTGGCCTGGGCGCAACGGCTCAAGCTGGTTTCCGAAGCCGCGGCGGCGGTGCTGGGTCCCCGGCTCGTCGCCGATTTCGGCGACGGCAGCTACCGCTGGACCGAGCACGTGCTGGGCGCACCCGGCTATCGCATCGCCGGGGGCACGGACGAGGTGCAGCGCACGATCATCGCGGAGCGCCTGCTCGGTCTGCCACCGGAACCCCGAGCCGATCGCGGCATCGCCTGGAAGGACATCCCGAAATGACCACGAGTGTGAAGGAAGCCGTAGCCCGGGTGCGGGAAAACGGGCAGCCCCTTGACGGGCGGACCGCACTGGTCACCGGTGGCTCGCGGGGCCTCGGCCGCGAGATCGCCATCGCCTTCGCGGCGGCCGGTGCCGACGTCGCGGTGGTTTCCCGCAAACTCGACAGCTGCGTCGCCCTCGCCGAGGAACTCGCCGCGGAGACCGGGCGGAAAGTCACCGCGCACGCGGCGCACGTCGGTGACTGGGACCGGCTCGGCGGCCTGCTCGACGAGGTCGAGGCGGCGCTGGCCCCCGTCGACGTCCTGGTCAACAACGCCGGGATGGCGCCGCTCTACCCGAGCCTGGCCGAAGTCGGCGAAACCTTGTTCGACAAGGTCGTCGCCGTGAACCTCAAGGGGCCGTTCCGCCTGATGGCCCTGGCGGGCTCGCGCATGGCGGAACGCGGCGGCGGGGTGATGCTGAACATCTCCTCGATGGCCTCGGGGCGCCCGACCGCACAGGATCTGCCCTACGCTGCCGCGAAGGCCGCGCTCAACACGCTCACGGCCGGCTTCGCCCAGGAGTACGGCCCGTCGGTCCGGGTCAACACCATCGTTGCCGGACCTTTCCGCACCGACATCAGCAAGGCGTGGGACATGGCCGCCGTCGACGAGATGGCCCGGAGCTGGCCGTCGCGCCGGATCGGCGAACCGGACGAGATCGTCGGCGCGGCCCTCTACCTGTGCGGGCCGCACGCGAGCTACACGACCGGTTCGCTGCTGACGGTCGACGGCGGAAGGCTGGCCGCGCCGTGAACTTCGTCGACGACACCCTCGTGATCGACACGCCCGAAGGGCCCGCGTTGCGGGGAAGCGAGTGCGGGGACTGCGGCGCCCACACGTTCCCCCGGCAGGACGGCTGTCCCCGGTGCACGGGAACGGCGATGCGCGAGGTCGCGCTGGCCCGCCGGGGCACGCTCTGGTCGTGGACCGTCCAGGGGTTCCGCCCGAAACCGCCGTACACCGGGTCCGCGGCCTACGAGCCCTACGGCATCGGCTACATCGCCCTGCCCGGGCAGCTGATCGTCGAGGCCCGGCTGGCCGAGTCCGACCCGGCGAAGCTCGCGATCGGTACCGAGATGGAGCTGATGTTCGTGCCCTTCCGCGACGACGCCGACGGGCGTCCCGTCCACACGTTCGGTTTCGTGGCGGTGGACCATGCCTGAGGTCGCGATCGTCGGGATCGGCATGCACCGGTTCGGCCGCACGGACGGGGTGTCCGGCCGGGCGCAGGCGGTGCACGCGGCGCGTGAAGCACTGCGGGACGCCGGACTGAAGTTCTCCGACATGCAGTTCGGGTTCGGCGGCTCGCACTCCGCGGGAGACGCGGACACGCTGGTCTCCGAGCTCGGCCTGACGGGGTTGCCGTTCGTCAACGTCGCCAACGGGTGCGCGACCGGCGGCAGCGCGCTGATCGCCGCCGACGCCGCCATCCGGTCCGGGAAGCACGACGTCGGGATCGTGATCGGCTTCGACAAGCATCCCCGCGGCGCGTTCACCACCGACCCGGCCGAACACGGGATCGGCGCCTGGTACGGCGAGACCGGGCTGATGGTCACCACCCAGTTCTTCGGCATGAAGATCCAGCGCTACCTGCACGACCACGACATCGACCCGGCGGTGCTCGCGTTGGTCGCCGAGAAGTCCTTCCGCAACGGCGCCCGCAACCCGATGGCCTGGCGCCGCAAGGAGATCAGCGCCGAGGAGATCGCGGCCGCGCCGATGATCTCGCACCCGCTCACGCAATACATGTACTGCTCGCCCGGGGAAGGCGCGGTGGCGCTGGTGCTGTGCCGGGCGGACCGGGCCCGGAGCCACACCGCCCGCCCGGTCTTCCTGACCGCCGCGGAGTTCCGCAGCCGGAAGTACGGCTCGTTCGAGGTGTTCGCTCCGTGGATCGCCGCCGAGCGTGCCTCGTCACCGACGGTCGAGGCGTCGGCCGCGGCGTTCGAGAGCGCCGGGATCGCGCCGTCCGATGTGGACATCGCGCAGATCCAGGACACCGAGGCCGGCGCGGAGCTGATGCACCTGGCCGAAACCGGGCTGTGCGCCGACGGTGAGCAGGAGGCGCTGATCCGGGACGGGGTCACCGAGATCGGCGGCCGGTTGCCGGTGAACACCGACGGCGGGTGCATCGCCAACGGCGAGCCGATCGGCGCCTCCGGCCTGCGGCAGGTCTTCGAGAACGTGCTCCAGCTGCGCGGCGACGCCGGGGAGCACCAGGTCCCGGGCGACCCGCGAGTCGGGTTCACCCACGTCTACGGCGCACCGGGCATTTCCGCCTGCACGGTGCTGACGCGTTAGGAGCGGTTCATGAGCTGGGGATTCGAGAACGATCCCGAGGTCCAGGAGGAGCTGGACTGGGTCGAGGAGTTCGTCCGGTCCGAGGTCGAGCCGGTCGACCAGGTCGTCGAGCACGCCTGGAACCCGCGCGACCCGGTGCGCAACGCGCTCATCAAGCCGTTGCAGCAGCGGGTGCGGGAGCGGAACCTGTGGGCGGCCCACCTCGGCCCGGAGCTCGGCGGCAAGGGTTTCGGGCAGCTTCGGCTCGCGTTGCTGAACGAGAAGCTCGGCCGGACCCACTCCGGCCCGGTGGTGTTCGGCTGCCAGGCACCCGACTCGGGCAACGCCGAGATCCTGGCCCACTACGGCAGCGAGCACCTGAAGGCGACGTACTTGCAACCGCTCGTCGACGGCGAGATCGTGTCGTGTTTCTCGATGACCGAGCCGCACGGCGGGTCCGATCCGACCGGCTTCCGCACCACCGCGCACCTCGACGGCGACACCTGGGTGATCAACGGCGAGAAGTGGTTTTCCAGCCACGCCCTGTTCGCCGAGTTCCTCATCGTCATGGCGGTCACCGAACCGGAGGCGCCGGCGCACAAGTCGATGTCGATGTTCGTCGTCCCGGCCGGTACGCCGGGGGTCGAGCGCGTCCGCGACGTCTCGGTGTGGGGCCACGAGGAGCCGGTCGGCACCCACCAGTACCTGCGCTACACCGACGTCCGCATCCCCGCGGAGAACCTGCTCGGCGGCCGCGGTGAGGCCTTCGCGGTCGCGCAGACCCGCTTGGGCGGCGGCCGCATCCACCACGCCATGCGGACCGTCGGGCTGGTGCAGACCGCCTTCGAGATGATGAAGCGGCGCGCGGTCTCCCGGACCACCAAGGACGGCAAGCTCGCCGACAAGCAGCTGGTGCAGGAAATGATCGCCGACTCCTGGATCCAGCTGGAACAGTTCCGGCTGCTCGTCCTGCGGACCGCGTGGCGGATCGACCGGTTCAACGACTACAAGAAGGTCCGCGCCGACATCTCCGCGGTGAAGGCCGCGATGCCGAAGGTGCTGGCCGACATCGCCGGCCGCGCGATCCAGATCCACGGTTCGCTCGGGATCTCCCAGGAGCTGCCGTTCGGCAAGTGGGTCATGGAGTCCTTCCACATGGGACTGGCCGACGGCGCCACCGAGGTCCACAAGGTCAACCTGGCCCAGGCCCTGCTGCGCGGCACCGAACCCGACGACGGGCTGTTCCCGCCCTACACCCGGCCGAACCTGCAGGCCGATGCGCGGCTGCGGTTCGCCGACGTCCTGGAGGCCGGGGCATGAGCCCGCGCATCACCCCCGACGCCGAGGCCGAAGAGCTGCGGGCGGTCGTGCGCGAGTTCTTGGGCAAGCACGTCGGACCGGCGCGTGATCCGGACCAGGGTTGGGATCCCGCGATCTGGCGGCGGTTCGCCGCGGAACTGGGCGTGGCCGGGCTCGATGCGCCCGAGGAGCACGGCGGCGCCGGCGCGAGCTTCCGCGAGGTCGCGGTCGTGGCGGAGGAGCTGGGGCGTTCCCTGGCGAGGCTGCCCTGGTTCACCACCGCCGTGCTCGGGGTCGGCGTGCTGCTGCACACGACCGGCACCCGGCGGCACGGCTTCCTCCCGGCACTGCTCGACGGCACGGTCACGGCCACCCTCGCCTACCGTGAGCACAGCCAGACCCGTGCGGTCGCGGACGCGCTTGGGGAGTGGTTCGTCTCCGGGGAGAAGGTCCTGGTGCTCGAAGGGGCGACGGCGGATCTGCTGTTCGTCACGGCGGAAACCGCCGAGGGCCCGTCGCTGTTCGCCGTCGAAGGCGCGCTCCCGGAAGTCAGCCGTCGTCCTGTCCGGGCCATCGATCCGAACCGGCAGCCGGCGAGCGTGGCCTTCGACGGCGCGCCGGCCGTCCTGCTGGGCGCCCCCGGCGAGGCCGCGCCGGTACTCGAGCGGGTGCTGCTGCGTGCCTCCGCCGCGCTCGCCGCCGAACAGACCGGCGGGGCCGCCGCGGCCATGGACTGCGCCGTGGACCACGCGGCGAACCGGCTGCAGTTCGGCCGGCCGATCGGCACGTTCCAGGCGATCAAGCACCGCTGCGCCGACATGGCCGTCCAGGTGGAGGCGGCCCGGTCGGCGTCGCTGTGGGCGGCCGCCGAGATCGCCGGGGACACGGCCGAGGCGGCCCGCGCGACCGCGACGGCGGCGCTGGTGTGCGGGGACGCCTACCGCTGGGTCGCCGACGAGAACGTCCAGGTCCACGGCGGAATCGGGTTTACCTGGGAACATTCCGCCCACCTGCACGTCCGGCGCGCGCTCAGCAGTGCGGTCCTCTTCGAAGGGAGTCGTCGTGATGCCCTCCTCGACGCCATCGGGGTCTGACCCCGGCGGCGATCCCGGGCCGGCGGTCGCGGAACACGCGGTTCGGCGAATGACCTGAAGCCGGTTCAGGTGACCTTTAGAGTGTGGTGGTCACCAGCCCAGGGAGCCCAGTGTGAGCATTGAGTCATTGACCGAGTCCGACGACGGCCCGCGGTCCAAGCGGCCGGCGATCCTGGCCGTGGCCGTCGAGCGTTTCGGGGAGGTCGGCTACGAGGCCACGAAGTGGTCGGAGATCGCCGAACGGGTCGGCATCGGGCACACGGCGCTGTACCACTACTTCGAGTCCAAAGCGCACTGCCTGCTCACGATCATGCGGCTCGGGCTGCGCAACTCCGACACCGCGTTCCACGAGGCGACGAAGGAGACCCCCACCGCGGTGGCGGCCCTGCGCGCGGCCGTGGCAGCCGCCTGCGCGATCCCGCCGTGGGAAGTACAGCAGAACCGCATTCTGCAGGCCAACATCGCGTTGCTGGCCAACGAGCGCGCGTCGGAACGCGAAGAGACCGAGCGGCTGGCGTGCCGCGCCCTGGTCGTGAAGATCGAACACAACTGGGCGGAACTGCTCGAGCGGGGGATCGCCACCGGCGAGTTCCCGGACCGTGATCCGCTGCTGATGGCGCGCAGCATCCTCGGGATGATCGTCGGGGTGTGGCGGTGGTACCGGCCCGGCGGAACGCTGGACCTCGACGCCATCGCCGGGTTCGTCGAAGGGTGCTGCGTGCGCATGGTCGCCGGGACCGATCCGGCCCCCTGAGCCCGGCCCGCGAGGACGCCACAAGCTCTTGCTCTTCGCTTCGAGGCTGCTTAGAGTCCGTGAAGACGAACTGACTTCATGTCAGTTTTGAGTCCGTCAAGGAGGACGGTGCAGTGATCATCGAGGACTACTACGCCCGGCTCGACGGCCCCGAGCCGCTGAGCGCGCTCGACCTGGTCGAACCGGAGGTCGAGTTCCTGATCGCCTTGCCGGGGAACGAGATCCGAGGCAGCGGTTCGGCCGATCTGAAGGACTACATCACGGCCCGGCCCGCCGTCGGGCGCCGGCACCACGTCCGGCGCCGCGGCGTGGACGGCGACCTGGAGCTGGTCTACGGGATCATCACCGAAGGCGACGGCCGGGGAACCGGCTCGTTCTCCGCGGTCGCCGAGGTTTCCCCCGCCGGACGGGTGCGGCGCTATCAGGTCTTTTTCCACCCCGAATTCAGCTTGTTCCCCTTGCCGCGAGGAGGTGCCGCGTGAGTGCCGCCCCGACGCTGGAGCGCTGGTTCACCACGATCGACTCGGACCACCCCGAAGGCATCCTGGACCTGATCGCTCCCGCGTTCCGGTTTTCGATCGTGTTCGGCACCGGCGGCGGCCGGGCGACTGACTTCGCCGGCGGCCGCGAGGCCATGGAGGGATACCTCGCCCAGCGGGAAAAGGGCGTGCTCACCCACCACGTCCTGACCGGCTCGACGGCCGGCCGCGACGAGCTGGTCCTGGGCCTGACCCGCCGCGGAGCCGAGTTCGAGTCCACCTTCGTCGCCGCCGCCAGGCTCGACGAAGACGGCAACGTCGTCTCACTGATGATCGGGCGCTCGCCGGAGCTGGATCTCGACGCGGTTTGACCCACCCGCACCCGCAGGAGGCTGTGATGTTCAACCTTGTTCTGCTCGCCGCTCGCCCGCCCGAGTGGACCCACGACCGGTTCATCGAGTGGTGGCGCGGCGAGCACGCCGAACTGACCTATCCGCTGCCCGGCCTGCGAGCCTGGCGGCACACCGCCGTGTCCAGCGCGCTCGAACCCCGCTCGGAAGGCTGGGACGGACTGTCCGTGCTGAGCTTCGACGACGAAGCCGCGGCCCGTGCCGCGCTCGCCAGCCCCGAGTGGGACGCCGCCGTCCGCCACGTCGGCGCCATGCGCGGCAAGCGGATCGCGCTGCTCGGCGACGAACGCGAGATGTTCCCGGCATGAGGAGCCCGCGATGAGGGAACTGGTCGCGGAGCTCGACGCCCGCGCGGTCACCGAACCCGGCGCGGTCGTGGCGATCGACGCCGATGGCGCGCACACCTTGTCCGCCGTCCTGGGCGCCGCTGACGACTTCGCGAAGGTGCTGGCCGAGGTGGCGGGTCCGGGGAGCACGCTGCTCGTCCAGGCCGACAACACCTGGCGCACGGTCGTCGCCGCGCTGGCGGTCGGCCGGCTGGGCGGAACCCTCGCGCTGATCAGCCGGCACAGCACCCGCGAGGAGTTCGCCGCCGCCCGCGAGGACATCGCTCCCGATGCCGTCGTGGCGGCCGCGGAGGTGCTGTCCTCTTGGGACACCGAGCCTGACGGCGGCACGGTCCTCGAAGGCTGGCGGCTCGCCGCCGCGGGACGCTCCGCGCCGGACCGCTGGGCGAATGGGGTCGTCATCGGGCTCACCTCCGGTTCGACCGGCCGCGCCAAGGGCGTGGTGCAGAGCGAGGCCGCCCTCAGGTACGCGAGCCGCCGCACGATCGAGGCGGTGGGGCTGCGGCCCGGTGACCCGGTCGGCGCGCTGGTGCCCCTGTCTTCCGCCGCGGCGATCTGCTTCGGCCTCTACCTGCCCCTGATGCTGGGCGGGCCGATGCTCCTGCTGCCGAAGTGGGAACCGGGCACGGCGGTCCGGCTCATGGCCGAGCACGCGGCGCGGTGGACGATGTGCGTGCCCACCATGGCCCTGCAGATGGGCTCGGCCGACGGCGCCGACGGCGCGCTGACGGCCATGACGGCGATGACGGTGGGTGGCGGTCCGATGGACGCCGGCGCGCTCGGGCGCGCCGAACGCCGGCTGGGCACGCGTTTCCTGCGCGTGTTCGGCATGTCCGAGTGCCTGGGGCACACCACGTCGTCACCGTCGGACGCGGCGGAACGGCGGCTCGGCACCGACGGCCGGCCCTTCCCCGGGACCGAACTGCGCGTCGTGGACGAGCTGGGCGCACCGCTGGGGACCGGCGTGACGGGCCATGCCCAGGTCCGGGGTCCGTCGCTGTTCCTGGGCTACGCACGCCAAGGGACGGTCGAGCGCCCGCCGCTGACCGAGGACGGGTTCCTGGCCACCGGTGACCTGATGGAAATCGCGCCCGACGGCTCGGTGAGCGTGAAGGGGCGCGAGAAGGACATCGTCATCCGCGGCGGCCGCAACATCGACATCACCGAAGTCGAGAGCGCGATCGCCCGGCACCCGGAGATCGACCAGGTGTGCGTGGTCCCGGTCCCCGACGACGTGCTGGGCGAGCGCGTCGCGGCGTTGCTGGTCACCGCGCGCGAGGACCTCGACGTGCCGGCGCTGCAGCGGCACCTCGACGGCGAGGGGCTCGCGAAGGGAAAGTGGCCCGAGTACGTCTTCCGGGTCGACGCGCTGCCGCAGAACCGGGTCGGCAAGCTCGCGCGACGCGATGCGGCGGCGATCGCGGATCGCCTGCGTGGTGCGGAGGACCGTGATGGATGAAGTGTCCGTGGTCGTCGACGGTCCGAAGACGACGATCGCGTTTTCCCGGCCGAAGGCGCTCAACGCCCTGACCACGTCGATGCTCGACCACGCCGCGGACGTCGTCGAGACGGCCGCGAGCGGCACCCGGGTCATCGTGCTCACCGGCGCCGGCCGGGCGTTCAGCGCCGGCGCGGACCTCGGCGCCGAACCCGGCGAACGCACGATCGCGGCCGCGAACCGGCTGACGTCGGCGATCGTGCACAGCCCGAAGGTCGTGGTCGCCGCGGTCAACGGCCCGGCCGTGGGCGTCGCCTGCTCGTTCGCGCTGGCGGCCGACGTCGCGGTCGCGGCGTCGTCGGCGTACTTCCTGCTCGGGTTCGCGACCGTCGGCCTCATGCCCGACGGCGGGGCCACGGCCCTGCTCCCGGCGGCGGTCGGGCGCGCGAGAGCGGGCCGCATGATGTTCCTCCAGGACCGGATTCCCGCACGCCTGGCCGAAGAGTGGGGCATGATCGCCCGCGCGGTCCCGGACGACCAGTTCGCCGGCTTCGTCGATGAGTTCGCCGAGCGGTTCGCGAACGGCCCGGCGCTTGCCCACGCGCAGGCGAAGAAGGCGATGAACGCGGCCGTGCTCGACCGGCTCGACGACGCGCTGGAGCGGGAAGCGGCCGGGCAATCCGCGCTCTTCGCCACCGGCGACCATCGCGAAGGCGCGGCCGCCTTCCGCGCGCACCGGCCGCCCCGGTTCACCGGGAGGCCGTGATGCGGGCGTTCCGGTTGACCGGACCGAAATCCGCGCGGATGGAAGAGGTCGAGACCCCGGCACCCGGGCCCGGGCAGGTGCTGCTCGACGTCCTGGCGGCCGGGGTGTGCCGATCCGATCTGGCGGTCCTCGATCGGGTGCAGGCACTCGGGTATCCCGTCCCGTTCACGTTCGGCCACGAGATCTGCGGCCGGGTGACTGCCCTCGGTCCCGGCGTGGATGGGGTCGAGGTCGGCACGGAGGTGGTGGTGCACGCGCCGGTCGGCTGCGGCCGCTGCCGCCGGTGCGGCCGCGGCGAAACCCAGTACTGCGACACCGGGCACGAGAGCGGGGTCGCCGGTTTCGGCCTAGGCCTGGACGGTGGAATGGCGGACGCCGTCGTGGTCGATGCCGCCCGGCTGGTGCCGAGTGCGGGCCTTGCTCCCGCGCACGCCGCTGTCCTGGCCGACGCCGGGCTGACGTCCTACCACGCCGTCGCCGGGTCGCTCTCGCGCTTGTCCGACCCGGACGCGGTGGCCGTCGTGATCGGTGTCGGCGGCCTGGGGCACGTCGCGCTGAGCATCCTGCGCGCCCGGACCGCGGCGACCGTGGTGGCGGTGGACATCCGGGAGCAGGCCCTCGAACTGGCTCGCGCGCTGGGCGCCGACCACACCGAGACCATCGACCGCTGTCCCGAGGTGGTCCGCGCCGTCACCGGCGGCCGCGGCGCGGACGTCGTGTTCGATTTCGCCGCGGCGCCGAGTACCGCGGAAGTGGCTCCGTCGTTGCTGCGCAAGGCCGGAGATCTCGTGATCGTGGGGAGCGGGGGAGGCGTGCTGCCCGTGAGCAAGCCGGGCCCACTGCCCTCGGGCACCCGGATACGCCTGCCGTACTGGGGATCGAAAGACGAGCTGGCCGAGGTCGTCGACCTCGCTCGCCAAGGGGCGCTCCCGGTGCGCACCGAGGAGTTCGCGCTGTCGGAGGCACCTCGGGTGTTCGACCTGCTGGCCGCGGGAGAAGTGGTCGGTCGCGCGGTGCTCGATCCGCGTCTCGGCTGACCGGCCCGGGGGTGAGGATCGAGCACCCGGGCCGGTCCGCGCGGTCAGGACCAGGCCGGATCCGACAGCGCACCGATCCCGGCGGCCAGGAGGCGCGGTACGGCGTCGCCGACGCTGTCGAACCCGGTTCCCACCGTGAGCCCGCCGCGGTGCCGGGCGTGGATGCCTTCCGCGATCACCGCGGCCTTGAAGTAGCCCAGGCCCAGGTAGAACGCCATGTCGGGAAGCTCGCGCCCGGTCGTCTTCGCGTAGCGTTCGACAGTGGCGACGGCGTCGGGTAGCCGAGGGCTCGTCGATGCCGCCGCCCCGCCCAGCACGGGATCGAACGCGGGGTTCGAGTACGCGACGTGCAGCCCGAGATCGGCGAGCGGATCACCGATCGTCGCCATCTCCCAGTCGACCAGAGCCCTGACGACACCGGGATTCCCCTCGGCGAGGATCGCGTTGTCGATGCGGTAGTCGCCGTGCACGATCGAAGCCCCGCTCTCGGCCGGGCAACGGTCCTCGAGCCGGTGGTGCAGCGTGGCGAGGTCCGGCAGGTCCCTGGTCGCCACGTGCTGCCACTGATCCCGCCACCGGCGCAGCTGCCGGACGAGGTAGCCCTGTGGCCTGCCGAATTGCCCAAGCCCGACGTCGTCGACGTCGACGGCGTGGAGGCGGCCGAGAACGTCGATCAGCCCGGACGCACACCGCCGGATGTCCGCGTCCGCGAGTTCGTGCAGCTGGTCCTGCGACCGGATGACCGGCCCGGGCACGAACTCCACGATGGAGAAGGGGAATCCCAGTACGTCGGTGCTTTCTTCGAGCGCGACCGCCGCGGGCACGGGCACGCCGGTTCCGGACAGGGCCGCGACGACGCGGTACTCGCGGGCCACGTCGTGCGCGGACGGGGTCAGCCCGCCGAGCGGTGGGCGGCGCAGCACCCAGGAGCGGTCTCCGTCGGTGAGCCGGTAGGTCAGGTTGGACCGGCCGCCGTGGATCAGGGTCGCGGTGAGTTCGCCCGCCTCGGGGACCAGCCGCGCGAAATACCGCTGCAGGGCGGGCAGGTCGAGGTCCGCCGAGCCGGTCATCGGCCGGCTTCGCTGTGCCGCAGGGCCCGGCGGGCGATGGACCATCGGTGCGTTTCCGAAGATCCGTCGTAGATCCGGAAGGGGCGCACCTCGCGGAGGAACCGGCTCAGCAGGACGTCGCCGGACACGCCGAGCGCGCCGCAGATCTGCAGCGCCCGGTCGACGGTGCGCCACACGGCTTCCGCGGTGAAGGTCTTGGCGATCGAGGTCGCCTGGCTGCCCGACCGTCCTTGGTCGAGCTCCCAGCAGGCTCGCAGCACGAGTCCCCGGGCGGCGGCGATGTCGATCTCGCTGTCGGCGATCATCTGCTGGACCATGCCGAGATCGCCGAGCCGGGAACCGAAGAGGCGGCGTTCCCCGGCGCGCCGCAGCGCGATGTCCTGGGCCCGGCGGGCGATGCCGAGCCAGCGCATGCAGTGGGTCATCCGCGCCGGCCCGAGCCGCACCTGTGCGTAGCGGAACCCCTCGTCGACCTCGCCGAGAACCGCGTCGTCCGGCACGAAGCAGTCGTCGAACAGGACCTCCATGTGGCCGCCGTAAAGGCTTTCGTCGAGAGTTTCGATGTGCCGGACCAGCTTCATGCCGGAGTTGCCGGCGTCGACGAGGAACATCGTGGCGCCGTTCTGGTCGCCGGGGGAGCCCGACGTGCGGGCCATGCAGATGGCGAACCCCGCGCCGTCGGCGCCGGTGATGAACCACTTGCGGCCGCTGATCTTCCAGCCGCCTTCGGTCCTGGTCGCCGAGGTGGTCAGCGCCGCGGGATCCGAGCCCGCACCCGGTGCGGGCTCGGTCATCGCGAAACACGAGCGGATATCGCCGGCCGCGAGCGGAGCGAGGTAGCACTGCTTCTGCTCGGGGGTCGCGATGCGTTCGAGCAGGTGCATGTTGCCCTCGTCGGGCGCCGCGATGTTCAGCGCCAGCGGGCCGAGCAAGGAGTACCCGGCTTCTTCGAACACGACCGCCCGCGATCGCATGTCGAGCCCGTGCCCGCCGTAGTCCTCGCCCACGTGGGGTGCGAAGACCGCGGCGTCCTTGGCCGCCCGCTGGAGTTCCAGCCGGGTGGACTCGCTGCGCACGACCCCGCCGTCGCGCTCCTCGATCGGGATGACGACGTCGCGCACCAGCGCCGCGGTGCGCTCGGCGAGGGCCGCGACGGCCGGCTCGGGGGTGAGGTCAACGGCCATCAGGACTCCAGGGGCTAATAGTCATTAGCCTGATGGAACTGTTTACTTCCAGATATGTCAAGTATGATGTGACCGAGCTGGGCTACAAGCCGCTAGTTTCTCGAGGGGGTGCCGTGGCCGACGGCATGACGGCGCGTCAGGCGGAGATTCGCGAAGCGGCGCTGGAGTTGTTCACGCGACTCGGGTACGAAGCGACGACGATGGCCGACATCGGAGCGCGGGTGGGCATCCGCGGCCCGAGTCTCTACAAGCACGTCGGGTCCAAACAGGAGCTGCTGGCGGGCATCATGGCCGGGACGATGGACGCGCTGCTGGCGGAGCACGCGCGGGCGACGGCCGGGATCACCGATGTCGGCGCGAGCCTGCGCCGGGCGGTCGAGGCCCATGTGCGGTACCACGCGCGGCACCGTCTCGAAGCCTTCGTCGGCAACCGCGAGCTGCGCAGCTTGGAAGAGCCGCACCGGAGCGGGATCCTCGCGCGCCGGTCGGCCTACGAGTCGGCGTTCCGGCGCCTGGTCGAGGCCGGCGTGACGGCCGGCCGGTTCCACGTGCGGTCGGTGAAGCTGGCTTCGTACGCGCTGCTCGACCTGGGGATGGGCGTGGCGACCTGGTACCGCGAAGACGGTGAGCTCACCGAAAACGAAGTGGTCTGGGAGTACGTCGAGTTCGCGTCACGGCTGGTCGGTGCTTGACATTCCCACCAAACTGAGTTTGGTTCAGTTCATGGACGCCGACGAGATGCTGGCCACCACCCGCGCCGTGCGCAAGCGGCTCGACCCGGGCCGCGACGTCCCCGAGAGCCTCATCCGCGAGTGTGTCGCCCTCGCTCTTCAGGCGCCGGCCGGGTCCAACCTGCCCCGGACGAGGTTCGTGGTGATCCGCGATCCGGGCCGGCGGGCGGCGGTGGCGGAGATCTATTCCGAGATCTACCTCGGCTCCTACCGTGCTTCGGCCGGCTACATCGGCCGGGTCGAGGTGACGGGCGACGAGGCCGCCGGCGCACAACAGCGAACGGCACGGTCGGCGGACGCCCTGGAGCGGGCGTTGCACGAAGTCGGAACGATCGTGATCGCGTGCCTCGACGGCGTGCGGCTGGACGGCAGTTCCGCGTTCACCAGCGCGTCGATGCTCGGCGGTGTGCTGCCGGCGACGTGGAGCTTCATGCTCGCCGCCCGGGCGCGCGGGCTCGGAACCTGCTGGACGACGATGCACCTGGCCCGGGAGAAGGACGTCGCCGACGTGCTGGGCATTCCGCACGAGCGGGTCCAGCAAGTCTGCCTGACCCCGCTCGCGTTCACCCGGGGGGAGAAGTTCGGTCCCGCCAAGCGGCCGGAAGCGGATGAGGTCATCCACTGGGACGGCTGGGACACCGCCAAGCTCACCGCGCCTCCGCTCGGCGGCATCGCCGCGTCGCCTGCTTCCTGACCGGTGGTCCCTCCACGCCGTGATTTCGGCGCGTTGTGGTCCGTGGCCCGGGCTGACGGATCCACGGCTACTCACGCCGGGCGTACACCGAAGCCCTGCCTGATGAGAAAGCCTGGACCGCGACCGGACTTCGCCACCGTCTTGCGGGGGCCGGCACAAGCGGATCACACCCCACCGCACCGCAGTCCTGGGCGCCGGAAATCAGTTACCAGTCATCCGGCTCCACCGAGGCGCCGCGGCGCACCGAATCGGCCGGGCAGCGGATAGTGCAGGTGGCAGGTGTCATGAACGCGCCGATCGTCGCGCGGTCGGGCCGCGGGGCAAGATCGCCAGCCCACGAGGGTCAGGTCGGGCGGACAGGTGTGCTGATCGAGCCTGTCCGCTATCGCAGAGGCGACCCGTCGGGACGGGACGAAGCGGCGGACGTCGGGGATGACCGCGACGTATGATCACGAGAAGGACGAAGCGCCACGACGAGGTCGCAGCACTGGCGGGCGGGTAGAGGGGGGCAGAGTGTTCGGTCGGAAGAGGAAGGTCAACGGTCTGAACGATCTGATGGCGCAGCTCAGGCCCGACCTGACTCGGGAATCGCTCGGCGTCGGGCCCGAATTCCCAGGCGTCACCCCGAACCCGTTCCTGAGCCGCGACGCAGGCAAGCGGAACGCGGAACTGCGTACCGGGGAGCTTGCGCTCGGCGTTCTCGTCGATTGGCGGGAGATCAACAGCAATCCGCGCGTGCTCCTGATGTTCGACGTGGAGACCTCCGACGGCAGCACGTTCCGAGGTATCGCAGACGAAGACCTCACGCTCACCGAGCTCACCCGACTCGTCCCGGGACAGACGTTGCCCGTGCGCTACCGACCGGCCGTCATGGACCACTACGTCGCTCTTGCCCGGGACGCAGACCCGGCCCGTGTCCGGCAGCTCGCCGACGAGAACGCGAGCCGCAAGCAGACCTGACTCGAGGCCATTGGCCGCATGCGGCCCGCGTGCTCAGCACGGCGTCGAACTGGTCTCCGTAGAACTCGCTCGTGTTCTCCGATCACGACCGCGTCGAACGGACCGTTCGGCTGTTTCGCGGCCGCGCTCAGCTGGGCTGTGGCCGGGCGTTCGCGCCAGGGCGGGCGGCGTGAGCGTCCGTCGTCGAAGTAGTCCGCCACGATCACGCCGCGCCCGTGGTATCTGCTCGGCGCGGGGAGACTGTGCGTGTCATGGTGTCGAGGGCGGACCGCGGTCGCCCTGCACCGATGACGAGGTCGGGTCGACCTGCACCCGAATGGCCGCATTGCCGCCCGTATCACCCATGTTGGGCTGTAAGTGGTCGCCCTTTGTCCGCGGATAGCCGCCGGCCGAACTCCTCCGGGTGTCACGAGGCCCGGGTGCGGCGCCGGCCGGCGGTCAGGACGGTGGCATGGCGGCGGCCAGCACCCGCAGGGCCAGATCGAGTGCGTCGGACAGCCGCCGGATGGAGCGCGAGGCCTGCATGAAGACGAATCCGCCCTGGACGATGGTGAGGATGTTCTCGGCAAGGGCGGTGGGATCCGTGGCGGGCAGCAGGTGCCCGTTCTCCCGCATGCGGCTCAAGCCGCGTGCCAGGTACCCGGTCCACTCGTGGAACCCGGCGTCGATGAGGCGGCGTGCTTCGGGATCTTCCTCGGCGAGCTGAGCGGTCAGTGACCCGAGCGGGCACCCGCCCCTCGCGCCGCGCTCGGTGTGCACCGCAAGGAGCCGGTCCTTCCAAGCGAGCCAGGACTCCCACGTGTCCAGTTCTTCGAGCGGCGGCTGCTGGTCCTCGAGCGCCTGCCGGGCCTGCCGTTCGACGACTGCCTGCAGGAGCTGCGCGCGTCCGCCGGGGAAGTAGTGGAAGACCTGCCCGTGGCTGGTCGAGGTGGCCTCGCGGATGTCGTTGATCCCCACCTGATCGATACCACGCTCGTACAGCAGCGCCGCCGCGGCGTCGATGATCCGTGCCCGGGTGGCCGCGCCCTTCGACGTCCACGCCCCTGTCTCCATGGTGCTTCCTTCTTCGTCGTCGATGACTTGCCGCCAACTTTGGAGTTGCTTCTCCATTCTACCGGGGCGTAGTTTGGAGAGAGCGCTCCAGAAAGGCGCGGAAGGAGAGACCTCATGACGAAGATCGACGTCCACACCCACTTCCTCCCGGACTCCTACGTCGAGACGCTCAAGCGCCACGGCATCAACTGGACCGGCGGCGTCGGGATGAGTGCCTGGACCCCGGAGAAGCATCTGGCGTTCATGGACGAGTGGAGGATCGAAGTCGGGGTGCTGTCCTGCCTGGCCGAGACGGGGATGTACTTCGGCGACCAGCAGGAAGCGAACGAGCTGGCGCGCAACGTCAACGACTACGGCGCGCAGATCGTCCGCGCGCACCCCACGCGCTTCGGCATCTTCGGCGCCCTGCCGTTGCCGAGCGTCGACGCCGCCCTGGCCGAGGTCGACCACATCTACGACGAGCTCGGTCTCGACGGCGTCTACCTCGTGTCCAATGTGGCGGGTACCTACGTGGGCGACCCGGCGTGGGAACCGCTGTACGCCGAACTCGACCGCCGTCACGCGACCGTGCTCGTGCATCCCGTCGAGCCGCGGGAGACCCCGGACCTGCCGTGGCAGCACTGGATCGGCGAGTACGTCTTCGACACGACACGGGTGTTCATGACCCTGGTCTTCAACGGGGTGCTCGACCGCTATCCGGGGATCAACTGGATCATGTCCCACGGAGGCGGGACCGTGCCGTACATCAGTGGCCGGCTCGCGACGGCGCCGCGGGTCAACGAGCAGTACCGCGCGGCCGGGAAGCGTCCGATGTCGGAGTACCTGCGTTCGGTCTACTACGACATCGCCGTGGCCGATGCCCCAGTCATGGTGAACACCATGGTCGATGCCGTCGGGGCCGACCGGATGCTGTTCGGTACGGACTGGCCGTACTCGCACGATGTGTTCGACATCCCGGAGCCCGGCGAGCACGACCCGGTCAAGCTTCTGGGCGTCGAACTCGGCGCCCGGGTCGGGCGGTCCACGGCCTTGCGGCTGCTGCCGGGCGTCAGCCGTCGGCTGGGGCACGCCGACAACCCCGCCGCCGTCGCCTGATCCGGGGACTGGCCGCCTGAGGCATGCCGCCCAGCGCAGGGCAGTCGCGCTACCCGTGCTGAGCGCGCGCGTCCGTCACTGGTGCGACGGGCTCTTGTGCCGGCCCTTCCGCCGCGTACGCGTCTCCGCCGAGATCAGCGCAGGCGGCCCAGCGTCACGTCAGGTCTGGTCGCGTCGTTGGAGTCCATCCTCGCCATCGAGGTGTCGCCGGCGGTGGATTCCCCGTGCCCGTACGGGGATGGCAGTCACGCGAACATCTGCATGCCGCCGAAGAACAGCACCAGAAGCGCCCCGATTCCGAAGCCTGTCAAGAGCGCGCCGCCCAGGCCGGGGCGAATCCGGACGCCCCCGTAAGCCAGGCCCAGCATGAACATCATCCAGGCGCCGACGAAGGCGAGGTGCGTCATCATGGTGGTGCTGAGGTCGAAAGCGGCTTTCGCGCCACCGGCGACGATCAGGGCAAAGACGATCGAGATTCCCGCGCGGGTCCACCGGTTCTTGGCAACGCTGCCGGTCGAGGCCGGGTGTGACTGACTGCGGGTCATGGTGTCCTCCTCGTCGGATCACTCCAGTCTCACACGCACCGCGACCGGTGATCCTTACCGTGCGGTTACCGGTGTTCGGGAATCCGGGTCACGACGACTCGCGCGGGCCGGCGTCTGCGGGCAAATACCGGTCAGGGGAAGTCACGAGGGGAGCGGCCGATGCGAGTTCGACGGCATTCGGCGCAAAAGCCGGTCCATCGAGAGCCTGGCCGCCGTACGGGTTGTAGGTCCATTTTGTACTGCACGGGCTCCACTGCCGGTCGCTCCATCTCCATCACGGGGCCGGGGCCGGCGTGGCGAGTCAGGGCTGCCAGGTGAGTGGCGCGCTGCCGTAGTCGGTGTTGGGGGCGACGCTGGTGTACTCACTGTTGTCATAGCCGGCGCCGCTGACCGGGGTCGTGCCGGGAGCGAGCACCAGGACGCAGGTTTGGTAGCCCGCGCCGGTTGTGGTGAAGTCCCGACCGGCGCCCGCGTTGTCGCATTTGTCGAAATGGGTGAACACCGCCACCTCCTGGGCGTCGGAACCGTCGGGGAGGAGGCCGCGCACCGGCGGGGCGGAGGTGTAGGCGAAGTTGCCGCCGGAGTCGTCCGTCACGGTGACCCGCAGGTAGTACGGCGTCAGGTCGTTCGCCTTGTCGCCGAGTTCGAGCGGCGCGAGGTCGGAGGGTGCGCCCTTGTCGATCCCCGTCACCGCGAGGCCGAGGGTGCCGGTGACGTTTTCGGACTTGAAAGGCACATCGGCCTTTTGCCCGAAATGGAACTTGGCGCCCGGCTGTGCGTAACCGACGGAGGCGGTGCTGCCGGTCGTGGCCGGCGCCGCGGTGCTCGACGTGGGGACCGGTGCGGTCGACGGGGGAAGCGGCTGCGGTGCGGGGGTCGCGGCCCCCTGGGTGGTGCTGGAGCAGGCGGTCAGCAACAGCAAGCCCGCTGCGGCCGCGGTGTAGGACTGCATCCGGCGAGACATGGCGGAACTCCTCGGGTTCGTACGGCTGGGTGCTTGGTCCGGAAGCTTGCCGGTGGCCGGTATCCGGCTGTTTCCTTTTCGGTAACCCCGCACGCCCGGGCGCTTTAGAATCACTTTCGGCGGGCTGAGTCACGGGGGGATGAAATGGCGGCCGATGCGGCGATGGCGTTCCGGGTGCTCGGCCCGGTCGAGGTCCGGCGGGCCGGGGTGCCGGTGCCCCTGCCCGAGGGGCAGGTGGCCCAGCTCCTCGGGGTCCTGCTGGTCAACGCGAACCGGCTGGTGCCGGTCGACACCCTGATGGCGGTGCTGTGGCCGGACGAAGCTCCGGCGACCGGGCGCAAGATGGTGCAGGTCCGGCTGTCGCGGCTCCGGGCGCTGCTGGCGGGCACCCCGGCCGCGATCATCGGCGGCCGCGCCGGGTACCGGCTCGACGTCCGGGCGGACGCGGTCGACGTGGCCGAGTTCCGCGCCCGCGTCGCCGCCGCGCGCAGCGCACCGCCCGCGGACGCGCTCGGCCTGCTCGGCTCGGCGCTGGACCTGTGGCGCGAACCGCCGTCCGGCCGGTTCGGCGAAACCCTTGCCGGGCAACGGATTGCGGCTTCGCTCGAAGGCGAACGACTGGCGGCCGTCGAGGCGCACGTCGACGCCGCGGTGGCCGCGGGGCGCCCGCAGGACGCGATCGACCGGGCGGTGGACACCCTGGCCGCGCATCCCTTGCGGGAAAGCTTGCGCGCCCGGGTGATGTCGGCCCTGTCCGCCGCGGGGCGGCAGGCCGAGGCACTGGCGGTGTTCGACGAGGGCCGGCGGCTCCTGGCCGACGAGCTGGGCGTCGACCCGGGTGCGGAGTTGTGCGCCGCGCACGCCGCCGTGCTCGCCGGGACTCCGCCGGAGCCGCTCGCGCCCGCCGTTCCCCGGCAGCTGCCCGCACCGCTGACCCGGTTTGTCGGCCGCGAAGCGGAGATCGCGGCGCTGACGACGATCGCGCACCCGGCGGCCGACGAGCCCGCGACGGTGGTCGTGCACGGCCCCGGCGGGCAGGGCAAGTCCGCGCTCGTCGTCCGCGTCGCACACCGGCTGGCCGGAGAATTCCCGGACGGGCAGCTCTACGCGGACCTGCTCGGCGGGACCGCGGGCGCCGTGCCGCCGACCGCGGCGGACGTGCTGCGCCGCTTCCTGCGGGCGCTGGGCCTGCCGCTGCCCGCGATCCCGGACGATCCGGCCGAGGCGGCCGCGGTCTACCGGTCGGCGCTGGCCGGGCGCCGCGTCCTGGTCGTGCTGGACAACGCGGTCGACAGCGGGCAGGTCCGGCCCCTGCTGCCGGCCACCCCGGGTGCCGCCGCGCTGGTGACCAGCCGGCGGCTGCTGGCCACCGTGGAGGCCCGCCACGTCGCGCTGGAGCCGCTGCCCGAGGAGAACGCCGTCGACCTGCTGGCCCGCTACTCCGGCCGTCCGGTCGACGACATCCGGGACGGCGACAAGGAAAGCGTGGCCGCGATCGCCCGGGCGTGCGACCACCAGCCGCTGGCGCTGCGCATCGCCGCGGCGCGGCTGGCCAGCCGTCCCGACTGGACCCCGGCGACGCTCGCCGCGCGGCTGGCCGACGAACGGCATCGCCTCGACGAGCTGCACTTCGACGATCTCGCCGTGCGCTCGAGCGTGGAACTGGGCTACCGGGACCTCGATCCGCCGACCGCCCGCGCGTTCCGCCTGCTGGGCCTGCTCCACCTGCCGTGGCTGGGCGGGCCGGTGGTGGCGGCGCTGCTGGGCACCGACGCGGCCGGCGCCGACGACGCCCTGGACCGGCTGGTGCGCGCCACGCTTCTCGACGTGCCGGAGCCCGGTCGTTACCAGCTGCACGACCTCGTCCGGTTGTTCGCCGCCGAACAGGCCGCCCGCGAGGAATCGCCGGCCGCGCGGGCGGCGGCGCTGAGGGCCGCGTACGAGCACTACCGGACGCGGCTGGCCGCGGTGCACGCCCGGCTGCGCCCCCACGCGTACTCCGCGCTGACGGACCGGGAAGAGCCGAGCGGGGAGTTCGCCGACATCGCCGCCTGCGTCCAGTGGATGGACGACGAAACCGACAACCTCATCGCCGCGGCGCGCTCGGCCGCCGATGCACCCGAGTTCGCCCCGTACGCCCTGGACATCACCGAACGCCTCTATTCGTACCTGTGGAAGCAGGACGCGCGCGCCGACCTGCTCGAAGTGGGCCGCATCGCGACCGCGGCCGCCCGCCACGTCGGCACCGACCAGGCGACGGAGCGGGCGACCGGCATCCGCGCCGCGGCCCACCGCCGGGTGGGCCGGCTCGACCAGGCGCACGCCGAATTCCTCGCCGTGGTCGAGAGCCGGCGCCGGCGCGGCGACCTGTTCGGCGAAGGCCGCGGTCTGACGAACGTCGGCATCGTGCTGAAGGAGCTCGGCCGGCTGGACGAGGCGGTGGCCTGCCTGGCGGACTCGATCGAGCTCGTCGAACGGCACGGCCCGGCCGGCGCGTCCCGGGTCGCGCTGTGCTGCATGGCGGAGGTCCACCTGCAAGCCGGCCGCTACGCCGAGGCAAGCCGCTACGCGGGGCAGAGCCTGGCGCGCTCCCGGGCCCACGACGACGTCACCGGAGCGGCGTACGGCCTGGCGGTGCTCGGCCAGGCCCAGTACGGCCTCGGTGACCTGGCGGCGGCCGAGAACGCGCTCGGCGAGTGCATCGCGGTCTGCCTGCAAGCGCACGAGCGAAGCGACGAATGGGAAGCGCGCCTGTCGCGTGCCCAGGTGCGGCTGCGGCGGGGAAACCCGGACGGCGCCGCCGAAGACGCCCGCCGCGCCTTGGAAATCCTCGGCGACCACGGCGACGCCTACGGCCGCGGCGCGGCGCATCGCCAGCTCGCCAGGGCCCTGCGCCTGCTCGGTTCGCCGGCGGCCGGGACCCACCACCACACGGCCGCCGCGCTGCTCGGCGCGTCGGCGACCGTTCCCAACGCCACCTTGGAAACCCTCCTGGGCCGGGCGCCGTAAGCCGAACGGGAAGCTGTTGCGCGGAAAGAACCGTGCGAGAACCGGCGAGATACCGGCGTGGCCCAGGCTGTTGCCTCATGACCGGAGAAACCGACGGAACGGACGTGCGTGCCCGGTACCGGGCACGCGCCATCGAGCTGGGGGCGCTGCTGGCCCAGGCCCGGTATACCGGGCGTGCCGACGAGGCGGGCGTGACCGCGGTGGTGGACGGGCGCGGCGCGCTCCTGGACGTGCGCATCTCGGCGGACGCGGCGCGGGGACCGAAACCGCAGCTGATCGGCCCGGGCGTGGTCGAGGCGGTCGGGCGAGCCCGCGCGGTCGCCGCCGAGCACGCCGCCGGGCTGGTCGCCCGGACCGAGCCGGCCGCGGACGTGTTCGCCGGCCTGCACGACGAGGAGGCGTGGTGAATCCGTACGACCGGTTGTACGCGCGGGTGGCCGAGCTGGAGAACGGGTTGGCGCGCAGCCGCGCCACGATCGCCGGTTTCGCCGATGTCCGGCTCACCACGCCGATCGGCCGGGACCTGGGCACGGTCGTCATGTCCGGCGAAAGCCGGTTGCTGGCCGTGGATCTCGACCCGGCCGCGGTGCGTTACACCACCGCCGCCGCGCTCGGCGAGGCCGTGCTCGCGGCCATCCGGCAGGCCGAAAAGGACAGCAAGGATCATCGGGCCGAAGCACTCGCACGGGCGCGGGGAAACACGTTCATCTGACCGAAGGGAGCAGCGCATGCACGAGGCGCCGGGTGGCGGATTCGAGGTCACCGCCAATCAGCTGGAGAACGCGGCGGTCGCGTTCGAGGACGCGGCGGCCGACTGGGGACGGTTGCACATCGACATGTCGGGCTGGGCCCTGGCGGACGACGCGCTGGGCTTCCTCGGCCGGCAGGCGGGCGTGGTCCAGGAGTACAACGCCGCGCTGTCAGTGGTTCAGGGCAAGACCGCGAACGGCGTGGCCAGCCTGCGCCAGGCCGCCGACGAACTGCTCCACTCGGCCCGGAAGTACACCGCGGCGGAAAGCTCGATGCAGGAGGAACTCACCCGGGTGGGAACCACGATTCCCGAGGGGCGGGGACGGAGATGACCAGCGGCCCGCAGCCGTCGGCGCTCGTCCGGCAGCCATACCCGGTGGACAACGACAAGCTCGTCCGGAACTGGGCACAGATGTGGTTCATCGGCAACGACGACGCGGTCAGCACGCTCGACCGGATTCGCGACGAAATGTTCGGCAACGCGGATCAGGTCTACGCCCTGGCCGAACAGTGGGTGGCCAACCCGGTGATGTCCGCGGACAAGCAGAGCATCACCACCGCGACGGTCAACCTCGCCGGTTACTGGCAGGGACCGGCCGCGGAATCGTTCAACACCTGGGTCGGCTCGAACGGCGGAGGCGTGTTGTCGGTGTTCGAGAGCAACGGCTCGGCCATGACCGACATCGGCACCACCCTGGGCAACTGCGCGGCGGCGGTGTACGAAACCTATGGCAACGCCATCAACGCGATCGGCCAGTGCGCCGGCGCGCTCGCCGGGATCGCGACCGACCTGATGCTGACCCCCGTGCCGATCATCGGCGAGATCGCCGACGCCGACGCGGTCGACAAGGTGTCCAGCGCGCTGGACACGTTCGTGACCGCGGTGGCCGGTTTCGTCGCGGACGCGGTGAAGCAGATCGGCGTGTACAAGGCGCAGGGCGTGACGGTGACCGCCGCCGCCAACAACGGCTTCACCGCGGTGCCCCCGCCCGGCACCCTGCTCGGTGATCCGGACAAGTGGTGGAGGGAACCACAGCAGCAGCAATGACGCCCCCCGGACCACGCCACCCGTCGGCTGCGGTCTGGGTGTCAACGGCCCTTGCTGAGGCTTGGGCTCGCGTGGCGATCCGGGGAGCACGTGCCGGATCACCAGGCGGCTTCGAGTGTTCAGCCGAGGGAATTCCGGCCACGGTGGCGGCGTCGGGCGATCATCGCCGCAGCGCCGGGACACCGGCGGCGCTGTCGGCGGAGAAACCGGTGCCGTGGAACCCGTTGACGCGCCGTCCGCGGCCAGCACCATTCGTCGTTCTGCTGGACCTGCTGGCTGTAGTTCAGGTGCGTCAGCGTCAGGCTGTTAGGCACGGAGCGCCGTGACCGTTCACCGTCGCCGCACCGGCGGCCGGGCTCAGCGCCATTCCCATCAATTTTCCTGCCGAGAGCAACGGCCACGTCATGCCTGGTCAGGGCGCGTGTTCGGGTGATTTTCGCATGCCGATGTCATGGCAGGAGTTATGCCGCCGATCCGGCTGTCCTTCTCGGCTCTCTCCGTTCGTCCACTAGGTGAATGACCAGAGGCACGAGGAGGGACTCGGATCATGCGACTCCACACGATGGCCATCGTCGCGGCCGTGGCCGGCGTCGTCATCAGTACGACCGCCGCCACCGCCTGTGATGTGACGGTGTCCAACCCCCACGTAGTGGCGCACCTCGACGAGGGCGCCGGGCAGACGCCGGAAGCCGTCGAGGTCGAACCCGACGGCTCGGCGGACATCTCGTTCTCGGCTGCCGGCGAGGTCGCCCGGGTGACGCTCGGCGGCCAGGTCCAGGTGCTGGACCGGCTCCCGCGCACGGGCAACTGCCCGGTGGCCGGCGCCCCCAGCAGCATGGGGCTCGCGCGCTCGTCGGACGGCGTGCTCTACGTGCTCGACTGCACCGGTGACGCGAACACCGGCGTCTGGCGGATCAGCCGCGGCCGGGCGCCCGTCCAGCTCGCCGCGCTGCCGCCGAGCGGGTTCCCGAACGGCATGGTCCTCGATCAGCTCCGCGGGCAGTTGTACATCGCCGACTCCACGCTGGCGACCGTGTGGCGCGTCCCGATCGGCGGCGGAACGCCCGTGGCCTGGGCGACCGACCCGGCGCTGGCGAGAACCTCGTTCCTGGGCGCTAACGGCATCAGCCTGCACGGTGGCGCCGTGTGGGTCGGCAACACCGACCACGGCACGATCCTGAGGATCCCGGTGCGGCCCGGCGGCGGTGCCGGAGCCGTGCAGACCGTCGCAAGCGGGCTGGGTGCCGTCGACAGCTTCACCTTCGTGCCCGGCACCGACCTCGTGCTGATGGCGCTGCCCCTCGCTGATCAGGTCGTTCTCGTGCACCCGGACGGCCGGGTCCGCACGCTGCTGACCGCCGCCGACGGCCTTTCCGGTCCGACCGCGGTCAAAGTGCGGAACGGCACCCTGTACGTGTGCGACGGGGCGGTGCTCAGTCACCTCGACCCGAACCTGCTCGTCGCGCACATCGACTACTGACGCCTGTGCCCGGCTGTGGACGCGGGGAACAGGTCCCGGGAGGATCAGTTCGCCGGATCCGGCACGCGTGACTCCGCTTTCTGTCCCGAGGGGATTGCCGCCGTTGAATGACCTCCATGCGGCGGATGGTCCGCGGCTGTCGATCGCGCTGATGGACGGGGGGAGGGCGGCCGCCTGCTGGTCACGCTGATCCGGACCTCGGTGGTGATCCGCCGGCGTCATGCCCCGCAAACCCGACGTCGCGCTCCCGGCTCCGGTGCGCCGCGGCTGCGGAGCGCTGGCGGGCAGCCGCCTGTCGCTGACCCGTCCAAGACGGCCGAGTCGGCCGGCGACTTCCGCGTGGGCCGTCCGGCTCGGAGGACGACGTCTTCGTCATCTACTGTCATTGGTTTCACTATGTGAATCCCAAGAACCACAATGTGACAAAAATGGCCTCACGAGCATTGACCGTGGTGAGCGCCGGTGACTATCTTCGATAGATAATGGAATCGAGGAGTCATATAGTGAAACCAACGGCCGCCTTGGCGGAGTGGGTGCGGGCTCTGCGGGCCGAGGATGTCCCCGAGCGGGTACGCGCCCGCGCGAAGCACCTGCTGCTCGACGGGTTCGGGGCCGCGCTCGTCGGTGCCCGGCTGCCGTGGTCCCGCGTCGCGACCGATGCCGTGCTGGCCTTCGAAGGCCGCGGTGACTCGGTTGTCGTCGGCACCGGCAAGACCACTGCCGCACCCGCCGCCGTACTGCTGAACAGCACCTTCATCCAGGGCTTCGAGCTCGACGACTTCCACCCGATCGCGCCGCTGCACAGCACCTCGTTGATCATCCCGGCGATCCTCGCCACCGCGCAGAGCGGCCAGGTCGTGACCGGGATCGACGCGGTGACCGCCGCGGTCGCGGGGTTCGAGGTCGGCCCGCGCGTCGGCCGCGCGCTGCACGGCGCCCAGATGCTCTCGCGCGGCTGGCACTCCGGGCCGGTCTTCGGTACGCACGCCACGGCCATGACCACGGGCAAGCTGTGCGGCCTGACCGCGGCCGAGCTGGAGGACGCGCTCGGCATGGCGGGTACGCAGTCCGGAGGGCTGATGGCCGCGCAGTACGAGGCCATGTCCAAGCGCATGCAGCACGGGTTCGCCGCGCGCAACGGCTACTACGCCGCGCACCTCGCCGCCGGCGGTTACACCGGGATCAAGGCGGTTTTCGAGCGGGAGTACGGCGGCTTCCTCGCCGTGTTCGGCGAAGGCCACGACCCGGTCCCGGCAGAGATCACCGCGGAACTCGGGCAGCGCTGGGACACCGAGCTCATCATGGTCAAGTCGTTCGCCGCGATGGGCGGGCTGCACGGCGCCATCGAGGCCGCGCTGAAGCTCCGCGCGGACCACGGCGTCGACCCGGCGGAGGTCGCGGAGATCGAGGTCGCCGTCGGCCACACCGTGTACCACCACGGCTGGTGGGAGCCCGAGCGCCCGCTGACGCCGATCGGCGCGCAGATGAACATCGGCTACGCCGTCGCCGCCGCGCTGTGCGATGGGCAGGTGCTGCCCCCGCAGTTCACGGCCGAGCGGCTCGACGCCGACGACATCTGGGCCCTGGTCGCCAAGACCCGGGTGCGGCACGAGACGGCGTTCGACGATCCGGCCAGGCGCGGCGCCACCGACCTGCGCCTGACGCTGACCGACGGCACCGTCCTCGAGCGGCACGTCGCGATGCCGCACGGCTCGCCGTTCGACCCGGTCACCGCCGAGGAGATCGTCGCGAAGTTCCACCACCTCACCGAGCGCGCGGTCGAACCCGCGCGACGCACCGCCATCGAGGCCGCTGTGCTGGGCCTCGACGAAGCCGCCGATCTCACCGAGCTGCTCGACCTCCTCGCGGCGCCTGTCCAGAGCGTCCTCGACTGATCCCGATTGCGAGAACCATGACCACGGCACGTAAAGCCCTGCGCCGCAGGCTCGATTCCGGGGAGCTGATCGTGGCACCCGGGGTGTACGACGGGATCTCCGCACACCTGGTGGCCCGTCTCGGGTTCGCGGCCGGGTACCTGACGGGTGCGGGTGTCGCGGCGTCCGGCTTCGGGCTGCCTGACATCGGTCTCGTCACCCAGACCGAGATGACCGAACGCGCCCGGATGGTCGCGCGCGTGCTCGGCGACATTCCGCTGATCGCCGACGCCGACACCGGTTATGGCGCCGAGCTGAACGTCGTGCGCACGGTCCGGGAGTACGAAGCCGCCGGCGTCGCCGCGATCCAGCTGGAGGACCAGGCGTTCCCGAAGAAGTGCGGGCACCTGCCGGACAAGGAGCTGATCCCGGCCGGGGACTTCACCCGCCGGCTCGGCGCGGCACTCGACGCCCGCACGGACCCCGACCTCGTGCTCGTCGCGCGCACCGACGCCCGAGGTCCGCTCGGCATCGACGCCGCGATCGAACGCGCCAACGCCTACGCGGCCGCGGGCGCGGACGTCATCTTCGTCGAAGCGCCGCAGGGGGAAGACGAGATCGAACGCATCGCCCGCGAGGTCGAGGCGCCGCTGCTGCTCAACCTCGTGATCGGCGGCCTGACCCCCGTGCAATCCTCGGAACGCCTGCGGGAACTGGGTTTCGCGATCGCGATCCACCCGTCGGTCGCCCTCGGGGCCGCGGCTTTCGCGATGCTCCACAGCCTCGCAGACTTGGCGGGTGAAGATCCGAAGACGCTGATTCCCGGAAAACCTGCGGAATTCTTCAACCTCGTCGGCCTCGCCGAGTGGTCCGAGATCGGCGACCGCCACCGCGTCGCGGAAGGAGCCTGAACCATGGGCATGACGATGATCGAGAAACTGCTCGCCCGCAAAGCCGGGCTGACGCAGGTGAAAGCGGGCGACACGGTCACCGTGGACGTCGACATGTGCGTCCTGATCGACCTGCAGTTCGCCACGCTGTGGCTTCCCCCGTCGCGGATCCACGACCCGGACAAGGTCGCCGTGGTCATGGACCACGCCGTTCCCGCGCCGTCGCTGAAGGACGCCGAGGGCGGTCCTCGTGCCCGGAAGTTCGCCCGCGACTTCGGGATCGAGCGGTTCTACGACGTCGGCCGGCACGGCATCTGCCACCAGGTGATCGCGGAGAACGGCCTCGCCCGCCCCGGCGAAGTGCTCGCGTGCACCGACTCGCACACGTGCGCGGCCGGCGCGTACAACACCGCCGCGCGCGGCCTCGGCCCGGCCGAGGTGTACTCGATCATGTGCACCGGCAAGACCTGGTTCCAGGTCGCACCGACCATCCGCTACGAGCTCACCGGCGGCAAACCCGACGCCGTCAGCGGCAAGGACATCTTCCTCTACGTCGCCGACAGGTACGGCGACGCCACCAACATGAACCTCGAGTACGGCGGCCCCGGGCTCGCGAGCGTCCCGATGAACGACCGCCGCACCCTCGCCACCCAAGGCGCCGAGGTCTCCGCCGACTTCAGCACCTTCGGCGTCGACGACGTGCTGCGCGAGTTCCTCGCCGAGCGCGGGGTCGCGGGCTACCAGGCCGCCGACGCCGACCCGGATGCCGAGTACGTCGCCGTGCGTGAGGTGAACCTGTCGGAGCTGGAGCCCTACGTCGCGCGGCCGGGGACGGTCAGCCACAACGGCGTCCCGGTGTCGGGCATCGAGAACCGCCGGATCGACCAGGCGTTCATCGGCTCGTGCGCCAACGGCCAGCTCGAAGACCTGCGCGTCGCCGCGGAAATCCTGCGCGGCCGGACCGTCGCGCCCGGCGTGCGGCTGCTGGTCACGCCCGCGTCGCAGCAGGTGTACCGCGACGCGATGCGGCTGGGCTACCTGCAGGACATCGCCGATGCCGGGGGCGTGGTCACCAACTCCACGTGCGGCGCCTGCTTCGGCTACCACATGGGTGTCGTCGGCCCGGGCGAAGTGTGCCTGACGTCCTCGACCCGCAACTTCACCGGCCGCATGGGCAGCACCGAGGCCGAGATCTACATGGCCTCGCCCGCGACCGTTGCCGCGTCCGCGATCGCGGGCGTCATCTCCGACCCGAGGAAGGTGACCGCGTGAGCACTGTTTCCGGCCGCGTCTGGGTGTTCGGCGACTCGCTGAACACCGACGCGATGTACCCCGCCTTCGCGATGAAGATGGACATCCCCGAAGCGTCGCAGCACGTCTTCTACGACGTCCGCCCGGAGTGGACGAAGCAGGTGCGGGCCGGCGACGTCGTGGTCGCGGGCCGCAACTTCGGCGTCGGGTCGTCGCGGCCGGTCGCCGCACTGTTCCGCCACCTCGGTGTGGCCGCGCTCGTCGCCGAGGAGTTCAACTCGCTGTTCCTGCGCAACGCGGTCAACGCGGGCCTGCCCGCGATCACCGTCCCCGGCGTGACGGAGGCGTTCGAGGACGGCGACACCGGCCGGTTCGACTTCGCCGGTGGACACTGGGCGAACGAGACGAAGGGCACCAAGGGCGACTTCGCGCCCCTGCCCGAGCTGGTGCGGGAAATCCTGGCCAGCGGCGGGGTGCTGCCGCGCCTGGCCGAGCAGGGGTACCTGCCCATCGAACTGCTGGACGTGCTCAAGGCCGGCGCGATCCCGACGGAGGCAGGCGCATGAGCATCGAGCGGTTAGCCGAAGGAGTCTGGCGGATCCCGACCACGGCCCGCGACAACGCGTTCCTCGTCGAAGGCGATGGCGGCTACACGCTCGTCGACGTCGGCTGGGCCAAGGCACCGGCGGCGATCCTCACCGCGTTTGAGGAACTCGGCCGCAGGCCGCACGACATCCGGCGCGTCGTACTGACCCACGCCCACCCGGATCACGTCCAGGGCGCGGCCGAACTGCGCGAACGCACCGGCGCCGAGCTGCTGATCCACGCCGCGGACGCCGAGTGGCTCGAGGCCGGCCGGGTGCCGCCTTCCGGGCGGCAGGGCACGCTGGGCAAGCTGATCGACAAGCTGCCCAAGCTGCACTGGCGTCCGTTCACCGCGGACCGCACGCTGGCCGACGGCGAGGTCGTCGACGGCCTGGAAGTGATCCACACCCCGGGCCACAGCCCCGGCCACATCGTGCTGCGGCACGAGGTGACGCGGACGCTGTTCGTCGGCGACGCCGTGTTCCATCGCGGTGCGGAGCCGGCGCAGGGACCAGCCGCGCTCTCGGCCGACGCCGCGGCGCGCGACGCGAGTCTGCGCCGGTTGCCGACCGACGTGGCGGCGGTCGGGTTCGCGCACGGCAGCCCGCTGTCGGGTGCGGGGGTCGAGACCTACCAGCGCTGGGTCGCGGCCACGGCTCCGGCATAATCCGGACCGCGACTTACCAAAAGGGAGCAGTGGGTGGAGGACGAAACGCCGGGGCACACCGAAGGCGGGGAGACCGCGCGCCGGGCACTGCGGCTGATCGACGCCGTGGTCACCGCCGGCGAGCCGATCGGCCTCAACGACCTGGTGGACCGGATCGGGCTCTCCAAGAGCACCTGCTACCGCCTGCTGCGCGTGCTGCAAGAGGAGCGGTACCTCGACCGGGGCGAGGCCGGCGGCTACACCGTCGGCAGCCGCCTGGTCGGGGTCGCCGCCGCGGTGCTCCCGCAAGCGGCGCTGTACCAGGCAGCACGCCCGGTGCTGCGCGCGCTCGCCGACAGCGCCGGCGAGACCGCGACCCTGCACGTCCGCAGTGGCCATCACGCGGTCCTCGTGCTGGGCGCGGAAAGCACAGCCCAGGTCCTGCGCCGCGCGGCGACGATCGGTGAAACCACACCACTCACCCGTGGCGCGGCGGGCCGGGCGATCCTCGGAAGCCTCTCCGCGGCCGAGGCCGCTTCGGCCACGGCCCACCTCACCGACGCGACGAGTGTCCTGAGCGGATTGGACGAAATCCGTCAGGACGGCTTCGTGCTGTCGTTCGGTGCCAACCACCCGGGCGTGGCCGGCATCGCGGCTCCGGTCACCGGTGGCGCCCACGGCATGTCCGTCGCGGTGGCCGGCCCCGCGGAACGCTGGACCGAGCAACGGATGCGCGATTTCGCCCCGAAACTGGTGGCCGCATGCGAACAACTGGCCGGGCTCTTCACCTGAGCCGCGAGAACAGTGGCCGTTCGGGACAGTTCGCACCGCACCACGCCCTGGAGCACGCGGGCACAAGCGAACGTGTGCGCAGCTTGCTACACCTGCAGATCACCTTCGATGCGTCTGAGCTCGTGGCGGGCCAGCGCGAGATTGGCCCGTTCCCGGTTCAGTACCAGGTACAGGAACAACGAATTCCTCGAGGAGTTCAGCAACCGGATCAGGTGGTACTGGCGGTGCAGCGTGATCAGGAAGTCCTCGATGGTCTCGTTGAGCGACAGCGACGACATGACCCGCAGTTTCGACCGCACGACCTCGGTGTTGCCGGCGGCGGCGACTTCCAGGTTCAGCCAGTCGCCACCCCCGCTGGTGCCGAGCGACATCCCGCTCTCGTAGTCGACCAGTGCGACGCCGACGGCGCCGGTGATCATCATGGCTTCTTTCAGCGCGGTCTCGATGCTCATCATGATGATTTCTTCCCTTCCTTCAATTTGCGAAGTCCGATGCTCTCCGGCACTCCATGAATTAATCAATCATTTCAGGATCACTTTCGGAGTCCGACTTTACTGGCGTCATTGGTTAGGGACAATCAAGGCGTCTAGTCAGTTCCGAGCATCACACGATAGAGTGAAGTATGGCGGATCTCGAAACGGGGTAATTCGATCAATGTTCTTTGATCACGCGCATTCCGGTGTTGATGTTCCCGATTCCTGGCCGCTGGTGTGACGTGCCGCGACGAGACTTGTCCGCGGACAACCGGCTTGGGGGACCGCCGACACGGAACCGTTTCCGCCCGGCGGGACGCCGCTAGACGGCGGATACGGTGCGCGACGGGCCTGCGGCCGTCGTCGCCTGTTCAGCTCACCACGGAGGGTCATCGACCTTCAGGGCACGCTGAACCCGGGCTCCCGCTCCTCTGTGCTCGCGGTTCCGTGCGAAGGAGGAGATCAGCTCGGCGGATTCGGCCGGATCAACTCGAGGTCGTAGGCGAAGATCACCGCCTGGACGCGGTCGCGGGCCCCCAGCTTCGCCAGCACCCGGCCGACGTGGGTCTTGACCGTGGATTCCGAGAGCACCAGACGTTCGGCGATCTCGCCGTTGGTCCACCCGTTGCCGATGGCGAGCAGGATCTCCTGTTCGCGTTCGGTCAACGACAGCCAGCGGGGATCGGTCCGGGACGGCGGATCGGCATGGCCGGCCGGAAGCCGCTGGGCGTAGGTGTCGAGGAGCCGCCGGGTCAGCGCCGGGGCGATGACGGCGTCGCCGCTCGCGACTGCCCTGATGCCGGCGAGCAGCTCTTCGGGATGGGCGTCCTTGAGGAGGAACCCGCTCGCTCCGGCGCGCAATGCGGCGTAGGCGTACTCGTCCAGGTCGAACGTCGTCAGGACGAGGACGCGGGACCGGCCTCCGGCAGCGAGGATCCGCCGGGTGGCTTCGATGCCGTCCATGCCGGGCATGCGGATGTCCATGAGGACGACGTCCGGTCGCAGTTCCGCGGTCCGGCGCACGGCTTCGGCCCCGTGGGCGGCTTCGCCGACGACTTCGGTGTCCGGCGTGGCGTCGAGCAGCATCCGGAAGCCGAACCGCTGCATGGGCTGGTCGTCGACGATGAGGACGGTCGTCACAGCGCGCCGCCGGGCGGGACGGGGATCGGCGTGAGGTCCAGGACGGCCTGTACGGCCCACCCGCCGCCGGAGGTGGGGCCGACGGTGAGCGTGCCGCCGTAGAGGGCCGCGCGTTCCCGCATCCCGGCGATCCCGTGCCCTTCCGCGGCCGGTGGCTCGCGCGGCGTGGCGGCGTCGGGCGGTCCGGTGTCCTGGACGCGGATGCGCAGCGCCGGCCCCTCGACGGCGATCAGGACGTCGGCCCGGGTGCGCGGGCCGGCGTGCTTGAGCGTGTTGGTGAGCGCCTCCTGGACGATCCGGTAGGTCATCAGCTGCACTCCGCGATCGAGGGTGTCCAGCTCGCCGGCGGAGCGGAGGAGGATCTCCGGTCCGGCGGCGCGGATCCTCGTGCACAACGCGTCGAGGTCGCCGATCCCCGGTTGCGGGTTCAGCTCGGGTGCGTCGGTTTTCTCCCGCAGGACACCCAGCATGCGCCGCAGTTCGCCCAGCGCCTGCCGGCCGGCGTCGCCGACCAGCTCGAGTGCTTGCTTGCTGCGCTCGGGGGTGACGTCGGCCGCGTAGGCGCCGCCGTCGGCCAGCGTGATGATGACCGACAGGTTGTGGCCGATGATGTCGTGCATCTCGCGCGCCATGCGGGTGCGTTCGGTGGCGGCGGCCAGCCGGCTGCGTTGGTCCCGTTCGATCTCCAGCTGCCGCGCGCGCTCGCGCAGGCTCACCAGCTGGGCCCGGCGGATCCGGACGGCCAATCCGAGCGCGACAGCCGCGGTCACGGCCGTGAGCAGGAAGAACAGCGCCTCCCAGAACGACACCGCGCGCGAAACCCGGGCCGCCACCGGCAGCAGGAGCGCGACCACCCCGGCACCCGCCCACGGCAGGTGCCGCAACCGGCCGTGCAGGGTGACGCTGTACAGCGCGACGAGCAGCGCGACGTCGGCGCGCAGGAACACCCCGAGCGACCACTGGACGACGAACACCACCGCGGTCAGGGCCAGCGCGGCCGAAGGCGCCCGGCGCCGCCAGAACAGCGGCAGCAGCAGCCCGGCCTGCAGCGCGAGCGTGCCGGCCGCCGGCAGGCGGACGAACCCGAGCTGCAGCTCCTCGGGCCCGCGCCCGTCGTCGTGCGGGACCAGGTCGGGCACGCAGAACAGCAGGAACAACGCGGCGATCACCGCGAGGTCCAGCGCCCACGGGTGGCGCCGGTCCCACTGCCGCAGCCGCTGGCCGTACGCCGTCAAGCGTGCGACCAGTGGAGATCCGGTCCACGACGGCGCCGCGGCGGGGAAGTCGTCGGGCACGGGCGTCACCTGCTCATCGTCGCGGAAAACCGCCGGCGCGGCACCAGGGCCGCGCCGGCGGCGGTGTCAGGCGTCGGAACGCACGAGCCGGTACGCGGCGCCGCCCAGCGCCAGGACCGTCCAGCCGACGAAGACCAGCATCCCGGCCGTCGGTGCCAGTGTGGTGGCGTCGTGGGTCAGGGCGAACATCGCTTGCCCCGCGTTGCTGGGCAGGTACGGGCTGATGTCGCCCTGCCACGACGTCGGCAGCAGCGAGACCAGGCCCGGGATCAGCATGAGCACGGCGACGAGGACCGAGATGCCGCCGGCGACCGAGCGCAGGAGCGCGCCGAGCGCGACCCCGATCACGCCGACCAGCCCCAGGTAGAGCCCCGTGCCGAGCAGGCTGCGCACGACCCCCGGGTCCGACAGCGACATCGCCGCGGGCGTCCCGGCCACGATGGCGTTGCCGAAGACGAAGGCGAGGAACGCGCCGACCGTGCCGACGAGCAGCGCGACGACCCCGAACACGGCCGACTTGGACCACAGCACCGGCAGCCGGCGCGGGACCCCGGTCAGCGTCGAGCGGATCATGCCGGTGGAGTACTCGCCGGCGGTCACGAGCACGCCGAGCACGCCCAGCGCCAGCTGCGCGAAGTTCGTGCCGAACAACGAGAGGCTCAGGGCGGTCGCGTGCGCGAAGTCCGGGTCGAGCGGCTGGCCGGAGCTGATGTTCGACTTGTACCGCGCGGCGGAGATCAGCCCGAACGCGACCAGGAACACCAGACCGAGGACCAGGGTGATCCAGGTGGAGCGCAGGGACCAGAGCTTGGTCCACTCCGAGCGCAGGACGTGACGTCCGGTCACCCGGTAGACGGGCCGGCCGGTGCGGGCGGGGGCGTCCGGGGTCAAGGTGGTCATGCCGCCCTCCCGAGCGCGTCGATGCCGGTGGTGACGCCGTGGTACTCGACGGCGTCGCGGGTCAGGTCCATGAAGGCCTCTTCCAGGGAGACGGTCCGGGCGGACAGCTCGAACAGGGCGATGCCGTGCTCGGCGGCCTTGGTGCCGATGGCGCGCGCGGAGAGTCCCTTGACCTGCAGTTCCTCGGATCCGGAGCGGCCGGCGATCTCGACGCCGGGACCGGCCAGGACCTCACGCAGGCGCGCGGGATCCGCGGTGGCCACGTGGACGGTGTCGCCGCCGGCGTCGCGGACGAGGTCGTGCACGGTGGTGTCCGCGAGCAGGCGACCTCGGCCGACGACGATGAGGTGCTCCGCGACCAGCGCCACCTCGCTCATCAGGTGCGACGAGACGAACACCGTGCGCCCGTCGGCAGCGAGCCCGCTGAGCAGGTTGCGGATCCAGAGGACGCCCTCGGGGTCCAGGCCGTTGACCGGCTCGTCGAGCATGACCGTGGCCGGGTCGCCGAGCAGCGCCGCGGCGATCCCCAGCCGCTGGCCCATGCCGAGGGAGAAGCTCCCCGCGCGCTTCTTCGCCACCGACTGCAGCCCGGTCAGCTCGATCACCTCGTCGACCCGCCGCCGTGGGATGCCGTGCGTCTGGGCCTGCGCGAGCAGGTGGTCGAACGCCGACCGTCCGCCGTGGACGGACTTCGCCTCGAGGAGGACGCCGACCTCCTGCAGCGGCGAAGCGTGCTCGGCGTAGCGGCGGCCGTTGACCTTGACCGACCCGCTGGTCGGCGCGTCCAACCCGACGATCATCCGCATGGTGGTGGACTTGCCGGCACCGTTGGGCCCCAGGAACCCGGTGACGGTACCCGGCCGGACGGTGAAGTCCAGGTGGTCGACCGCCGTCTTTTCCCCGTACCGCTTGGTCAGCTGGTGTGCTTCGATCATCGCTCATCCCCTGGATCCGCGGACCGGTCACCCCAGCCCGTTCGTCGTCAACGGTAGGAAGGAAGCAGCGCCGGAACGTCGTACCGGGGGAGCCCATCGGCGGCAGCGAGTAGTACCGCGGTACCACTGGCGCCCGCCGCCAGGCGTGCGGGGCAGGACGCAGGAGAGCGTATTCACGGACGGGCGCAGCCGCGGACATCCGGAGGGCTGGTGAAGCCGTGCTGCTCGGGCGCGAGCGCTGGGCGGTTGCCATATCCTCGCGTCGTGGTTGCCAAGTCGAACTCGGTCGTGACGGAGCTGCGGGCGGAGATCATCGCCGGCACGATCCCGGCCGGAACGCGCCTGAAGGAAGAGGCCATCGCCACCCGCTTCGGGGTCTCCCGGGTGCCCATCCGCGAAGCCCTGCTACAGCTGGAGAGCGAAGGCTTCGTCACCACCGAGAAGTACAAAGGCGCGACCGTCTCCGCCCGCTCGCAGCACGACGTCGTCGAGCTGATGCAGATCCGGCGCGGCCTTGAGGTCCTCGCCGCTTCGCTCGCGGCCGAGGCACACGGGGGTGATCAGGCCGAGGCGCTGCGGGCGGTCGTGGCGCGCGGCCGCCAGGCCGGCGAGGACGGCGCCGTGGCCGACCTGCCGCCGCTGATCATGGAGTTCCACGAGGTGGTCGCCCGCGCGTCGGGCAACACCGAGCTCGCCCGCATGCTCGACGCGCTGCTGCGGCGGATCTCGTGGGGCTTCGAGCTCGAGATCGAGGACCGCATCGACACCTCGTGGGCCGACCACGCCGCGATCGCCACCGCGATCCTCGGCGGCTCCCCGGTGCAGGCGGGCTACCTGATGGGCGAGCACATCCTCAAAGATGAGCTGATCTACCGGCGCCGGGCCTCCGCAGCACACTGATTCGTATACAAAAGATCGACATTGTTGACGCTGTTCACGTGATTGGCATGGCCTGTAACGTCCGGGCAACACTTCTCGTATACAAAACAGGGGTTCGTTGCTTGGCCGTTTCTCCCGATGGGAGCCCAGCCCATGACCTCGACCCCCACCCCCGAGCGCACCGCGTCCGGCACGCTCGCCCTCCACCTCGACCGCATCGGCTTCACCCGTGCCCAGTTCTGGGTGCTGATGCTCATCCTCGCCGGGATGTTCTTCGACACCCTCGAACAGAACTCCGTCGGCGCGATGGGCGCGAACCTCAAGGCCGCGCTCGCGATCACGGACACCCAGCTGACCGCGATCAACACGGCCACCGTGCTCGGCGGGCTCGTCGGCAGGCTCGCCGGCGGGTGGCTCGCCGACCGGTACGGCCGCCGCGCGGCGCTGTCGCTGAACCTGCTGCTCTACACCCTCGGCGGGCTGCTCAGCGCCCTCGCCGTGGACTACGACATGATGCTGGCCAGCCGGTTCGTCGTCGGCATCGGGCTGGGCGGCGAGTTCACCATCGGCATCGCCATGCTCGCCGAGATGGTTGCCACCCGCCACCGCGGCGCGCTCGTCGCGACGCTCAACATCGGCTCCGGCGGCGTCGGCAACTTCCTGTCCTACGGCCTGTTCTTCCTGCTCCTCGGCCCGCTCGCCCCGGCACTCGGCGGCGACCACCTCGTGTGGCGCTGGACGTTCCTGTTCCTCGCGCTGCCGGCGTTGCTGGTCATCCTCTACCGGCGCCGACTCCCGGAGACCCCGCGGTTCCTGCTCTCCCGGGGCCGCGTCGAGGACGCCAACCGGTCGCTGGCCATCCTGGCGTCGGGTTCCCTCAAGTCGTCGCCGGCGACCGCGACCGGCGGGCCGCTGACGGCGGCGGACATCCCCGCCCGTCAGCTCAAGTCCTCCCCGGCGGCCGTGTTCGCCCGCGCCGTCCTGCCCCGCACGCTCTCGATCGGCGCCGCGTCCTGGATGGCGTTCGGCGCGCAGGTCACGCTCAACTTCCTGATGCCGACCCTGCTCGTGGAGCGTGGTTACTCCATTTCGGACAGTCTGCTGTTCACCATGATCATGAACGTCGGCTCGCTGCTCGGCGCCTGCGCCGCGGCGTGGCTGGCCGGCCGGGTCGGCAGGCGCGGCGTGGTGGGCGGTGCGGGCGCGCTCGGGTGCGCCACCGCGGCCGCGTTCGCGGCCTTCGGGGACTCGACGGCCCTGATCCTCGTCCTCGGCGCCCTCTTCCAGTTCTTCACCATGATCACCAACACGACGCTCGCGGTCTGGTCGCCGGAGCTGTACCCGACGTCGATCCGCGCGACCGGCACCTCGATCGTCAACGGCATCGGCAACATCGCCGGCGCGGTCATGCCGTTCCTCGCTGTCGCCCTCTTCGCCGCGTTCGGCCTCGCCGGAGTGTTCGGCATGGCCGCGGCCATGTACGCCCTGCTCGTCCTGGCCTCGCGGTTCGCTCCCGAGACCCGTGCCCGGACGTTGGAACAGATCAACGAAGACGCCTGACCGCGAAAACGGAGGATCCCTTGGAAACCTTGCGCATTTCCGCGACCGCCAACGGTCTCAACTACTTGCCCGAGTACCTCGCCGACACGACCGGCCTGTTTCACGACGCGGGTCTGTCGGTGACCGCCCGCGCGTGCGACCCGTGGACCGGTGTCCTGGACGACCTCGCCTCCGGCGACGCCGACCTCGCGCTCGGCGGGCTCTGGGTGCCGGGCATGTACGCCGGCAGCACCCGCGCGCTGACCGTGGTCTGCCAGCTCAACCACCAAGCGCCCAAAGCGATCGTGCACCGCGGCGCCCCGGATACCTTCGCCCTGGGCGACCTCGCCGGAAAGGTGGTCCTCGCACCCGGCATCGGGGGCAGCGCGCCTTACGCGGTCACCGCCGGGCTGATCCGGGAGGCGGGCGCCGACCCCGGCGACGTCACGTTCGTCCGGGACCTCTCCACCCCGATGCTGGTCGAGTTGTTCGGCAGCGGGCTCGGCGACGCGATCATCCTGGACCTGGTCTCGGCGCTCGAACTCGAAGCCACCGGCCAGGGGCGGATCGTGTTCCGCAATCTCGACGAGGGCGGGATCATGCCCAACAGCGTCTACTACTGCCGTACCGACCGAGTCGAAGAGCTGCGCGATCGCTTCACCCGTTTCGTCGCCTGCATCGACGCGGCGATGACGCGCCTTCCCACCACCCCGGCCGCGACGATCGACGGGATCCTCGCCGCGCGCTGGCCGGGCAAGGACCTCGGGATCCTGCGCGAGGCCACCCGGCAGATGACCGACAGCGCGGTCTGGGAGACCGTCGCGATCGACCCCGCGGGCAGCGACCGCTGGATGCGGATGCTCGCCGAAAGCGCCATGCTCACGCGAATCCCCGCCTACGACGAACTGGCCGACGACAGCTTCACGAAGGCCTACCGGTGACCTTTGTGCTCCGCGACGACGCCCTGGCCGAACTCGTCGACCTCGGCGACCTGATCGACGCCGTCCGCGCCGCGCACACCGACCTCGCCCTCGGGCGGGCCGAACAGCCGGTCCCGGCGATCAGCCCCACGGCGGGCGCCACCATCGTGCTGCCGATGGTGGCGACCTCCCACCGCCTCGGGCTGACCGTCGTCAAGGTCCTCACCGACGCACCCGGCAACTCCGACGTCCCCGTCCAGCAGTCCACCCTGGTCGTGCTGGACGCCCGGACCGGCACCCGGCTGGCCGTCATGAACGGCGGGACCGGCACCCGGATGCGGACGGCCGCCGCCAGCGCCGTGGCCACGGATGCCCTGTCCCGCACCGATTCGCGGGTCCTCGGTCTCGTCGGCGCCGGACCGCTCGCCGTCGAGCACGTCGCCGCGATCCGCGCCGTCCGGGCGATCGGCGAAGTCGTCGTCTGGTCTCGCTCGGCCGCCCGCGTCGCCGAGTTCCGTCGCGCGCTGCGGCGCCGGGAACACGCTGACGGCGTGCCGGCCCTCGACGTGACCACCGCCCCGGATTCGCGCCGGGTGGTCGAAGCGGCCGACGTGCTCTGCACCCTGACACCGTCACGCGTGCCCGTTGTCGAGGGCGCGTGGTTCCGGCCGGGGCTGCACGTCAACGCCGTCGGCGCGCCACCCCGGCCCGACCACCGCGAGATCGACTCCGCGGGAATGGCCCGCGCGACGGTCTTCGCCGACAGCGCCGCCGTCCAGCTGCAGAAGTCGGGCGAAGCCGTGCTGTCGGTGCAGGACGGCACGACGACAGAAGACGATTTCCGGCAGGAGCTGGGGGCGGTACTGGCCGGGCTGACGCCTGGCCGGACCGAACGCGACCAGATCACGTTGTTCAACTCGATCGGTATCGCTCTGCAGGACCTCGCCTTCGCCGCACTGGCCCTGCAAGCCGGCTCCGTCGAAACCCGGCTCCGACCGACCCTCACCTCGCCGGAGTATCGAGCGACGTCCGCGGAGAACGTCAGCCCACCGGCACATCGCTCACCCACGCCGTGCGCCACCACGACAGGACTCAATCGACACTGAGGTCACCGGACACGACCCGGCCCGGATCGGTCCTGCAGACCGTAGAGCTTGTCTCCTGCCGTCAGGTACACGCATCAACGGGCATCGGGTGACGGCGGCCTGCTCGCCCCGCTCGGCGATACCCCGGCGCCGCTCCCTGCCCGATGGTTTTCGGCCTTGGCCGCGGCGAGGCCGGAAGCGTCTGGCCAGGAATGCAGGGCTAGGTGTTGCGGGTCATGACGTTGGTGACGCGGGCGAGGGCCTGAGACGAGGGACGGGTCTTTCGGCGGCAGGATGAGAAGTGCGACCAACTCGTCCCG